>NZ_LPNR01000097.1 GCF_019266065.1 Nocardia sp. MH4 | reverse complement strand
GGCGCGGGCGGCGCGTCACCACGCGGAGGCGCCGCCGCCCCGTGCCGCTCGGGTGCGACGGCGGCCGCGCCACACACCGGGGTGACGGGCGTTTCCGCACCGGGATGCGCCGCGGCGGGCGCCGCCAGCACCCCCGTGGCGCAGAGCAGCGGAATCGTGGAGATCAGGGTTCGTGGGAAGGTGTTCATGCCCCTACTCTCGGGGGAGATCACCCCGGGCAGACCTCCGATCCGGCAACTGGGGACAACCTCGCCGGATGTGGATACCGCGCACTTCACCACCTGTTTCGGCGGGCGCTGTCAGGGGGCGATTTCGGGCCTGGCCCCGCTCCGCGTAGACTGATCAACGCGGTTTGTGCTGGGCACAGCAGGAACCGACTTCGCGCGCCACCCGTGCTCGTCCATCCGGTCGCCGCTCGCATACGCAGGCAGTCCGTGAGGGCATGTTCGCGCGAGTTCTCCAACGGATGAACAGTGGAATCGTCGGCTGGTCCCGGTCTCGCAGACCTGGGTCCGGCGGTTTCGGTGGCGCCAGGGCAGTCGATCGCCGATCGGCTGCGTCAACCGGCAACGAAAGAGAGATACGGGAGCTATGGCTGTCGTAACTATGAAGCAGCTGCTCGACAGCGGCGCGCACTTCGGGCACCAGACTCGTCGGTGGAACCCGAAGATGAAGCGGTTCATCTTCACCGACCGCAACGGCATCTACATCATCGACCTGCAGCAGACGCTGACCTACATCGACAAGGCCTACGAGTTCGTCAAGGAGACCGTCGCCCACGGTGGCACCGTTCTCTTCGTCGGCACCAAGAAGCAGGCCCAGGAGTCGATCGCGGCCGAGGCGACTCGCGTCGGGATGCCCTACGTCAACCAGCGCTGGCTGGGTGGCATGCTCACCAACTTCTCGACCGTCCACAAGCGCCTGCAGCGCCTGAAGGAGCTCGAGGCCATGGAGCAGACCGGTGGCTTCGAGGGTCGCACCAAGAAGGAAATCCTCATGCTGACGCGTGAGATGACCAAGCTGGACCGCACCCTCGGTGGTATCCGCGACATGGCCAAGGTGCCTTCGGCCATCTGGGTCGTCGACACCAACAAGGAGCACATCGCCGTCGGCGAGGCGCGCAAGCTGAACATCCCGGTCATCGCGATCCTGGACACCAACTGCGATCCCGACCTGGTCGACTACCCGATCCCGGGTAACGACGACGCGATCCGTTCCGCCGCTCTGCTCACCAAGGTCGTCGCCTCCGCGGTGGCCGAGGGCGTGCAGGCCCGCGCGGGCCAGGCTTCCGGCGACGCGAAGCCCGAGGCCGGCGCCGGTGAGCCGCTCGCCGAGTGGGAGCAGGAGCTGCTGGCTCAGGCGACCCCGGCCGCCGAAGCTGCCGTCGAGACGCCCGCCGAGGCCGAGGCCGAGGTCAAGGCCGACCCGGCGCAGCACACCCCGGCCGACTTCTGAGCTGATCGGTAGCTCTACGTTCACCTTGCCGGCCCTTCTGAATTCAGAAGCGGTCGGCAAGGTGGTGTAAACACCCAAGCACCCCACACACGAGGAGGCTCGCCCCCGATGGCGAACTACACCGCTGCTGACGTGAAGCGGCTCCGCGAGCTCACCGGCTCCGGCATGATGGACTGCAAGAACGCGCTGGCCGAGTCCGACGGCGATTTCGACAAGGCCGTCGAGGTGCTGCGCATCAAGGGCGCCAAGGATGTCGGCAAGCGCGCCGAGCGCGCGACCGCCGAGGGTCTGGTCATCGCCAAGGACGGCGTCATGGTCGAGATCAACTCCGAGACCGACTTCGTCGCCAAGAACGCGGAGTTCCAGGAGCTGGCCGAGGCCGTCGTCACCGCTGCCGCCGCAGGCAAGCCGGCCGACCTCGACGCCCTCAAGGCGCTCAAGCTCGACAACGGCACCGTCGACGAGGCCGTGCAGGCGCTGGCCGCCAAGATCGGCGAGAAGCTGGAACTGCGTCGCGTCATCTCCTTCGAGGGCCCGGTCGCCACCTACCTGCACAAGCGTGCGTCGGACCTGCCGCCCGCCGTCGGCGTGCTGGTCGAGTACACCGGTGAAGGCGATGCCGCCGCCGAGGCCGCCCGCGCCGCCGCCATGCAGGTCGCCGCGCTCAAGGCCCGCTACGTCACCCGTGACGAGGTTCCGGCCGAGCTGGTCGAGAACGAGCGTCGCGTCGCCGAGGCCACCGCCCGCGAAGAGGGCAAGCCGGAGGCCGCGCTGCCGAAGATCACCGAGGGCCGCGTCAACGGCTTCTTCAAGGACGTCGTCCTGCTCGAGCAGGCGTCGGTCACCGACTCGAAGAAGACCGTCAAGGCCCTTCTGGACGAGGCCGGTGTCACCCTGACCCGCTTCGCCCGCTTCGAGGTCGGCCAGGCCTGATCCGCCTGAACGAGAGCCCCTCGGGAGCAGCGTCCGTCTGCCCCCGAGGGGCTCTTGCCGATTCCTGACGGCACCTGCCCCCGGTTCCGGGGTCTCCGCGTTGCGCAAGGGGGTCTTGTGCGGTGACGCGAACCGGATAAGGCAGGATGGATGCCGCTTCGCCTTGCTGTGTGGCCGATTCGCGTGCCCGCAGTTCGACCCATATCGACCTTGCCGAAGGAGACGAACACCCATGACCGACCCGGGTACCGACCGCCCTGGATACAACCGGGTGCTGCTGAAGCTGGGTGGGGAGATGTTCGGTGGCGGCGGGGTCGGCCTCGACCCGGATGTCGTGCAGACCGTGGCCGAGCAGATCGCCGAGATCGTCGAGACCGGCGTGCAGGTGGCCGTGGTGATCGGTGGCGGCAACTTCTTCCGCGGCGCCGAGCTGGAGGAGCGCGGCATGGAACGCGCCCGCTCGGACTACATGGGCATGCTCGGCACCGTGATGAACAGCCTTGCGCTGCAGGACTTCCTGCAGCAGCAGGGGGTGGACACGCGTGTGCAGACCGCCATCACCATGGGGCAGGTCGCCGAGCCGTACCTCCCGCTGCGGGCCAAGCGGCACCTGGAGAAGGGCCGCGTCGTGATCTTCGGTGCGGGCATGGGCATGCCCTACTTCTCCACCGACACCACCGCCGCCCAGCGCGCGCTCGAGATCGGCGCCGACGTGGTGCTGATGGCCAAGGCCGTCGACGGCGTCTTCGACGCCGACCCGCGCGTCGACGAGAACGCGAGCATGTTCACCGAGATCACCCACAAGGAAGTGATCGAGAAGGGGCTGAAGGTGGCCGATGCGACCGCCTTCAGCTTGTGCATGGACAACCAGATGCCGATTCTGGTGTTCAATCTGTTGACCAAGGGCAACATTGCCCGCGCAGTCGCCGGTGAGCACATCGGCACCTTGGTTCGGTCCTGATCCCGCAACCGCGGATGATGACGATGACGACGCTGTGGAGGAACCGGTCGTGATTGATGAAGCGCTCTTCGATGCCGAGGAGAAGATGGAGAAGGCCGTCTCGGTGGCGAAGGACGACCTCGGAACCATCCGCACCGGCCGCGCCAACCCGGGCATGTTCGCCCGTGTCGTGGTCGACTACTACGGGTCGCTGACGCCGATCACCCAGATGTCGAGCATCACCGTGCCGGAGCCGCGCATGGTGGTGATCAAGCCCTACGAGCAGAGCCAGCTCGGCCCGATCGAGAACGCGATCCGCAACTCCGACCTGGGCGTGAACCCGACCAACAACGGTGACATCCTGCGCATCACGGTGCCGCAGCTCACCGAGGAACGTCGCCGCGAGATGGTCAAGATGGCCAAGGGCAAGGGCGAGGACGCCAAGGTCTCGATTCGCAACGTCCGGCGCAAGGCGATGGACGAACTCGGCCGGATCCAGAAGGATGGCGAGGCGGGTGAGGACGAGGTCGGGCGCGCCGAGAAGGAGCTCGACAAGACCACCGCCAAGTACGTGGGCCAGATCGATGAGCTGGTCAAGCACAAGGAAGCCGAACTGCTCGAGGTCTGAGCGCAGATCTCGCCAGTCCCGCTCGTGCGGGGGATGAACGGAACGACGAGTTGAGCGACGGGACAATCGTGGCCGAAGACGCCGCCGCCACCGGAGCGGCACCGGAGCCGATGCCGGACCGGGTCGAGGAGACCGCCGCGGCGGCAGGCACACCGGACGACGTGGCGCCTGCCGAGCCGCAGGCGCCGACGTCGCGCGCGGGTCGTAACCTGCCCGCGGCGCTGGCGGTCGGCCTCGGCCTCGGCCTGTCGCTCATCGCGATCCTGCTGTTCGTCCCCAAGGTGTTCATCGGGGTGGCGGGCGCGGCGGTCGGCGTGGCGACCTGGGAGGTCGCCAAGCGACTGCGCGAGGCCGACGTCCTGGTCCCGCGGATCCCGCTGCTGGTCGGCGGCCAGGCGGTGTTCTGGCTGGGCTGGCCGTGGGGCGCCCAAGGCGTGGTCGGCGCGTTCGCCGCGACAGCGCTGGTCTGTATGGTGTGGCGGCTGTTCGACCACGGGTTGAGCACCGCGCCCAAGAACTTCCTGCGCGACACCGCGATCACCCTGTTCACCCTCACCTGGATCCCGCTGCTCGCCGCGTTCTCGACACTGCTGCTGCTCGAACCCGACGGCAACCTGCGGGTGCTGACGTTCATGATCCTGGTCGTGTGCTCCGATGTCGGCGGCTATGTCGCCGGCGTGCTGTTCGGCAGGCATCCGATGGTCCCCGCGATCAGCCCCAAGAAGTCGTGGGAGGGGTTCTGCGGTTCGCTGGTGTTCAGCGTCATCGGTGGTCTGCTGACCGTCACGCTGCTGCTCGAGGCGAACTCGATGATCGGCGTCGTGCTCGGTATCGGCTTGGTGGTCGTGGCGACCTGCGGCGACCTGATCGAGTCGCAGATCAAGCGCGAACTCGGCATCAAGGACATGGGCACGATGCTGCCCGGCCACGGCGGCATCATGGATCGCCTCGACTCGATGCTGCCCTCGGCGTTCGTGTCCTGGCTGGTGCTCAGCGCGCTGCTCTGAGCGTCAGGGCTTCTTCGCGGCGTGGCGCAGCTGCAGGATCCGCACCCCGCCGACGAGTCCCATCACCAGCGCGCCCGCGATCACCGAGAGCAGCACGGTGATGCCCAGCGGCAGCGAGAAGTCCCAGAACAGCAGGTTGACCTGCGCCTGGTCCAGGTTCTGGATGATGAAGATCAGCAGGACGATGCCGATGATCGCGGCGGCGAGCAGGCCGATCCAGGTGTAGCCGGTGCGTGAGCCGTGCACACCCTTCGAGGTGACGCGCTTGGCCGGAGCCTGCGTGTCCTTGCGGTGCGGAGTGGTGTCGGTCTGCTCGCTCGTCGGCGCCGCGGGCTCGGGCGCGGCCGGTGACGACCCTGATTCGGCATTGGTGGACATGGTTCGATCATTGCCGACAGCTATCACCCGTGCACGCATCTTCTCGATAACGACGTTCGGCGTGGCGGCCCGCCCACCGGGGCCGCTGCCGCGTTTGGGACAATGGTGGAATTATGGCCACCTCCCTGCCCCTCGTGTTCGATGCCCCGCGTCGCGGGATGCCCCCGCGTCACCTCGCCGACCTGGACGCGGACGAACGCAAGGTCGCGGTGCAGGAGCTGGGGCTGCCGAAGTTCCGCGCCGACCAGCTGGCCCGGCAGTACTACGGCAGGTTGCAGGCCGACCCGGCGCTGATGACCGATCTGCCCGCCGACGTGCGCGAGAAGGTAGGCGAGACGTTGTTCCCGCCGCTGCTGTCGGTGGTGCGCCACCTCGCCTGCGACGAGGGCGACACCCGCAAGACGCTCTGGCGCGCCCACGACGGCACCCTGCTCGAGAGCGTGCTCATGCGCTATCCCGATCGCAATACGCTGTGCATCTCCAGCCAGGCGGGCTGCGGCATGGCGTGCCCGTTCTGCGCGACCGGCCAGGCCGGGCTGACGCGCAACCTGTCGACCGCCGAGATCGTCGACCAGGTGCGCGCCGCGGCTGCCGCGCTGCGCGACGGTGAGGTCCACGGCGGCCCGGGCCGGCTGTCCAACATCGTGTTCATGGGAATGGGCGAGCCGCTGGCCAACTACAAGCGCGTGGTGAACGCGGTCCGCCGGATCACCTCGCCCGCGCCCGACGGTCTGGGCATCTCGCAGCGCTCGGTGACGGTGTCGACCGTCGGCCTGGCGCCCGCGATCCGCAAGCTGGCCGACGAGGACATGTCGGTGCGGCTGGCGGTGTCGCTGCACACTCCCGACGACGAGCTGCGCGACACCCTGGTGCCGGTGAACAACCGCTGGTCGATCGCCGAAGTGCTCGACGCCGCTCGGTACTACGCGGACAAGTCCGGGCGCCGGGTGTCGATCGAATACGCGCTGATCCGCGACGTCAACGATCAGCCGTGGCGGGCGGACATGCTCGGCAAGAAGCTGCACAAGGCCCTCGGCCCGCTCGTGCACGTGAACCTGATCCCGCTCAACCCGACCCCGGGCAGCGAGTGGGACGCCAGCCCGAAGCCGGTCGAGCGCGAGTTCGTGCGCCGGGTGATCGCCCAGGGCGTCTCGTGCACGGTGCGCGACACCCGCGGCCAGGAGATCGCGGCCGCCTGCGGCCAGCTCGCCGCCGAGGGCTGATCCGCTACTCGATGCCGATCGGCTGGGTGAAGTCGTCGTAGGGCAGTGGGCCGTCGACGAAGGCGTTCACGGTCAGCGTGTTGAGCGTGATGTCGCCGCCGTGGTTGTCCAGGAAGGCGATGTCGGAGGCGTCGCGCCCGGTGGCGATGCGGACCAGGCTCGAGCGCGGCGCCAGGCAGGTCGGGTCGAGCGCGCGCCACGCGCCGTCGACGTAGGCCTCGGCGACGGCGTGGAAGTCCATCGGCACGCAGCCGGGGGCGTAGACCGCCGCCACGCGGGCCGGGACGCCGACCGCGCGCAGTAGCGCGACCACCAGGTGGGAGAAGTCGCGGCAGACGCCGGTGCCCGACAGCAGGGTCTCCACCGCGCCGTCGATCGGAGCGCTGCTGCCCGGAACGTAGGAGATCCGCCTGCCGACCCACGCCGCCACCCGAGCGGCCATCTCCGGATCGACGATGCCGTAACCGAATTCGGCGGCAGCGTAGCCGAGCAGCTTGTCCGACTCGGCGTAGCGGCTGGGCCGCCGGTACAGCGCGATTTCGTAGTCGGTGGCCGGTGCGGGGATCGCGGTGCCGAACACCGTCGCCTGGTAGTCCAGCCGCAGCGTGCCTGCCTGCGCGTCGAGCACGTGCAGGCGGGAATGGTGCGGGCCGATCACCTCGCGGGGCGTGACGTACTCGCCGTCGAGTACGCACGTCATGGATTCGATCAGATCGAGGCCGGGTTGCCGGGCGACGGCGATCTGCCACTGCAGCACCGCGTCGGCGTGGACCGTGATCTCCATGCTCGCGGACACATCACGCTTCACGGCTCCAGCCTGACAGGCCGCGGCGCGCGGGGCGACTCGAACACGGGCGCGTGCCGGTCGCGAAGTCACAACGGACGGGCATCGGCCTCGTCGTGCCGGACCGGCAGCGCCGCCATCGGTGAGACCCGGGCACCTGCGGTCGGGCCGCACCGCGGGATCCGGGCCGTGCCGAGGCCGGCCACCGGGTTGTCGGCGGAGCGCCGATCACGTTGCGGCCCAGGCGTTATCGGCACGGAACCGGAACGAGGCCCGCATCCGAGATCGTTGACTATGGCGCGCGGAACAGCCTCTGTCACAGTCACTCTCGAACTCGAGGCGGGCAATGCCTCCCTCATGGTTCTCGGCAAGATGCTCGGCCCCACCGGCATCCCGCCGTTCGAAGTCAAACGCCGCTACGACGCCGCGACGGCCGATCGGCGCGGGGAGATCATCCCCGCCGTCATCACGATCGATGCCCGCAAACGCTGGACCATGCGGCTCAAGACGCCGCCGACGGCTTCGCTGATCCGCGCGGCACTCGGCAAACCCGGCTCACCCCGGCCCGGCCACACACCGGTGGGCGCCCTCACCCGGGAACAGTTGCGGCGCATCGCACTCCGCAAACTGCCCGACCTGAACACGACCGACGTCGAGGCGGCGATGCGGATCGTCGCCGGAACGGCCCGGTCGATGGGTGTGCGCGTCGAAGACTGAGCGTCGTCCGGCATCGCCGGAGGGCGATCTCGCAGCACCCGCCGACCGCCGCGCCACGATGTCCGATCCCGCGTGGTCAGGCGCTAGGTTGATGGTGGCCGACCGGCGGGATGCGCACCGGCGGCCGGACCGAACGGCGGGACAACGGGGGAATCATGCTTGCGACGGGCGATGTCTTCGCCGGATACACCATCGAGCGCCAACTCGGCCGTGGCGGAATGGGATCGGTGTATCTCGCGCGGCATCCGCGGTTGCCCCGGCAGATCGCGCTGAAGCTGCTGAACGCGGAGCTGTTCGCCGACACCGAGATTCGGGCCAGGTTCGAGCGGGAAGCAGATCTGGCGGCGCAGTTGGAGCATCCGAACATCGTCACGGTCTACGACCGGGGTGTCGATGACGGGCGGCTGTGGATCAGCATGCAGTTCGTCGACGGGGTCGACGCGGCGACCATCGAACATCCGGTGGCGGTCGAGCGGGCGCTGCACATCGTGGAGGGCACCGCGGCGGCCCTCGATCACGCGCACCGCAACGGCGTGCTGCACCGCGACGTCAAGCCCGCCAATATTCTGCTGGCCGACACCGACGGCCGGGAGCGGGTGTTGCTGACCGACTTCGGGATCGCCCGGCCCCGCGACGATGTGCACCACCTGACCCAGACCGGCACCTTCACCGCCACGCTCGCCTACGCCTCGCCCGAACAGCTGACCGGTGCGTATCTGGATCATCGCGCCGATCAGTACTCGCTGGCGTGCACGCTGTATTCGATGCTCACCGGCGTCGCTCCGTTCGAGGCGACGAATCCGGTGCTGGTCATCCAGGGCCACCTCCAATCGCCGCCGCCGTCGCCGCGGGCGCACCGGCCCGATCTGCCCCTCGCGCTGGACACCGTGCTCGCTCGCGCGCTGGCCAAGCGGCCGTCCGACCGTTTCGACTCCTGCGCGGAGTTCGTCGCGGCCGCGCGGCGCGCGCTCAGCGGCACCGGGGCGCAGCCGACCGTGTTCGCGGGGCAGTCGATGCCGCAGTTCGCGCATCCACCGGTGCCGCATCCCGCTGTGCCGCAACGCTCTCCGGGGTACCCGCCACCGTTCGCGGCCCCCGCGCCCTATCCCGGGCGGCCGAGGCCGGTGCCGCGACGGCGCAACTGGACGCCGGTGGTCCTGCTCGCGGTGCTGGCCCTGATCCTCGGCGCGACCTACTGGGTGTGGCAGGACGACAGCTCCCCGCTCGCCGACGCCCTGCACCGCTCCGCCGGACACCAGGACATGGACGCGCTGCACGCGGCGTTCCCGCAGATGCTGCCCGACGGGTACAGCAGCGGCCGGGTCATCGGTGATCGGCTGTGCTCGGGCCGCCTCACGGCGTCGAAGTACGGCGAGGAGTGGATGAAGACGTTCGACGGCTACCAGGCGAAGTGGAACTGCGCCGACAATTTCGTCGGTGACACCCACTACGCGTTCTTCACCTATCCCACGGCCCAGGCCGCCGCCGACGTCGTCGGCCGATTCCGGCAGCAGACGAAGGACCACGGCCAGGCGACCACCGGCACCCGCACCGACGACCGCCGGGAACGGTCCAGCGGCGGCCGGTACGTCGGCTCCGCGATCGTGTCGACCTTCGCCGAACCTGCCCGAGCGCGCTGGGTGCTGCTGTTCTATCGCGGCTCCGACGACACCCCCTTCGCGGGCAACACGGTGGAGAAGAACATGCCGACGCTGATCGCCGACGTCGCGGGCTTCCCGCTCGGCTGACCCTGGTGTCCGCGCGACCCCGTACCGCGGCGAACGGTGTTTGGTAGGGTCCACACCCGTCGGACGACGAGCGAGATTCGGGGGTCAGAGTGGTTTCTGACGGGACGGTATTCGCCGGATACACGATCGACCGGCAGCTGGGCCGCGGTGGGATGGGGTCGGTGTATCTGGCCCGGCATCCCCGGCTGCCGCGCTGGACCGCGCTCAAGCTGCTGAACCAGGAGCTGTACTCCGACAAGGAGATCCGGGCCAGATTCGAGCGGGAGGCCGATCTGGTGGCCCAGCTCGACCACCCGAACATCGTGACCGTGTTCGACCGCGGCGTCGAGGGCGATCAGCTGTGGATCAGCATGCAGTACATCGACGGGGTCGACGCGTCCATGCTGGATCCGCGGTCGCTGCCGCCGGACCGGGCGGTGCAGATCATCGGCGAGACCGCCGCCGCGCTCGACTACGCGCATCGCGCGGGCGTCCTGCACCGAGATGTGAAGCCGGCCAATATCCTGCTGGCCCGATCCAACAGCCAGGAGCGGGTGTACCTCACCGATTTCGGGATCGCCCGGCTGCGAGACGATTCCGGTCACCTCACCGAGACGGGATCGTTCACCGCCACGCTCGCCTACGCCGCGCCCGAACAGCTCACCGGCGTCCCGCTCGACCATCGCGCCGACCAGTATTCGCTGGCCTGCACGCTGTACTCGCTGCTGACCGGCACCGCGCCGTACGAGGCGCCCAGCCCGGCCGCCGTCATCACCGGGCATCTGCAGGCACCGCCCCCGCCGGTCAGCCCGCGCCGCGCCGGGCTGCCGCCGGTGCTCGATGCCGTGATGGCCCGCGCGCTCGCCAAACGACCCGCCGACCGGTTCTCCTCCTGCGAGGAATTCGTCGACGCCGTGCAGCGGGCGCTGCGCACCGGCACCGGTGGCGCGGCGACGGTGCGGCCGACCTCCGGTGCCCATCCGCAGCCGTTCGTCGGGATGGCGCCGATGAGCCCGGTCAGCGGGTCGGGGGTGCCGTACCCGGTGAACCGTCCGCCGGTACCCCCGTACCAGCCCGTCGCACCGCGCCCGGTCGCGCCGCCCGGGTGGCAGCGCCCGGTGCCGCCGCCGATGCCGTATCCGGCGCCGTCGCGCAGCGGGTGGGGCTCGGTGCTGACCACCTTCCTGATCCTGATCGCCGTCGTCGGGTCGATCATCGCCGTGCTGTGGGTGCTGTCGAACCTGTGATCGGTGGTCGGGGCCGCCCGGCGGGTGCCATATTCTGGTCAGAATGAGCGACTTCGATGTCACCGCCGCCGACTCCATCGACCTCGCCCGGCTGCGTCGCTTCGTCGCGGTCGCCGAGGAACTGCACTTCGCCCGGGCCGCGAAGGGCCTGCGGATCTCCCGGCAGAGCCTGAGCGCCACCGTCATCGAGCTGGAGCACGAACTCGGTACCAGGGTGTTCGTGCCGGGGGCGTCGCCGACCCAGCTGACCGAGGACGGCGCGGCGCTGCTGAACCATGCCAGGGCGCTGATCAGTGCGCAGGAGCAGGCCGAGCGGGAGCAGAAACCGGAAGCGCCCGCGAGCCTGCGGGTCGGGTTCGTACCCGGTGTCACCGTGTCGAAATGGGCGCGGATCTGGGGTGACCGGTTGCCGGACCATCCGCTCGAGGTCGTCGGGGTCGCGCAGGGGGAGCAGGAGAGCGCGTTGCGCGAGGGGCGCGTCGACCTGTGCTTCGTCCGGCTGCCGATCGACCGGACCGTGATGAATGCGATCCCGCTGTGGCAGGAGACCCCGGTCGCGGTTGTCCAGAAGGACGACGCGCTCTCGCTGCTGGAGACCATCACGCCCGCCGACCTGGCCGAGGAGCGGCTGCAGGACGGCACCGATCTCGATCAGGCCGCCGACACCCTCGCGCTGGTCGCCGCGGTCGGCGGCGCGACGATCGTGCCGCAGTCGATCGCGCGGCTGCATCACCGGCGCGACCTGGTCTACCGGCCGGTCAGCGACACCGAATTCACCGAGATCGCGCTGGCCTGGCCCGCGGGCAGCGACAGCGAACTGCTCGAGGAGTTCGTCGGGATCGTGCGCGGCCGGTCGGCGAACAGCTCGCGCGGCGCGGTCGCGGCGGAGCCGGCACGGCGGGCGGCGGCCGCGCCCGCGCGCAAGAGCGCCGCGAAGAAGCCGACGGCCAAGCAGCAACCCGCTCGTGGGGGCAAGGGGCGCAAGACCGGCGCGCGGCGCGGCCGCTGACACCGCGCACACGACAACGCCCGCGGCGCGAGAAAGTCGCTGCCGCAGGCGTTGTCGGTGAAGTCGGAAGCTAGCGCGGGATGCGCTGGGTCAGCGAGTCGATGACCAGGATCACCGCGATCAGGCCGGCCAGGCCGATGAGGAAGATGTCCTCGATGTGGCCCTGGTGGTTGCCGAAGGTCATGCCGAGCAGGATCACCACGACGACCCAGGCCGCGATGCGGAAGGTCTTGCGCGACTCACCGCTCCAGCCCCACGCGGCCGAGGGCACCTCGGCGGGATCGACGCTGGTGGCGACGGCGCGCTCGGTGCTGACTGATTCGAGGTCCGTGGCGGCCACGATCGCTCCTTAGGGCTCGAGTTCTGGTTGGGCGAGTGAGCATATCGTGGCATACGACCGTCCGTCGTAGCCAGCAGCCCTGCCACAATGGGGCCGTGTCCCACCCAGCTACCCGTGCCGCACACGGCCAGTCCACGTCCACCGACCGGGTGAAGGTGCTGCTCCTGGGCAGTACCGGTTCGATCGGTACCCAGGCGCTCGAGGTGATCGCCGCCAACCCCGACCGCTTCGAGGTGGTCGGCCTCGCCGCCCGCGGCGGCAATCCCGCGTTGCTCGCCGAGCAGATGGCGGCCGTCGGCACCCGCAATGTCGCCGTCGCCGATCCCGCCGCCGCCCAGTCGCTCGACCTCGAACTCGGCGGCCCCGACGCGGCCACCGAACTCGTGCGCCGCACCGAGGCCGACGTGGTGCTCAACGCGCTGGTCGGTGCGCTCGGTCTCGGCCCGACCCTGGCCACCCTGGAAGCGGGCACCCGGCTGGCGCTGGCCAACAAGGAATCCCTGGTCGCCGGTGGATCCCTGGTGACCCGCGCGGCCGCGCCCGGCCAGATCGTCCCGGTCGACTCCGAGCACTCCGCCCTCGCGCAGTGCCTGCGCGGCGGCCGGGCCGACGAGGTCGCCCGGCTGGTCCTCACCGCGTCGGGCGGGCCGTTCCGTGGCTGGACCGCCGAGATGCTCGAATCGGTGAACCCCAGCGAGGCCAAGACCCATCCGACCTGGTCGATGGGCCCGATGAACACCCTCAACTCGGCGTCGCTGGTGAACAAGGGCCTGGAACTGATCGAGACCCACCTGCTGTTCGGGGTGCCCTACGACCGCATCGATGTCACGGTGCACCCGCAGTCGATCGTGCACTCGATGGTCACCTTCACCGACGGCTCGACGCTCGCCCAGGCCAGCCCGCCGGACATGAAGCTGCCGATCGCCCTGGCCCTGGGCTGGCCCGACCGGGTCCCCGGCGCGGCGGCCGCCTGTGATTTCGGCACCGCGTCCACCTGGACCTTCGAACCGGTCGACGACGAGGTCTTTCCCGCCGTGCGCCTGGCCAGGCAGGCCGGCGAGGCGGGCGGCAGCGTCACCGCCGTCTACAACGCCGCCAACGAGGTCGCGGTGCAGGCGTTCCTCGACGGCAAGATCACCTTCCCGGCGATCGTGCGCACCGTCACACAGGCGGTAGAGGCCGCCGATCGCTGGCACGGGGAACCCGATACCCTGGACGACGTCCTCGCGGCCGACCGCTGGGCACGTCGGTACGCCGCCACCATCGTCGCGTCCTGACAGGACCTGACCGACGAACTGACCACCACGTTTTCGGCCGCCTCGCGTCCGAGTAGCGAGACGGAACGCCGCAGGCGCAGTATCGCTGCTCGGACGCGAGGTCACGAGGCCGGAAACCCGCGGCGCCAGCCGCCAGAGAAAGAGGCCAGATGGTATTCGCGCTGGGGTTCGCACTGTTCGCCCTCGGTATCACGATCTCGATCGCGCTGCACGAATGCGGGCACATGTGGGCGGCGCAGGCCACCGGCATGAAGGTGCGCCGGTACTTCATCGGCTTCGGGCCCAAGGTGTTCTCGTTCCGTCGCGGTGAGACCGAATACGGCCTCAAGGCGCTGCCGCTGGGCGGCTTCTGCGATATCGCGGGCATGACCGCGCTCGACGAACTCGAGGCCGAGGAGGTCGAGCGGGCGATGTATCGCCAGTCGACCTGGAAGCGCCTGGTGGTGATGTTCGGCGGCATCGCGATGAACTTCCTGCTCGGGTTCATCCTGCTGGTGGTCCTGGCCGTCGGTTGGGGCCTGCCGCAGCTCGAGCAGCCCCCGGCCACCGCGCTGGGCTCGATGAGCTGCGTCGCGCAGCAGAATCCCGATCAGACGATGCAGCCGTGCGCCGGTGACGGTCCCGCCCAGCGCGCCGGGCTGCGGCGCGGCGACGTGGTGACCGCCGTCAACGGCGTGCCCGTGACCACGTGGGCGCAGTTCCAGGCCGAGACGCAGAAGCAGACCGGCACCTTCACCTACACGATCGAACGCGACGGCCGGACGCTGACCGTGCCGGTGACGCCGGAGCGCACCGTGCGCTATCCGAAGGAAGGCCCGAGCCGGGAGGTCAGCGCGGTCGGCGTCGGCCCCGACTACGCCGAGCCCCAGCAGTACGGCCCGATCGCCGCGATTCCGGCGACCATCTCGTTCACCGGCGACTTCTTCGTCGAGACGGTCAAGTCGCTGGCCAAGATGCCGCAGAAGGTGACGGCGCTGTGGGAGGCGGTCACCGGCGGTGAGCGCGATCCGGAGACCCCGGTCAGCGTCTACGGCGCCAGCCGCATCGGCGGCGAGACCGCCGAGCGCGGCCTGTGGGGCATGTTCATCATGGTCCTGGCCAGCCTGAACTTCTTCCTGGGCGCGTTCAACCTGCTGCCGCTGCTGCCGCTGGACGGCGGGCACATCGCGGTCGTGCTCTACGAGAAGATCAGGGACACCATCCGGTCCTGGCGCGGCAAGGCCCCGGCCGGTCCGGTGGACTACCTCAAGCTGCTCCCGGTGACGTATGTGGCGGTCGTGATCGGTGGTGCGTTCATGCTGCTGACCCTGGCCGCCGACATCGTCAATCCGATCCGTCTGCCCTGATCGCTCCGAACCGCTGTCGTGCCCCTCACAGGGCGTGCGGCAACCCCGCGCGACTAAGCTCGGCAGCAACCACACCCGGTCGAATCCACGAAACGTACGAAAGAAGGCAGCCGAACGTGACCAGCACAATCGGATTGGGGATGCCCGCCGCCCCCGCTGCTGTTCTCGCACCCCGGCGCAAGACCCGCCAGCTGAAGGTGGGCAATGTCGGCGTTGGCAGTGACTCGCCGATCTCGGTGCAGTCGATGACCACCACCAAGACCCACGACATCAACGCGACGCTGCAGCAGATCGCCGAGCTGACCGCGTCGGGCTGCGACATCGTCCGGGTGGCGTGCCCGCGCCAGGAGGACGCCGACGCCCTCGCCACGATCGCGAAGAAGTCGCAGATCCCGGTGATCGCCGACATCCACTTCCAGCCGCGCTACATCTTCGCCGCGATCGACGCCGGCTGCGCCGCGGTCCGGGTGAACCCGGGCAACATCAAGGAATTCGACGGCCGGGTCGGCGAGGTCGCCAAGGCCGCGGGCGCCGCGGGCATCCCGATCCGCATCGGCGTCAACGCCGGTTCGCTGGACAAGCGGATGCTGGAGAAGTACGGCAAGGCCACCCCCGAGGCGCTGGTCGAGTCGGCGCTGTGGGAGGCGAGCCTGTTCGAGGACCACGGCTTCGGCGACATCAAGATCTCGGTCAAGCACAACGACCCGGTGATCATGGTGGAGGCGTACCGGCAGCTGGCCGCGCGCAGCGACTACCCGCTGCACCTCGGCGTCACCGAGGCCGGCCCGGCGTTCCAGGGCACGATCAAGTCCGCGGTGGCCTTCGGCGCGCTGCTCAGCGAGGGCATCGGCGACACCATCCGGGTCTCGCTGTCGGCCCCGCCCGCCGAGGAGGTGAAGGTCGGCGGCCAGATCCTGCAGTCGCTGAACCTGCGCCCGCGCAAGCTCGAGATCGTGTCCTGCCCGTCGTGCGGTCGCGCCCAGGTCGACGTGTACACCCTCGCCGACGCGGTCGCCGCGGGCCTGGACGGCCTCGAGGTGCCGCTGCGCGTCGCCGTGATGGGCTGCGTCGTGAACGGGCCCGGTGAGGCGCGCGAGGCCGACCTCGGTGTCGCGTCGGGCAACGGCAAGGGCCAGATCTTCGTCAAGGGCGAGGTCATCAAGACCGTGCCGGAGGCGCAGATCGTGGAAACCCTGATCGAAGAGGCGATGCGCATTGCCGAGGAGATGGGCGAGCAGCCGGGCGGTGAGCCGGTCGTCACCGTGGGCTGAGCTCCGTCGCTCACGGTCGGACGTCGGATTCGGCGGACCCGTACCACTGCGCGTGCTTTCGTGGCAGGCTGGTGCCGTGCGGAGTCTGCTGGAGCCGACGCGACGGTCCAAAACCCCTCCCGCGCGCCCGGTGTCCGTGCGAGATCTGGGCGAGGTGCTGCGTGTGCTCGACTCCGACCCGGTGGCCTCGTGCATGATCGCGGCCCGGGTCCAGGAGTTCGGGCTCGACGCGCGCTCCGGGCTCGGTGAGCTGTGGAGCCGGGGCGGTCCCGCGGACTCCCTCTGCTTCTCCGGGGCGAATCTGGTGCCGCTGCGCGGTGACCAGCAGGCCTTACGCGCGTTCGCCGAGCGGGCGGCGCGCTGGCCGCGGGTGTGTTCCTCGGTGGTCGGCCGACAGGAGCTGGCTCTGCCGCTGTGGGAGCTGCTGCTGCCCAAGTGGGGTCCGGCCAGGGAACTGCGCGCCGATCAGCCGTTGCTCGCGCTCGGCGCGCCCGCGCTGGCCCGCCCGGACGCGGGGGTGCGCCGGGTGCGGCCCGACGAGATCGACCGCTACCTGACCGCCGCGATCGCCATGTTCATCGAGGAGGTCGGCGTCGACCCGCGCGCGGGCGACGGCGGCCGTGGCTACCGGCGGCGAATCCAGAGCCTGATCGAATCCGGCAGGGCCTGGGCACGTTTCGAGGACGGCGAGGTCGTCTACAAGGCCGAGATCGGCGCGTTGTCGCGGCGCACCGGCCAGATCCAGGGTGTGTGGGTGCATCCGGACTTCCGCGGGGCGGGCGTCGGCACCGCGGGCACCGCGACGGTCGCGAATGCCGTTGTCGCGACAGGGCGTACGGCCAGCCTGTACGTCAACGACTACAACCGGATCGCCCGACGTGCCTACAGCCGTGTGGGTTTCCGTCAGATCGCGACCTTCGCCACGGTGCTCGTCGACTGAAATCCGGGCGTGTACGGCGCCGTCATCCGGGGTTTGCTGCCCGGTCGCCGCTACCATCGGTGCCGATGAGGACACGGATGGTAACCACGTTCGCGGTGGCAGCCCTCGCGGTGGCGGCCACCGCCTGCTCCGCAGGCCCGCAGGGACCGGTACCCGCCGCCGACGCCTTCGCCGAGGCGCTGGCCGACCGCGATCTCGCCGCGGCCGCCGAGCTCACCACCGCCCCCGAGAAGGCCACGGCCGCACTGACTTCGGCGTGGCAGGCGCTGCAGGCCGAGAAGCTCGAGATCCGCACCGGCGACGCGCGCGTCAGTGGTGACACGGCCACCGTCGACTACACCTACGCCTGGACCTTGCCCAAGGGCCGCCAGTGGACCTACACCGGCGAGTTGCAGATGGGCCGCACCGGCGGTCGGTGGCTGGTGCGCTGGACCTCCGCCGACATCCATCCGAAGCTCGGCGACACCCAGACGCTGGAACTGCGCACCGCGCCGGCGCCGCGCGCGCGGGTCAACGAGTCGGCGGGCAGCGATGTGCTGGTGCCGGGCAAGGTGTCGCGGGTGCGGTTCGACCCGGCCGCGGCCACCGAGCCGGATCGGGTCGCCGGCGCCTTGGCCGCGGCGCTGAGCCGGATCGATCCGGTCGCCTACACCCCGCAGTCGATCCTGGACGCGGCCCGCCGATCCGGTGGGCCCTCCACGGTGATCCTGCTGACCGAGTACGAGGCCGAGACCATCGGCGGCGAACTGATCGGGCTGCCCGGTGTCACCCTGACCCAGGAGTGGGACATGGTGCCCACCGACCGCAAGTTCGCGCCCGATCTGCTCACCCAGGTGCGCAAGACGGTGATCGCCGAGGTCGACGGCAAGGCGGGGTGGAGCGTGGTGACCCGCAATGCCAACGGCGCCGATCTCGATGTGCTGCACGAGGTAGCGGCGCAGCCGGCGCCCTCGTTCGCGCTGAGCATCGACCGGTTCGTGCAGAACTCCGCGCAGCACGCGGTCGACCTGCGCACCGAGCAGACGATGATGGTGGTGCTGCGTCCGTCGACCGGGGCGATCCTCGCGGTGGCCCAGAACAAGGCGGCCGATCGGGACGGCCCCGTCGCCACCAGCGGTCAGTATCCGCCGGGCTCGATCTTCAAAACGGTGACCGCCTCGGCCGCGATGGCGGCGGGCATCGCCACGCCCGAGACCGTGCTGCCGTGTCCGAGCCACACCACCATCGGCGAGCGCACCATCCCCAACTACAACCTCTTCTCCGTCGGCGACGTGCCGATGGCCACCGCCTACGAGCGCTCGTGCAACACCACCTTCGCCCGGCTGGCCAGCAGGCTGGACAGCACCGCGCTGACCGACGCCGCGGCCCGGCTCGGCATCGGCCAGGACTACACCGTGGAGGGCCTGCCGACGATGTCGGGTTCGGTGCCGCCCGCCGAGGGACTCGTCCAGCGCGCCGAGGACGGCATCGGACAGGGCCGGGTCGTGGTGAGCCCGTTCGGCATGGCCGTGATGGCGGCGACGGTCGCGCAGGGCTCGGCACCGGTGCCGTATCTGATCGCGGGCAGGCCGACCCGGATCGACGGTGACCGGCCCGCGATCGACCGGAACGTGGTCGACGGACTGCGCACGATGATGCGCATGGTCGTCACGGGCGGCACCGCCGAACGGATCAGGGACCAGGGCGAGGTGTACGGCAAGACCGGCGAAGCCGAGGTCGACGGCGGATCGCACTCGTGGTTCGTCGGGTACCGCGGGGACATGGCCTTCGCGACGCTGCTGGTCAAGGGTGGCAGCTCCGACAACGCGGTCGCCGTCACCCGCGACATGTTCGCCGCGCTGCCGCCGGGTTACTGAACGGGCGCCGCAGCGGTGTGGCCGGGTCCGCCGGCGTTCTCGGTCGCCAGCAGGCCCCGCACCACCGCGAGTGAACTGCTCTCGGAATGGGCAGTGGCCGTGTTGTGCACGACGTTGTACCCGGCAATGGGCTCGGGTGCGGCATGGGTGCCCGCGCCGTCGAGGAGGTCGATGGCGGCCGCGCCGCCCAGAATCATCCCGGCAGTGGTCAAGATCAGGGTGGAACGCCTCATGGTTTCGTCTCCCTCGTTCAGGGTTTCGACGTGCTCTCCCGGGCAGCCTTTCGATTGTCTGTTGGTTTGCTGGTGCTTGAACCGTAGATCGGCCGCCGCGCGGGTAACAACAGACCTAGGCAAGCGACACACAATTGTTGCGTTATGTGCGGGCGTGTTCGAACACAACCGGTACGCGACCGTGATGAAAAGGTGAATGCGCGGTATCGATAGGCGAAATCCGCAGTTC
Source organism: Nocardia sp. MH4 (assembly GCF_019266065.1). GTDB lineage: Bacteria > Actinomycetota > Actinomycetes > Mycobacteriales > Mycobacteriaceae > Nocardia > Nocardia canadensis. The sequence goes on along the minus strand of NZ_LPNR01000097.1, from coordinate 72,727 downwards.
AGCGCCCCTGGTGAGGTAATTACCGAATTCGAAGGATGTTACGTGCGTTGCAGAGTCGCAGCCAGATGGTGCTGCAGGGATTCGCCGACGGCCGCCATTCGCAACGTGTAGTCGATCGTGTCTCCAGTCACGTGGAAAGAGCGGCCGAGGGCGGTAACCGGTTTCGCCGAACCGCTCAGCCCGATATTCGTCGAGTTCAATTCGAGGCGGATTCCGTCGACGGTTTCGGTGATCGTGCCCTCGCAGATCTCGGTGATGCCGGTGGGGTGGGCGAGCACCAGCTCGACCCGGCCGGGCGCGGGGCAACGCAGATAGCCGGTCTCGGCGTGCAGCGGCCTGCCGTCGGAGGCGGCCTTCGTGCGCTGCCGGTAGGTGAGGAACGGCCTGCCGAGATGTCCGAAGGTGATCTCCTCGACGTAGTCGAAGGATTCGATGGTCGGGTACTCGCCGTGGCCGCGTCCGCGCCAGCTGCCGAGCAGCGGGGCCAGGGCGGCGATGTCGGGATGAGGGGCGACGGGGGCGGAGGGTTCGACCACGGGCGACAGCCTAGACCTGCCCTGGAGGAGACGGTCACGGCACGCCGGGGCTCGGGTCAGGCTAAGGTCAGCCTCGCCTGAACGCCGTCCGGCGGAGGTCGAAAGGAAAGAACGTGAACGGACATGTGAGGGGTACCCGCGGGGTACGGTCCGGGCTGGTGCGAGGTGTGGTTCTCGGTGCGGCCCTGCTACTGGCGGCCGCGTGCTCGAGCTCCGAGCAGGCCGGCGACGATGTGGCCGCGCTGGACGGGAACCGGTACAGCCAGACGAACCTGGCTGCCAACAAGGATTCCTACCACGCCCAGTTCACCTTCCCCGACCTGGTCAACGCCTGGGGCCTGGCCGATCGCCCCAAGGGCGCGGGCGGGCACTTCTGGGTCGGCGCGGGCGGCAAGTCCTACCAGTTCGTCGGTGACGTGCACGCCTCCTCGGATCCGAAACTGCAGAAGCTGTTCCAGGATCAGCTCAAGCTCGTCGGGGTACCCGGCGCCGACGCCGACACCTCGGACAAGAGCGTCGGCAAGGTCACCGGCGTGGCGTTCAACCCGGCCCCGATCACCTCCGACCTGTTCGCGGTGCGCGACCAGTGGGTGGATGTCGACGGCACGCCGGTCCCGCTCGGCGGTTCGTCGCGGTTCATCTTCGCCACCGACTCCGGCAAGATCTCGGCCTGGACCGAACAGGCGCCCGACGGCGCGATCGTGCGCCGCGACGGCGGCGCGAACCAGGTGTTCGACGGTTCGGCGCAGGGCATGGCGTTCTTCGGGATCGCGCTCTCGCCGTCCGGTGACAAGCTGCTCGCCGCCGACTTCGGCGCCGACCCGCAGGTCCGCACCTTCGACAAGTTCTGGCAGCCGGTGGCGACCACCGGCTTCGCCAACCCCTTCGCCACCGGTGACCTGATCGACCCGGCCACCCCCGAGAAGGGCAAGAAGGCCAAGCCGGGCGACCCGGCCCCGTTCAACATCACCACCCTGGGCAGCCGGGTGTTCGTGTCCTATGCCATCACCCAGCCGGACGAGAAGGACCCCAAGGCCTTCGACAAGGCCGAGGAGGAATCTCTCGACGCCGAGGCCGACAAGGCCGCCAACGGCAAGCCGGACAAGGGTAAGGTCGCCGAGTTCGACGCCGCGGGCAAGCTCGTGCGGATCGTCGACGACGGCGGCAGGCTCAACGCGCCCTGGGGCGTGGCGATCGCGCCGTCGAACTTCGGCGCGCTCTCCGGCAAGCTGCTGATCGGCAACTTCGGTGGCCTCGGGCGCGTGCTGGCCTACGACGACACCACCGGCACCTTCGTCGACTATCTGCGCGACGGCGACGCCGAGCCGGTCGAGATCGCCGGGCTGTGGGCGCTGATGTTCGGCAACGGCGAGAGCCTCGGCGACGCCAACGCGCTGTACTTCACCGCGGGCCCCGAGGACGAGAAGGACGGCCTGTTCGGCAGCCTGCGCGTGCAGTAGATCTTTCGCCTGATCGCCTACCGGACACCGCGAGCGTCCGGTAGGCGATCGGTTCCGTTCGTGGCTCGTGGTGCCACTGAGTACGGTCGGCAGCGGTCGGTGGATGCCCCCGAAACTGGTGGGCCGGAGACGGTTTCGTACGACGTATCCTTTGTTGTGAGCTCTCCCGCCGATCCCTCCGGCACCCGGCCGGGCTGCGTCTGGGCGCCGGACGAACCCGAATCGTGTCCGGCGGTGCCCACCTTCGACGACCGGCGTGCCGGGGCGTCGGCCCTTGCGTCGATGGTGCCGATCCGGCCACTCGGCCCGCACGTCGACGGCGCCCCACTGTTCTGTCTGGCTGGCGAGGCGGGCTTGGCCTGGAGCTACGCCGGCCTGCTCGACCACCTGGATCCGCGCGTCCCCGTCTACGGGATCCAGGCGCCGGTCACGACCGCGGCGCCGCGCACCGTCCGCGAATCCGCCACCCGCGCCGTCGCCGAGATCCGGGGGATCGCCCCGCACGGCCCGTATCAGCTGCTCGGCTGGTCGGCAGGCGGTTTCGTCGCCCACGAGATCGCGGTGCTGCTGCGCGCGGCCGGGGAACACGTCGACGTCGTCGTGCTCCACGCCGACCCCGCCGCGTGCGAGGCCGTCCCGCCACCGCGGGCGACGGCCGGGGAGTTCGTGTACCGCTTCGGCCCGCTGCTCGCTGTCGAGGCCGACACCGCAGGCCTGTCGCCCGAGGAGACCGCCGCGGTCCTCGTCCGGGCGCTGGCGGGCACCGTAGAACTGACCGGCGCCGATCTGGATCGCCTGACCGAGGCGGCCGACGCGGCGGCCCGGATGGTGGCCGGCCACCACCCTTCGGTGCTGACCGGTGACCTCATCGTCGGTGTGGCGGGTCGCGAGCCCGACGGTACCGCACGGCCGAATCCCGAAGCCGTGGTACGGAACTGGCACCGCTATGTCGAGGGCGCGGTGACCGGCTTCGTGCTCGACGCCACTCCGGACGAGCTGACCGCCCCCGACCTGCTGCCCGATCTCGCCCGCGTCCTCGCGACGGCCGCCGCGGCTGGGCGCACGGCATGCTGACCGCGCCCGGATCCCCGGCGCCCGCCGACGGGATCACTCATGATGGGACGGTGCGGATATCGGCCGACCCGGTGATCATGCGCCGGGACCGGCCACCGAGCTCGGCGTTCACTCAATGGTGGGTGTTGTCGCTGCGCCTGATCCGGCCGTCCTGGCGGACCGGGGAGATCCTCACCGCGATTCTCGCGCCGGTGGTCTTCACCCTCGGCTTCTACGTGCCGCTGAACCTGGTCATGAGCGAGTACGGGCACGGGCTGAGCAGCTACGCGCAGTTCCTGATGCCGATGATCGTCCTGCAGGCGGTGTCGTTTTGTGCCATCGCCGCCGCCTTCCGCTCGGCCACCGATGCCCGCGACGGTCTCGACCTGCGGTTGGCCACGCTGCCGATGCCGCGGTGGGTGCCGTTCGCGGCCAGGATGACCGCCGCGACCCAGCGGTCGGTGGTCGCGGTGACCGCCGCCCTGGTCAGTGGCACGCTGGTCGGTTTCCGTTTCCACGGAGCCTGGTGGCATACCGTCGGTTTCGTCGGTTTGTCGCTGCTGATCGCGCTCGCGCTGTGCTGCGGCGCCGATCTGCTCGGCAGCGTGACGACGAGTCCGGAAGCCACCACTCAGATCCTGGTGCTGCCCCAGCTGATCCTGGGCATGGTCTCCACCGGCTTCGCCCCGGCGAGCCAGTTCCCCGGCTGGATCCAGGGTTACGCCCGCAATCAGCCGGTCTCGCAGTTCGTCACCGGATTGCGGGCGCTGGCGGGCGATTCCACCGGCGACGCGGGCACGGTCGACCTCGCCACGCTCGGCCCCGGCCTGGCCTGGGCGTTGGGGATGCTGCTCGGGTGCGGTGCCCTGGCCTGGCTGCGCGCGGTCCGGCGGCGCGGATGACCGGCATGGCCGCCCTGCCGATGGTCACCCGGCGCACCGAATCGCTGCGGATGCTGCTGCCGCAGACCTCGATCCAGGCCAAGCGCCTGCTGATGCGGTGGTACCGGGACCCGCTGACCGTCATGCAGGCGCTGGTGTTCCCGTCGCTGCTGCTGGTGATGCTGAACTCGGTGCTGGGCACCCAGGTCTCGGCCTTCGCCGACGCCGACGCGCTCTACGGCTCGGTGCCGATGCTCGCGCTGGTCGGGGTGATGTCGGGGTCGCTCGCCGGTGCGGTGACCCTGGGCCGGGAGCGTGACGAGGGTCTGCTGGCGCGGTTCTGGGTGCTGCCGGTGCACCGCGCCTCGGGCCTGCTGTCGCGGGTGGTGGCCGAGTGCGCGCGCATCGCGCTGAGCACGCTGGCCATCTTCGCTGTCGGAACCGTGCTCGGTTTCCGCTTCACCCAGGGGCCGCTCGCCGCCCTCGCCCTGTTCGCGATCCCGCTGCTCTACGGTCTCGGTTTCGCCACCATGGTCACCGCGCTGGCGGTGTATACGTCGAAAACCGCGCTGGTCGAGGTCATCTCGCTGGGCTCGTCGCTGCTGATGTTCTTCAGCACCGGGTTCGTCCCGCTGCGGGCCTATCCCGGCTGGGCGCGTCCGCTGGTCGAGCACAATCCGCTCACCCACGCGATCGACACCATGCGCGGACTCGCGCTGGGCGGACCGGTGCGCGGCCCGCTGCTGGCGACGCTGGCCTGGTCGCTGGGCGCGATCGCGGTGTTCGCGTTACCGGCCGCGGTCGGGTTCCGGCGCGCCAGTCGCTACTGAGCGATCGCGGCGCGCGCGTCGGCGAGCAGCAGGGCCGAATCGCGCGGGCTCAGCGCCATCGCGCGCAGCTGGTCGAAAATCACGCCGAACCGGCGGATCTCGGAATGGCCCTCGACGAGGGTGTCGATCGCCAGGCTCTCCACGTACACCAGTTCGGGGTCGACCGGGTTGCGGAAGTCGAGCAGGGTGAACGAGCCGGCCATGCCGGGGTGGGCGCCCGCGTCGAACGGCAGGATCTGCAGGATCACGTTCTTGCGCTTGGTCTCGGTGATCAGCCGGTCGAGCTGCCCGGCCATCACGGCGGGCCCGCCGACGACCCTGCGGATGGCCGCCTCGTCCATCACGACCCACAGTTCGAGCGGATCCTCCTTGGACAGGTTGACCGCGCGGTCCATCCTGGCCTTGGCGCGGCTCTCCATGGTCGCGGCGTCGAGGCGGGGCATGGAGGTATCGATGACGGCGGCCGCGTACTCGTAGGTCTGCAGCAGGCCGGGCACCGTCGAGGTCTGGTACTGGCGGGCCGACAGGGCTTCCGCCTCGAAGTTGATGTAGGTGGCGTAGACGTCGGATACCGCGCCTTCGTAGGCGTGCGACATACCGGGTTTCAGCGCGTCGCTGAGCAGGCTGAGCGCTTCTTCTCGCGTTTTCTCGGTGACCTGGTACAGGTCGAGCATCGCGCCGAGAGTGCGGCGTTGCGGGCGGGCCTGCGCCATTTCGATGCGATAGAGCGTGGTCACGTTGATGCCGGTGCGAGCGCTGACATCTTCCTTGCTCAGACCCGCCGTTTCGCGCAACTCGCGCAACATCGCGGCGAGCCGGCGTAGTCGGACGGTCAGTGTCGTGCGCTTGCCTGCCATGGTTCCCCTTCGCCTGTGGCGCGCTTCGTGAATCGCATTATTGCGCTGTGCGGCGCCGATGTCACGCGATCGGCCGAGAACGATGCCTCCGACGCATAGCCGAAGGTCGGCGTGCGTGCGGACACGCCGTAAACCGGTGCCGCCGTGCGGATGTGACCATCGGTTCTGTCAGGGCGGCTTTACCGCAAGGCTGACAACGCAATCTTGCGTTTCGCAGTGTGAGCGAGCATGATCCAGTTAGCCTGGTTGCGAGCAATCCGAACAGAAGACCGGGATAACCGAATCGAGAGCCAATCATGTTGGTACACAAATCTTGGGTGTCGGGTGAATTCGGGGCGTTGCGATGAGCGCGCCGGTGATGGGGGTACTGCCGACTGCGCCGCAATTGTTGTGCGCATTCCAGGGCAGGCGTTTTCAAGATCGAGAATTGTTGCGGTCGGCGCACGCACTGGCTGAACTGCACGAACGGCGAGCACAGGTGCGCGACGCCGCGCTGATCGCCGAAATCGATTGCCGTCGCAGCGAACTCGTCGACGACATCAACGACTGGATCGTCCAGGAGATCCCGTTGCACCGCAACGGCGCGTCACTGCACACCGAGAGCCTCGGTGCGGTGGTCGACCGGATGGCGCGCAGCTGGGTCGACGCGAACCAGGCCATCGATCTCGACGGCGCGCGCAGCGACAGCACGCACAAGCACTGGTACCACCTCGCCGAACTCGTCGACGGCTATACCGACCTGGTCACCGATGTGGCGGGCGGACGGCGACGGCTGCCCGAGCAGTAACGGGCTACTCGTGCTCGGGTGACAGCCTCGCCTCGAAGGCGACGCGGTCGCCCCGGTACAGCGAGCGCACCCGTTCGATGGGTGCGCCGTCGGCATCGACGCTGCGTCGATGCAACAGCAACATCGGCAACGCCGTTGTGCATTCGAGCAGGCCCGCTTCTCTGGGCGCTGCCAGTACGGTTTCGATGCGTTCCCGCGCACCGGCGAGTTCCACGCCGGTGGCGCGGATCGCGGCGTACAGCGACGTCGTCGGGTCGTAGCTGCCACGCAGGCCGCCGAAGCGGTGCAGTGGCAGATACGTGCTCTCCAGCCCGATGCGTTCACCGTCGGCGAGCAGCACGCGTTCCAGGTGCATCACGTGCGTACCCGGCTCCAGTTCCAGGTCGACGGCGGTCTCCGCGTCGGCGGCGACGTCCTCCCAGGTGACCAGGATGCGGCCCGGGGTGCGGCCGAGACTGATCGCGCCCTCGGTGTAGGAGCGCAGCGACAGCGGCTGGGTCAGCTTGGGGCGGGAGACCACCGTGCCACGCCCGCGCCGCCGAATCCTGCCCTCCACCAGCAGCTCTCGCAGGGCTTGGCGCACCGTCTCGCGGGCGACGCCGAACCGGGTGGCGAGGTCGCGTTCGGACGGCACCGGGTCGCCTTCGTCGAGATCGGCCAGGATGGCGTCGATTTCGGTGCGAACCAGGAACACCTTCGGAACGCGCGTGGTGTGCGGTGTCTCCATGCCCGCCAGCCTACTCGATTGGTCTATACCAAAACTTAACCTGCCGTTCTCGCAGCCAACACCTATCGGTCTAGACCATTTGCCATCATCGCTGACATGCGATTGGTCATCATCGGTGGAGGGATACTCGGCACCGCACACGCCTGGGCGGCGATCGCCCGTGGCCACGAGGTCGTCCAGCTCGAACGCGAACGCGAGGCGCGCGGCGCGACCGTGCGCAACTTCGGCCTGGTCTGGGTGTCCGGCCGGGCGGCGGGGGAGCTGGAGCTGACCCTGCGCTCGCGGGAGCTGTGGGAGGAGATCGGTGGCCGGGTGGCCGGCGTCGGCTTCCGTCCCGCCGGCTCGATCACGCTGGTGCGCACGCCCGCCGAGCTGGCCGTCGCCGAGGTGGCCGCCGCGGGCGCCACCGCACCGGCGCGCGGCTTCACCCTGCTCGACCCCGACCAGGTGCGTGCGCTCAATCCGGCGCTGCGCGGCAAATACCTCGCCGGACTGCACTGCTCGACCGACGCCGCGGTGGAATCACGCCAGGCGCTGCCCGCGTTGCGCGCTCATATGGCGGGCAGCGGCCGCTACGCCTTCCACGAGGGCACCGAGGCCCGCTCGGTCCTCGACACCGGATCCGGCGCCGTCGTCGTCGACGATCACGGCCGCCGCCACCAGGCCGACCTGGTGGTGCACTGCCCCGGCGCCGCCCACTCCGGGCTCACCCGCGAACTGGCCGGCGAGCTGCCGGTGCGCCGGGTGCGGTTGCAGATGATGCAGACCGCGCCGCTGGACGAACCGCTCACCACCGCGATCGCCGACGGCGACAGCTTCCGCTACTACCCGGGATTCGCCGGGGCGCAGGTGGATTCGCTGGCGCTGGAACAGTCGCAGACCGCCACGGCCGCCGAGCACAAGATGCAGCTGCTGTGTGTGCAGCGGCTGCACGGCGGCCTGACCATCGGCGACACCCACGAGTACACCGAGCCGTTCGCCTTCGACGTCGACGAGGCGCCCTACGACCACCTCACCGAGGTCACCGAGGAACTGCTCGGCCGCAGGCTGCCGCGCGTGGTGCGGCGCTGGGCGGGTGTCTACAGCCAGAGCGTCGATCCCGACGCCATCGTCACCCGGGTACGAGCCGACACCAACGTCTGGGTCGTCACCGGCCCCGGTGGCCGCGGCATGACCCTGGGCCCCGCCATCGGCGAGCAGACCGCCGACCAGATCGGACTGTGAGGAAGCAATGCCGGACACCATGATTCAGCTCGCCGTACTCGACATGGCGGGCACCACCGTCGCCGATGGCGGCCTGGTCCTGCGCGCCTTCGAGGCCGCCGCCACCGCCGCCGGGATCGAGCCCGACGGCCCGCGTCGTGAGCAGGCTCGCCGCTATGTCCTCGACACCATGGGGCAGTCCAAGATCGAGGTCTTCCGCGCCCTGCTCGGTGACGAGGACGCCGCCCAGGCCGCCAACCTCGCGTTCGAGTCCGCCTACGACGCGCTGATCGACGAGGCCGACATCGCGCCGATTCCCGGTGCGGTCGAGGCGATCACCGCGGTGCGCGCGGCGGGTGTGCGGGTGGCGCTGACCACCGGCTTCAGCCGCAGCACCCAGGACAAGCTGCTGGCCGTTCTCGGGTGGGCCGACCTGGCCGACCTCACGCTGGCCCCCTCGGACGCCGGGCGTGGCCGCCCGTACCCCGACATGGTCCTCACCGCGGCCCTGCGCCTCGGCGTCGACGCGGTCGACCGGATCGCCGTGCTCGGCGACACCACCAGCGACATCGCGACCGGCCTCGCGGCGGGCGCGGGCATCGTCGCGGGCACCCTCACCGGCGCGCACACCGCCGACGAGTTGCGCGCCGCCGGCGCGACCCATGTCGTCGCCTCGGTCGCCGATTTCCCCGCGCTGGTACTGGCGCCCTGACTCCGCCGCGGCAACCCGTCGCGGTGTCTCGAAGATCCACCGTCCCTGCGATTCCCCCTCGACAACGAGACGAAAGTTGCTGTAATCGTGCGTACTTCCCTCACCGCGCGCCGCCTGTCCAAGGTCGCGCTGCTGCTGGCCGGCGTCACCGCCGTCGCGTTCACCGCGGCCTGCGGCGGCACCGGCACCGAATCCGCGGACGGCAAGACCGTCACCGTCTACTCCGCCGACGGTGTCGGTGGCTGGTACAAGAACCGGTTCGCCGAGTTCACCGCGCAGACCGGCATCGCGGTCAACCTCGTCGAGGCGGGTTCCGGCGAGGTCGTGAACCGCGTCGACAAGGAGCAGTCCAACCCGCAGGCCGACGTGGTCGTCACCCTGCCGCCGTTCATCCAGAAGGCCAAGCAGTCCGGACTGCTGCAGCCCAGCGGCATCGACACCGCCGCGATCCCGGCCACCGACAAGGACGCCGAGGGCACCTACGTGACCCTGGCCAACAACTACCTGTGCTTCATCGCCAACCCCTCGGTCGACGCCTCCGCGCTGACCTGGGAGGACCTGCTGAAGCCGGAGTTCAAGGGCAAGCTGCAGTACTCCACCCCCGGCCAGGCCGGCGACGGTACCGCCGTGCTGGTGCTGCTGCAGCAGCTGCGCGGCAAGCAGGCCGCACTGGACTACCTGGCCGCGTTGCAGGCCAACAACGTCGGCCCGTCCTCCTCGACCGGCAAGCTGCAGGCCAAGGTCGACAAGGGTGAGCTGCTGATCGCCAACGGTGACGTGCAGATGAACCTGACCACGGTGCAGGAGAAGGGCTCCAAGTTCAACGTCTTCTTCCCGGCGACCGCTGGCAAGCGCTCCACCGTGTCGGTGCCGTACGTGATGGGCCTGGCCAAGGGCGCGCCGCACAAGGACGACGCCACGAAACTGATGAGCTTCCTGCTCGCCACCGACGCGCAGAGCAAGCTCGGCCCGGAGGCCTTCGCGGTGTCCCCGCGCACCGACGTGAAGGCCCCCGCCGAGGGCGGTCCGGCCGCCACGCTGACCGGCGTCGAGGTGGTCGCGGTCGACTGGAACAAGGTCCTCACCGAGCTGGACGCCGATGTCGCGGCGTACCAGAAGGCAACCGGCAGCTGAATCCGGCTGTGCTGTAAGGGAGTAGACGATGTCCGACGGTGACCTCCGCACGAAGTCCGCTACCGCCGCCCGCACCGGGTCGGCCACGAACGAACCGGCGATCGTGTTCGACCGGGTCGGGGTCAGCTACGGCCGGGGCCGCAAGGCCGCGGTCGCGCTGACCGATTTCACCCTGCGCGTCGCCGTCGGCGAGACCGTCGCGCTGCTTGGCCCGAGCGGGTCGGGCAAGTCGACCGCGCTCAAGGCGCTGGCCGGTTTCGTCCGGCCCACCTCGGGCGCGGTCCGGCTGGCCGGGCGCGAGGTCACCGATCTGTCGCCCGCCAAGCGCGGGATCGGGGTCGTCGTCCAGTCCTACGCGCTGTTCCCGCACCTGAGCGTGCACGGCAATGTCGCCTTCGGGCTGAAGTCGCAGCGGGTGCCGCGAGCCGAGATCGGCGCGCGGGTCACCGAGGCGCTCGAGATGGTCGGGATGGCCGGCTACGCCCGGCGGCTGCCGCGGGAACTGTCCGGTGGGCAGCAGCAGCGGGTGGCGATCGCCCGTGCGCTGGCCATCCGGCCCGCGGTGCTGTTGCTGGACGAGCCATTGGCCGCGCTCGACGCGCAGCTACGCCACTCGATGCTCGGTGAACTGCAGCGACTCCGCAAGGCCCTGCCCGACACCGCGATGCTCTACGTCACCCACGATCAGGCCGAGGCGCTGGCGCTGGCCGACCGGATCGCGGTGATGCGCGATGCCCGGCTGGTCGACGTCGATACCGCCGAGAACCTGTGGCAGCGACCGCCCACCGATTTCACCGCCGCCTTCCTGGGTGGCGCGAACCTGGTGCCGTGCACCGTCAACCACGTCACCGGCACGGCGGCGCTGGTCACCGCGGGCACCGCCACACTGCGCGCGCAGGCCCCGCAGCCCGGTGTCGGCCGAGCCGACTGGGCGCCGAACGACGAGGCGCTGCTGTGTCTTCGGCCGCACACCATCACCCTCGGCGCGACCGGCGACCGGGACGCCCTGCGGGCCACCGTGCTGACCTCGGTGTGGCGCGGTGCGTCGACCCGGGTCGAGCTGGCGGTCGACGGGCTGCCGGGGGAGCTGGCCGTCGATGTCCCGGGGCACTTCACCACCGAGGTCGGCGCGGCGGTCGGCGTGCGCCTGCCCGACCCGGCGGGGGTCCTGATCCCGAACAGCGTCGGCGAGAGTGTCCGGGGGACACCCGGTTCCGTCGCCGCCGGTCCGGCGGACGCGTCATGAGCGCGACGACGGTCGACCCCGGGGAGCGGCGCGTGGCGACGCGGCGCGGTGCGCTGGAGGCGGCGCGGTGAGCACTCCCGTCCTCGATCCGCCCGTCCCCGCCGCGGCACCGACAGCATCCGGCTCGCCGCGCTCCTGGCTGCCGATCCTGTGGACCCTGCCCCCGGTGCTGGTCGTGCTCGGCGTCGCCGGCTACCCGATTCTGCGGGTGCTCACCGAGTCGACGCGGACCCCGGCCGGGCGTGGCACCGAGGTGTGGACCTCGGTGCTTGGCTCGGAGTCGTTCCGGGACGCGTTGTGGCGCACCGTGTCCATCGCCGTCTGCGCGACCGCGGGCTGCCTGGTGCTCGGGACGTTCCTGGCGATCGTGCTCGCGTTCGTCCCGTTTCCCGGTGCGGGCCTGGTCGGCAGGCTCATCGACACCATCCTGACGCTGCCCTCGTTCCTGATCACCCTCGCGTTCACCTTCCTCTACGGCACGGCGGGCGCGGTGAACGCCCTGCTGGCCGAGCTGACCGGCGCGACCCAGCCGGTCGTCGATTTCCTCACCACACCGCTCGGGGTGATCCTGGCCGAGATCACCTATTTCACGCCGTTCGTGGTGCGGCCGGTGCTGGCCGCGTTCGCGCAGCTGCCGCGCGAACAGCTCGACGTGGCCGCCAGTCTGGGCGCCTCGCCGTGGCGGGTGCTGCGGCAGGTGGTGCTGCCCGAGGCGTGGCCCGCGCTCGCGGCGGGCGGCAGCCTGGTCCTGTTGCTGACGCTCAACGAGTTCGGCATCGTGCTGTTCACCGGGGCGAAGGGGGTGATCACGCTGCCCGCGCTGATCTACACCCGCGGCATCGTCACCTTCGATCTGCCCGGCGCCGCGGTGCTGGCCTCGGTGCAGGTGCTGCTCTCGCTCTCCCTGTACCTGACCTACCGGCTCGTCTTCGCCCGGTTCACCGCTCGCCCGAAGGGGGATTGATCGTGCTCGTGTGGACTCCTCGGGGAAAGGCCCTGGTGCTCGGCGTGTTCGGGCTGGTGGTCGCGGTGGTGTTCGTCGCCCCGATCGCCACGGTGGTCGCCGCCGCCTTGGCCGGTAGCTGGACCGGCCCGCTGCCCTCGGACCTCGGCTTCACCACGATCGGCAACGCGCTCACCGGCGAGCAGGCCGCCAGTCTGTCGGTGAGCCTGCAGACCGCCCTGCTGGCCGGGGCGATCTCGCTGGTCCTCGGCACCTGGGCCGCGCTCGCCTCGCGGGAAGCGCCGGCCTGGCTGCGCCGGGTGACCGACGCGGTGTTCCACCTGCCGGTCGCGGTGCCCTCGGTCGCGGTCGGCCTCGGTGTGCTCATCGCGTTCAACGAGCGCCCGCTGCTGCTCGGCGGCACCAAGTGGATCGTGATCGTGGCGCACGCGGTGCTGGTGCTGGCGTACGCGTTCAGCGCGGTGTCCGCCGCGCTGGACCGGCTCGACCCGGCGTACCGGCAGGCCGCCGAATCCCTCGGCGCCGGGCCGGTACGTGTGCTGTGCCAGATCACCCTGCCGTTGCTGCTGCCCGCCCTCGGGGCGGCGGCCGGTCTGGCCGTCGCGCTGTCCATGGGTGAGCTGGGCGCGACGATCATGGTCTACCCGGCCACCTGGAAGACGTTGCCCGTCAGCATCTTCGCCCAGACCGACCGCGGCGAAGTGTTCGACGCCGCGGCCGGGACCACGGTCCTCGTCGTCGTGACATTGGTGGTCCTGGTCGTCCTCGGTCGGGTGCGGGGACGGGCCGCGCTGCGCTGATCCGTTCCGGTACGAGGCGGGCGCCAGCCGTCACCGCCACCGGGAACCGACCCGGGGGACCTCCGCGGGAGACGGTGGCCTCGCGCCGGCGTCCGACCAGGTGTCGTTCACAGGAGGGCGGCGGCGTCGACGGCGGTGAGGCCGCCGTCGACGCGCAGGTCGTGGCCGTTGACGTAGGCGGCGTCGGCGGAAGCCAGGAAGGCGACGGCGGCGGCGACATCATCGGCGGTGCCCACTCGACCGGCGGGGGACAGGCCCGCGACACCTGCCTGGGCGGCGTCGGAGAGTTCGGCGCGCAAGGCCGGGGTGTCGATATAGCCGGGGCTGACCGAGTTCACGCGGATCCGACGCGGCGCCCATTCGGCGGCGAGCGTGCGGGTCAGGTTGTGGACAGCGGCCTTGCTCGCCGAGTACAGCGCGGCGCCGGGGACGCCGCGGTGCAGGCCGAAGGAGGCGTTGATGACGATCGCGGCGTGCTCGGGCAGCAGCGGCGACGTCTTCTGGAGGGTGAAGAACGCGGCCTTGACGTTGGCGGCGATCACCTCGTCGAACAACGCGCCGGTGACCTGGTCGATCGGCTGGAACGAGCCGATGCCCGCATTGGCGAAGACCACGTCGAGGCGGCCGTAGCGAGCGGCGAGGGCGGCCACCAGAGTGTCCAGGTCGTCGAGATCGGTGACATCGCCCGCGATGCCGTGTGCCCGCGCCCCGAGCTCGGCCACCGCCGCGTCCAGCCTGCCCTTGTCGCGCCCGGTCACCACGACCTCGGCCCCTTCGGCGAGCAGCCGGCGCGCGGTCGCCAGACCCATGCCACTGGTGCCGCCGGTGATCAGCGCCGTCTTGCCGTCGAATCGAGAACTGTTGTGCGTCATGGATTCAGCGTGGCCGTCGACGCGCCGCGTAGACAGTGCGCAGTTATCCGGGGTGTGCAACCACCAGGCTCGGCGCCCCCGGCGGCACGGATCGTGTGTGGCTACGGCGTGCTCGCTGTCGGTTCGGCCACCCGCCGACTGCGCGATGCCGGACGGCGTTCCGTGGTGCCACGGGTTCCGCCGCGAGCGTGCCGGCGGGAAGGGCGTCGTGGGTCAGGCGGATTCGGTCAGGCGCAGACGCGGCAGGCGGGCGAGCCGTTCGTCGGTGTCGGTGCCCGGCTTCGGGTTGTAGAGCACGACAGACCAATTCGGGTGGTCGGCGACGGTCAGCGTGGTCGCGTCGAAGAACAACTCGCCGACTTCGGGATGGTGCAGGGCATTGACGGCTTGGGCGGGCACGCCGACCTCGTGCCGTTCCCACAGTCGCGCGAAGTCGGGCTCGGCGGCGGCGAGTTCGCGTGCCACCCGGTGGAATTCGTCATCGTGTGGGGCGAGGGCGGCGTCGGCGCGATAGGCCGCGACGACCCCCGGCGCCGCGGCGTCCCACAGCTCGGGCAGTCCACGATACCGCCGGCTGGTGAAGAAGGTGATCAGGCAGTTGTGCGGTTCGCCGTCGTCGCAGCCGAATACCCGCCCGGCGAGGGCATTGAACGCCAGGATGTTCCAGTACCGGTCCCGCACCACGGCGGGCCCACGTTCCCAGCCGTCGATCAGCTGCCGGATCTCGACCGTCACCTCGGTCCCCGGCGTGGCGCTCGGGGGCGGAGGGTTGAGCCCGGCGAGCAGGTACAGATGCGCCCGCTCCGGCACACTCAACCGGAGCACGCCCGCCACCGCATCGAGGACTTCCCCCGAGACCGTGATGTCGCGCCCCTGCTCGAGCCACGTGTACCAAGACACCCCAACCCCGGCCAGCATCGCGACCTCTTCGCGCCGCAATCCCGGGGTGCGGCGCCGACCCGCCGCCGGTAGTCCGACGTCCGTCGGCCCGACCCGTTCCCGCCGCGACCGCAGGAAGTCGCGGAGCTGCTCGCGACGGTGGGTGGATGCTGCACTGGCCATCCCACCACGCTAACCGCGCCGCCCCGGTCTCGGCGAGGCGGCGCGGAGGAGCCAGGCTATTCCGGGCGGCGGCTGGTGAAGTCGAAGGATCCACCGCCGATGCCCCAGGAGATGACCCGGTCGGGGTGGATTCGGAGGACCACGCGTTCCTGGTGCGGGAACGGCGGCTCCTCGTCCTCGAGTGCCACCGCCTTGCCGCGCACCTCGATGCCGCGGATCACGTAGGGCTCGGCCGAGACCTGTTGGTCGACGACGAACGAGACCCGGCTGCCCGCTTCGACATTGCGGTACTTGCGACTGGTTCGCATCCGCATGCCGCCGATGTCGATGGTGCCGTCGGCGTTCACGCGATAGTTGGTGGGGTTGTTCTGGACGACGCCGTCGGGCGACACCGTGGCCAGCCTGCCGATTCCCGCCTCGGCGAGGAACTGCTGTTCATTGATGGTGAAGGTCATCTCGGTACTCCTCGGTGTCTGCGATGTCGGTGCGGTCAGAACAGGATCAGCGCGGCGCACAGGCCGGCGATGGCGATGAACTGCAAGGTGACCCGGTACTTCAGGATGCTGTCCCACTTGTCCTGCAGCGCACGGGCATCGGCCGGAATGACGCCGCTGAGCGCGGCGGCGGTCTGCTGGGAATTGATCGGCTTGGCGACGCGGACATAGAAGGCGAGCCAGGTCAGCAGCGCGGCCACCGAGATCCCGGCCGCGACAGCGGCGCCGAGCTGGCCGGCCGACAGCGCGATCACCAGCGTGAGTACCGCGGTGACCACCCCGCCCACCCCGGCGATCGGCATGCGCTTGTCGCCGTAGTAGTGACCCCACCCCGCGCTCACGGTCACGGTCGCGTCATCGAGCTTGCGGTAGACGGACCGCATGATCACGGCACCGCAGACATCGGTGCCGTAGACGACGGCATTGGCGAGGACGGCGACGGTGGCGATGATCTGGCCGGTGACAACGAGCATGGCGGGCTCCCTCTTCGTGAAATCTAGCGTCGCTAGAAGCGAGAGCAACGGTAACATTCGAGCGCTAGCGTGTCTAGCGATGCTAGATTTCGGAGCGCTGTCGCAGCGCCGCTCGGCGGCCGCGCGGAGTCGGTGGACGGGCCTACGCTGAGCAGGTGTCGGTGCTACCTCTGATCTTCACCGCGGGCTGGGCCAGCGGGATCAACGCGTACGCGGTGGTGTTCCTGCTCGGATTCTTCGGGCGGATCGGCTGGGCCGAGGACGTGCCGCCCGGGCTCGAACGCACCGATGTGCTCGTCGCCGCTGCCATCCTCTTCGTGATCGAGGCCGTGGCCGACAAGATCCCGTATCTGGATTCGTTCTGGGACGCCGTGCACACCGTCGTGCGGCCCGCGTCCGGAGCGGTGGTGGCGGCCTTGATCGCCGGGCAGGACGACTCGCTGCCCACGCTGTTCGCCGCGGCGGTCGGCGGCACGACGGCCCTGGCCAGCCACATCGTCAAAGCCGGTACCCGGATGGCGATCAACACCTCGCCGGAACCGGTCACCAATATCGCGGTGAGTACCGCCGAAGACCTGGGCGTCGGCGGCGTCATCACCCTCGCGGTGTTCTTCCCCGTGCTGGCCGCGGTGATCGCCGCCGTCTCGCTGGCGATCGGATTGTGGGTGGTCTACGCCTGTGCCAGCCGCATCCGCCGCTACCTGCGCCGGCGTCGCGAACGCCGCGCCGCCCGCCGGGGCGAGCTGGACGCGGCGCTCGAGTAGGCGCTCGGGGAGGTCAGCGCACCTGCGGGGCGACCTTCGTCCCGAGCAGGTCGATGCTGTGCAGGACCTGCTCCGGCGGGAGCGTGCCGACGCTGGTGTGCAGCATGAACCGGTCGAGGCCGAGGGTGTCGCGGACCTCGGCGATCTTGCCCGCCACGTAGTCCGGCGTGCCGACGAACAGTGAACCGCTCTGCGAACGTAAGGCGTCGAACTGCTCGCGGGTCATCGGGCCCCAGCCGCGTTCGCGACCGATGGTGGACATGGCCAGCGCGTACGGCGCGTAGAAATCGGCCACCGCCTGCTCGTCGGTATCGGCCACATAGCCGTGCGCGTGCACCGCCACCGGCTGCTTCTCGTGGCCACCCTCGGCGAGCGCGCGGTGATACAGCTCGACCAGCGGTGTGAACCTGGCCGGCTGACCGCCGATGATCGCGATCGCCAGCGGCAGGCCGAGCAGGCCGGCGCGGATCACCGACTCCGGACTACCGCCGACCGCGATCCAGACCGGCAGCGGCCGGTCGTCGGTGCGCGGGTAGACGGTCGCGTCCCGCAGCGGCGCGCGGAACCGGCCCGACCACGTCACCGGCTCTTCCTCGCGCAGCCGCAGTAGCAGCGCCAGCTTCTCCTCGAACAGGTCGTCGTAGTCGGCGAGGTCGTAGCCGAACAGCGGGAACGACTCGGTGAACGAGCCGCGCCCGGCCATCAGCTCGGCCCGGCCGTTCGACAGCCCGTCCAGTGTCGCGAAGTCCTGATACGCCCGGACCGGGTCGTCGGAGCTGAGGACGGTGACCGCGCTGGTCAGCTGGATGCGCTCGGTCCGCGCCGCCGCGGCCGCCAGGACGACGGCGGGCGAGGACGCCGCGAAGTCCTTGCGGTGGTGCTCGCCGACGCCGTAGACGTCCAGGCCCGCCGCCTCGGTGGCGACGGCCTCGTCGACGACCTGGCGCAGCCGCTCGGCGGCGGTCGGCGCGGGCCGATCGCCGGTGGGGTACAGCTCGGCGAAGGTGGTCAGCCCCAGTTCCATGTGAACCTCGTCTCGGGATGCGGTCTGCTCCGGCCACCTCTTAAACGGACCGTGGTCCGGAAAAAATTCCCGCGGATGTGGAGGTATGCAGATTATCTATTACAAAACTATAGTGACGGTATGACCGCCCTCGCGACGACGCGCACCGAACCCGACCTGTCCTTCCTGCTCGACCGTACGAGTCATGTCCTGCGCACCCAGATGGCGGCCGCGCTGGCCGAGATCGGGCTCACGGCCCGCATGCACTGCGTGCTGGTGCACGCGCTCGAGGCCGAGCGGACCCAGGCGCAGCTCGCCGAGCTCGGCGACATGGACAAGACGACCATGGTCGTCACCGTCGACGCGCTGGAGAAGGCGGGTCTGGCCGAGCGCAAGCCGTCGAGTACCGACCGTCGCGCGCGCATCATCGCGGTGACGCCCGCGGGGGCGAAGCTGGCCGCGCGCAGTGCCGACATCGTGGACGGCGTGCATCGGGCGGCGCTCGAATCGTTGCCGAAAGGCGAGCGGGAGACCTTGGTTCGCGCGCTGAATCTGCTGGTGGAGGGGCATCTGTCCACCGCGGTGGAGGCGGCTCCCGCGCGGCGCGCCCGGCAATAGTCCGTTATAGATTGTCTGCAACGAAACTATCTAGTACGGTCATTTCATGACCTCTTCTCAGCGCATCGCCTTGGCGGTGCTGTCGGCGGCGACGCTGATGACCATCCTCGACGGCAGCATCGTCACCGTCGCGCTGCCCGCCATCCAGGCGGATCTCGGCTTCTCGCCCGCCGGCCTGAGCTGGACCGTCAACGCCTACCTGATCGCCTTCGGTGGACTGCTCCTGCTGGCCGGACGGCTGGGCGACCTGATCGGCCGCAAGACGATGTTCCTCACCGGCACCGTCGTTTTCACCGCGGCCTCGCTGCTGGCGGGAGCGGCGACCACCCCGGCGATGCTGGTGGCGGCCCGCTTCCTGCAGGGCGTCGGCAGCGCCATCGCCGCGTCGGTGGTGCTCGGCATCCTGGTCACGATCTTTCCCGGACCGCGTGAACGGGCCACGGCCATCGGCATTTTCAGCTTCACCGGCGCGGCCGGGGCCTCGATCGGGCAGGTGCTCGGCGGCGTGCTCACCGATGCGCTGAACTGGCACTGGATCTTCCTGATCAATGTGCCGATCGGGCTGGTGACGATGCTCGTCGCCGTTAGGGCGCTGCCGGCCGATCCCGGTCTGGGGTGGGCGGCGGGCGCCGACGTGTTCGGGGCCGTCCTGGTCACCGCCGGTCTGATGCTCGGGATCTACACCATCGTCGAGGTCGAGCGGTACGGCTGGGTGTCGCCACGCACCCTGGGGCTCGCGGCGTCGGCCGTCGCGCTGCTCGTCGCGTTCGTCGTCCGGCAGGCCACCGCGCGCAAGCCGCTACTGCCGTTGCGGATCTTCCGCTCGCGCGCCGTCTCCGGCGCCAATGTGGCGCAGATGCTGACGCTGTCGGCGATGTTCGCCTTCCAGATCATCGTCGCGCTGTACCTGCAGAAGGTACTGGGCTACAACGCCTTGCAGACCGGTCTGGCCATGCTGCCCGCCGCGGTCGCCATCGGCGGGGTATCGCTGTTCGCCTCGGCCCGGCTGATGACACGCTTCGGCGAACGGGCCGTGCTGATCGCCGGCCTGGTGCTGCTGCTGGTCGGCATGTCGTGGCTGATGCGGCTGCCCGTCGACGCCGACTATGTCACCGATCTGCTGCCCATGATGGTGTTGATCGCCGGTGGCGGCCTGGTGCTGCCCGCGCTCACCGCACTGGGCATGTCGGGTGCCTCGGCCGATGACGCCGGGCTCGCCTCTGGCCTGTTCAACACCACTCAGCAGGTCGGGATGGCGATCGGAATCGCGGTCCTGTCCACCCTCGCCGCTACCAGGACCGGCGCCCAACTCGCCTCGGGTGCTACCGAAGCCGTCGCGTTGACCAGCGGCTACCGGCTCGCGTTCACCGTCGCGGCCGGGCTGCTCGCAGCGGCGCTGCTCGTCAGCGTGACGGTGCTGCGCCGCACGCGGTCCGCCACCGAAGTCACCCCGGCGGCGGACGCGGTCCCCGCGTTCTGACCGGCCGACCGCCGGGCGATCGAGGAGCGTCGCCCGCCGGGATTCGCCGCACGGCGACTGCTCGCGCCGACCCCGCACGCGGTGGTTACCGGGAACGCGGCGGTGCCGTGGCCGGCTGGCCGTCGAACCAGCTGACCAGTTCCGGGTCGTCCAGACCGTCCGCGACCAGCAGCGCCGCGGACAGATCGTGCGAGCGGGTATAGGCGTTCTGCGCCGCGACGCACGGCACCCGGGCCGCTGTCGCGGCGAGCACGCCATTGGCGGAATCCTCCACGGCGACAACGTGCTCGGGAGCGGACCCGGTGCGGGCCAGAACCTCGAGATACACCGCCGGACTCGGTTTGAGGTCGGGCACCTCCGTCCCGGTGACCACGGTGTCGAACACCTCGCCGAAGGCGTTGCGCAGCAACGGTTCCACCCACGCGCGGGTGCCCGTGGTGGCCACATGCAGCGCGACACCGCGGGCGGCGAGCCGTTCGATGAGCTCCCGGGCGCCCGGCCTCGGCTGGATCTGCCCGTCCTCGACCAGGCTCCGCATGATCCGGGTCTTGGCGGGGTGTAGTCGTTGCGCGAGTTCTCTGGCCTGGTCGGCTGAGCGCCCGGTGCTCTCGAACCAGTGGGTCATCCGCTGGGCGCCACCGGCGATCCGCAGCAGCTCCCCGTAGCGGTCGACATCCCAGCGGTCGGGGAGTCCGGCTTCGGCGAAGGCCGCGTTGAACGCCACCCGGTGGCCGTCGCGTTCGCTGTCGACCAGGGTGCCGTCGACATCGAAGATCACCGCCTCCAGGCGGGTCATCGCGCGCTGCCCAGATGGTCGCGGATGCGGGCGAGCGCCGACGACACGGTGAAGCCGTGGTGGGCCATGACCTCGGCGCCGGGACCGCTGTGCCCGAACTCGTCGATACCGATCGCCAGGTCGACCACGCCCGCCCAGGCCGTGGTCGTGCCCGCCTCGATGCTGACGGTGCACGCCGAGGGATCGGGGGAGTAGCGCGTGCGATCCAGCACCGACACCACCCGCACAGGATGGCCGTCGGCGCGGAGTTCCTGGGCGACCGCCGCCGCCAGTGCGACTTCCGAACCGGTGGCGACGAGCTCGACGGTGCGATGTTCCTCGCCGATCAGCGGCTCGGCGACAGCGACCGCGCCATCGTCGGCGGTGGGCGGGGAGCCGACGACGGCGGCGTCCGAAGGCTTGCCGGTGGCTGTCACTCGCGGGGCGGGCACGAGGTCCTCGGCGCCGGGACCGTCGGCCGCGGCGGGCCGGGGCGTGACAGTGGGTTGGGGTGCTCGGCGGTGGGTGTCGTGCTGCGGCAGCGACTGTCGGGACAGGATCAGCGCGGTCGGCCCGTCGGTGTGGGTCAGCGCGAGTTCCCAGGCGAGCGCGGTCTCGGCATCGTCGGCCGGGCGCAGCACCTGGAGACCGGGGATGACGCGCAGCGATTCGAGGTGTTCGACGGGCTGGTGGGTCGGCCCGTCCTCGCCGACGGCGATGGAATCGTGGGTGAGCACGTAGATCACGGGCTGACCCATCAGCGCCGACAATCGCAGCGCGGGCCGCAGGTAGTCGGCGAACACCAGGAACGTACTGCCGAACACGCGGAACCCGCCGTGCAGGCTGATTCCGTTGAGGACGGCGGCCATGCCGAACTCGCGGATGCCGAACGCGATCGCGGTGGGTGCGTAGTCGTCCCCGCGCACGACCGGGCCGAACGCGGTTCCGGTCGAGCCCGCCAGGTCGGCCGAGCCGCCCACCAGCTCCGGCAGGATCGGGCGCAGGGCGTCCAGGCACGCCTGCGAGGACTGCCGGGTCGCCCGTGGCGCGTCGCCGACGATCCCGGACAGCGCGTCGGCCAGACCGTCGGGCAGTGTCCGCGCACCGGCCCTGGCGAACTCGTCGGCGCGTCGCGGTGCGGCAGCGGCGAATTCGGTAAACCGGCCGAGCCAGTCGGCCCGGTCCTCGGCGCCGAGCCCGGCGAGCACCGCGCACGTCGCGGCGACCTGCTCGGGCACCGTGAACGGCGGAAACGTCCATCCCGCGAGCTCTTTGGCCCGCGCCAGCTGATCGGCGCCCAACGGTGATCCGTGCGCCTTCGCCGTGCCGGCCACGTCGGGCGCACCGTGCCCGATCACCGTCCGGACAGCGAGGAAGCTCGGCCGGGGATCGTCCTTCGCCCGGGTCAGCGCCGCGTCGATCGCGGCGATATCGGTGCCGTCGGGCACCGCCTCGGTGTGCCAGCCGTAGGCGGCGAAGCGGGCGAGCTGGTCGTCGCCGCAGGCCCGGTCCACCGCGCCGTCGATGGTGATGGCGTTGTCGTCCCACAGCACGATCAACCGGCCCAGCCGCAGCTGCCCGGCGAGCGAGGCCGCCTCGTGGCTGACGCCCTCCATCAGGCAGCCGTCGCCGACGATCGCGTAGGTGCGGTGGTCGGTGAGCTCGGGGTAGCGGGCGTGGGTCATGCGCTCCGCCAACGCCATACCGACCGCCATCGCCAGCCCCTGGCCGAGCGGGCCGGTCGTGCACTCCACCCCCGGTGTCTCGCCGTACTCGGGATGGCCCGGCGTGCGCGACCCGAGCTGGCGGAACCGGCGCAGCTCCGCGATGGGCAGGTCGTAGCCGAACAGGTGCAGCAGCCCGTACAGCAGTGCCGAACCGTGCCCGGCGGACAGCACGAACCGATCGCGGTCGGCCCAGCCGGGGTCGGCCGGATCGTGGCGCAGATGCCTGCTCCACAGCGTCCACGCCATCGGCGCCGCCCCCATCGGCATCCCGGGATGCCCGGAGTTCGCGGCCTCGACCATGTCGGCGGCGAGGAAGCGCAGGGTGTCGACGGCGAGCCGGTCGGTGTCGACGGCGGACACGACGAGCGGCCGATGAACAGTGGATTCCGGCATGGGTGGCGCCTTTCGATCGGGTCCGTCCATCCGACCGCACCCGGGGCAGCGCGGCCTTCCCCCGCGCGGGTGGCCGCACGGGTGATTTCTCGCCGATTGCCCCGAACCCCAGTGCTTTTCCGCCGTACTGTGGCGGTATGCCGGAGCCGCCGACCCCGTTACGGTTGGTGCTCGTCGACGACCACGAGATGGTCCTGCACGGGCTCGACGCGATGCTCGGCCACTTCCCCGACGAGGTCGTGATCGTGGGCCAGTCGAGCACCGACACCGCGGCGCTGCGCCTGATCGACGAGCACCGGCCCGACATCGTCCTGTGCGACATCCGCATCGGCAAGGCCAGCGGTCTGGATCTGTGCCGCCAGATCACCGAGCGGTATCCGGGCACCAAGGTCGTGGTGCTCACCGTGTACGACGACGAGCACTACCTCTATCAGGCGCTGCGCGCGGGCGCGGCCGGGTATGTGCTCAAGCGCGTGGACGGGCGTGAACTCGTCGCCCACCTGCGCCGCGCCGCCGAGGGCGAGACCGTCATCGATCCCGCCCTGGCCGGTCGGGTGGCACTGGCCGCGGCCCGGCTCGACGCGGGGCAGTTCTGGTCGGGCGCGCACCTGGGCCTGACCCAGCGCGAGTCGGAAGTGCTGGGACTGCTGGTCTCCGGGCACTCCAACCGGGCGGTGGCGGGCAAGCTCGTGGTCAGCGAGGACACGGTGAAGACCCACATCCGCGGGCTGTATCGCAAACTGGGCGTGTCCGATCGGAGCGGGGCGATCGCGGTCGCGTTGCGGGAAGGGCTGTTCCGGTGACCGGTGCCGCGCCGACGGCGGCGCAGCTGGCCCCGCTGCTCGCGGCCGACGGTGTGCAGCTCTACGCCGTCGACGGATCCGATCTCGGGGTGGTCGACCTGTGGCCGGCGCACCCGTCGGCCGGCTCGCTGACCCTGCCGGTCGGGTTCGGGGTGACGGGGCTGGTCGCCCGGACCGGAACCCCGGTCCTGCTGGATCGGGATTCGCCGCGGAACGCCCTGCACCGCAGCCTGTTACGCCTCGAGCCGGGGCAGACGATCGCGCGGATGTGCCTGCCGCTGCGCGGTGTCGACGATTCCGTGGTGGGAGTCCTTGCCGCGCACCGGGATCCGGCCGAACCGTTCGGCCCGGCCGACCTCGACCGCGCGGCGGGCTACGCGGGTGTCCTCGGCCTGTCGGTGCACGCGCACCGGTTGTGGCGCACCGTCAACCGGCACCGCACCGAGCGGGATCGCCTGGTCGAACAGGCGATCTCCGCGCAGGAGGCCGAGCGTCGGCGCATCGCGTTCGACCTGCACGACGGGGTGACCACCGCGCTCGCGTCGATGTCGTTCCACCTGTCCGCGGCCGACCTGACCGTCTCCGAACTCGCCGCCCACGTCGCCACGGGCGACGAGTCCGGCGTGCGCGCGCTGGAGCGGGCCCGCGCCGAACTGGTCAGTGCCCGGACGCTGGCCGATTTCGCCTACAACGAGACCAGGGCGGCGATCTCGGGCCTGCACAGCCTGGTTCTCGACGACCTCGGCCTGGTCGCCGCGCTCGAATCGCTGGTCCGCACCGCGGGCACCGGCGGCGGCCCGGCGATCGAATTGCTCGTCGACCCGGCCGCCGCGGTCGGCGACATCGCCGACCACGCGGCCGCCGCGCTGTACCGGATCGCGCAGGAAGCGCTGGTGAACGCGGTCAAGCACGCGGGCGCGAGCCGGATCGTGCTGTCGCTGCGCCGGGTCGGCGACTCGGTGGTGCTCGGCTGTTCCGACGACGGCGCGGGTTTCGACCCCGCCGCGCGCCGGGCCGAGCGGGCCGCCGCCGACGGCCAGCACTTCGGCCTGAGCTCCCTGGCCGAACGCTGCGCCGTCATCGAGGCTTCGCTGCGCGTCGAGTCGCTGCTGGGGCGCGGCACGATCGTGCTGGTCGAGCTGCCGCTGCGGTAGTCAGCGGGTCGCGTCGGCGGCACTGCGGCAGTTCGCCAACAGCACCCGCTGCGCGTCGAGCACCGCGGCGGGCGCGCCGGCCCAGGTCCGTAACGCGGCGCTGACCAGCGCGCGCCCGAACGAGAACGTGACCGCCCACGGCCGGTCGCCGTGGGCGTGCAGCGCGCGCAGGTACTCGCAGACCCGCTCGGTCGGCTGGCCGCCGGACAGGAACGCGATGCCGGGGACCGCGGCGGGCACGGTGTCGCGCAGGACCTCGAAGGTCGCGTCCACCACCGCCGCGGTGGACGCGGGCGCGGCGGCCAGGCCCGGGGTCACGAAGTTCGGCTTGAGCACGATGCCGGTCAGGTCGACGCCGGCGGCGTCGAGCGCGGCGAACACCGACCGCAGGGCGAGCCGGGTCGCCTGGGCGGACGCGGCCAGGTCGTGCTCGCCGGTGCACAGCACCTCCGGCTCGACGATCGGCACGATGCCGTGCTCCTGGCACAGCGCGGCATAGCGCGCCAGCGCGTGCCCGTTGGCGTGCGCGGCGTAGGGCGTGATCGTCCGCACGTCGAACACCGCCCGCCACTTGGCGAAGGCGGCCCCGCGCTCGGCATAGGACGCCAGCCGGGCGCCGAGACCGTCGAGTCCCTCGGTGACCAGCGCGCCCGCCTGCCCTGGCAGGGCGGTGGTGCCGGTGTCGACCTTGATGCCGGGCAGGATGTCCAGATCGCGCGCGGCGGCGGGGAAGGCACGGCCGTCGGCGAGTTCCTGGCCGAAGGTCTCGTCGCACAGGATGATTCCGCTGACCCGATCCGCCAGTCCGTCGGTGGTCAGCAGCAGGGCGCGATAGTCGCGCCGGGCGGTCGCGCTCGCCGGGATGCCCTCCTGCTCGAGACGCGCGGACATGGTCTTGATCGACTCGTCGGCGGCGAGAATGCCGCGGCCGCCGCCGGTCAGCTGCTGGGCGACGGCGGCGAGGGTCGGGGCGGGAAGTGTCGTCATGCAGACAGCGTGCGAGCGCGGCGCTCGTCCGTCCTCACCCCTGCGGGCGAAACCGGGTGTGAACCGTCGCGTTGACAACCGCCCCGAAACTGGGAAGCCTGAGGTCATCCAGTCCGATCGCAGTGCCGCGGCACGGGAAGAAGCCGGTGATGACCTCGATCGACGACCCCACCGACGACCTATCGGTCACCCCGCCCAAGACCTGGGCGGCCGGCGTTCCCGGGGTGGTCCACGCACTCGAGTACTCGCTGGCGCAGACCTCGGCCACGCGCACCGCGCTCACCCTGCTCAACGTCAACCAGACCGCGGGCTTCGACTGTCCGGGCTGCGCCTGGCCGGAGCCCGAGCACCGGCACAAGAACGAGTACTGCGAGAACGGCGCCAAGCACGTCAGCGACGAGGCGACCACCCGCCGGGTCACCCGCGAGTTCTTCGCCACCCACACCGTCGACGAACTCGACGCCACCTCCGACTACTGGCTCAACCAGCAGGGCAGACTGACCGAACCGATGGTCAAGCGCCCCGGCGCCGCCCACTACGAGCCGATCGGCTGGGACGCCGCCCTCGACCTGATCGCCGAGACGCTGCGCGGCCTCGCCTCGCCGAACGAGGCGCTGTTCTACACCTCGGGCAGGCTCAACAACGAGGCCGCGTTCCTGCTGCAACTGTTCGCCCGCGCCTACGGCACCAACAATCTGCCCGACTGCTCCAACATGTGCCACGAGTCCAGCGGTTCTGCGCTGAACCAGACCCTGGGCGTCGGCAAGGGCAGCGTGTCGCTGGAGGACATCTACGCCGCCGACCTGATCTTCGTCGTCGGGCAGAACCCCGGCACCAACCATCCCCGGATGCTCTCGGCGCTGGAGCGGGCCAAGCGCAACGGCGCGAAGGTCGTCGCGGTCAACCCGCTGCCCGAGGCCGGGCTGATCCGGTTCAAGAACCCGCAGGTCCCGCGCGGGGTGATCGGGCGCGGCACCGCGATCGCCGATTACTTCTTGCAGATCCGACCGGGCGGTGACCTCGCGCTGTTCCAGACCCTGAACCGGCTGCTGCTCGAGGCCGAGGACGCCGCCCCCGGCACCGTCCTGGACCACGAGTTCATCCGCGAACACACCCACGGCTTCGCCGAGTTCGCCGCGCACGCCAGGGGGATCGGCTGGGACGCCGCCCTCGAAGCGACCGGCCTGACCCGCGCGGCCATCGAGGACGTGCACGCGGCGGTGCTCGGCTCGCGACGGATCATCGTGTGCTGGGCGATGGGCCTGACCCAGCACAAGCACGGGGTGCCCACGATCCGCGAGATCGTCGACTTCCTGCTGCTGCGGGGCAATCTCGGCCGCACCGGAGCGGGCGTGTGCCCGGTCCGCGGACACAGCAATGTGCAGGGCGACCGCACGATGGGCATCTGGGAACGGGTACCGCAGACCTTCCTCGACGCCCTCGGCGCCGAGTTCGGCTTCACCCCGCCGACCGCGCACGGCCTGGACTCCGTCGCCGCGATCCGCGCGATGCGCGACGGTCAGGCGAAGGTCTTCGTCGGCGTCGCGGGCAATTTCGCACGGGCGACACCGGACAGCGCGGTGACCGAGGCCGCCCTGCGGCAGTGCGCGCTCACCGTGCAGATCTCCACCAAACTCAATCGCTCGCACACGGTGTGCGGTGAGACCGCGCTGATCCTGCCGACCCTGGGCCGCAGCGATCGCGACATCCAGGCCACCGGCGAGCAGTTCGTCACGGTGGAGGACTCGATGAGCGAGGTGCACGCCTCGCGAGGTCGCCTCGACCCGGCCTCGCCGCACCTGCTCAGCGAGGTCGCCATCATCTCCCGGCTCGCCCAGCGCACCCTCGGCGCCACCCCGGCGATCCCGTGGGCGGAGTTCGAAGCCGACTACAACACCGTGCGCGACCGGATCTCGCGGGTGGTGCCCGGCTTCGAGAACTTCACCGAGCGCGTCGAGCGGCCGGGTGGACTGCGGCTGATCAACCCGGTCAACCGGGGCATCTACCGCACGGCCAGCGGCAAAGCGGAATTCACCCGCAACGAGTTCACCTTCCTCGACGTGCCGCCCGGTCACCTGCTGTTGCAGTCGCTGCGCTCGCACGACCAGTGGAACACCATCCCGTACGCGAACAACGACCGCTACCGGGGCATCCACAACGCGCGCCGGGTGGTGATGGTCAACCCGGACGATCTGGCCGAGCTCGGCCTGGCCGACCGCGACGTGGTCGATCTGGTCAGCGTCTGGACGGACGGGGTCGAGCGGCGCGCGGAGAACTTCGTCGTGGTCGCCTACCCGGCCAGCCGTGGCTCGGCGGCGGCCTACTATCCGGAGACGAACGTGCTGGTCCCGCTCGACAGCGTGGCCGACATCAGCAACACCCCTACCTCGAAGGGCATCGTGGTCCGGCTCGAACCGCGCCACAGCGCCGGGTAGGGGTGCTGGCTACACTCGCAGCTATGTCCGTGCGCACCCGTCAGCCACTCGTTCCCGGCACCCAGTCGCCGATCCGGGACGTCCCGCGTTCCATCGAGCGTCCCGAGTACGTGTGGAAGAAGACCGCCAACGAAGGGCGCGAGCCCTGGGTGCAGACCGCCGAGACCATCGAGAAGATGCGGATCGCGGGCAAGATCGCCGCGCAGGCCCTCGAGGAGGCGGGCAAGGCGGTCGCGCCCGGCGTCACCACCGACGAGCTGGACCGGATCGCCCACGAGTACATGTGCGATCACGGCGCCTACCCCTCGACCCTGGGCTACAAGGGCTTCCCCAAGTCCTGCTGCACCTCGCTCAACGAGGTCATCTGCCACGGCATCCCCGACTCGACCGTCATCGAGGACGGTGACATCGTCAATATCGATGTCACCGCCTTCATCCACGGCGTGCACGGTGACACCAACAAGACCTTCCTCGCCGGCGACGTGGACGAGGAGGTGCGCCTGCTGGTCGAGCGCACCGAAGAGGCCACCAACCGGGCCATCAAGGCGGTCAAGCCGGGCCGTGCGCTCAATGTGATCGGGCGCGTCATCGAGGCCTACGCCAATCGTTTCGGCTACGGCGTCGTCCGCGACTTCACCGGCCACGGCGTCGGTCCCACCTTCCACAGCGGCCTGGTCATCCTGCACTACGACCAGCCCAGCATCGAGTCGGTCATCGAGCCCGGCATGACCTTCACCATCGAGCCGATGATCAACCTCGGCGGGATCGACTACGACATCTGGGACGACGGCTGGACCGTGGTCACCAAGGATCGCAAGTGGACCGCCCAGTTCGAGCACACCCTGGTGGTCACGGAGACGGGCGCGGAAATCCTCACGCTGCCGTGAGTCGGTCCGTGGCATGAGCGGCGATCTGCGCGGGGCGCTGCTGATCGCGGGCACGACCTCCGACGCCGGGAAAAGCGTGGTGGTCGCGGGGATCTGCCGAATGCTCGCGCGGCGTGGCGTGCGGGTGGCGCCGTTCAAGGCGCAGAACATGTCCAACAACTCCGTCGTCACCCTCGACGGCGGGGAGATCGGGCGGGCGCAGGCGTTGCAGGCGCGGGCGTGTGGGTTGGAGCCGAGCGTGCGGTTCAATCCGGTGCTGCTCAAGCCCGGCAGCGATCGGCGCTCGCAGCTCGTCGTGCGCGGCAAGGCCGTCGGGACCGTCGGCGCGCGTGACTATTTCAGGCGCAGGCAGCAGCTGCGTGAGGTGGTGGCGGACGAACTCGCTTCCCTGCGTGCGGAATTCGACGTGGTGATCTGCGAGGGCGCCGGATCACCCGCCGAGATCAATCTGCGGGCCACGGATCTGGCCAATATGGGTCTGGCGCGCGCCGCCGAGCTGCCCGTGCTCGTGGTCGGTGATATCGACCGAGGGGGAGTGCTGGCGCACCTGTTCGGCACCGTCGCGGTGCTGGAACCCGAAGACCAGCAGCTCATCTCGGGCTTCCTCGTCAACAAGTTCCGTGGTGACGTCGCCCTGCTCCAACCGGGCCTCGACCAGCTGACCGTCCTGACCGGCCGCCCCACCCTGGGCGTGCTGCCGTTCGCCGACGACCTCTGGCTCGACGCCGAGGACTCCCTCGGCACCGTCGCGGGTACCCCGGTCGGTCGCCCCGGCCCACCCCACGGCACCGACTGGCTCACCGTCGCCGCCGTCCGGCTGCCCCGCATCTCCAACTCCACCGACATCGAAGCCCTCGCCTGCGAGCCCGGCGTCGCCGTCCGCTGGGCCGACGGACCCGATCAGATCGCCACCGCCGATCTCGTCGTCGTGCCCGGGTCCAAGTCGACGGTTTCCGACCTGGCGTGGTTGCGCGCCAAGGGGATCGACGCGGCGCTGCACGCCCGGGCCGCCGCGGGGCGCCCGATCCTCGGGATCTGCGGCGGCTACCAGATGCTGGGGCGTCGCATCGTCGACGGCGTCGAACACGTCGGGTCCGCGGGGGATCAGGGTGCCGTCGCCGCGTCGGCCGAGGACGGGGACGCGGCGCGGCCCTGCGTGGTGGACGGGCTCGGATTGTTCGACCTCGCCATCGAATTCGCGGAGCCCAAGATCGCCCGCCAGGTCGTCGGCGAGGCGGGCGCGCTGCCGGTGCACGGCTACGAGATCCACCACGGCCGCGTCCGGCACAGCGCCGACGCGCCCTGGCTCACCATCGACGGAGCTCCCGAAGGCAGTGTGCGGGCATCGATCTGGGGCACCCACGTGCACGGCCTCCTCGAATCCGACGAGTTCCGCCGCGCCTGGCTGACCGAGGTCGCCCGGCACGCGGGGCGCACCGGATTCCGCGTCGCCCCGGACACCTCGGTGGCGGCCACCCGTACCGCGCAGCTCGACCTGCTGGCCGACCTGGTCGAGCGGCACGTCGACCTGGCCGCCCTCGACGCCCTGATCAGCCGCGGCGCACCACGGGAGCTACCGGTCGTCCACAGCGAACTCGACCGCCCCACCGTCGGCTGAACGCTCAGCTCTCGCCGGGGGTGTTCGGCTTCGAAACATCGGCACCGGCAGGGGAATCGGCTCCGTCGGCCGCCGCGGTGACAGCAGGTCTCGCCCGCGCCGGCGCGGAGGCCGCGAGGCCGAACACCAGGGCGGGCCCGCCGAGGACGAGGACGCCGAGCAGCCAGATGAAATCGGTGGCCGCGGCCCTGGCCGAGCGATAGGCGAAGCTGTCCACGCCGATATCGATGAGGACCATCCGGGCGCTGACGGTGTCACCTGATCGCACATCGAACAGGCGCACGGCGCTGCCGTCCTCGACGTTCGTGCCGATGCCGGCCCGACTGCGGCCGCCCATCAGCCCGCGCGAGCTCTCGTCGACGTGGACGGTGACCTCGCGACCGAACCCCAACAGGTAGGCGGTGGCGTTGATCGGCTGGGTGATCCCGAACAGTGCGCCCGCGCCGAAGAAGAGGGCGCCGACAGCGCACAGCACACGCTGGATGATTCGCTTCACAAGCCCCCCGTGAACGCCGATCGATCGGTTCGGCCGTCATCGTACGGCGTGCCCGGCGCCGCCGGGAGGGGAACTCCGCACACCTCCTCGCTCCGGTACGTGGCTCGTACCGCACCCGTCGCCCGCTGTGCGGCCGCTCTCCTCACAGCCGCGACCGGCCCGCTGTGACAGGTCTGGCAATTCGGGCCCTCCGGATTGGGAAAGCCCAGGACACGGGCAAAAACAGACCGGCCGGGCGGAGCGCAACACGCTGCCGTGTTCAACCGGGCCGTGTACCGTACACCGGCATGAAATCTCGGCGGATCACGGTCGGTGACCGGGCCTGGACAGTGCGGGTCGACGGCCCACAATCGCGGCACAATGTGCTGTTGCTTCCCGATGCGGACGATCCGGCCGACGTGTTCGACACCGTGTGCGCGCGGCTGCACGAATCCGATCTGCAGACCGTCGTGCTGGAGTCCGTCGAGGGGCTCGAGCCCCCGGCCGTCCACGCGATTCTCGACGAACTCGAGCTGCCGTATGTGAACGTCGCGGGACGCGGTGCGGGCGCGGCGCTGGCCTGGCGGCTGTGCGCGGGCCGGTTCGGGCGGTTCATGAGCCTGGTGGTCGCCGATCACGGCCATCCGGCGGTGCCCGACGCCGACGGCACGGCTCCCGACGCGTCCTGTCCGCCGCTGGAGCTGCCGGTGACCATGCTGGTCACCAAGAGCCTGCCGCGTGCCGTGGCCGATGCCTCCGGCCGCTACGTCTACGGCGAGTTCCGGGTGGTCCCGGTCGAGGTCGACAACATCGCCACCGAGGGCGCCCACGAACTGGCCACCGAGATCGTCCTGCGGACCAGCCTCTGGTGAGCGGCGGCCGGGACCTCGCGGTCCCGGCACGCCACCCGGCTCAGTTCTTGCGGTAGGCCGCCAGCCAGTCCAGCCAGCTGTCCGTCTCGGCGAAAGCGTTGGCGCGCACCGCTTCCGAGGACAGGAACACATCGTGGCGGGCGCCGTCGATCGGCACGATCGTGGTGCGCTCGCCCAGGCAGCCCGCCCAGCGCTGGATCTGCTTGACGTCGAGCACGGCGTCGGCGACATCGACGGCGGGGCTGTGGGCCCGCGCGAATCTGGTCAGCCGCGAGCGCAGGATGAGCGCGGGCACCCCGATCGCCAGTCCCTGGTGCAGGCGGGCCTGTCCGCGCCGGATGGCGCGCAGCCAGCCCAGCCGCACCGGCTCGCCACTGAGCGGCTTCCAGTCCAGGTTGTAATCCCACTCGCCCTTGCGGCTGTGATGCAGGCTGTCGCCGTAGGCGGTGCTGACGCCCACGGCGGGCAGCTGCGCGAACGCCCTGACCTTGCCGACGGCGTTGATGATCGGCGTGCCGACGGTGCGGTAGTACGCGGGCCCCTGCAGGTCGAACCACGGGCTGTTGAGCACGACGCCGACCACGCCTGCCGCGGCGCTGCCGCCGGCGGCCTCGAGCCGGTCCAGCCACAGCGGCGCCACCAGTCCGCCGGTGGAGTGCGCGACGATCAGGACGTCGTTGCCGGTCTCCGCGCGCGCGATCCGCAGCGCCTCGTTCAGCTCGGCGTCGTAGAGCGCCAGGTCGCTGACGAAGTGCGCGCTCTGCCCGGCCCGCCGCGAACGACCACATTTACGCAGGTCGAGAGCGTAGAAGCGGTGGCCGCGGGCCGCGAAGTGCTCGGCCACGTGCTCCTGGAAGAAGTAGTCGGTGAACCCGTGCAGATAGAGCACGGTCGGCTCGGTGGCCGGTGCGGCGGCGTCGGGCAGATAGCGCACGAGCGTGGCCACCACCTCGCCCTCACCGTCGGGATCGGGGCCCAGCGGCAGGGTGCGCTGCTGGTAGTCGGTGCCGAGGACATCGGATTGCCACTGCTCATCGGTCCGATCGGCGGTGCCGGCGGGATCGAGTGAGGTTTCGTTCGTCACACCGCTCAATCTATCGCGCGGTCAGCGCGACGTGCAGTGTTGGTTTAGATCACATTCGGTAGGTCGGTTGCGGTACTACGAACGGCTGAGGTGCACAATTGGCTTCAGGTGAACGACGGGTAACCTACTCCCCGGCGATTCACCGCGAGTCGCACCAAACCACGAAGCGCCCGCGCCCAAGCGAACTCACCCCGGTGGGTAGCTGAGAAGGACAAGGAAGTCGAAGTACCCGTGTCGAACGCTGCGAAGACTGAAAAGACCGATGTAGTTCTCATCGGCGCAGGCATCATGAGTGCCACGCTGGGCGCGCTGCTGCGGCAGCTGCAGCCGGAGTGGACCATCTCGGTGTTCGAGCGGCTCGACGCCGCCGCCGCGGAGAGCAGCGATCCGTGGAACAACGCGGGCACCGGGCACTCGGCGCTGTGCGAACTCAACTACAGCCCGCAGAACGCCGACGGCTCGGTCGACATCGGCAAGGCCGTCGACATCAACGAGCGCTTCCAGGTCTCCCGGCAGTTCTGGGCCTCGGCCGTCGACACCGGCGTCCTCGACGACCCGTCCGGGTTCATCAACCCTATTCCGCACGTCAGCTTCGTGCACGGCGCCGACAACGTCGACTACCTGCGCAAGCGCTACGAGGCGCTGGCACCGCACCCGCTGTTCCGCGGCATGGAGTACATCGACAGCCCCGACGAGTTCGCCGCGCGCCTGCCGCTGATGGCCAAGGGCCGTGACTTCGCCGACCCGAT
Organism: Nocardia sp. MH4; assembly: GCF_019266065.1. Taxonomy (GTDB): domain Bacteria; phylum Actinomycetota; class Actinomycetes; order Mycobacteriales; family Mycobacteriaceae; genus Nocardia; species Nocardia canadensis. The sequence continues at coordinate 38,812 of NZ_LPNR01000097.1, read as the reverse complement.
CGCGCTGAACTGGACCGACGGCGGCACCGACATCGACTTCGGCGCGCTCACCAAGCAGCTGCTGGCCTACATCGGCAAGTCCGGCGGCGAGATCGCCTTCGGCACCGAGGTCCGCGACCTCGCCAAGCAGTCCGACGGCAGCTGGAACGTCACCGTCCGCAACCTGCGCACCTTCCGCAGCCGCACCGTCAACGCGAAGTTCGTCTTCGTCGGCGCCGGTGGTGGCGCGCTGCCGCTGCTGCAGAAGTCCGGCATCAAGGAGGCCAAGGGCTTCGGCGGCTTCCCGATCAGCGGTCAGTTCCTGCGCTCGACCAACCCGGAGCTGATCGCCGCGCACGAGGCCAAGGTCTACGGCAAGGCCGCCGTCGGCGCGCCGCCGATGTCGGTGCCGCACCTGGACACCCGCGTCATCAACGGCCGCAAGGGCCTGCTGTTCGGCCCCTATGCAGGCTGGACCCCGAAGTTCCTCAAGGACGGCTCCAACACCGACCTGTTCAAGTCGATCAAGCCGAACAACATCGGTTCGCTCGTCGGCGTCGGTCTCACCGAGATGGGCCTGACCAAGTACCTGATCAGCGAGCTGCTCAAGTCGCAGAACGGCAAGATCGGTGTGCTCGAGGAGTTCCTGCCGCGTGCCGAGGGCCGCGACTGGGAGCTGATCACCGCCGGTCAGCGCGTGCAGGTCATCCGGAAGAAGGGTGCGGGCGGTGTGCTCGAGTTCGGCACCGCGGTCATCTCCGCCGAGGACGGCACCATCGCCGGCCTGCTCGGTGCCTCGCCGGGCGCCTCGACCTGTGTCACCGCGATGCTCGACGTCATGCAGCGCTGCTTCCCGCGCGAGTACGCCGACTGGACCCCGCAGCTGAAGCAGATGATCCCCTCGCTGGGCCAGAAGCTGTCGGAGAACCAGGCCCTGTTCCAGGAAGTCTGGGACTGGACCAACAAGTCGCTGAAGCTGGACGCCAACAACACGCCCGCGCAGCCGGAGGCGGCCACCTACGCGCAGGTGTGATAGCAAGACGCGATGATGTCAACGGTCGCATTGAGACGGGCGTGGGCGGCGGATCTGGACCCCGCCACCCTGTACCGGTTGTTGAAACTGCGCGTCGAGGTATTCGTCGTCGAGCAGGCCTGCGCCTATCCCGAGCTGGACGGGCGTGACCTGCTGCCGGAGACCCGGCACCTGTGGCTCGACGACGAGGGCGAGGTCATCGCCACGCTGCGGCTGCTCGAAGAGCACGAGGACGGGGTGACCAGCTTCCGGCTCGGTCGGCTGTGCACGGCCGTGCCCGCCCGTGGGCACGGCTACACCACCCGGTTGCTGCAGGCGGCGCTGGCCGAGACCGGTTCGGCCACCGTCCGTCTGAACGCGCAGTCCTACCTGGTCGACATGTACGCCAAGTACGGCTTCGTTCCCGACGGCGAGGAATTCCTCGACGACGGCATCCCGCACGTCCCGATGCGTCGGGGCTGACAGTCCACTCGCGAGGTCCCCGGCACGGTGCCGGGGACCTCGCGTCTTTCCGGCGCCGACGCCCGGGGTCCGGTCGTGATCATGGCGCGAATACAGTGGGGGCGTGCCTGGTTTTGCTGATGTCGCCGCTGGTCCGCACACCGCCGCTCGCTCGGCGGGTGAGGCGGGCTTCCCGTTCTCGGCGGTCGTCGGCCAGGAGCGCCTGCAGCTGGCATTGATCTTGTCGGCGGTGCACCCCGGGATCGGTGGCGTGCTGGTGCGGGGCGAGAAGGGCACCGCGAAGTCGACGGTGGTGCGCGCGCTGGCCGAGTTGCTGCCGCCGGTCGTCGACGAGAGCGGCGCGCGGCCCGCCCGGCTCGTGGAACTGCCGGTGGGCGCCACCGAGGACCGTGTCGTCGGGTCGATCGACCTCGAACGGGTCCTGCGCGACGGTGAGCAGGCGTTCCGGCCCGGTCTGCTGGCCGCGGCCCACCACGGCGTGCTCTACGTCGACGAGGTGAACCTGCTGCACGATCACCTGGTCGACGTGCTGCTCGACGCGGCGGCCATGGGCCGGGTCCACGTCGAGCGCGACGGTGTCTCGCATTCGCATCCGGCGCGATTCGTGCTGGTGGGCACCATGAACCCCGAGGAGGGCGAACTCCGGCCCCAGCTGCTGGACCGGTTCGGCCTCACCGTCGACGTGGCCGCCTCCCGCGTGGTGGACACCCGGATGGCGGTGGTGCGCAGGCGCCTGGACTACGAGGCCGACCCCGCCGGCTTCGCCGCCCGCTACGCCGACGCCGATGCCGTTGTCGCCGAACGGATTCTGACCGCGCGCGACCGGCTGCCCGGCGTGACCCTCGACAACGCCGAACTGCGGCGGATCGCGGCGCTGTGCGCGGCGTTCGACGTCGACGGGATGCGCGCCGATCTGGTCGTCGCCCGGACCGCCACCGCGCACGCCGCATGGTGCGGCCGCGACCGGGTCACCGCAGACGATGTGCGGATCGCCGCCGAGCTGGCCCTGCCGCACCGGCGCAGGCGCGATCCGTTCGACGAGCCGGGGATCAGCGAGGAGCAGCTGGACGAGGCGATGCGGTCGGCCGCCGACGAGGTCGACAAGGCCTCGGCCACCGAGGAATTCGACGACGATCCGCGAGGCGAGACGCCCGGCGACGATCGCGACGGCGACGCGTCCGGCAGCTCGGGACCGCGCGCGGTCGACGACGGTGCCGACCGAGGCCCTGCCGACGAGGGGCCCCAGGGCCCCGAGGACGGGGGACCGGCCGACCCGGGTCCCGACGACGGCGGACCCGACGATCAGGGTCCCGACGACGGTGGTCCCGACGGCCCCGACGACAACCCGGGCGGCGGCCCCCACGGCGGCGGATCCCGGCCCGCGGCCGACAGCGTCTCCGGCACACCGGGTTCCGTCTCGAAGCCCGCACCGCGCTGGGAGGTTCCCGGCATCGGCGAAGGCGCGCCGGGCCGCCGGTCCCGCGCCCGGACCCGCACCGGCCGCATGGTGCGCCCCAGCACCGACACCTCGACCGGGCTGCACCTGCTGGGCACCGTCTTCGCGGCCGCGCCTCGGCAATTCGAGCGCGGCCGGTTCAGCGGTCCGCTGGCGCTGGCCGCCGAGGACCTGCGTGGCGCGTATCGCGAAGGGCGCGAAGGGAATCTGGTGGTGTTCGTCGTCGACGCATCCGGGTCGATGGCCGCGCGCGACCGGCTCACCGCCGTCACCGGTGCCATCGTCACCCTGCTGCGCGACGCCTACCAGCGCCGCGACAAGGTGGCCGTGATCAGCGTGCGCGGCAGCGCGGCCGAACTGGTCCTCCCGCCGACCTCCTCGGTCGACATCGCCGTGCGCCGCCTGGCCGGTCTGCGCACCGGTGGCAAGACCCCGCTCGCGGCGGGCCTGCTGAAGGCGCGCGAGGTGATCGCCCGCGAACACGTCCGCGACCCGCGCCGCCGCCCGATGCTGGTACTGCTGACCGACGGCCGCGCCACCGGTGGTGTCGATCCGCTGCCCCGCGCCCGCGCCACCGCGCGTCTGCTGGCCGGGGAGGGACACACCGCGATGGTCATCGACTGTGAACGCGGCATGATCCGGCTCGGCCTCGCCGCCGAGCTGGCCCGTGACCTGCGGGCCCGCTACCTGCGCCTGGACGAACTCACCGGCGACAGTGTCGCCGATGTCGTCCGGGCGACCGGCGCTCGCGCGGCCTGACCTGAGCGCCCGCACCCGGCGACCTGGGCGATCGACGGGGCGGCATCGGCCGGTCGCGCGTCGCCGCCGAGGATGTTCCCCGACGGTAGTGGGAGGGTCAGGCGGCCGGAGGACGCCCTGATAGAAATGGTGAGCGACAGTCGCGCGACCGGTCGACCGGTGCGCCGTCGGGTGCTCGAGGCACTGGCGCGGTCGTCCATCGACAGTGCGGTCCACCCGGGCCGCGGACCGGCGCGTCGGTGCCGAGAAGGAGGAGTCTTCGTGCCCAAGGGTGTTCCGGAAGTCGTGCCGGAGGACGGCCTCACGACACGGCAGCGGCGCAACCAGCCGGTGCTGGCCGTCCACACGGGCCCGGGCAAGGGCAAGTCCACCGCCGCCTTCGGGATGGCGTTGCGGGCCTGGAACCAGGGCTTCGACGTGGCCGTGTTCCAGTTCGTCAAGAGCGCCAAGTGGAAGGTCGGCGAGGAAGCCGCGTTCCGCACGCTCGGTGAGGTGCACGAGCGGACCGGTGCCGGTGGCGCGGTCGAGTGGCACAAGATGGGCGAGGGCTGGTCGTGGACCCGCAAGCACGGCACCGAGGAAGATCACGCCGCCGCCGCGCTGTCGGGCTGGCAGGAGATCTCGCGACGGCTCGCCGCCGAACAGCACCGCTTCTACGTACTCGACGAGTTCACCTACCCGCTCAAGTGGGGGTGGGTCGATGTCGACGAGGTCGTCGAGACGCTGACCAGCCGCCCCGGTAACCAGCACGTCGTCATCACCGGCCGCGACGCGCCGCAGGCCTTGATCGACGCCGCCGATCTGGTCACCGAGATGACCAAGGTGAAGCACCCGATGGACGCGGGCCGCAAAGGCCAGCGCGGGATCGAATGGTGACCGTCACCGTGACGGACGCGCCCCTGTCCGTCGCCCCCGCCCGGACCGGCGACGCGACGATGTCGAGCACGGGTTCCGGCCCGCGCGGCGTCGCGGTGAGCTGGTTCGGTTGCGGTCCTCGGTGCGGTGACGGCACGGGCGAGGTGCGGCGATGAGCGCGCCGGCCGTGGTGATCGCCGCCCCGGCATCCGGCAGCGGCAAGACGACTCTGGCCACCGGCCTGATCGGCGCGCTGCGCCGGGCGGGTCATCGGGTGGCGCCGTTCAAGGTCGGCCCCGATTACATCGACCCCGGCTATCACGGTCTCGCGGCCGGGCGGCCCGGCCGCAATCTGGATCCTGTTCTGGTGGGCGAGGATCGGGTGCTGCCGCTGTATCGGCACGGCGCGCACGGCTGCGATATCGCCGTCGTCGAAGGCGTGATGGGCCTGTTCGACGGTCGCATCGACGAGAACCGGACCGAGGCGGTCGCCGAAGGCTCCACCGCGCAGGTCGCGAGCCTGCTCGGGGCGCCGGTGGTGCTGGTCGTCGACGCGCGCGGACACTCCCAGAGCCTGGCCGCGCTGCTGCACGGCTTCGCCACCTACGACTCTTCGGTCCGGCTGGGCGGGGTGATCCTCAACCGGGTCGGCAGCGAACGCCATGAGCAGGTGCTGCGCGCGGCGTGCGATCGCGTCGGCATCCCGGTCCTCGGTGCGCTGCCGCGCATGGCTGAATTGGAAGTTCCCTCACGGCATCTGGGGCTGATTCCGGCGGTCGAGCACGGCACCGCCGCCACCGCAGCGGTCGACGCGATGACCGAACTCGTCGCGGCCCACATCGATCTCGCGGCGATCGTCGACCTCGCGGGCGGGTCGGTCCGAGGTCCGGCTTGGGACCCCGCGAGGGAACTGACCGCGGGCAGCGAAGCGCGGACAGGACCGACCGACGCGATCGTCGGCACCACCGGCAGCGGTCCGCTGATCGCGATGGCCGGGGGACCGGCGTTCACCTTCGGCTACGCCGAACATCGCGAGCTGCTGCTCGCGGCAGGCGCCCAGGTGGTCGTCTTCGATCCGCTGACCGACGAACTCCCCTCCGGTACAGCGGGATTGGTGCTGCCCGGGGGTTTTCCCGAGGAGCATGCGGGCGCCCTGTCGGCCAACGAGAAGTTGCGCGCGGCGATCGCCGAAGGCGCCGCCCGCGACCTGCCGATCCACGCCGAATGCGCGGGCCTGCTCTACCTCACCCGCTCCCTCGACGGCCATCCGATGGCCGGCGTCATCGACGCCGACGCCGAATTCGGCCCCCGCCTGACCCTCGGCTACCGCGACGCCGTCGCCCTGCACGACTCCACTCTCTGGCAGGCAGGCACCCGCGTCCGTGGCCACGAATTCCACCGCACTCGTCTCACCCGGGTCGGCCCGGAGAACGCCGCCTGGGGCTGGCGCACCACGGCTTCGGTCACCGAGGGCGCGGTGATCCGGCAGGTCCACGCCTCGTACCTGCACACCCACCCCGCCGGAAACCCGGCCGCCATCACCCGATTCGTCGCTGCCGCACGTCGATTCGATCGATGACGGCGAAGCGATGGACAGCGCCGACGCGATGATCGAGCAGACGGCGGGCAGGGGCGCGGTGATCGTCGGGCTCGGCGTCCGACCTGGTACCGACGCGGAAAAGATCACTCGTGCGGTCGAATCGGTCGTCGCGGGGTCCGCCGCCGTGACCTGCCTGGCGACGATCGACCGTCGCGCGGCCGATCCCGGGGTCCGCGCGGCCGCGGCGGCGCTCGGTGTGCCGGTGGTCGCGTTCGGCGCCGAGCAGCTGGCCGAGGTCGAGACGCCGACTCGCTCCACTCGGACGGCGCGGGCCGTCGGCACGGCCTCGGTCGCGGAGGCGGCGGCATTGCTCGCGGGCAGGGGCGAACTGTTGTGCGGGCGAACCGTTGTGGACGGCGTCGTAGTCGCCGTCGCGACGGTGGGGGCGAGCGACTCGGATTAATTCGCTGGGCAAGATCACCTCCGCCCCGTACCGTCATCTCCAGCAGCAGCACGGCGGACCGGATCCGGTCGGTTACCTTCAGATGGGGATGTCGCGGGTTCGAATCCCGTCCACCACCGCGCGGTGGTGGTAGCTCAGTTCGGTAGAGCGCCTTCCGGTCGGGACACACACGTCCGCTGTGCGGCTGCGGTGCACAGGAGCAGGACGGACCGGATTCGGTCGGTTATCTGGCGAGGACTCACAGTCCAGCAGGTTCGAGCCCTGCGGCGGAAAGCGATTTCCGTTTCCCGGCCGAGACACCCATGTCCGTCCGCTTCGCGCATCGTCACACGCCCCGGTGGGTCCCGGGGCCGAAACCGCAACGCCGGTCGCTGTATCGGAGGGGGAACAATGAACATTCTGTCGCGATTTTCGCGTCGCAGCACGCCGCAGACCAGTCCTGCCGATGCCCGGCAGGTCGTCAACGCCGCGGGCGGCTACGTCTTCGAGATCACCCCGCAGGCCCGGGTGCGCCGATTCCTCACCCTCGGAACGGAATCCGGAACCTACTACGTCAGCGCCGCCGCGCTGACCGCCGACAATGCCGAGTTCATCGCCGCGTACGCCGCCGAGCACACCGCCGACCTGGTGCGTGAGATCGTCGAGATCTCCACCGGCGGGCGTGCCCCGCGACCGAACCCGGCCCTGTTCGCGTTGGCGGCCGCCGCCGCGCTCGGTGATGTCGACGGTCGCCGGGCCGCGCTCGCGGCGCTGCCGCTGGTCGCGCGCACCGGCACCCATCTGTTCCTGTTCGCCGGCTACGCCGAGCAGTTCCGCGGCTGGGGTCGCGGCCTGTCCCGCGCGGTCGCGAACTGGTACCTGGACAAGCCGGTCGGTGACCTGGCGTTTCAGGTCGTGAAGTACCGGCAGCGTGAAGGCTGGTCGCACCGCGACCTGCTGCGCCTGTCGCACCCGGCGACCACCGAGGACGAGCGGCGCAGGCTGTTCGACTGGATCTGTGGCCGCACCCCGGACCTCGACGGCCTCGACCTGGTCGACGGTTTCCAGCGCGCGCAGTCCGCACCGGTCGAGCAGGTACCCGAGCTGGTCCGTGAGTACCGGCTGAGCTGGGAGATGCTGCCCGACGCCGCGCTGAACACGCCCGAGGTGTGGGAGGCGTTGCTGGACAACGGCATTCCGCAGACGGCGCTGCTGCGTCAGCTGCCGCGCCTGACCCGGCTCGGCCTGCTGGCTCCGCTCGGTCCGCGCACCGCGGCGATCTGCGCGCAGCTCGGCGACCCGGAGCGGCTGCGCAAGGCACGCGTGCACCCGGTCGCGGTGCTGATCGCGCTGCGCACCTACGCGTCCGGGCGTTCGGCACGTGGCGCCGGTACCTGGACGCCGTCGGCACCGGTGGTGGACGCGCTCGACGCGGCCTTCTACGCGGCGTTCGAGACGGTGCGCCCGACCGGTCTGCGGCACCTGCTGGCGCTGGACGTGTCCGGGTCGATGACGTCGCCGATCGCCGGGCTACCGCTCTCGGCGCGCGAGGCCTCGGCCGCGCTCGCCCTGGTCACGGCCCGGACCGAGGAGCGGCACCAGATCGTCGGGTTCACCGCGACGGGCACCCGCTGGCAGGGGGCACGCAACCTGTCCCCGCTGGCCATCTCGCCGCGGCAGCGCCTCGACGACGCCGTGCGCGCGGTGTCGGGTCTGCCCTTCGGCGGGACCGACTGCTCGATGCCGATCCTGCACGCGCTGGAGCAGGGCATCGAGGTGGACGTGTTCTCGGTGTACACCGACAACGAGACGTGGGCGGGCTCGGTGCACCCGCACCAGGCGCTGGCCCGCTACCGCCGCGAGGTGAACCCGCGGGCCAAGCTCGTCGTGGTCGGCATGACCGCGACGAGGTTCAGCATCGCCGATCCCGACGACGCGGGCATGCTCGACGTCGCGGGCTTCGACGCCGCCGTGCCGTCGCTGCTGGCCGACTTCGCCACGGCCGCCTAGGAAATCGCCGGCCGCCGCGACCTCGTTGTCGCGGCGGCGGCTTTCCTCTCGCGAGGTCGGGTCGTCAGGGGGCGACCGAGGACCAATCCGCGAAACCGGTGGGGTCGTGGCGGCCCATCGAGGCGTGCTCGAACAGGCCCCAGCCCTCGGCGTCGCCGCAGCGGGCGTAGCCGATGTGGTCGATCACGCCGTAGGGGGTGCGGGCGATGATCGCCGGGTCGGTGAGGTCGTAGGAACTCGACAGCGACCAGTCCCGGCCCATCCAGCGGCCGTGGGTCCAGTCGGGGTCGGGGCCGTAACCGCAGCCGACGTGCAGGGCGATACCGGGCCGGGACTCGATCTCGACCTCGAGCGGCTTGCCGTCGGGGGTGGTCATGTCCAGGCGCACCGACTTCGGGTGCCGGGTGCCCGGCTCGTAGGTCCAGTGCATCCGTGGCCAGCCCAGCTGTTCCTTGCGGCCGTCGTGCCAGATCCGGACCGCGTTGTTGAGCGTGCGGGTGCCGTCGGGCTCTTCCTGCACGATCACCACGATGGCGAACTCGTCGAAGCGCAGCGGCGCGTACAACCACCAGAACCCGCCCGCGCCCTCGGCCGCGGCGCGCCCTGGCGGCTCCGGCTCGCCCGAGGGCCGGATGCCCCAGGAGCGGTCGCGACTGCCGGTCCACGCCGCCGGGTCGACGGTGATGTCGCGCCCGTCGACGGCGAGCGTGCCCGCCCAGGAACCCAGCTGGGCGAACCGGGAGGCCTCGATGATCGGCCGGGTGCCGGACAGGATCAGGTGCGGCTGCTCCTGCACCGCCGGGTGCGCGCCGGTCCAGGTGAGGTCGAAGCCGAGGTCCTCGTGCTCGCACACCACCCGCAACTGCCGCAGCGGCTCGATCACCTCGATCCGGTAGCCGCCCACCGCCGTGGTCAGATCGCGCGAGGTGAGCGCGTCGGAGAAGCGCACGCTGCGCTGGGTGTCACCGTGGCGCACCGTCGCGAACGCGTCGACCACACCGAGGTTCGGGTAGACGCCGAACCCGGTGATCAGCATCGCGTCGCCGGCGGGGTCGAAGGCGTTGAAGTAGTAGCGGTCGTAGAAGTTGCGGTCGCTGGTGGCCACCCTGGCCAGCGACAGCGGGGTCTGGTGGACCGGGTATTCGTCCAGGGGGACGGGCATGATCGCGTTCATGGTCGTGTCTCCTTCTCAGTCCCACTCGTAGGTGCCGTCGAGCAGAGCCTCGAGGCTGAGCCGGTGCATCACGTAGTCGTCGAGCTCGGCGGGCACGGTGTCCTCACCGAAGTGGATCATCCGCCGCTTGATCCGGGCCATCACGATCGCGTGCCGCAGCGCGGCGTAGATGATGTAGAAGTCCAGATCGCGGACCGTATGTCCGGTCAGCTCTTCGTATTTCGCGACCACCGCGTCCTTGCGCAGGAAATCGGGCAGGCCGGGCTGATCGAAGCGGGTGGCGATGTCCTGGAAGAAGCGGTGGATGAAGATCACCCAGCCCAGGTCGAGTTCGCGCGGGCCGAACGTGGCCATCTCCCAGTCCAGCACCGCGGCGGGGGTGAACCCGTCGAACAGGATGTTGCCGGGGCGGGCGTCGCCCCAGTTCAGCACCTCGGGGCCGGTCTCGGCGGGCCAGTTGGCCTCGAGCCACTCGAAGGTCCGCTCGATCAGCGGGATCTCGACGCCGTCGTCGGTCAGCGCCCACCGGTACCAGGCGCGCTGGGCCTCGAAGTGCCTGCGCAGCGCCGGACCCTCGCCGTCGAGGCGCGGGAAGCGACGGGCGATGTCGTCGATGGCGTGGATGCGGGCGATCACGTCGACGGTCGCGTCGGCGATCCGCGCGCGTTCCTCCACAGTCGCGTCGAACACCCAGCCGAAGAAGACGTACGGCGGGTTGTCCGCGGGCGCGCGTCCGTCGACCTTCTCCATCACCAGGAACGGCGAACCGAACACCGATTCGTCGAGTTCGAGCCAGCGCAGCACCGGCACGGCGACGTCCGAGGCCGCGCCGACGCCCGCCATCACCTCGTACTGCATCGGCAGGTCATAGGAATCGAAGACCGGGAAGGAGCCGTCCTCGGGTGCCATCCGCAGCACGAACGAGCCGCTCTCGACGACCCCGCCGACCGACCATTCGGCGTCGAACAGGATGGTCGTGCTCGACATGCCGCCGGTGGCGGGCTTGCTCGGATTGCCGACCTTCGGCGGTACGTCGGCGCCGACCTTGCCGGCCAGCCACTGCGACAACTGCTCGGCGAGCTCGTCGAGGTCGCGCTCGGTGACCGTGAGCGACTGTTGCGCGGTGGGATCCGGATCGTCGGACATCTATGAGTACCCCTGTCGGCGAGATGGAACACGTTCGATACCGGCGTACCGGACGGCCGACGGGAATGTAAGCCGTCAGTCGGTGAGTGAGATTCAGGGTTGACACGGTAAAGATGGGGGTTTTCCCGGACGCGCTCGTCCACGACACCAGTTAGCTTCGGTAGCAATCGAACTCGACGAGGAGGCAACGGTGACCGCCGTGACCACGCAGCGCGCCCACGACGCGATCGCGAGCCCGCCGCCACCGCCGCCGATCTGGCATCCGGTGACGCGGCTCGCCTTCCGGTTCAGCGTCGCCTATCTGGGTCTGTTCTGCCTGTGGATGGCGCAGATCACCTTCGTCTTCCTCGGGGTGTTCGCGCTGCACCTGCCCGAGGACGCCGTCGCCTGGCAGATGCTCTCACTGGCCCCGGTGAGCCGCTGGATCGGCGAGCACGTGTTCGGGGTCGAGGCGGAGCTGGTCATGAACGGCAGCGGCGACCAGGCCGCGATCTGGATCCAGTGCGGGCTGGTGCTGGTGGCCGCGATCCTGGTCACGGTGGTCTGGTCGGTGCTCGACCGGCGCAGGCGCGCCTATCCGCGGATGGCGAGCTGGTTCCTCACCCTGCTGCGGCTGTGCGTCGGCGGGCAGATGCTGTTCTACGGGTTCGCCAAGCTCATCCCGACCCAGATGCCCGAGCCCGCGCTCACCACCTTGCTCACCCGCGTCGGTGACCTGAGCCCGATGTCGATGCTGTGGACCCAGGTCGGCTCGTCCCCGGCCTACGAGATATCGCTGGGTGCGGCCGAGGTGCTCGCCGGGTTGCTGCTGTTCTGGCCGCGCACGGCCACCCTCGGCGCGATGCTCAGCGTGATCAGCATGGCGCAGGTGTTCCTGCTGAACCTCACCTTCGACGTGCCGGTGAAGATGCTGTCCGGGCATCTGCTGCTGATGAGCCTGGTGCTGCTGGCGCCGCAGGCCCGGCGACTGGCGAATGTGCTCGTGCTGGAACGTGATTCGGGACCTCTCGGCCAGCCGCCGCTGTTCGGCTCGGCGCGGGCGAACCGGTGGGCGAGCGTCGTGCAGATCGCGACGGGCCTGTGGATCGTCGCCGGCTGCCTCTACCTCGGGGAGAAGTCCTGGGACGAATACGGCGGTGGCGCACCGAAACCCGAGCTCTACGGGATCTGGGACGTCACCGAGTTCACCGCCGAGGCGACCCCGGTGCCGCCGCTGACCACCGATCCGGTGCGCTGGCAGCGTTTGATCGTCGACGCGGGCTCGGCGGGCTATCAGCGGATGGACGACTCGATCGTGCCGGTGGTCGCCGCTTTCGACCCCGAGGCGCACACGATGACCCTCACCGCCGCGCCGTCGGCACCGGGCGAAACGCCCACGGCGGTCACCACCTTCACGGTCGACCGGCCCGCCGACGACCGGCTGACGCTGCGCGGCGAGCTCGACGGCAAGCCGGTGACGGTCACCCTCACCCGGCTGGATCTCGACAGCTTCCCGTTGCGCGGCACCGACTTCCGCTGGGTGCAGAACAACCCGTATGCCGGCGGCTGAGATCAGCCGGTGAAAGTGCCGGTCTGATTGCGCCAGTGCGGTGACGGCGCGAACAGCGCGCCGGAGCCGGAGACGAAGGCCGCCGCGGCGCGGGCATCGCCGCGCAGCCGCGCGGCCAGCCACGCCGTCGGATAGCCGAGGAAGCCGTACACGCCGGTGCCACAGGCGAGCTGGTTGTCCGCGCAGCCGGGATCGCCCTGGATATCGTTGTGGTCGGCGCCCTCGAGCGTCGCCCACACCTTCGGCACGGTGAGCGCGTCGTAGTAGGCGCGGTGGGACTGGACGCCGACGACCTCGACCGGCAGCGACTGCTCCGACGGGGAGATCAGGGTGTCGGCCGAGCCGTTGATCAGGAACACCGAGCCGGTATCGATCGCGGCCGGATCGGTGCAGCTGAGGGCATCCGAGCACAGGCCGGTGCGGGGCAGTTCGACGGTGATCGCGGTGCGGATCGCCCCACCGGCGCGCCGCATCGCGTTGAGGGCACCGGACGCGCCCTGGGAATGACCCACCACGCCCACCGCCGTGTGGTCGAGCCGCCCGGCGAAAACGCTGGTCGGATCGGCGGATTCGGCGATCAGGCGGTCGAGTGAGGCGAGGATGTCGATACCGGAACCGGTGTACTGGTTCTGCGTGGCGATCACCACGAATCCCCACGACGCGAAGTGCCGCAGCAGATGCCGGTACTGGGTGGGCACCGCCTGCGTGCCGTCACCGAACAGCACGATCGGATGGCCGGTGCCGAGCTCGCTCGGATACCACAGGTCGAACGCGGCACCGGTGGTGTCGCAACACAGTTCGCCGATCCGCTCGGTCACGGCGAACGGGCCCGGCGCGGCGTAGTGCGCTTCGACACCGGCCGCGGGCTCGTAGGTCGGGGCGGCGACGGCGGGCCCCGGCCCTGCCAGCAGAAGGGCGGCGATGATCGGGACGAGGCGGGACCAGGCGGGCATGGGTCGCGAGTGTACGGGGCGCACCGGTCAGGTCAGTGTGATGGCGTCCAGGCGCACGCGCAGGAAGTCGGCCCGGCGCAGACTCTCGCCCACCTCGCGCCGCACCGCGGCGGCCGCGGCACCGCCGGTGCGCCAGCGGGCCAGATCGACCGAGGCGATGGCGCCGCTCATGCCGGCGTCTCCCTGGTCGGTGCGTCGGCGCCGCCGATGTCCTCGAACCACAGGTCGGGGCGGTCGGCGATGAACTCGGTCATCAGCGCCACACACCGCGGATCGTCGAGGACGAGCACCCGTACGCCGTGGTCGGCGAGCCAGTCGTGGCCGCCGTGGAAGGTGCGCGCCTCGCCGATGATCACGGTGCCGATGCCGAACTGGCGGACCAGGCCGCTGCAATACCAGCACGGCGACAGGGTGGTCACCATGATCGTGGAGCGGTAGTCGCGGCGACGCCCCGCGGCGCGGAAGGCGTCGGTCTCGGCGTGCGCGCTCGGGTCGTCGTTCTGGACCCGGCAATTGTGGCCGCGTCCGAGCAGCGTGCCGTCGGCGTCGAACAGCGCGGCGCCGATGGGGACACCGCCCTCGGCCCGCCCGCGCAGGGCTTCGTCGTAGGCCACGGCGAGAAGTGCGTCCGGCTCGGTCATGGTCTCCACTGTCGCGCCACCGGGACCCCACGGCAACGCGGGCGCGCCGACGGCGGGCGATCGCGGCGGCGGTGTCGGCGGGCCCGTTCGGCGGGCGGCGAGCCAGGAACTAGGCTGGGACACTGTGCCGAACACGTCTGACACCGCATCGACCCCGCCCGCAGGCGACCCGAACTACCTGGTCGGGCTCGATCTGCGCGGACGCAGAGTAGTTGTGGTCGGCGGCGGCACCGTCGCCCAGCGCCGCCTCGGCCTGCTGGTGGCCGCGGGCGCCGACGTCCACGTGATCAGCAAGGCGGTCACGCCGGCCGTCGAAGGCATGGCGACCGCCGGTCAGATCACCGTCGAACTGCGTGCCTACGCCGACGGCGACCTCGACGCGGCCTGGTACGCGATGGCCTGCACCGACGAACCCGAGACCAATGCCGCGGTGGTCGCCGAGGCGACCGCGAAGCGGATCTTCTGCGTGCGCGCCGATGTCGCCCGTGACGGCACCGCCGTCACCCCCGCCACCGCCCGCTACGACGGGCTGACCCTCGGCGTGCTGGCCGGTGGCGCGCACCGGCGCTCGGCCGCCGTGCGCAACGGCCTGCTCGAGGCGCTGCAATCCGGTGTGGTGACCGACGATTCGGAGCCGGTGACCCCCGGCGTCGCCCTGGTCGGCGGCGGACCGGGCGACCCGGACCTGATCACCGTGCGCGGCCGCAGGCTGCTCGCCCGCGCCGATCTGGTCGTCGCCGATCGGCTCGCGCCGCCGGAACTGCTGGCCGAGCTGGGACCGCACGTCGAGGTGATCGACGCGGCGAAGATCCCCTACGGCCGCTCGATGGCGCAGGAGGCGATCAATCTGGCCCTGGTCGAAGGGGCCAAGGCGGGCAAGTTCGTCGTCCGGCTCAAGGGCGGCGACCCGTACGTGTTCGGCCGCGGGTACGAGGAGCTCGAAGCCTGCGCCGAGGCGGGGATCCCGGTGACCGTGGTGCCCGGCATCACCAGCCCGATCTCGGTGCCCGGCGCCGCGGGCATCCCGGTGACCCATCGGGGCGTGACCCACGAGTTCGTCGTGGTCAGCGGGCACGTCGCCCCCGATCACCCCGATTCGCTGGTCGACTGGGCGGCGCTGGCCAAGCTGCGCGGCACCCTCGTGCTGATGATGGCCGTGGAGCGGATCGACAAGTTCGCCGACGCGCTGCTGGCCGGTGGCCGCCCGGCCGAGACGCCCGCCGCGGTCATCCAGGAGGGCACGCTGCGCACCCAGCGGGTGGTACGGGCTGATCTGGGCACGGTCGCCGAGAAGGTCAAGTCCGAGGGCATCCGGCCGCCGGCGATCATCGTCATCGGCCCGACCGCGGGTTTCGGGCTGGACTAGCTTCGCGGGCCGCGCACCCGTGCGTTGCCGCCGCGCCAATTACACTGCCTCGTTGTGCTCGATAAACCCGCTGCGACGATGCAGTATCCGGTGACGAAGCGGGCCTTCGGCCTCGCCATCCTCGTACTGAGCGGCCTGCAGCTCATGGTCGTGCTCGACGGCACCGTCGTGATCTTCGCCCTGCCGCGCCTGCAGGAGGAGATGGGGCTGTCCAGCTCGGGCAGCGCGTGGACGGTGACCTCCTACGGCCTGACCTTCGCCGGGCTGATGCTGCTCGGCGGCAGGCTCGGTGACGCGTTCGGCCGCAAGCGCATGCTGATCTACGGCGTCGGCCTGTTCACCGCGGCCTCGCTCGCCTGCGGCCTGGCCACCGGCGAGGCGATGCTGCTGATCTCGCGCGCCTTCCAGGGCGCCGGTGCCGCGATCGCGGCACCGACCGCGTTCGCGCTGGTGGCCACCACCTTCGCGCCGGGGCCCGCCCGCAACCAGGCGATCGCGATCGTCGGCTCCATGGCGGGTATCGGCTCGGTCGGCGGCCTGGTCGTCGGCGGTGCGCTCACCGAGTTCTCCTGGCGCTGGATCTTCCTGATCAATGTGCCGATCGGCGCGCTGATCGTGCTCGGCGCGGTCTACAAGCTCACCGACACCGCCCACCACCGCACCCCGCTCGACATCAAGGGCGCCATCCTCGGCACACTCGCCTGCGCGACGATCGTGTTCGGCGCGACCGAGGGCCCGGCGATGGGCTGGACCAGTCCGCTCATCCTCGGCTCGCTGATCGGCGGTTTCGCGCTGCTGGTGGTCTTCGTGCTCACCGAGCGCCGCGAGGCCGATCCGCTGCTGCCGTGGTCGCTGTTCGACAGCCGCGACCGGGTCGCCACCTTCGCGCTGATCTTCCTGGCGGGCGCGGTGCTCGGCGCGATGACGTTCTTCGTGGCCCAGCTGTTGCAGAACGTGCTCGGCTACAGCCCGTTGCAGGCCGGTGTCGCCTCGATCCCGTTCACCATCGGCATCGGTGTCGGCGGCGCGGTGGCGTCGAAGGCGGCGCTGGTGATCGCGCCGCGCTGGCTGCTGTCGGCGGCGGCGGTCGTGCTGGCCTGCGGGCTGCTGTTCGGGTCGACGCTGGACCGGCACGTGCAGTACCTGCCGACCCTGCTGGCGCTGCTGCTGGTGATCGGCTTCGGCGTCGGCGTCGCCATGGTGCTGGCGCCGCTGTGCGTGCTGGTCGGGGTGCCGTCGTCGAACATCGGCCCGCTCTCGGCGGTCGGGCAGATGTTCATGAACCTGGCGACCCCGATCGCGATCGGCCTGCTCAGCCCGATCGCCGCCTCGCGCACCCTGTCCCTGGGCGGGCGCGACGGCCGGGCCGCGGACATGACCACGGCCGAGATCGACGCGCTCAACAGCGGTTACACCCTGGTGCTGCTGTGCTGCGCCGGTCTGGCGGTGCTCGCCGCACTGGTCGCGCTGACGTTGCGGTTCACCCCGCAGCAGCTGGTCCAGGCCCAGCACGCCCAGGACGAGGCCCAGCGCGCCTGAGACCGCCGGGCCCCGGTCCGCTCAGAGGCGACCGGCGACCCGGTGCGGGGTGATCCGCACGATCACCCGCTCCGCGTCGTCGACGGAGGCCGGGTTGAACTCGCGGTAGGGCTTGCCGGTGTACTTGAGCGACATCTCGTCGGGCAGCGCGCGCTCCGGATCCGGGATGGTGGTGGCCGTGCCCCGGATCTCGGCGTAGAGGAACGGCCGCTCCGGCGGGTTCACCATCACCGTGATCCGCGGGTCGCGCACGAGGTTCTTGGCCTGCTGCCGCGCGACGGTGGTGGAGAACAGCAGCTCGTCGCCCTCGCGCTTGATCCAGACGACGGTCAGATGCGGGTGCCCGTTCGCGCCGACCGTGGCGACGGTCGCGTAGACCTTCTCCTCGTCCAGATACGACTTCAGTTCGTCGGAAAGCACTGCGGTATCAGTCACGCTCCGGGACAACGCGTCCCGCGGCGGGCGCATTCCGCCCGCCGCGAAACGGCCGGTCCTACGGCGCGTCGACGGTGTGCGCGTCGGCGATGGTGAGCGCCTGGTCGAGAATCGCCAGCCCCTCTTTGACCTCGGACTCGGTGATCACGCACGGCGGCACCACGTGCAGCCGGTTGAAGTTCACGAATGTCAGCAGTCCGCCGCGCCGACAGGCGGCGACGAGTTCGGTCATCGCGGGACTGGTGCCGCCGTAGGGGGCCAGCGGTTCCCTGGTGGCACGGTCGCGTACCAGCTCGAGCGCCCAGAACACCCCGAGCCCGCGTACCTCACCGATGCTCGGATGCCGCTGCGCGAGTTCCCGCAGCCCCGGCCCGATGACCCGCGCGCCGATCTCGGCCGCGTTCTCCACGATCCGCTCCTCGCGCATCGCGGTGATCGTGGCCACCGCCGCCGCGGTCGCCAGCGGATGACCCGAATAGGTGAGCCCGCCCGGGTACGGCCGGTCGGCGAAGGTCGCCGCGATGGCGGCGCTGATCGCGACGCCGCCCAGCGGCACGTAGCCGGAGTTCACGCCTTTGGCGAAGGTGATCAGATCCGGCACAACCTCGAAATTGTCGATGGCGAACCATTTTCCGGTGCGGCCGAAGCCCGCCATCACCTCGTCGGCGATGAACACGATGCCGTGCCGGTCGCACAGCTCCCGCACGCCGCGCATGTACTCGGTGGTCGGCACCATGATGCCCGCGGTGCCCGGCACCGATTCCAGCACGATCGCCGCGATCGTGGCCGGACCCTCCATCGCGATGGTGCGCTCGAGATGCTCGAGGGCGCGCTGGGTCTCCTGTGCTTCGTCGCTCGCGTGGAACTCCGAGCGGTACAGGAACGGGCCGAAGAAGTGCACCACCCCGCTGGTGCCGTGGTCGTTGGGCCAGCGCCGCGGGTCACCGGTGACATTGACCGCCGTCTCGGTACCGCCGTGATAGGAGCGGTACCGCGCGAGCACTTTCGGCCGTCCGGTGTGCAGGCGCGCCATCCGGATGGCGTGCTCGACCGCGTCGGCGCCGCCGTTGGTGAAGAAGATCTTGTCCAGGTCCCCCGGCGTGAGCTCGCTGATCAGCCGGGCCGCCTCGGACCGGGCGGCATTGGCGAAGGCCGGGCCGACCGTGCACAGTTCGGCCGCCTGCGCGGCGATCGCGGCGACCACCTTCGGATGCTGGTGCCCGATATTGGTGTTCACCATCATCGAGGAGAAGTCGAGCAGCCGGTTGCCCTCGCCGTCCCACACGTAGCAGCCCTCGGCGGCGGTGAGGACGATCGGCGACACCTGGGCCTGCGCCGACCAGGAATGGAAGACGTGGCGGCGATCGAGTTCGTAGGCGCGGGCGGCCTCGTCGGAAAGCGTCATCGACAATGCTCCTGTCCGGTCACTTGTTCTGCGGGAAGCCGAGTTCCAGCCCGCCGTGGCTGGGGTCGAGCCAGCGGGTGGTGATCGCCTTGGTGCGGGTGAAGAAGTGCACGCCGTCGGTGCCGTGCGCGTGCGAGTCGCCGAACAGCGAGTTCTTCCAGCCGCCGAAACTGTAGTAGGCGAGGGGAACCGGGATCGGGACGTTGACCCCGACCATGCCCACCTCCACCTCGTGGTGGAACCGCCGCGCCGCGCCGCCGTCGTTGGTGAACACGGCGGTGCCGTTGCCGTAGCGGTTGGCGTTGATCAACGCCACCGCCTCCTCGTAGGTGCCGACCCGCACGACCGAGAGCACCGGTCCGAAGATCTCGTCGGTGTACACGCTCATCGACGGCGTCACCCCGTCGAGAACGGTAGGCCCGAGCCAGAATCCGTCCGGCGCGCCTTCGACGATCAGCGGACGGCCGTCGAGCACCACCCGGGCGCCCGCGTTCTCGCCGGCGTCGATGTACTCCGCGACGCGATCGCGGTGGGCCCGGGTGATCAGCGGACCCATGTCGGCGCCGGAGGTCCCGGCCCCGGTGACGATGGTCGACGCGCGCTCGGCGATCTTGGTGACCAGCTCGTCGGCGACCCCGCCGACCGCGACCACCACGCTGATCGCCATGCACCGCTCACCCGCCGAGCCGAAGCCCGCGTTGACCGCGGCATCGGCGGCCAGGTCCAGATCGGCGTCGGGCAGCACCACCATGTGGTTCTTCGCCCCGCCGAGGGCCTGCACCCGCTTGCCCGCCGCGGTGCCGCGCTGGAAGACGTACTTGGCGATCGGGGTGGAGCCGACGAACGAGACCGCCTTGATGCCGGGGTTGTCGAGCAGTTCGTCCACGGCCACCTTGTCGCCCTGTACGACATTGAACACACCGTCGGGCAGCCCGGCCTCCTGCCACAGCCGCGCCAGCCACAGTGCCGCCGACGGGTCCTTCTCGCTGGGCTTGAGCACCACGGTGTTGCCCGCGCCGATGGCCAGCGGGAAGAACCACATCGGCACCATGGCCGGGAAATTGAACGGCGAGATGATCGCGACCGGGCCCAGTGGCTGGCGCACGGAATGGATGTCGACCTCGGTCGAGGCGTTCTCGGTGAACGAGCCCTTGAGCAGATGCGGGATGCCACAGGCGAATTCGACGACTTCCAGGCCGCGGGTGACCTCGCCGAGCGCGTCGGCGGCCACCTTGCCGTGCTCGGCGGTGATGATCGCCGCCAGCTCCTCCTTGCGCTCGGCGAGCAGCTCGCGGAACCGGAACAGCACCTGGGTGCGGCGGGTCAGCGAGGTGTCGCGCCAGGTCGCGAAGGCCACGGTCGCGGCGTCGATCGCCGCGCGGGTGTCGGCCACGTTCGCCAGGGCCACCTCGCCGGTGACCGCGCCCGTCGCCGGATCGGTGACCGGGGCGATCGCCTCGCTGGTGCCGGTGACGGACTTGCCGTCGATCCAGTGGCCGATGGACTGCATGGAGACCTCGTTTCGCCGGGAACGGTGGTGCTTCCACCCTGGTCCATCCCCACCCGCGCGAGGGCCGACGATCTGTACGGAGTCGCGGCATTCGTATTACGATTCGTCGGTGTTGTTGACCGTGGCCGATGTGCTCGCCACGCCGGTGGTCCAGGCAGGTCAGCCCGAGGTGATCTGCGGGGCCCACCTGGACCGGCCGGTGCGCTGGGTGCACGTCAGCGACCTGGCCGAGGTCGCCGACGTGCTGGTCGGCGCGGAATTGATCCTGACCACCGGGCAGGCGCTGGCCGCGCCGGAGCCGGCGCGCGTGGCCTACCTGCGCTCGTTGGCCGCGGCCGGGGTCGCGGGCCTGGTGGTGGAACTGGGCAGCTATGTGAGCGAGCTGGGCCCGGTCGTCGCGGCCACGGCCGCCGACCTCGGGCTGCCGGTGATCGTGCTGCACCGGGTGACCCGCTTCGTCGAGATCACCGAGGCCGTCCATCGCGCGATCGTCGCCGACCAGTACGCCGAGCTCGAGTTCGCCCGGACCGTGCACGAGACCTTCACCGAACTCAGTGTGCGCCGGGCCGCGCTCGCCGAGATCGTGCGCACCGCGGCGACCATGCTCGACGCGTCGGTCGTGCTGGAGGACCTGGCCCACCGGGTACTGGCCGCGACCGCCCGGCACACCACCTCCTCGGCGCTGCTGGAGAACTGGGAGGCGACCTCGCGACTGCTGCCCGGCGGCGAGGGCGTGGTCGACGTCGGCCCGCAGATGCAGCGCTGGGGCAGGCTGATCCTGCGCGCGGACCACGGACCGACACCGCGCGCGCGGATGGTGCTCGAGCGCGCGGCACAGACCCTGACCCTGCACCGGATGATCGACAAGGACCGGTTCGGTCTGCACCGCCGGGCCCAGACCGGCCTGATCGCCGACCTCGTCGAGGGCAGGGTCGGCGACGAGCGCGACGCGCAGGCGCGGGCGGCCGCGCTCGGGCTGCACCGGCATGCCCGCTACGTGCCCCTGTCCATCGAGATCGACGCCGTCGCCGACCCGGATCCGGTGGCGGCGCAACGGCGCAGCGCGGCGGTGGTCGAGGCGGTGACCCATGGGCTCGGCCTCGTCGGCGCCTCGGCGCTCAGTGCCACCGAGCACCGGCCCGGGCCGCGTGGTGCGGGCGCGCGATCACTCGCGATCGACGGGGAACGGGTCGCGATGATCCTGGCCCTCGCCCGGGGCGCTGTCGTCGACGAGCGGCTCGCCACGGTGTGCGCGGCTGTGCTCACCGAGGTGCGCCGGGTCGACGGTGTCCGGCGCGCGGTGATCGGCGTCGGCGCCGACTCCGACTCCCTGCTCGACACCGCGAGCGGACTCGCCGACGCCACGGAGGTCGCCACCGTCGCGGCCTCGATGCGCGCCGCGCCCACCCGGATGTTCTTCCGCAGCGCGGATATTCGGCTGCGCGGCCTGCTCTCGCTGATCCGCGACGACCCCCGGGTGCAGAGTTTCGCCGAGACCGAACTGAGCGCCCTGCTGCGCCACGACATCCGGCACGGCAGCGATCTGACCGCCACCCTGCGCCGCTTTCTCGACCTGGCGGGCAACAAGACCGAGCTCGCCAAGGCGCTCGCCATCAGCAGGCCGACGCTCTACGACCGGCTCGCCCGGATCGAGCGCATCCTCGCCGTCGATCTCGACGACGGCGAGTCCCGGACCTCGCTGCACACCGCGCTACTGGTCCGCGAACTCACCGGCGGCGGCGACCCGCGGTAGGCCATCGTGCCGATCTCACAGGAAATCGGGGTTGTCGGCGAGCGGGAGTCCGCCGACACTGGAGCCCATGACGTTGTCGTCGCTGGATCTTCTCGACCGCTGGACCGCTCTGGCCGGACCGGACTCCGTTCCTCTCGGAGCCGGGATCATCGCCCGCTACAGCGAACCCCATCGCCACTATCACACCGCCGAGCATCTGCGCGCGATGCTGCGCGCGATCGACGAATGGGCCGACAGCGCAGCCGATATCGACGCGGTGCGCTACGCCGCGTTCTTCCACGACGCGATCTACGCCGTCGACCGCGCCGACAACGAGGAACGCAGCGCCGACCTGGCCCGCGATGTCCTCGAATCCCTGGGCGCCGCACGGCCGTTGGTGGACGAGGTGGTCCGGCTGGTCCTGCTCACCCGCGGTCACGACGCCGAGGCGGGCGACACCAACGGCGCGGTGCTCTGCGATGCCGACCTGGTCGTCCTCGGGGGCGATCCGGCGAGTTACGCCGCCTACGCGACCGCCGTGCGCACCGAGTACGCGCACGTCCCCGACGACCTGTTCCGCGCCGGTCGCGCCGCGGTGCTGCGCTCGATCGCGAATCAGCCTGTGCTGTACCGGACTCCGGCGGCCCGCGCGCGCTACGAGGAGCGGGCGCGCGCGAATCTGGCGGCGGAGCTGGCCCAGCTCACCGAGTGAACTCGGCTCAGCGGTGCAGGGCGCCGCTGGATTCGATGGCGGCGGTGAGCAGTTCGGCCACGCCGCGCTGCCCGGCCAGGGTGGGGTGATAGGGGAGCAGGGTCTGATCGGCCACCAGCGGGTCGAACCAGCGTACGGCCGGATCGGCGCACATGCCGAGGGCGGGCGAGGCGGCGATGGTGTCGACGTAGATCGCGCCGTGCGCGGCGGCCTCGCGGGCCACGACAGTGTTGAGACGGGCGAACTTCGACTGGATGTAGGCGGCGTCGGCGGGCAGCAGGCCGAGCATCGCCGGGCAGCTGGTGTCGGCCAGGTAGGTGGGCCAGCCGTCGACGAAGATCGTGGCGCCGGGCGCGCGGCGGGTGATCTCGGTGAGAGCGGCGGCGTAGGCCGGGGCGATGGCGTCGATGCCGGCGTCCCACGCGGGATCGGCGGCCGCGGCGCACCCGCCCGACGCCGCGCCCGCGTGGCAGTCGCCGAGGATGTATTTCGTCATCTCGGCGTCGTTGGCGCCGATGTGCACGGTGACGATCTTCGTCGCGGGCCCGAGCGCGTCGAGTTGTGGTGCGACGCCGCCGGTCTGGGCGGTGTAGAGGTCGGGGATCTTCGCCGAGCTGCACGTGCGGTCGTCGAGTGTGAGCCGCAGGCGCTCGGCGACCAGCTTGGGCGCGTTGGTCGTGGACCGTACGCAGCGCAGGGGCGCGCCGAGGTCGAGGTTCGCGGCGCCGGTGGTCGCGGCCCCGGAATCACCGAGCGCGACATAGGTCGCGCCGTCCGGGGTCGAGGGCTCGGCCTGGGCGGGGGCCGACGGCAGTGCGGCGAGACAGACGACCGCGGCGAGCACGCGCAGACAGTTCTTCAGCGAACGACGGGGATCCACAGCGCGAAGAGTAGGAGCATGTGGGCCACGCCACAAGTGCGGCCCGACACGAACGCCCGGCGGGCCGGTGGCGGTCCGCCGGGCGGTGGGTCAGAGGGCGTCGAGCATCCGTGCCGCGAGCGGCGCCGACGACGCCGGGTTCTGGCCGGTGTAGAGCGTGCGGTCGACCTCGATGTGCGGGGCCCACGGCGCACCCTCGCGATAGTCGACGCCGAGCGCGACGAGACGGTCCTCGAGCAGCCACTTCGCCTTGTCGGCCAGGCCTGCCTGGGTCTCCTCGGCATTGCTGAACGCGGCGACTCGATACCCGGCGAAGGGTGACTTGCCGTCGGCGTCGGCGGTCGCGAGCAGGGCGGCGGGCGCGTGGCAGACCACACCGAGCGGCTTGCCCGAGGCCAGCGCGTCGACCAGGAGCGCACCCGAGACGGGATCGACCGCGAGATCCTCCATCGGGCCGTGCCCGCCGGGATAGAACACGGCGTCGTAGTCGGCGAGATCGACCTCGGCGAGCGGGATCGGCTGCCGCAGGGCCTGCGCCCCGGCCAGGATCTCGGCGATCTCCCGCGCGCGCTCGGCCCCGCCGTTGGCCTCGGGTGCCAGACTGCCCTGGTCGACCGGCGGGGTCACCCCGCCCGGCGTCGCGACGGTGACGGTATGGCCCGCGCCGGTGAACGCCGCGTACGGCGCGGCGAATTCCTCGGCCCAGTACCCGGTGGGGTGCTTCGTGCCGTCCGCCAGGGTCCAGTGATCGGCGCCGGTGAGGACGAACAGGATGTGTGCCATCGGATTCCTTCTCCATTCAACGGGTTTCGGGGCGATCGGCCGGCAGCGTCGTCGGGTCGCACTCTCGACGCTAGGTACTCGGGCATTTCCTGACCAATAGGATGGCCTATATGAGACATAGGCCAGCCGATGGCTCGATGGATCTGGTGCAGTTGCGGACCTTCCTGGCGGTCTATCGGACCGGATCGCTCACCGCGGGCGCCGCCCAGGTGGGGCTGTCCCAGCCCACGGTGACCACGCAGGTCCAGGCGCTGGAACGGTACCTGGGCACGCCGCTGTTCGAGCGGCTGCCGCGCGGGGTGGCGCCGACGGCCGCCGGTCACGAGCTGGCGGCACGGGTGAGCGCCCCGCTGGACGCGCTCGCGTCGGTCGTGGGTGGCCCCGTCGCCGACACACCGGCGCCGCCCGAGCCGCCGGTGCTGCTGGGCGGGCCCGCCGAGATGTTGGCCGCGCAGGTGCTGCCCGCCCTCGCGCCGCTGCTCGCCGAGGGGGTGCGGCTGACGGTCCGGGCCGGCCTCACCGACGATCTGCTGGCCGAACTGCGATCGGGGACACTCGATCTGGTGATCTCGACGGCGCGCCCGCGCGGTCGGACCGTGCTCGCCGAGCCGCTCGTCGACGAGGAATTCCTGCTCGTCGCGGCGCCGGTGGTGGCGGCCCGGGTCGACACCGCGCGCCTGCGGCGCACCGGACCGGGCGCGCTCGACGGCCTCCCGCTGCTCAGTTACGCGGCCGACCTGCCGATCCTGCGCCGCTACTGGCGGCACGTGTTCGAGACCCGGCTGGAGGCGACCCCGGCCCTGATCGTCCCCGATCTGCGGGCGGTGCTGGCCGCGGTGCTCGCCGGGGCGGGAATCAGCGTGCTGCCGCGCTATCTGTGTACGGACGAGCTCGCCGACGGCACCCTGGTGCCCCTGCTCGATCCGGCGGATCCGCCGATCAACACCGCGTTCCTGGCCCGCCGGGTCGGTGGGGCGCCCCGCCCGCACGTCGAGCGGGTCCGGGCCCGGCTGCTCGCCGCCGCGGTCGCGTGGCGCGCGGAGTGAGCCGGTATTCCCGCCCGGATCGAGCCGTGGGGGATCTCTCGCTGCCGCGCCGGGGGAACAGTCGCACCGGATCGGTGGTTGACCGAGCACATGACGACACTCGGATTGATCGGCAGCGGCAATATCGGATCGACGGTGGCACGGCTGGCGGTGGCGGCCGGAATCGACGTGGTGCTCAGCAACTCTCGCGGACCCGAGACGCTGGCCGACCTCGTCGCCGAACTCGGCCCGCGGGCCAGGGCGGCGACGCCCGCGGAGGCGGCGGCCGCCGGTGACCTCGTCGTGGTGACCGTGCCGCTGAAGGCCTATCAGCAGGTACCGGTCGCGCCGCTGGCGGGCAAGGTCGTGCTCGACACCAACAACTACTACCCCGAGCGCGACGGCGCGATCGCCGAACTCGACGCCGACACCGTCACCACCAGCGAACTGCTGCAGCGGCACCTGCCCGAGTCCCAGGTGGTCAAGGCGTTCAACAACATCTACTTCGAGCACCTGGCCACGCTCGCTCGTCCCGCGGGCGCGGCCGACCGCTCCGCGCTGCCGGTCTTCGGCGACGATCCGGCCGCGAAGATCGCCGCGGCCCACCTGATCGACGCGCTCGGCTACGACGTGGTCGACGGCGGCACGCTCGCCGAGAGCCGCCGTTCCCAGCGCGACACCCCGGTCTATGTCCATCCCTACGCCGTCCCGGGCGATTCCTGGCCGCCCGCGGCCGCCACCACCGGCGACATCGCGGCGATCCGGGCCGCCTTGGCAGCCGCCACGGTGTGAGACGAGAGCCTCCCACCTGCGCCGATGCTTGACATGCAAGCCATCGCTTGCCTATGGTTCGAGGGGAGACGACGGGAGGAGCGCACGCCGTGACCGATATCTTCACCGCCCTGGCGGATTCGACACGGCGCGCGCTGCTCGACGAACTGGCCGAGCGGGACGGGCAGACGCTGTTCGAATTGTGCGCCAAGCTCGCCACCCGCCACGGGATCAGTTCGTCGCGGCAGGCGATCACCCAGCACCTGGGCATGCTCGAGGCCGCGGGGCTGGTGACCACCCGTCGGCAAGGCCGCTACAAGTTCCATCACGCCGATTTCACGCCGCTGCGCGCGGTCTCGGAGCGATGGCCGATTCCCCAGGAGGACACATGATCCGCATCGGTGTGACCAGCATCTTCGTCGACGACCAGGACAAGGCCGAGAAGTTCTACACCGACGTGCTCGGCTTCCAGGTCAAGGACCGGGTGCCGATCGGTGAGTACGACTGGCTGACCCTGGTCTCGCCCGCCGACGTCGACGGCATCCAGTTGCTGCTCGAGCCCGACCAGAACCCGATCGCCCAGAACTACAAGAGCGCGCTCACCGCCGACGGCATCCCCTGCATGATCTTCACCGTCGACGACCTCGACGCCGAATACCGCCGCCTGCTCGACCGCGGCGTGCTGTTCACCCAGCCACCCCAGCCGATGGGCGCGGTCACCACCGCCGTCTTCGACGACACCTGCGGCAACCTCATCCAGCTGATGGAACCCGCTACCGCGTGATGATGAGAAGTTCGGTAGGGGAGGCGATCTCGGCGCGCAGGCCGGCCTTGGTCGCCACCTTCGCCACCGCGCGGATGTCGGTCGGCTCCGCGCGGGTCAGGACCAGGGCGCGGGCCAGCAGGCCCTTGTGATGCTTGTTGAAGTGGCTGACCACGGTGCGGGAGCCGTCGGGGTGCTCGGTGAGCACGTTGGCGGTGATCGCGTCGGGGACCCGGCCCAGCTGCTGGTAGGTGCCCGAGCGCAGATCGATGAGGAGTTCGCCGCCCGCCTCGGCGAACAGGGCGTCCGGCAGGACATCGCGCCACACCGCCGACAAGGTCGGCAGGCCGGGCAGTTTGGTGCCGCCGGAGAGACGGTAGGCCGGAATCGGGTCGGCCGCGCGGACCGCGCCGAACAGCGCGGAGCCGATGCCGAGGCGCGCATAGGCCTTCGCGCGCTGCGCCTTGGTGAACGACGCCGCGTCCAGCGCGTCGTAGAGCACGCCGGTGTAGCGCTCGAGCGCGGGCCGGGTCGCCGAGGTGCGCAGGCTCGCGTTGCGGGCGATCTCGGCGTCGGCGGACTTGCCGAGGCCGAGCACCGCGGTGGCGGCGGCCGGGTCGGCCGCGAGCTGCACCACCTCGGTGATCAGCTTGTCGCGCACCGCCGTGAGCTGCGGCATCGCCAGATCGGCCAGGTCGAGGGGCGCGCCCGACCCACCGTCGGACTTGGTTTCGGAGGGAGGCAGCAGCACCAGCACGATCGCCTACGGTACCGGCGCCCGCGCCCGGCCCGGCCGGTGGTGGCCCCGCAACCGCGATCGGCTTGCACGGCGTCCCGGACCAGGGACTACCCTGTGCATCCGTGATCACCCGCCTCTCCCGCCTGTTCCTGCGCACCCTGCGAGACGATCCCGCCGACGCCGAGGTGCCCAGCCACAAACTGCTCGTCCGCGCCGGCTATGTCCGCCGGATCGCCCCCGGCGTGTACTCGTGGCTGCCGCTGGGTCTGCGCACGCTGCGCCGCATCGAGGACGTGGTGCGCCAGGAGATGGACGCCACCGGCGCCCAGGAGATCTCCCTGCCCGCGCTGTTGCCGCGCGAGCCCTACGAGACCACCAACCGGTGGACCGAATACGGTGACGCGCTGTTCCGCCTGCAGGACCGCAAGGGCGGCGACTACCTGCTCGGCCCCACCCACGAGGAACTGTTCGCGCTCACCGTCAAGGGTGAGTACAACTCCTACAAGGATCTGCCGGTCACGCTGTACCAGATCCAGGACAAGTACCGCGACGAGGAACGTCCCCGCGCCGGCATCCTGCGCGGTCGCGAGTTCACCATGAAGGACTCCTACTCCTTCGATCTCGACGACGCGGGCCTGGCCACCAGCTACGCCACCCACCGCGCGGCCTACCAGCGCATCTTCGAGCGGCTCGGCGTCGAGTACGTCATCGTGGCCGCCACCTCCGGCGCGATGGGCGGCAGCGCCTCCGAGGAGTTCCTCGCCGCGAGCCCCGTCGGTGAGGACACCTACGTGCGCTGCGTCGAGTCCGGCTACGCGGCCAACGTGGAAGCCGTAGTCACGCCCGCGCCCGCGCCGCTGCCGCTCGAGGGACAGCCCGCCGCCGTCGAATACGACACCCCGAACACCCCCACCATCGCGACGCTGGTCGACTGGGCCAACGAGGCGAAGGTGCTCGACCGCACCGTCACCGCCGCCGACACGCTCAAGAACGTCATGGTCAAGCTGCGCCACCCGGACGGCAAGACCGAGATCCTCGGCATCGGTGTCCCCGGTGACCGCGAGGTCGACGACAAGCGCCTCGAAGCCTCCGTCGAGCCGGCCGAGGTGGAGTTGCTCACCGAAGCCGACTTCGCCGCGAACCCCTTCCTGGTGAAGGGCTACATCGGCCCGAAGGCGCTGCAGGCCAACGGTGTTCGCTACCTCGTCGACCCGCGCGTCGTCGAGGGCACCGCCTGGATCACCGGCGCCGACACGCAGGGCAAGCACGTCGTCGGGCTGGTCGCCGGTCGTGACTTCACCCCTGACGGCACCATCGAGGCCGCCGAGGTCCGCGACGGCGATCCCTCGCCCGACGGCGCCGGTCCGCTGGTGTCGGCCCGCGGCATCGAGATCGGCCACATCTTCCAGCTCGGCCGCAAGTACACCGATGCCTTCGACGTCGACGTGCTGGGCGAGAACGGCAAGCCGGTCCGACTGACCATGGGCTCCTACGGCATCGGTGTGTCCCGCCTGGTCGCGGTGATCGCCGAGCAGCAGCACGACGACAAAGGCCTGCGCTGGCCCGCCGAGGTCGCCCCGTTCGACGTGCACGTAGTGATCGCCAACAAGGACGCCGCCGCCCGCGAGGGCGCCGAGCAGGTCGTGGCCGGGCTGGACAAGCAGGGCCTCGAGGTCCTCTTCGACGACCGCACCGCCTCGCCCGGCGTCAAGTTCAAGGACGCCGAACTGCTCGGCATGCCCTGGATCCTGGTGATCGGCCGTGGCTGGGCCGACGGCAAGGTCGAACTGCGCAACCGGTTCACCGGCGAGGCCGAGGAGATCGCGGCCGAGGACGCCGTCGCCGCGGTCACCGCGAAGATCCGCGGCTGAGTTCGCCGGACCCCGGTCGTGTGCGCGGCACGCGACCGGGTCGGCGAAAGCCGCTGCGCCACAAGAATTGACCGGTCACCGCTCGACATGAGGGGACAGGCCCGGGACTGATAGTTTCGAGCGCGTGGACACGTTCAGCGATTCGCTGTTGCGGCTGGCGCGGGATTATCTCGGCGGGGCGATCGAGCAGTATTCGGTATTTCAGGAGCAGATCAGGCCGGGGCCGACCCGGGTGGACCATCGGTCCGGTCGGGTCTGGATCGGCGAGCGGGAGTTCGCCGGGTCCGGCGAGATCGGGACCTACGCCGAGGACTTGACCTTCATGTGGGCGTGGGCCAAGCCCACCCTCGAGGGCTTGCCGGGCGTCGCGGCGTCGACGCGGGTGCGCGAGCTCGGACTACGGCACGGGATTCCCGAATTCGCCGAGGGAGTCGTCGATCTCTCCGGTTTCCCTGATCCGATGCTGGCCGCCGACCATCTGTCGATCATCGCGCTGGGAGCGCTCGGCGCTCGCGGGATGACCAAGTTCAACCAAGGCGGGCGCGCGTACGCCTACCTGATCGTCGACGACGAGCAGGTGCCGTCCGCGACACCGGACCCGGGGCGGGTGGCCGAGCTGGTGGGCGCCGCCGCCCGGATGCTGCCGGGCACCGGCGCGCGAGCGGTCGTGGCCGGTTACGCCCATCGCCATCGCCTGCCCGTGCGCGACACCGCCGACGGCGTGGAGGTGCAGCTGCCCGACGGGCCACGGCTGATCGCCCGTATCGGCGACGGTGACCGGCTCCTCGGCGCCGAGGTCCTCGGCGCGAGTGCGAGCGCCCCGGCCGGTGCCGGGCCACGGCCCGAACGGATTCCGCCCTTCTTCCCGGACAGCCTGCTGGTCGCGCTGGCACCGGCCGCGGCGATCACCGTCGGCGGCCATGGTTCGCTGCGGGGCGCGGCGCTCGACGCGCCGCGCCCGACCCTGCGCTGGCAGCCGATGTACGGCGATCTCG
Organism: Nocardia sp. MH4; assembly: GCF_019266065.1. GTDB lineage: Bacteria > Actinomycetota > Actinomycetes > Mycobacteriales > Mycobacteriaceae > Nocardia > Nocardia canadensis. The sequence continues at coordinate 8,287 of NZ_LPNR01000097.1, read as the reverse complement.
TCGATGTTCCCGGCGGCCCGGTGGCCGTCGCCGAGATCGGTCGCTACGACAGCGAGCAGCGGATCTGGGCGTGGGCGGGGCGGGAATGGGCAGGTGCCACCGCGCTGCGCGGGCTGGCGCGTGAGCACGGCGCCGAACATCTGGCGGTGGACCGGGTCGACCTCGGCACCGTCGTCCATCCCGACAATGTCGTCACCGTGCTCGTGGCCGGGGCCGCCGACCTGGGCGGGTGCCTGGGCTGGGCGGCGGCGCCCGACGGTGCCGGGTGGCGCTACTTCGCGGTCACCGACTCCGCGGTGACGGGGACGGGTTCTGATCCCGAGGTGGCGTCCCAGCTCATCGAGACGGCGGCGAACCTGTTGCACCCCCTCACCGATCCGGACAGCCGCTACCCCGCCATGCGAGCCATGGTCGCCGGCTACTTCCGGCGCCACGACCTCGCGACGCTGACCTTCGGCGAACCGCAGCTGCTGCTCGCCCACTTCGGTCTCTACGAGTTGCGGGTGGAGTTCGACCTCACCGGCGGCATCATCGGCACCCGCACCGGCATGATCGGCGAACTGATGAGCTGAACCCGCCTATCGACGCGCCGCCCGCCTCAGGCGCCGAGATCGGCGAACATCTTGCGTTTCATCGACGGCACCGCGCCCGCCGTGCGCAGCACGAGCTTGCCGATCATGCGGCCGAATCTGCCGTCGGCGACGGCGCGTTCGGCGGTGCTGAGCGAGGTGCGGACCGCGGCGAAGCCGTAGTCGGTCATCGCGGCTTCGTAGGCGCCGATGGCGTCGAGCAGACCGCGCTCGCGGCGGTCGGCGGCGACCAGCATCCGGCACAGCAGCTGGGCGTCGCGCAGGGCGGTATTGGCGCCGATGCCGGCGAACGGGGTCATGCTGTGGATGGCGTCGCCGAGCAGGGTCACCGTGGTGGGACTCCAGCGGGGGATCGGGACTGAAGTCTTGATCGGGAGCAGAGTCGCGGTGGTGCTGTCGGATTCGGCGACCAGCCTGCGCAGTGCGGGCGCCCAGCCCGCGGTCATCCGAACGGCGGTGGCGTGCAGTTCGGCCGGGTCCAGGGCCGACAGGTCGACGCCGAAACGGTCCCGTTCGGCGGCGAACGCCCAGAACACGTAGGGCTGGGTGTCGTCGAAGAGGAAGCCGGGCGTGAGCTCGGTGCCGTCGCTGCCGAGCGCGACACCCGGTGCGGGCGGGGTGAATTCGTGCGGTGCGACGAACATGCCGCACCCGCTGGGCGGGATCACGCTGTGCGGGTGCGCGAGCAGCCGCGGATCGAGACGGTCGCGGGCGCTCGGGGTGAGCGCGTACTTGCCCGCGATGGTGACGATGCCGGTGTCGACCCGCTGCGCCTGCGGCAGGTATTGGGCCCGCACCCGGGAGGTGCCGCCGTCGGCGCCGACCAGCACGTCGCCGACGTCGCTGCCGCCGTCGGCGAAGTGGGCGACCACGCGTCCGTCCGGGCGACGCTCGTAGCGGTCGAACGCGCTGCCGTAGCGCACCGCGTCGCCCAGCTCGGCCAGCAGGATGCGGCGCAGGGTGATCCGGCTGATCCCGTAGTGGTCGCCGTCGGCGCTCACGGTGTCGGTGCTGTCGAAAGCGATCAGGCTCGACAGCTGCTCGGTGACGAAGCCGAATCCGTTGCCGCCTTTGCCGGAGCAGGCGACGAAGGTCGCGAAGAGCTCGGGGGAGAGCAACTCGGCCAGTGCTGCGCTGCCGTGCGGATTGATGTGGATGCGGAAGCCTTGCAGCCGGTCGGTGCGCCGCACCTCGCGCTCGTGCACGCTGACCGCGACGCCGGCCCGGCGCAAGCCGTTGGCCAGTGCCAGCCCGCCGATGCCGCCGCCGACGACGATGACCCGCAGGGGTGAGTTGGTTGCCATGACGGTGTCCTTTCCCTGGTCAGATCCGGCTCCAGCCGAACCCGCCGGAGCGCCGCTTCGACGCTCGCTGCTGCTGTACGGATCCCGTCTGCGCCCAGTCGGTGATCAACCGGTCCAGCAGTCGGGTGAGGGTGACGACATCGGCGGCGGGCCAGTCGGCGATGACCGCGCCGAACACCTGGTCGCCGACCTCGAGGAACCGCTGCAGCTCCGCGCGTCCCGCGTCGGTGATCTCGACCAGGACGGCCCGTCGGTCGGCCGGATCCGGGGCGGTGCGGACCAGCCCGGCCTCGGCCAGGGTCTGCACGTGCCGGGTGATCGAGGAGGGCAGCGCGTCCAGGCGCTCGGCGATCTCGCCCGCGCGTAGCGGACCCGTCTCCGCCACCGCCTGCAGCACTCCGACCCGGACCGGGTCGTACGCCCGGGAGGTCCCCTGACGCATCGCCTCGGCGAACCGGCTCGTCGTGCGGGCGAGTTCGGAGACCTGATCCTTGTTTGCTTGCATGAATCAAACAATACATTTGATTGCGTGAAACAACAATAGGTGCGCCAACTTACGCTTACGTAGGGGAAACCCGCAGGTCACGGGCTCATGGTCGAGGGTGGCGCTGCTAAATTTGCTTCCATGACGAGTTCGCCGAGCCTGCTGTTCAACCCCGCCACCTACGACCCGCAGCATTTCGATGCCGAGACGCGGCGGCTGCTGCGGGCCACCATCGAGTGGTTCGAATCCAAAGGCAAGGCGCAGCTGCTGGCCGAGGACCGCGACGCCGTGTGGACCCAGGAGTTCCTCGACTTCGTCGCGAAGGAGAAGCTGTTCGCGACGTTCCTGACCCCGGCCGCCTACGCCGACGGCGACCCGAACAAGCGCTGGGACGCCGCCCGCAACGCGGCCCTGGCCGAGATCTTCGGCTTCTACGGCCTCGCGTACTGGTACGCCGAGCAGGTCACCATCCTGGGTCTGGGCCCGATCTGGCAGAGCGACAACGAGATCGCCAAGCGCAAGGCCGCCGCCGAGCTCGACGCGGGCCAGGTCATGGCGTTCGCGCTGTCCGAGCGCGAGCACGGCGCCGACATCTACAACACCGACCTGATCCTCACCCCGAGCGAGCCGGGCAGCGCCGACGCCGAGGCAGGCATCCTGTTCCGCGCCAACGGCGAGAAGTACTACATCGGCAACGGCAACGTCGCCTCGATGGTGTCGGTGTTCTCCCGGCGCAGCGATATCGAGGGCGCCGAGGGCTACATCTGGTTCGCCGCCGACAGCCGCCACGACGACTACCACCTGGTCGAGAGCGTCATCCACGGCCAGATGTACGTCAGCCACTTCCGGCTGGAGAACTACCCGGTGACCGCCGCCGACGTGCTGCACGAAGGGCCAGAGGGCTTCTCGGCCGCGCTCAACACCGTCAACGTCGGCAAGTTCAACCTCTGCCACGGCAGCATCGGCATGGTCGAGCACTCGTTCTTCGAGGCCATCACCCACGCCAACAACCGCATCCTCTACGGCAACCCGGTCACCGACTTCGGCCATGTGCGCGGCAATTTCGTCGACGCCTACGCGCGCCTGATCGCGATGAAGCTGTTCAGCGACCGCGCGGTGGACTACTTCCGCAGCGCCTCGCTCGAGGACCGCCGCTACCTGCTGTTCAACCCGATGACCAAGTCCAAGGTCACCTCCGAGGGCGAGGTCGCGATGACCCTGCTGCTGGATGTGCTGGCGGCCAAGGGCTTCGAGAAGGCCACCTACTTCGCCCAGGCCTCGCGCTACATCAACCACCTGCCCCGGCTCGAGGGAACGGTGCACGTCAATGTCGGCCAGATCCTGAAGTTCATGCCGAACTACCTGCTCAACCCGGCCGAGTACCCGGCCATCGGCACCGATCTGGCGCCCGGCGACCAGGAGTTCTTCTGGAAGCAGGGTCCCGCGCGCGGCGCGGGCAAGGTGCAGTTCGCCGACTGGACCCCGGCCTACGAGCAGGCCGCCGACGTGCCCAATGTCGGCCGGTTCTACGAGCAGGCCCAGGCGCTGCGCACACTGCTGCTCACCGCCGCGCCCGACGCGGCCCAGCAGAAGGACCTGGACTTCATGCTGACCATCGGCCACCTGTTCTCCACGGTGGTCTACGGCCAGCTGATCCTCGAGCAGGCCGAGCTCACCGGGCTCGACCGCGATGTAGTCGACCAGATCTTCGACTTCCAGATCCGCGACTTCAACACCCACGCGACGGCCCTGCTCGGGAAGCCGACGGTCACCGAGGCGCAGCGCGCCTGGGCCGTCGGCGCCCTGCGCAGCCCGGTCGCCGACGCCGAGCGCTTCGACCGGGTGTGGCAGCAGGTGGCGTCCTACGACGGCGCCTACGCGATGCGCCCGTAGCCGGACGCGTCCTCGGCCGCCACGTCATCGCGGGCGGCCGAGGACGGTCGGCACGGCTCGTCATCGTGCCCGAGGCTGCGCGTTCGGGTCCCCGCGTCGGCGCGGAGGTCGCGGCTGTGTGCCTATACCGTGGCGCGGCCGGGGAAGGCGGTGGTGACGGGATTCGTGCCCAGGATCGCCTGCCAGCGGGCCCGGCGCAGCGCGGACTCGGTGAGCGCCTCGGTCGCGGTCGCCCGCACCGCAGCGTCGGTGGCCTGTTCGACGACGGCGTACCACGCTGCGGCGCAATCGGATTCGACCGCGACCGCCAGGTGCGCCGCCGGGATCGGATCGTCGACCGGGAACGGCGGGGCGTAGGCGGCGCCGGCCGCCTCGGGCGCGGTGCCGCCCGCTTCCAGCAGTTCGATGGTGGCATCGCGGCGGGCCCGGTGCGCGGCGCCGAACTCGGCGACCATGCGCGCCCGGTCGGCGTTGGCGTAGGCGGCGATCACGCCGTAGGAGTAGACGGCGGCGTACTCACTGTTCAGCGCTCGCTGCAGCGCTCGACGTTGTTCGGTCATGTCAGCAGGACTCCCACCTGGGTGGCGCAGGCCGCGCTGATCGAGGCCAACAGGCCTGCGCGGTAACCGGATTCGGTACGGGCCAGGGCGGCCGCGGCTTGCTGGGATCGGACCAGTTGATCGCGCAGCTGGGCGATCGTCGGCGGCTGGGTGGGGTTGTCCACGGTCGAGGCGGGCACGAGGGCGCCGTCGGGGCCGGGCACGGTGATCTCGCCGGTGCGGCGCACCGGGGTGGTGCCGTCGCCGTAGACGCCGATCACCCGGTCGATCTCAGTGCGCAGCGCGTCGGCGTGCGCGGCGCGTTCGTTCGCGATGGTGCCCAGCGCGGCCTGCGACTGCGGAGCGAGGGCGATCGCCGCCTGCGCGGCCGCGGCGTCCGCGCGAGCCAGGACTTCTTGCGCGGCAAGCGGATCCGGGGCATGCACGGTGTCGTCCTCGGCGCACGCCGTCAGCAGGCTCAGCGCCGGAACTCCCACGGCGGTCGTGCCGAACAGTCGCAGCATCGAGCGGCGTCGCCAGCCGCCTGGCGAAGCAGTGGGGAGGGTCGCCGAATCCTGTTGTGTCACTACGGTCCGGTGGGCGCCGAGCGTCGGGTGCTGACGCGGCACCGCGAGCTGGGGTGCGGTCGGGTCGGTCGCCGACGCGGTGACCGCCTGCCGGTGCGCGGGCCCGGTCGCGGCGGTCGGCGCGGGAGCGGAGGGGAGAACTGATCCGGTGTGCTGCGGGGCGACCGGGCGCGACGACTCGCTCGTCAACGGACGGGATTCGTGCCGGTCGAGGCGCATGCCGGAAGGTCGCCCGGCGCTCGGCGGGGCGGTAAGGCGGAAGGGCACCCACCCATCGTGCCAGATCCGCGCACCCGAACCCGCCCACGCACGCCACCGGGAGGCACGCCGGGGCGGACCGGTGCGCGACGCCCGGTGGCTGGTCCTTTACACTCTCGGAGCGCGTTACGCTAGACCTTCGGCGTAGAAATTTCCGATCGCGTCACAACTGAACCAGGAGCCGCCCATATGCCGATGCCCACCGAGGAAAGGGTGAGCCAGCTCGTCGCTGAGCTCGTCGCACGCCGGGGATTCGACCTCGAGGGCGTAGCGATCGCGTCTGCGGGCAAGGACGAATTGGCGCCGGTTCGGTTGAAGGTCACCGTCGACAGCGACGGTCCGGCCGATCTGGACGCGATCGCCGAGCTCAGCCGGGAGATGTCCGAGCTGCTCGACGAAGCGGGCGATTTCGGCGACTCCGCCTACCTGCTCGAAGTGACCACGCCCGGCGTGGACCGCCCGCTGACCGCCGAGCGGCACTGGCGCCGCGCCCAGGGCCGCAAGGTGAAGGTCGCGCTGCGCGACGGCGCCGAGCCGGTCGAGGGCAAGGCCCGCTTCGACGCGCGCGCCGGTCAGCTCGCCGAGGACGGCACCGTGGCGCTGGTCCTCGGCGGCAAGAACAAGCCGCACCGGGTGCACGTGCCGCTCGCCGACATCGCCTCCGCGGTGGTCCAGGTCGAGTTCAACGCACCCGGCGCCGCCGAACTCGAACTCGCCGGCGGGATCGCCGCGGGCCGCCCGGTCCCGGGCGAGGAACCCGCCGATCTCGCCGCCGCAGGACAACACAGTGACTCTCCCACCGAAGGGGTTGCGGAATGAATATTGAAATCGAAGCTCTGCGGGCGATCGTCGCCGACAAGGGCATCTCGATCGAGACCGTGATCTCGGCGATCGAGTCGGCGCTGCTCACCGCCTACCGGCACACCGAGGGCCATCAGCCCAACGCGCGTATCGACATCAACCAGAAGACCGGCGTGGTCCGGGTGATGGCGCGCGAGCTCGACGCCGACGGCAACCTCGTCTCCGAATGGGACGACACCCCCGAGGGTTTCGGCCGGATCGCGGCCACCACCGCCCGCCAGGTCGTGCTGCAGCGGTTGCGCGACGCCGAGAACGAGAAGTCCTTCGGCGAGTTCGCCACCCACGAGGGCGACATCGTCGGCGGTGTGGTCCAGCGCGACGCCAGGGCCAACGCCCGCGGCATCGTGGTGGTGCGGATCGGCAGCGAGGCCAACGGCGCCGAGGGCCTGATCCCGCCCGCCGAGCAGGTGCCGGGGGAGACCTACGAGCACGGCGACCGGATCAAGTGCTACGTCTACGGCGTCTCGCGTGGCCCCCGTGGCCCGCAGATCCAGCTCTCGCGCACGCACCCGAATCTGGTGCGCAGGCTGTTCTCGCTGGAGGTGCCCGAGATCGCCGACGGCTCGGTGGAGATCGTCGCGGTGGCCCGCGAGTCGGGGCACCGCTCCAAGATCGCCGTGCGGTCCACCGTGCCCGGCGTGAACGCCAAGGGCGCGTGCATCGGCCCGATGGGCCAGCGCGTGCGCAACGTGATGAGCGAGCTGGCGGGCGAGAAGATCGATATCATCGACTACGCCGAGGATCCGGCGACCTTCGTCGGCAACGCGCTCTCGCCGTCGAAGGTGGTCTCGGTCACTGTCGTCGATCCGGAGGCCAGGGCCGCCCGGGTGATCGTGCCGGACTTCCAGCTGTCGCTGGCGATCGGCAAGGAGGGCCAAAATGCCCGCCTGGCCGCGCGTCTGACCGGCTGGCGCATCGATATCCGCAGCGACGCGGCTCCGGAGCAGGGCGATTCGGTCCGGCCGGAGGCGCACCGTAGTTGACGAAAACGCGGGAATCCCGACCCTCGGATGACATGTTCGTAACTTCGGAAGGGGAGGGGTTCGTCGTTATGACCGGGTCACCGGTAGAGTGGGTGGAAGACCGGCCCGCGCAATCCGTGCGAACCTGTATCGGATGCCGTCAGCGCGAGCCGTCTGCCGACCTGTTGCGGATCGTGGCGCAGCATCGGGACACCGGCTCTGCCGGGGCCTCGACTGTTGCGATCGTTCCCGATCCGCGGCGCAGACTTCCCGGACGGGGTGCCTGGCTGCACCCCGTTTCAGCTTGTCTGCGTTCCGCAGAGCGGCGCCGAGCATTCGGCAGAGCCCTACGAGTGTCCGGAAATCTGGATATCTCAGCCCTGGAGCAGTACCTCGAGAACAGGCACGAGCACTCATGAGCACACCGTGAAGCACCAACGATGAACGTCCATCGGAGATAACCCGAGGTCGTGCGGGCCGCCGTCCCCTTACACGGTGGCGCTGCTCGGCCTCTCAGTGAGGAGAGCAGTGGCAGGCAAGGCCCGCGTGCACGAGTTGGCCAAAGAACTCGGTGTCACGTCCAAAGAACTACTCGCGAAGCTCAAGGAGCAAGGCGAGTTCGTGAAGTCGGCGTCCTCGACGGTGGAAGCACCCGTCGCCCGTCGTCTGCGCGAATCGCTCGCGTCGAAGTCCGCCCCGGCGGGCGACGCGAAGCCCGCGGCCCGTCCGGGGCCGTCGCAGGCGGCCCGTCCGGCCGCCAAGCCCACCCCCGGTGGCGGCCCCCGTCCCGGTCCGCGTCCGGCTCCGGC
>NZ_LPNR01000096.1 GCF_019266065.1 Nocardia sp. MH4 | reverse complement strand
CGGGCGGCGCGTAGACGGGGGCCTGCTGCGGCGGGTAGCTCGGCGCGGCCTGCGCGGGGTAGGCGGGCGGCGGCGGGGCCTGCTGCGGGACGGCCTGCTGCGGCGCGGCGGCGGGCGCGGGCGAATCATCCACCTGCACACCGTGATCGGTGACCAGCGCGGCGAAGCCCCCGGCGTAGCCCTGGCCGACGGCGCGGACCTTCCAGCCGCCCTGACGGCGGTACAGCTCCAGCGCGATCACGATCGACTCGGCGTCGAGCCCGTCGATCCGGTACTCGAACAGCTGGTTACCGGCGGCGTCGGAGACGATCGCGGTGGGCGGGGCGAACCGGCCGAAGTTGCTGTTGGCGTCGTCGAGGGTGATGACGGCGCGGATCTGGTCGATGTCGGCGGGCACCGCGGGCAGCGAAACCGCAAGGGAGGCCGCCTGACCCGCCGGACCGGGGCGCAGATCGACGCCAGGTCCACTCGGCTGGTTGTAGAAGACGAAGTCGGCATCCGTGCGGACCTTGCCCTGCTCGGTCACGAGCAGCGCGGACAGATCGGCCGGTGCCGTGAGCTGGAGCGAGATCACCACGTCACTGACGGCCAGTGGACCGTTCTGGCCCTTGGCGAGTGTTGCAGACAAGTTCGACCCTTCGCTTGTCGGTGCGGTCGTCTGCCACTCTACGAGAAAGCGGCGACGAGCGTCCGCGCTCCGCAGCCACGGCGCGCGGCCGATCGATCGGTTAGGGTGTCCACGCAGTACGTATCGGGCATTCCACCCGCCTGTCCAGAGGGGACTCCAGGGCCGTCATGGCGCAGCTGTTCGAACAATCGAAGAAGGTGATCGAGGCCCACCTCGCGGGGACGAGTATCCGCGCGATCTCCGGCTCGATGGTCGCCTACGAAGGCAATGTGCAGTTCAAATCGGCCGGATTCGGCGGCGGCGAGGGCGTGCTGTCGGGCCTCAAGCGCCGCGCCACCGGCGAGAAGCTGTCGCTGATGGAATGCACCGGCAACGGCCGCGTCTTCTTCGCGGTGAACGGCCAGAACGTCACCGTGGTCGATCTCGACAACGACACCCTGCAGGTCGAGTCGCAGCAGTTGCTCGCCTTCGCGGGCAATCTGCGCACCGATGTGCGCTTCGCCGGGGTCGGCGGGATGTCGGCGGGCAGCGGCCTGTTCACCACCACCGTCAGCGGGCAGGGCCAGGTGGCGCTGCTGTCGGCCGGCGGTCCGCTGATCCATCTGGAAGTCTCGCCGCAGTACCCGCTGATCGTGGACCCGGACGCGTTCGTCGCGGCCCGCGGCAACCTCAACCAGTCCTTCGTCACCGATGTCTCCTGGCGCACCATGGTCGGCCAGGACGCGGGTGAGGCCTTCTCGCTGCGGTGGGACGGCCAGGGTGTCGTGCTGATCCAGCCGGCGGAACGGTAGGCGACGGAAATGTTCGAGAAAGTCAACAGCAAGGTCGTCAAGGTCGATGTCGGGCAGGCGGGCGGCGTGGTCGCCCGGACCGGCGCGATGCTGTTCTACCAGGGCCAGGTCGCGTTCGCGCCGCACCAGATCCCCGGCGCCGGACCCGGCATGGGTGGCGGCGGCCTGATGCGGATGGCCGGCGCGATGATGGCGGGCGAGCACGAGCGCACCATGCTGGCGCGCGGAAACGGCACCGTCCATTACGGTTTCGCCGGGCTCGAGGTGCACGTGGTGCAGATGCAGCCGGGCGCGGTGCTGCGCGTGGAGGCCTCTCGCCTGCTGGCCAACACCGCGGGGCTGCAGTCCTCGGTGGTCTCGGTGGCCAGCTCCGGTGGCGGCGGCGGAGGCGGCGGCGGTGGCCTGATGGGCGCGCTGCGCGGCGCCGCGGCGGGTGTCGTGACCGGCCAGGGCATGTTCACCACCCAGCTCGGCGGCCAGGGCGCCGCGGTGCTGCTCGCGCACGGCGGTTTCCTGGAACTGCAGGTGGGCGGGCCGAATCCGGTGATCGTCGATCCGCAGGCCTTCGTCGCGGCCTACGGCAACGTGCAGACCGAGCTGAAGTCGGCGATGAGCTGGCGCGACGCGGTCGGTCGCGGCGCCGGTGAGGCGATGCAGCTGCATTGCCACGGCCAGGGTGTCGTTTTCGTGCAGGCCTCCGAAGAGAAGTTGTGAGCCGATGAGCCAGATCCATTCCCCGATGACTCTCGGTGCCAGCGACAACATCCCGGGCAACAGCTACGCCTACTGCATCGACCTGACCGGCCCGTGGTTCATGCGCAAGGGCGCGATGATCGCCTACTACGGCCAGATCCAGTTCCAGATGCTCACCCACGGCCTGCAGGGCAACCTCATGCACATGGTGAGCAGCCAGTTCTCGGCGCCGCTGTTCGCCGGTGACTACGTGGTGGCCGAGGGCCACGGCAAGCTGATCATCGGCGACCGCGGCTACGACATCAATTCCTACGATCTCGAGGACGGCAACCTCACCATCCGGGGCGCCAACCTGCTCGCCTTCGAGCCGGGCCTGGCGCTCAAGCAGTCGATCGTGCCCGGGTTCCTCACCCTGATCGGCACCGGCAAGTTCCTCGCCTCCTCCAACGGCCCGGTGATGTTCGCCGAGCCGCCGCTGCGGGTCGACCCCGAGGCGCTGGTCGGCTGGGCCGACTGCCCCTCCCCCAGTCACCACTTCGACCAGGGCTGGATCGGCAGCTTCCTGGCGGCGGGCGCGGCCAGGATGGGCGCGAACTCGGGCGAGGAGCGCCAGTTCGACTTCACCGGCGCCGGCACCGTGCTGATCCAGTCCTCGGAGAAGGTGATGAGCGATCAGGCCCTGGTCAGGACCATCGAGGGCCAGCTCCAGAGCGGCATCACCGTCGGCGGTCTGCAACGCATCCAGGGCGTGATCGCCCAGCAGCTGCAGGGTCAGCAGCAGCACTACTGACCCCACTCCCGCAATTCTGAAACGAGAACGCGCCAAAACCTGACGACGGGTCGTGCCCGCCCGCTACGGTGGGCACCGCCGAGAGAACGGGTCGGCGATAGCTCGATCAGAGGAGTGGGCGCAGTGCAGCGTCGCAGCATCCGGCGGATCGTGGCGGCGGCACTGTGCGCCGTCACCGCGTCGATCATCACCGGCACCCCCGCGTCGGCGGCGCCCGCCACCGCACCGGGCGTCAGCATCGACAAGGTGAGCGCGCCCGATGGCTCCTTCATCGAGAAGATGGAGGTCACCGACTCCCGGCACCTGCGCCTGTACGTGCACTCCGCGGCGATGAACCGGACCTTCCCCGTCGACATCCAGCGCCCCGCCGACACCTCCGCGCCCAAGCCCGCGCTCTACCTGCTCAACGGCGCGGGCGGCGGCATGGACCGCGCCTCCTGGCAGCTGCGCACCGACGCGCTGAGCTTCCTGTCCGACAAGGACATCAACGTCGTCCAGATCATCGGCGGCGCGTGGACCTTCTACACCGACTGGATCAAGCCCGACCCCGTGCTCGGCGTGAACAAGTGGCAGACCTACATCGCCGAAGAACTGCCCCCACTGATCGACGCCGCGCTGGGCACCAACGGCGTCAACGCCATCGCGGGCCTGTCGATGTCGGGCATCCCGGTGCTGAACCTGGCGATCGCCGAGCCCGGCCTGTTCCGCAGCGCCGCGGTGTACAGCGGGCTCACCCAGGTCAGCGATCCGGCGGGGCAGCAGGCCGTGAAGCTGACCGTGGAGATGTACGGCGGCGGTGACGCCGAGAACATGTGGGGTCCGGTCGGCGGGCCGCTGTGGGTGGCCAACGATCCGCTGGTGAACGCCGAGAAACTGCGTGGGACAAATCTTTTCGTCTCCACCGGCACCGGCATCCCGGGCATCCACGATCAGGCGGGCGGACCGTTCCGGATGGAGAAGCCCGCCGACACCCCCAAGACGGTCGCGCTCGGCGCGCTGATCGAGGGCGCGATCTTCGTGTCCTCGCACAATCTGCAGACGCGGCTGGACCAGCTCGGCATCCCCGGTACCTTCGTCTACCGCGACACCGGCACCCACTCGTGGGGCTACTGGCAGGACGATCTCAAGACCTCATGGCCGGTGCTGGCGAAGGGCCTGTTCCCCGAGTCGTGAGTTCGGGGAATCCCGGGCGCCGCAGCGGCACCCGGGATCTCACGACTCAGACCGGGTCCGCCGCCAGCGCGGAGCGCTCGAGCGCGACGTGGAACCACTCGAGGATCTCCACTCCGGCGAGAATCCCCGCGTTCTCGGTCACGGTCAGATTCGGGGCCGAATGGCCCAGCTCCTCCAGCTCACCGTGTCGTGGCCGGATCGCGGCGTCGGCCACGGCCAGCATCGGCGCGTCCAGCGCACCGTCACCGGCGGTGAACAACGCAGCGCCCTCGGCCAATTCACCGGATTCCACCAGTCGGCGGCGGACCTCCGCGACCGCCAGACTCTTACAGACCGCGTCCGGCATCGTGTAGATCTTGCGCCCCTGCTGTGAGGCCGACCAGCCGCGCGCGCGACACCACGCGTCCCACTCGGCGAGGAAACCGGCGGGCACCGCCTCGGGGCGAACCACCAGGTAGCAGAACAGCCCGTCGGCCTCGCGGTACTTGGTGACCCAGGAATCGTCGATGCGGGAACGCCATTCGGCGCCGATCTCGGCGAGGGTGGCGCCGGAGGCACGCACCGTGTCGTCGATCGCGGCGCGCCAGGTGGGGTCGGGCAGCCCGTCGACCAGGATGTTGCCGCCGTTGCTGGTGATGGCGTAGCGCCACGGCGCGCCCGGCAGGTCGATCCGCTGGAACTGCTCGATCGTGCGGGTCGTCGTCGGGAGCACCGGGGCCAGCGACGCCAGTTCGGCCAGCCGCGTGACGGCGGTGGTGGTCATGTACGACAGCGGTTCGCCCTCGTAGTACTCCACACACAGTTTCGCTACCGCGTCGGCGCCGCCGAATCCGTTGCGCGAGTAGATCATCGTGCGATCGAGATCGGTGGCGAACAACGCGTCGGCGGTCACTGATCCAGCTCCTTGATCAGGCCCATACAGCTGTAGGCCAGGTCGGGGACCACTTCCACCGGGACATTGCGCGCGGCCGCGAGCAGGCGGATGTGTGCGTGCTCGGGAGCATCCGCTTCGCGAACCAGCACCCGCCACGGTACCCGGCGCAGCAGCACGCGGGTGGTCTCGCCGACGCCCGGCTTCACGAAATTCACTGTGGCGACACCATATTCGGCGCGCACCCGCTCCACCGAGGCCCAGCCGGACCAGTCGGGGGTGCGATCGGAATCCCGGATGGCGGCGACCGCGGCGGGCACCTGCTCGGCGACGGCGCCGAAGGCGCCTGTCACCGCGTCGAGCAGCTGGTTCGAGACATCGACGTCGGCGAGCTCGCGATAGAACTTCGCACCGTGGAATTCACCGGGCCCGATCAGGGTGTCGTTGAGGACGGTGCGCGAGACCAGTCCGGACACCGTGGAATTCAGGCAGGCCGAGGCGATCAGGAAGTCGTCGCGGGTGCCGTAGGTGCGCACCGAGTTGCCCGGATCGGCGAGCACGACCAGCTCGTCGTTGAACCGGACGCCACCGGCGGCGTGATATTCGTCGAGCGCCGCGGTGAGCTCCCTGGTGATGGCACCCTTGCCGGTCCAGCCGTCGACGAACACGATCGAAGCCGGATCATGGTGCTGGGCGAGATAATCCAGCGCCACCGCGTCGATGCCACGGTCACGCACGATCGACACCGCGTAGTGCGGCACCGTCAGACTCGGCCTGCCGACCCCACTGGCCAGCCATCGCCGCATCAGCACGCCGACAGGCGTGCCCGCCCTGGCCAGCGAGACCAGCACGATGTCCTCGCCGCGTTCGGCCACCACGAGCTCGGCGACCGTCGCCACCGCGAGTGCGAGCCGCTCGGCGCTCTCGGCGAGCACCCGCTCGAACAGCTCGCGGTACTCGGCATCGGGCTGGTACTCGACCGGCAGCGATTCGGCGTAGTGCGCCACGCCCGCCTGGATTCGCCGTTCGCGTTCGGCGACATCGGCTTCCAAGTCGACGCCCGAGAGGTCCTTGAGCAGCCACGACACCTCGTCGGCCGCGTAGGAACCGAAGTCGGGTCCGTGCAGCGGTCGAGGGCGATCGGGCGCGGCCGCCGCATCGGGGTCGGGCCGCACGGATTCGGCGGCCCGGTCGGCCGCGTGCGCCCGCGCGGGGACCGCGGCGCGCGCTGCCGAAGTTCGTGTCGTGTGCAGCGCTCGCGGGTCCGCACCCGGCAGGACGGCGACCAGCACATCGGCGCCCGCGGCGGTCAGCACGTCGACCAGACCGCCCGGCGCCACGAGTTCGGGCGTATCGGCGGGCGGATCGAGGACGACCAGCAGCACCGGCGCCACCGCGCCGTCTGGCCAGTGCGCGTTGTACAGGTAGCGCTTGGCGGTCGCGTCGGGCTCCGGCGCGTGGAAACGGAAGCCGCGCCGCAGCGGGTAGCCGGGCTCGTCGAGCACGTAAGCCGGTGAGCGCGTGGTGGTCTGGAATCGGGTGGGGATGCCGCCTTCGGCCAGCTCGGCGGCCAGCCGCAGCGGCAGGTACATCAGCTCCTCATGACCGAGCACGATCACCGGGCGATCGGCGAACTCGGCGGCGAGGCGAGCCTGGACCTGGCCGGTGGCGGCCTTCAGCGCGACATCGAAGGCGGCGACCTCGGAGTTCAGGATGCCGTGCCTGCCGCCCTCGGGAACATCGGCGGGCCAGGACAACTCGATCCGGCCGAACGAACCACGGTGGGCCGCTGTCGGATTGAGCTCCGGTTCGGGCATCGATGTGACCGTCTCGATCAGACCGTCGGGCAGCTCGGTGCGGCCCGAGGCCAGGCACACGGTGTCGATGCGGGCACCGAGTTCGGCGGCGAACGTCTCGAACTTGGCCCGGTCGGCGGCGGTGCGCATGTCGACCAGGGAGGCGAGCACGTAATGCGAGCGCGGCGCGAATGCGTGCAGCGCGCGAACGGCGTCGATGGCGGTGTCGCCGGTCGAGATCTCGTCGTCGACCAGCACCAGCGGCAGATCGTTGACGAAGATGTCGGCGGGCGCGGGTTGCAGCAGGTGCGAGGTGGCATGCGAATGCCCCTCCTCGAACCCGGTCAGCGTGGTGGCCCGCGCGACCTCACGGCGAGTGGAGTGCAGGTAGCACCCGGCGCCGATCCGCGCCGCCACACAGTGACCGAGACCCGTCGCGGTCTCGGCGAATCCGAGCACGACGGGTTCCCGGTCGCCCAGGACCCCGCGCACCAGGTCGCCGAGCCGATTGCCCGCGCCGATCACCACGCGCGGGTCGGTGGGCAGGTGCTTGCCGAGCACGGTCGACACCAGCAGGTGCGCCCGGCGCGGATTGCGGCGCAGACCCGGCTGGACCAGCGCGGCGATCGAGAGTTCACCCGGCAGCGCGTCCGCGGCCGCCGACGCGGCGAACGACTCGCCGTGCCGCAGTTCGATGCCCAGATTCGCGGTCGCCCACGGTGTTTCGAGATCGAGGCCGAACGCGCTCATTCGGCGATCATCGCTGTCAGCAAATCCACGAAGGACACTCCCTTGTTGGCGACACCGAACGCGCGAGCCCGGACCAGCGTCTGGCGGGCCCAACTGCGGTGCGGGCGCATCTCGTTCATCTTGTTGCGGTACTCCGAGGCCGCGACGCCGCCGACGTCGGCCTCCATGATGTGCAGCGCGTCGGCGTACTCCTCGTGCGTCACCACCGACAGCGCGTGCACCGCCGCCACATGCGACGGGTGGATCACCGTCTTGCCCTGGATGCCGTTGGCGCGGTCCAGGGTGATCTCGCGCAGCAGGCCGTCGAGGTCGCGACTGACCAGGTACTGGCGGAACGGCACCGCGTCGGACTCCTCGAACGGCGCGGTCCGCAGCAGCGGCCGGAACATCCGCTCGTGGTCGGCGAAGTATTCCCACACCGGCCCGGTGATGATGAAACCGGTGCCGTCGGCACGGCCCAGGTAGTTCACGATGTCGGCGATCACGTCGGCGACCACGCGCACGTCGTAGATCGTCAGGTCGCGGTCGCGGCGGATGCCGAAGGTCGAGCACATGTCGGTGGCGCCGATGCGCACCGCGAGCAGGTGGTCGCGGTGTTCGGCCAGCAGGTCGGCGATGCGCGCGAGCTGCTCGTCGCGGGTCTGCCGGTGCACCAGACTCGCCGATTCGAGCACGGGCATGCCGTAGATCGGGCGGTCCAGTGTGCGCCGGGCGTCGTCGAGGGCGGCCAGATAGGCGGGCCCGGTGACGGCGTCGAACTTGGGGAAGACGAATCCGGTGAGCACCTCGGCGCCCGGCCCGAGCAGGCCGACCAGCTCGGTCACGGTCTGCGGGTCGCGCACCCGGACGAACAGCATCGGGTTCGGGTCCTCGCTGCGCGCGAGCAGGTCCAGGGTCGCGACCGCGTGCTGCTTGGCGGCCTCCACCTGGTGGTCGGCGACGGCGTCCTCGAGGTCGATCACCATCGAGCAGACGCCGCGCGCGGCTCGGCGGCTGATGGTGGCGGCCAGGTCGGGGCGGGTGGCGGGCACATACAGCGTCGCGCCGAGCGCGGTCGCCAGTAGTTCCCGATCGTGGGCGCCGACGATCGGCTCCGGCTCTACCAGGAACAGCTCACGGGCCCTCGGCCCGCACAACTGCCGGAAGTGGCGCAGCGGAACCTGCTTACGCAGGCAAATCTCCGGCGCGACGGCGTACCCCGCGGTCATTCCCCCCACCTCATTTTCCGGGCCATCTCATGTCTGTGTTCCTACGTGCTGTCGGTTCGGGCGGTTTTTCTCATGCGGTCGACCACGCCGGCGATGAACGCCGCGACGGTATCCAGTTCGGACACGTATGCCCAATAGTCTGGATGACGACCCGTCAGTCCGGAAATGATGCGGTCGAGGCGTTCGGCTTGCGCATCGAGCACCGAACCCCACTCGCCGACCAGTCCTCGGTCGACCGCGAGCATCTGCGCGTCCCGCAGCCGGAATCGTACGGTGCGGGCGTGCGCATCGGGGTCGGCACGCACCCCGCGGAGCAATTCGAGGCGCCGGGTGACGGCGTCGACCAACTGCTCGGCCTCGGCGAGGTGCTGGCGCGCGGTGGCGGTCAAATCAAGGGCGGTCTCCGGGTCGTGATCGGCAGCCGCGACACGCGCGCCCACCAGCGCCGTGTCCGCGGCGTCGATGCCGCGCCGGCTTTCCCGCTCATTGTTGGTCAAGTCCGCCGAACTCGCAGCGTTGAACTCCCGCAGCAGCGCCGAGTAGGCCGGACCGAGCGCGTCGGCCCGGTTGCGGACCGCGGCCAACCTGGTCGTCACCGAAGCGATCGCGTTCGCCGCCGCCGACGCGCGAGAAGGGGCTTGCGCCAACGCATCCGACAATTCCGCCGTCGCCTGCTGCACCTCGGCCGCGACCGTGCGCGCGGCCGCCACCGCCGCCTGCGGATCGGTCGCGGACGCTGTGATCAGAGCCTCATTCAGCCGCCTTACACCGGCCTCGATCGAGGGGTAGTTCGCGTAGCCCGACGACGCCGCCGCCGCGAGCGCGCGCTCGGCCTCACCACGCACCTGCGCCAGCAGCTGCGGCACCACCGAGCGCACCCGCGCCGCCTCCGCCAGCTGCTCGCTGCGGGCGTGATAGAACTCGTCGACCCCGCGCGCGGCCTCGTTGAGCTGGCGGACCAGGGCGTCGGCCCTGGCCGGACCGTCGGCGATCGGCGTGCCGGTGGCCTCGGCGGCGTCGAGTTCCTCGGTGAAGCTCAGGTACGCGCCCGCCGCGGCGTAGCACCGTGCGCGCACCGGCTCCCAGAGCGCGCCGACGCGGCGGTCCGGGAAGACCTGCTCACTGGCCACCACGCCCGCCTCCGCCGCCGTCTGCCTGCGATCCATATCGAGGAAGGCGGCCGACGCCGCGGCGCGCGCTCCACTGATCCACTCATGATCGGGCCCCGATCTGAACCAGCCGCGTCTGCGAGGTGTCATCGGCACATCCCCTTTCGCCAACCGCGCGGCGACCCGACCACGCACTGCCCCGATGGTAGGAGATTCCCCGCGTTCACCTGGGCTCCAGCTCGTTCCTACGCAAGATCCCCGAAACCTATTACTGTCGTAGCCGTACCCGGCGATTCGGACATGCTGGGAAACGACACACCGGACTAACCGAAGGGATTCCCGCATGGGTGTCAGTCTGTCCAAGGGCGGCAATGTCTCGCTGACCAAAGAGGCCCCGAACCTGACCGCGGTCGCGGTCGGCCTCGGCTGGGACGTGCGCACCACCACCGGCACCGACTTCGACCTCGACGCCAGCGCGATCGCGACCGGCGCCGACAAGAAGGTCGTCTCCGACAAGCACTTCGTGTTCTTCAACAACCTGAAGTCCCCCGAGGGTGCCATCGAGCACGCCGGCGACAACACCACCGGTGAGGGCGAGGGCGACGACGAGGTCATCAACGTCGACCTGGCCAACACGCCGCCGACCATCGAGAGCATCTTCTTCCCCGTCTCGATCTACGACGCGGAGACCCGCTCGCAGTCGTTCGGCCAGGTGCGCAACGCCTACATCCGCGTCGTCGACCGGGCCAACGGCACCGAGCTGGCCCGCTACGACCTGTCCGAGGACGCCTCCACCGAGACCGCTATGGTCTTCGGCGAGCTGTACCGCAACGGCGCCGAGTGGAAGTTCCGCGCCATCGGGCAGGGCTACGCTTCCGGCCTGGCCGGTATCGCCCGCGACTACGGCGTCAACGTCTAGTCACCATCGCGAGCAGGGGGCTCGACTGACCGGGCCCCCTGTCCGTGTGACACAGAAAGGTCCCTCCGCGTGATTACGCGCATCTTCGGCATGTCCATCGTCATCACGGTGATTTCGCTGGTCGTAGCCTTCCTCTACGGAGGCCCGACCGCGCTGGCACTGTGCGCGATCCTCGGTATCCTCGAGGTGTCGCTGTCGTTCGACAACGCCGTCATCAACGCCACCGTCCTGGAACGGATGAGCGAGTTCTGGCAGCGGATCTTCCTGACCATCGGCGTCATCATCGCCGTGTTCGGCATGCGACTGATCTTCCCGCTGGCCATCGTGTGGATCACCGCCGGGCTCGGTCCGATCGAAGCGTTCGACCTGGCCCTCAACCCGCCGGCCGACGACGCCGCCTACTTCCCCGACGGCAGCCCCAGCTACGAAACCCTGCTGACCGACGCGCACCCGCAGATCGCGGCGTTCGGCGGCATGTTCCTCGCGCTGCTGTTCCTGAACTTCATCTTCGAAGAGCGTGAGATCACCTGGCTCGGCTGGCTGGAACGCCCCCTGGCCAAGGCGGGCAAGCTCGACATGCTGTCCGTGGTCGTCGCCGGCACCGGCCTGATCCTGACCTCGGAGTTCCTGGCCAAGGAGGAGGACCGGTCGACCGTGCTGGTCGCCGGCCTGCTCGGCATGATCGTCTACATCGCGGTCGACGGCCTCGGCTCGATGTTCCACACCGAGGACCTGGAGAGCTCCGGCCCGTCGACCCTGGTCAAGGCCACGGGCAAGGCCGCGTTCTTCCTGTTCCTGTACCTCGAGGTGCTCGACGCGTCGTTCTCCTTCGACGGCGTCATCGGCGCGTTCGCGATCACCTCCGACCCGATCATCATCGCGCTGGGCCTCGGCTTCATCGGCGCCATGTTCGTCCGGTCGATCACGGTGTACCTGGTCCGCCAGGGCACCCTGTCGGAGTACGTGTACCTGGAGCACGGCGCCCACTGGGCGATCGGCGCCCTGGCCGCGATCCTGCTGGTCTCCATCGGCGTCCACGTCAACGAGCTCATCACCGGCCTCGTCGGCGTCGCCTTCATCGGCGCCGCGTTCATCTCCTCGATCCTGCGCAACCGCAAGAACGAGCCGGACGCGATCGACGAATCGAAGGAAGCCGCCCCGGTCAGCTGAGGCGGCGACAGGACGAACAGTCATAGCGGCGGCGGATCCCGGACGGGGATCCGCCGCCGCTGTCGTTCGTCAGCCCACCGCTTGGAGTTCTCGTGCGGCGGTGGGGGATTCGTGCGGGGTGGGGGTGCGGCGGCCGCGGAGTTCGGCGCGGAGGAAGAGGAAGAAGAGGGCGATGAGCAGGGCGGTGCGGAGCCAGACGCCGAATTGGACGATGCCCTCGGTGAGGTCGACGCCCTCGCCGACGCCAAGGGCGTAGAAGTAGCGGAAGACGCCGATGCCGACGGCCGCGTCGGCGACGAGGTAGGCCGCCACCAGCGACCACGGGACCTCGAACAGGACCAGGAACGGAATTATCCACAGGGTGTACTGGGGGGAGTGGACCTTGTGGAAAAGCATGAAGCCGCACAGCATCGCGCCGCTCACGCCGACCCACGGGAACGGGGAGGTGGGGGTCCAGCGGCGGACGCCGAGCCACAGCGCGAGCACGAACGACGCCAGGATCAGCGCCGGTGAGGCGATGGCGACCAGGTCATGCCAGGTGGTGCTCGTCTCGGCGTCGCGGCCGAAGATCAGCTGGTGGCCCCAGTACCAGATCGAATTGGTGGTGATGTCGGCCTGACGCAGCTGCTGGAAGGTGATCGAGGCGCGCCAGCCGTCGGCACCGGCCACCATGAACGGCAGATTCACCGCGGCCACCGTGCCCATCGCCGCCAGCAGCGTCTGCGCCGCGCCCGCCACATCGAGCTCGCGCAGCCGGCGCGGGCCGCGCGGCGCGCCCTCGGTGAGCACGTACATCGCCAGCGGGAGCACGAAGATTCCCGGATAGAGCTTGAGACAGAAGCCGAGCGCGAGCAGCACCGCGGCGATGATCCCGCGGGTGCGCACCGACAGGCCGGTCAGCATCGTCATCACGTAGACCGCCGCCACCGCCGTGCACACCACCGGCAGTTCCCAGTTGTGGAAGGCGTAGAGCACCAGCGGCGGCCCGATCGCCCACAGCAGCGCGGCCGGGCCGGCCAGCCGTACCAGCATCCAGGCCGTGAGCAGCGCGAACGGCGTGAGCAGCAGCGCCGAGTGCCAGAGGAAATCCGCGTCGTTGGTGACCCCGATCGCGCCCGCCCACATGAGCACGCCGCTGAGCACCGGGTACTCCACCGCGCCGCCGGTGAGCGCGCCGTCCTCGGTGATCCCGCCGTCCACATACGGGAAGACGTGATTGTCGATATCGCGGCCGAGCCAAAGGAACTGGATATCCGAATAGCAGACATCCGCATCCTTGCGGACATCGAATATCTGGCTGCGACCGGATTCGTCGATCGCCCCGCCCGCGCATCGCGCCTTGTTGGCATAGGCCATCGCGAGGGTGAGCCCGCACAGCAGCACGACGAGGAATGTCAGGGCCGTCGCCCGCGCCGCGCCGCGTGCGGTGCGCTGCTGCGCGTCGGCGGCCGTGGTCATGGCGACCACATTATGCGGCGACGCGCCGATCACCCGCGCACACCCGCGGCGAAGATCGATTTCGCTGCTCAGGGCCCGCTCATGTAGCCTTACCGGGTTGCTGACGCAACGAACCCTCCTGCCATGGAGAGTCCATGGCCGTTTCCTAGTCCACAGGAGGTGATTGGTCCGTGCGTCATTATGAAGTGATGGTCATCCTCGACCCCAGCCTGGACGAGCGCATCGTCGGGCAGTCCCTGGATAACCTGCTCAACGTCGTCAAGACCGAGGGCGGCAAGGTCGACAAGGTCGACATCTGGGGCCGCCGCCGGCTCGCCTACGAGATCGCCAAGCAGGCCGAAGGCATCTACGCGGTCGTCGAACTGACCGCGACCCCGGCCACCGTGAGCGAGCTCGATCGCCAGCTGGGCCTGAACGAGACGGTGCTGCGCACCAAGGTTCTGCGCAACGACAAGTAGTCCGCAGAGCAAACTCTCGTTTTCGTCGGTACCTATCTTTAGGCTCTAGCGCGACAGCGAGACGCGGACTGCACCCCGAGCAGGAGGAACCCCCATGGCAGGCGACACGGTCATCACCGTCATCGGAAACTTGACGGCAGACCCTGAGCTTCGTTTCACGCCCGCGGGCGCAGCGGTGGCGAATTTCACCGTCGCTTCGACTCCCCGCGTGTTCGATCGCAATTCGAACGAATGGAAAGACGGCGAGGCCCTGTTCCTGCGCTGCAACATCTGGCGTGAAGCAGCGGAGAACGTCGCCGAGAGCCTGACCCGAGGCGCTCGCGTGATCGTGAGCGGACGGCTCAAGCAGCGCTCCTACGAAACCCGCGAGGGTGAGAAGCGCACGGTCGTCGAACTCGAGGTCGACGAGGTCGGCCCCTCGCTGCGCTACGCGACTGCCAAGGTCTCCAAGGCCGGTCGCGGCGGCGGAGGCGGTGGCTTCGGTGGCGGTTCCGGCAATGCCGGTGGTGGTGCAAGCGCAGGCGGCTACAACGCCAACAACGGCGGCGGACAGTCGGGCGGCGGAAACGCCGGCAACGACGATCCGTGGGGTAGCGCGCCCGCGGCCGGCTCCTTCGGGGGCGGCGGCCGCATGGATGACGAACCGCCGTTCTGAGGAACGGCACTCATAGTACGGAGAGAAGACCATGCCTAAAGCGCCCGCGCGCGAAAAGGTGCTGAAGAAGAAGGCTTGCACTTTCTGCAAGGAGAGCAAGTCCGGAATCGTCAATATCGATTACAAGGACACCACGCTGCTGCGTAAGTACGTCAGCGATCGCGGCAAGATCCGCGCCCGCCGCGTCACCGGCAACTGCGTCCAGCACCAGCGTGATATCGCTGTCGCCGTCAAGAACTCGCGTGAGGTGGCCCTGCTGCCTTACGTGTCGACCGCTCGCTGAGAAAGGGAGTCAGACAGATGAAGCTCATCCTCACCGCTGATGTCGACAACCTCGGTGCCCCGGGCGATCTCGTCGAGGTCAAGGACGGCTACGGCCGCAACTTCCTGCTGCCCCGCGGTCTGGCCATCGTGGCCACCCGTGGCGCCCAGAAGCAGGTCGAGGGCATCCGCCGGGCGCAGGACGCCCGCAAGGTGCGCGACCTCGATCACGCCAACGAGCTGAAGCAGGCCATCGAGGGCCTGGAGTCGGTCTCGCTGGCCGTGAAGACCGCCGACAGCGGCAAGCTGTTCGGCTCGGTCACCACCGCCGATGTCGCCGCCGCCATCAAGGCTGCCGGTGGCCCCGTGGTGGACAAGCGCAGCATCGAGCTGCCGAAGTCGCACATCAAGGCGACCGGCAAGCACGGCATCGTGGTGCACCTGCACCCCGACGTGGCTGCCAAGTTCAACCTCGAGGTTGCCGCGAACTGAGTTCGCTGAGAACCACCCCCGTGTTCGACACGGGGGTGGTTTCTCGTTGCCTTTTCGCGGGCCATATAGCGATAACTGGTCGGTAGCCGGAAATCACTCCCGCGCAGGTCACAGTAGGCGGCCGACGGTCGGCAATCCGCTGACCTCCCGTTATCCAGCCTGTGGATGGTTGCGGAAACCGACCGGCAGATTTGTGACTCCAGTCATAGCCTGCACCATCGCTGTTTACCCAACACGCCCGGCCGTTCACCTTGACCGACACGCCGGAACTTCTTTCATCCACAGGTGGAGAGTTGGGTAAAACGGGGCCTAGCAGGGCGTTCCACTGCACTGACCTGGGTTTTCCCCACGTTTTCCACAGGAGCTGCACAACACTGGGTGAACTACCCCCAAGTTATCCACAGTTGTGTGCACATATGGGGTTGGCGGCGCCCCGAAACGTCGCCTAGGTTCGTCGCATCGCCCTGCGCGCGACCCCGGGAATCACGCAGGCAACCGATTGCTGACATCCGTGTCGGTGCCCGGGAGTACAACGAGTTCATCGATGTGAAACCCCCGGTTCTGCGGGCAGAGAGGACGGTCGATTCTGGTGACTACCACCGGTGACCGCGCGCATACGGACTTCCCGCCCGAACCCCCCGGCGAGGACTTCGGCCGCCAGCCCCCGCACGACATGGCCGCGGAGCAGTCGGTGCTCGGCGGCATGCTGCTGAGCAAGGACGCCATCGCCGACGTGGTCGAGGTGCTGCGCCCCGGCGACTTCTACCGCCCCGCCCACCAGGCCGTCTACGACACCATCCTCGACCTGTACGGCCGCGGCGAACCCGCCGACCCCGTCACCGTCGCCGCGGGCCTCGACCGCCGCGGCGAGCTCAAGCGCATCGGCGGCCCGCCCTACCTGGTCACTCTGACCCAGACCGTCCCGACCGCCGCCAACGCCGGCTTCTACGCCGAGATCGTCGCCGAGAAGGCCATCCTGCGCCGCCTCGTCGAGGCGGGCACCCGCATCGTCCAGTTCGGCTACGCGGGCGCCGACGGCCAGGACGTCGCCGAGGTCGTCGACCGCGCCCAGGCCGAGATCTACGAGGTCACCGAGCGCCGCACCACCGAGGACTTCACCCCGCTGGAAGAACTCCTCCAGCCCACCATGGACGAGATCGACTCCATCGCCTCCCGCGGCGGCATCTCCCTCGGCGTCCCCACCGGCTTCACCGAACTCGACGAACTCACCAACGGCCTGCACGCAGGCCAGATGATCATCGTCGCCGCCCGCCCCGGTGTCGGTAAGGCGCTGGCGCTGGACACCCCGCTGCCGACGCCGACCGGGTGGACGACGATGGGCGAGGTCCGCGTCGGTGACGAGCTGCTCGACGCCGACGGCCACCCCACCCGGGTGGTCGCCGCGACCGAGGTCATGACCGGCCGACCCTGCTACGAAGTCGAATTCTCCGATGGGACGGTGCTCGTCGCCGACGAACAGCACCAGTGGCTCACCGAGACTCGGGAGTCCCGGCGATCCGCGCAGGAAGCGGCCGCGGGCCGACCGCGGCGCACTCCGGTGGCGGCCGGCGTTCGCACCACCGCCGAGATCGCGAACACCCTGCGCTGCGCCACCGCCGACCGCAGGCTCAACCATTCCGTCACGAACACCCGGCCGCTACAGCTGCCCGCCCGCGATCTGCTGGTACCGCCGTACACCCTCGGTGCCTGGCTGGGCGACGGCACCGCCGCGGCCGCGCAGCTGACGTGCTCCGACCCGGAGATCGTCGCGCGGATCGAGGGCGAAGGCATCGTCGCGGCGCCCTCGCCGTCCGCGCCCGGCCGCTACCAGCTCACGCTGCCCGCCCCCGAACCGGTGCGGGCCCGTGCCTGCGTGGTGTGTGGTACCGAGTTCGTGCCGTTCACCAGCGAGGTCCGTACCTGTGGCCGTTCCTGCGGTGGGAGAGCGCGATTCGTTTCCGACCCGGTCCCGGCGCCGACCTGCGCCCAGTGCGGCGGCCCGTCGATCGGGCTGCGGCTGTGCCAGGTGTGCCGGAACTCGGCGGGCAGTGTGCAGGCCCGGATGCGCACCCTCTCGGTGCTGGGCGACAAGCACATCCCGACCGACTACCTGCGCGCTTCCGAAGCGCAGCGCCGGGCGCTGCTGGCCGGCCTGCTCGACACCGACGGGACCGTCACGCTCGGCGGGTCCGTGCAGTTCGCCGTCACCGACGAGCGCCTATTCCGTGATGTCGAGGAACTCGTCGTCTCCCTCGGCTACCGCTGCGGCGTCACCACCCAGCGGGTGCGCGGCCGGTCCGAGCAGTCGTCGACCTGCTACACACTCACCTTCGCCACCGACGACGAGGTGTTCGGCCTGTACCGGAAGGCGCTGCTGCACAAGGAACGCCGCGCCGCACGCAACACCGCACGGTCGAACTCGCGCCACATCGTCGACGTGCGCCCCATTGATTCCGTCCCCGTGCGCTGCGTCGAGGTCGACAATGCCGATCACCTCTACCTGGCCGGCCGCTCGATGGTCCCGACCCACAACTCCACGCTGGGAATGGATTTCATGCGGAGTTGCTCGATCAAGCATGGGATGGCGAGTGTCATCTTCTCGCTCGAGATGAGCCGGACCGAGATCGTCATGCGTCTGTTGTCGGCGGAGGCGAAGATCAAGCTCGGTGATATGCGGTCGGGGCGGATGAGTGACGACGACTGGACCAAGCTGGCTCGGCGGATGAGCGAGATCAGTGAGGCGCCGTTGTTCGTCGACGACTCGCCGAACCTGACCATGATGGAGATCCGGGCCAAGGCGCGGCGGCTCAAGCAGCGCCATGACCTGAAACTCGTGGTGGTGGACTACCTGCAGCTGATGAGCTCGGGCAAGAAGGTCGAATCGCGACAGCAGGAAGTCTCGGAATTCTCGCGACATCTCAAGCTGCTGGCCAAGGAACTCGAGGTTCCCGTCATTGCGATCTCGCAGCTGAACCGTGGTCCGGAACAGCGAACCGACAAGCGCCCCATGGTGTCCGACCTCCGTGAGTCCGGCTCGCTGGAACAGGACGCCGACATGGTCATCCTGCTGCACCGCCCCGACGCCTTCGAACGCGACGACCCGCGCGGCGGCGAAGCCGACCTCATCGTCGGCAAGCACCGTAACGGCCCCACCGCCACCATCACCGTCGCCCACCAGCTCCACCTGAGCCGTTTCGTGGACATGGCCAGGGGCTAGCCTCCGGACGCCTCGGTTAGCGTGCCTGGCATGGAATCCGCTCCGGGGGTGCATGAGGTCTGCGATCGGTTCGTCGAGGAGTACGCGGCCGCCGATCCGGTTATGGCGACGTTGTTCGGGATCGCCGGGTTCGAGGATCGGCTGACCGACTATTCGCCTGCGGGACATCGCCTTCGGGCCGCGATCGTCCGGAATGCGTTGCGCAGCATGGTCGCGATCGAACCGACCACCGATAGTGAACGGGTCGCCAAGGCGGTGTTCTGTGAACGGCTGGGGATAGAACTCGAAGTACAGGATGCCGGGCTACGACTGGCGTCGCTCAACGTGATCGCCAGTCCGGTACAGGACATCCGGATGGTGTTCGATCTGATGGCCACCGAGACGGGCGCGGATTGGGAGGCGATCACCGTGCGGCTCGAGCAGGTGCCTGCAGCCCTCTTCGGGGTGCGGGCTTCCTTGCTTGCGGCGGCCGAGAACGGCCGGATATCCGCTCGGCGGCAGATCGACAAGACCGCCGAACAAGCAGAAGCGTGGGCGGGAAGCCGCGGCGAAATGGGCTTCTTCACCGGATTGATCGCCGGTGCGAGTGGCGTGGCGGGTGCACCGCTGGAGGAGCTGGAACGGAACGCGCGCGCGGCTGATTCGGCCTATGACGAGTTCGCCGGATTCCTGCGCGGCGTGCTGGCGCCGCAGGCCCCTGCCGCGGATGCGGTGGGCGAGCGTACCTATCTGCTGTGGTCGCGGTATTTCACCGGTGCCGAGTTCGATCTAGAGGAAGCCTACGACTGGGGCTGGCGCGAATTCTCCGCGATCGAAGCCGAAATGCGCGCCGTCGCCGCGCGTATCGCGCCGGGGAAGACACCGGCCGAGACGGCGGCGGTGCTCGATGCCGATCCGAAATATCGGGTGGACGGTGCGGCCGCATTCGAGGAATGGTTACAGCGCACTTCCGATGCGGCGCTGAACGCATTACGCGGCAATCACTTCGACATTCCGGAGCAGGTTGCCCGACTGGAGTGCAAGATCGCGGCGCCCGGTGGGGGTGTCGGCGCGTACTACCTCGGACCGAGCGAGGACCTGCGGCGGCCTGGGCGCATGTGGTGGTCGCTGGAGGCGGGCAAGGAGCAGTTCACCACATGGCGGGAGGTCAGCGTCGTCTATCACGAGGGGGTGCCGGGGCATCATCTGCACGCGATCGTGGTGCTCACGGCAGACGAGCTGAACAGATACCAGCGGATGATGTCGTTCGTCGACGGGCACAGTGAGGGGTGGGCGCTGTACGCCGAACGGCTCATGTACGAACTCGGCTACCTCAGCGATGACGGTGCCCGGTTCGGCATGCTCGCCGAGCAATTGCTCCGTGCCGCGCGGGTGATCGTAGATATCGGCATGCATCTGGAATCGACCATTCCCGCCGGCACCGGATTCCACGAGGGCCAACGGTGGACACCGGAACTCGGGCTGGAGTTCCTGCTGACCCGCGCGCTGACCGAACCGGCCAGGGCGCGCTTCGAGATCGACCGCTACCTGGGCTGGCCTGGTCAGGCGCCCGCTTACAAATTGGGGGAGCGCGGATGGCTCGCTGCGCGCGACGAAGCGCGGGCTCGCGCGGGAGAATCGTTCTCACTGAAGGAATTCCACACCCGCGCATTACGTATGGGCGGAATGGGGATGGATACGCTGCGCGCACAGCTCGCCGAAAGCTGACGAGTTCTCACCTGTCCGCACGTCGCGACAGTTCGGCCCGCAGCTGCAAGAAGCGGAACAGGCCCGGCCGGCCGATGACCGCTTCGTAGCGGTCGACGACCTCATTCACGAAGATCGGGACGTCGGCGGCGGGTAGGCGGGCCGTCCAGTCCGCGAAACCGACTGTGCACCAACGGGCGAAGGCTTCGCGGGAGCCGAAGTCCCATTCCCGGTCGGTCACGGATCGCGCGGTGACTTCGAGGTCGGCGTTCGCCGCGATCGCGGGCAACGCGTCGGGTTCGATGTGCACGTAGGGGCGGGGGAAATCGGCGAAGGCCGCCGACCAGCGCGCGTCGCCGGTGACCGCCATCGCGATGTCCTCGATGCTCGGGCGTGGTCCGGCGCAGACGTACTGCGCGAGCACCTGTCCGCCGGGTGCGAGGGCCGCGGCGATGTGGCGGTAGGCGGTCTCCTGGTCGACGACCCAGTGCAGGGCGTTGAACGAGACCGCGAGGTCGAAGTCGGCGTCGAAGGTCATGGTGGTGACGTCGCCGACCTGGAAGGCGACGTTGGTGGGCTGGTCGTCGGCCGTGCGGGCGACCTCGATCATCCGGGGCGACGGGTCGACGCCGAGGACGGAGCCGCCGGGCACTCGCGCCGCGATCAGCCGCGTCACATAGCCGTCGCCGCACCCCACGTCGAGCACGCGCTCGGAGCCCGTCACGACGACGGACGCCACCGCGTCCGTCGCCATCGTCCGCTGGAGTGCGCTGATGTGGGCGTAGCCCGCGCCGTCCCAGTCGGCCATCGGCTACGACCCGCCCTGCGGCGGAACGTCCTTCTTGACCGGCGGGGCGTCGTCGGGGGCGAGGTAGGCGCCGATCTTGCGGAACAGCGCGTCGCCGCCGTTGGTGTAGCCGCCCGAGGAGCTGAAGGCCTCGGGCAGGAAGGTGACGGCGACCGCGATCGCGATCTTCTTCGACGGCAGGTAGGCGTTGACCGCGGCACCGCCGAAGAACAGCGGGTTCTGGTAGGACCAGTCGCCGGTGAGCCACAGGCCCAGACCATAGGTCTGGAAGTCGTCGAGCGGGCGGCAGTTGACGCAGCCGGGGACCGTTGTCGTCTTGCCGCGCAGGTCGGTGGTGGTCATCGCCCGGTACGACTCCTCGGACAGCAGTTCGCCGCTGCCGATGGCGACGGCACTGCGTTCGAGGTCGTAGATGTCGCTCGTCTGGATCGCGCCGTGGCTGATCGTCCACGACGGATTCCAGTAGGTCGATTCCTCGTAGAACGGGACGTCGGGCGGCAGGTCGAAGTACGCGCGGCGTTCGGAGGTGAACGAGTGCAGGACCGGCTCGGGGATGTAGGGCGTGAGGTTGGGCACGGTGTTCTTCAGATCGAGCGGGCCGAGCACCTTGTCCTGCAAGGCATTCGCGAGCGAGGTACCCGTGACCTTCGCCAGCACCAGCCCGAGGACCACGTAATTGGTGTGCGCGTAAGCCCAGTTGGTGCCGGGCTCGAACCACAGGGGGTCGTTGATCGCGAGGGCGAGTTGTTCCTCGGTGGTCCACGCCTTGTACGGATCCGCGAACGCGATCTCGGCGAATTTCTCGTTTCCGAGCACGAAATCGTGATAGCCGGACGTCATCTGGGCCAGCTGCCGCAGATTCACGCGGTCGGCGTTGGGAATGTCGGGCAGGTATTTCGAGACTTTGTCGTCGAGGCTCAGTTTTCCCTCGTCGGCCAGGATCAGCAGCAGGGTCGACACGTAGGAGATCGCGACGGCGCCGTTGCGGAAATGCATGTCGGTGGTGGCCGGCACGCCTGTCATGGACTCGCCTCTGGCCGCGGTGACGATCTCCTTGCCGTCGATCGTCACGCGCACGATCACCGATTTCAGGTGCGCTTCCGCCATGTAGTCGTCGACGATCCGCATGATGGCGTCGGCTTTCGCCGGGTCGTCACTGGAGAACGTCGGGCGCGCGCTCGAGGTGGAGTTCGAATCTTTCGCAGTGTCGTTCGATGAACACGCCGCCGCCAGGAGACCCAGCGTGCAGACGAACACCAGAACATTCCGAGAAACCGACATTGGTCACCTTTCCTGGTTACCTGGAAATCCGACTGTCCTGGTGTCCTCCGAAATATGGTTCGACAGAATAGCCAATTCTATGGCGTTCTCGCCGAGACGGCGGGAAACCGCGCGCAGCGGTATCAGCGCCCGCGTCAGGTGGATGTCAGGGCGGTGTCAGGTCGGCTCGCGACAGTAGTCGCAATCACGAGCACGAGCCGAGAGGGTGATCCCGAATGACCACACGACACACCGCCCCGAACACCGCCTGGACCGGCATGGTGGCCGTCGACGATACGGCGCTGGCCGTCACCGATACCGGGGGCGACGGAATCCCGGTGCTCTACCTGAACGGGCAGTTCGCCACCCAGGGCTACTGGCGCAAGTCCATCGCCGAGCTGGGCCCCGGGTTCCGGCACATCACCTTCGACGAGCGGGCGCGTGGCAAGAAGTCGAAGCTGTCCGCCGACTACTCGTTCGAGGCCGCCGTGCGGGATGTCGACGCGGTGCTCGCGGCCAGGGGCGTGGACCGGGCACTGGTGGTGGGCTGGTCCTACGGCGCGGTCGTGGGCGCGCACTGGGCCGAACGGAATCCGGAACGGGCGATCGGCGCGGTGCTCGTCGACGGCGCGTTCCCCTACGACTGGCTCGACGACGCCATGGAGCAGCGGATCCGCACCCTGTTCAAGCGGCTGAGCTGGTTCATGCCGCTGGTGCGACCGACCGGTCTGGCCCCGCGGATGACCGCGGCCCAGCAGGCCGAGAGCAATATCGAGCTCGGCAAGCTGTCCCGCACCAGCGAGCTGAGTCCGGTACTGGACGCGATCACCGTGCCGGTGCGCTACGTGGTGGCCTCGGGCACGTCGTTCGGCAGCAAGGGTGACGAGCAGGAGAAGATCCGCAGCGGACTCGACGCGGCGATCACCCGCAACCCGAACATCCGCATCGGCGCGAAGGTGGCGAGCAACCACGGCGCCATCCTGCGCAAGGACTTCCGGGCCATCGCCGACTCGGTGCGCGAGGTCGCGGGACTCGACCGGTGACGGGCGTGATGATCTAGTCACGGTATGACCGCATTTCTGCACCAACGGTTCGGGGAGCTCCACGACACCCTGCCGCATCTGCGCCTGGGCACCGGACCGACCCCGCTGCGTCCGCTGCCTGAACTCGCCGTGGGCCGAGCCAGCTTGTGGCTCAGCGACGACGGCGAGTTCGGCGACGGCGGGTGGGGCGGGAACAAGGTGCGCAAGCTCGAGTGGCTGCTGCCCGATGCCCTGCGGCGGGGACGGCGCACGATCCTGACCGTCGGCGGGCTCGGGACGAACTGGGGTCTGGCGACCGCGCTGTACGCCGGGGAGCACGGGCTTCGCACCGCGCTGGCGCTGGTCGATCAGCCGGTCGACGACCATGTACGGACGCAGCTCGCGCGCCTCGAACGCAGCGGTGCCACCCTGCATTTCACGCACACCAAGGCACGCACGATCGCCGCGGTGCCGTACCTGCTGGCCAAGCACGCGTCGGGCGGGAAGCCGCCGTACCTGCTGCCGGCCGGTGGGTCGTCGACGGTCGGGGTGCTCGGCTATGTCGAGGCGGCGCTGGAACTCGCCGATCAGGTGGCGGCGGGGGTCGTGCCGGAGCCGACGCACATCGTCACCGCGATCGGCTCGGGCGGGACCGCCGCCGGGCTGCTGCTCGGGCTCGAGCTGGCGGGGCTGTCGACGCGGGTGGTCGGGGTGGTCGTCAACGATCAGCTCCGGCTGGACGCGAGGACACTGCTGCGCTCGGCCCGGCGGACCGAGGCGTTGCTGCGCAGACGCGGTGCGCGGCTGCCGGAGCTGACGCTGTCGGCCGACCGGTTGATCCTCGTCGAGGACCAGCTCGGCGCTGGCTACGGTCATCCCACCCCGCAGGGCGAGCGGGCGGGCGCGCTGGCCGCCGATGCCGGGCTGCACCTCGAACCCGTGTACACCGCGAAGGCGATGGCGGCGACCCTCGCGCTCGACGCCGACGGCGCGTTCGGGGACGGCGTCGTCGTGTTCCTGAATACCAACGGACCCCGCTGAGGCGACTAAGTGAACGGCCACTACCAGCGCGAAGAACGCGCCCTTGGCCGGATGCCCCCGGAAACGGGGGCACGTGATTCCTGTTCGCGCCAGTAACGATCTCGCGAGGTGGGACGACAAAGGTCGTGACAAACGGCCCGTCGGGGGGCCTGCCCACCTGTAGGTCATTCGAACGGGATCACACAATGAAACTGCGCGAGTTCCTTGCGAAACATCGCATCGCTTCGGCTGTCGCCGCACCGGCGGCGCTGGGTGTCGCGGCCATCGTCGCCGCGTCGTTCGCGGTGACGTCGCAGCCCGAGTCCCCCACCTACCAGCTCACCACCTCCGTGACCGAGTGCCGCGAGATGGTGACCATCTCGGTCGCCGGCCGCAACGACACCCCGGTCGAGGGCACGACGGCGATGCTGCTCGACGCCAACGGCAACCCGCTGCCCGCCGCGCTGTCGGGCGATCACAGCAGCGTGTGGGTCGATCCGGTGGTGAACGCGCCGCGTGACGACCTCGCCGAGGGCGAGTACGCGGCGATCTACATCGCCTACCCGGCGGACATGCGGACCTATGAGGACGCGGTCAACCAGGGCGTGGCCAACACCCAGCAGGTGATGCGCGAGATCTCCGCCGCCTGCCCGGACACCAAGTTCTCCATCGTCGGCTACAGCGAGGGCGCCGACGTCGTGCGTCGCGTCGCCGAGGGCATCGGCAACGACGACCCCACCGACGGCTACTCGGTCGTCGATCCCGACGACGTGCTCGGCGTCGTGATGTTCGCCGACGCCGGTCGCAAGGCGGGCGACGGCACCTTCATCGGCGCCGAAGACCCGTTCGCCAACCCGGACGGCTTCGATCAGAAGTACCAGAACGGCACCAAGCCCATCTCGGGCCAGGGCGTGACCACCGGCGGCGGCTTCGGCGCGCTGAACGGCAAGATCGCTTCCTTCTGCTCCGAGGGCGACCTCACCTGCGCGGCGCCGGAGAACATCTCCCTGCTGCAGCTGGCCGCCAATGTCGGTCGCCAGATCAACGTCGACGACCTGCAGCGCGACGGCCTGACCCCGGCCACCGGCCAGGACATGGCCTTCACCCTCGGCCGGATCGCGATGGCGGCCTTCTCCGACATCGCCGCCAACCCGAACTGGATGGCCAGCGACGAGACCTTCCTCGACGTGCTGCTGAAGGTGTCGGATCCGGACTACAAGCCGGGCGAGACCAAGGCGCCCGCCAAGGCCGACACCATCGCGGCCGAGCAGGTCTCGCCGCTGGCGTACCTGCCGCAGAAGGTGTTCAACGAGATCGTCGGGCTGATCGTGACGAACCAGAACACCATCCCGGTGGCGTTGAGCGACCCGTACCAGCTGACGCTGGGCCCCAACGGCACCGGTCATCACTTCGACTACTGGCGTGATTCCGACGCCGCCAACGGCAAGCCGATGACCTCGGCCGAGTACGCCGCGGCGTGGCTGACCCACCTGGCCAAGCAGGCGCAGGCGGGCGAGACGGTGGATACCAAGTCGGCGCCCACCGATGCCGATGTGACCGCCGCGCTGGCCGCGCCGACCAAGCCGGCCACGACCACCACCGCGGCGGCGGCGAGCACCACGACGTCGAAGTCGGCGACCAGCGCCGCCGAGACGACGACGCCGACCACCACCTCGCCGACCGGCACGACGACGACGCCGTCCACCACGACGCCGTCGACCACCGCGCCGTCGACCACGACGCAGGCCCAGGAACCGGTGGCCAACCAGGCCGAGGCCCCCGCGCCGAAGACCACCACCTCGGCGCCCGCGCCGACCACGACGGTGGCACCGACCACGACCGTCGCGCCGACGAGCACCACGACCACCACGGCACCGACGAACTGATCCGGGTCGAACGATCCCCGGTGGGCGGCGTTATCCGTTGCCCACCGGGGATTTTCGTGTCAGGAGGTGACTTCGGGCACCGGCGCGGGCAGCGTGTCGCGCACCCGCGTGGTGCGTCGGGTGCCGATAATCGACCCGATGACGACCAGCGGGAACCCGATCGCCATGCCGATCGTCAGCGGTTCGCCCAGCGCGGCGACGCCGAGCACGATCGCGACGGCGGGGTTGATGTAGGTGATGACGGTGGCGCGCGCCGGGCCGACCTCGGCGATGAGCGCGAAGAAGACGAGAAACGCGGTGGCCGTGCAGATCACGGCAAGGCCGAGGATCGACCAGGCGGCGTCGGCGGGGATGTGGGCGGGCCAGGACGCGGCGGTGAACGGGGTGTACACGAGCGCGGCGAGCAGCAGCGACGCCGTGACGACGCCGAGCGCGGGCAGGTCGGCCAGGGTGCGGTCGTAGATGATCGGACCGATGGCGTAGCCGACCGTGGTCACCGCGACGGCGGTCAGCGCCATCGGGTCGGTCAGGTCGAGATCCAGGCCGACCAGCGCGGCGACGCCGGCGAAGCCGATGAGCAGGCCGATCGTGCGGCGGCCGTCGAAGCGGTCGTGGCCGAGCAACGTCACGATGACGATCGCGATCAGCGGGACCGCGGCCACGAGCAGGCCGACGGTGGAGCTGTGCAGGGTCTGCTCGGCGTAGCCGAGCAGCACCCACGGACCGACGATCTCGATCGCGGTGTAGGCCAGCAGCATTCGCCAGCGGGCGAGCACGCCACGGAAGGCATTGGTATACAGGGCGATCGGCAGCAGGAGCAGTCCGCCGATCGCGGTGCGCCCGAAGGCGACGACCACCGGGTCGATGCTCTCCACCGCGATCCGGATCATCGCGTAGGGCACGCCCCAGATCACGCCGAGCGCCAGGAACAGCACCCATCCGCGCTTACTCACCGATCACCACCGTTTCCGTTCCGCGGCGAGATCCGCACTCGCCCGGGTCATCCTATGATTTGTCACGGTAGTCAGCCGAGTGGCCGGAGTGACATCTTTCGTCAACATCCGGCCACACCGACTAGACGGCCACGGACTCCCGCACCCCGGGCGCGTCGGCTCGCGTGGCCGCGATCAGCACGACCAGCCCGGTGACGGCGAATCCGGCGCCGACCCACAGCGGCGAGACCCAACCGAAGCCCGCGCCGATCGCCAGGCCCGACAGCCAGACGCCGAGGAAATTGCCGACATTGAACGCGGCGATATTCGCCGAGGACGCCAGCGTGGGCGCGTCGGCCGCATGCTCGAGCACGCGCATCTGCAGGCCGGGCGTCGCGCCGAACCCGAAGAAGCCCATGGCGGGTAGCAGCAGGATCGCGGCGATCTCGTGGTCGGCCAGCAGCGCGAACGCGACCAGCGCGAGCCCGAGGGCAACGGTGAGCGCGAGCAGGGTGCGGGTCAGCGCGCGGTCGGCCCAGCGGCCGCCGAACAGATTGCCGAAGAACAGCCCGACGCCGAAGAGCACCAGCAGCCACGGCACCACGCCGTCGGAGAATCCGGTGACCCGGGTCAGCAGCGGTTCGATGTACATGAAGGCGCCGAACATGCCGCCGAAGACGAGCACGGTCATCGCCAGCGAGTACCAGACCTGGGTGTTGCCGAACACCGACAGCTCGGCGCGCAGGTTCGGCCGGGCGCTCGACGCGGGCGCGTCCGGAACGAGGGCGGTGATGCCCGCCAGCGCGACCAGTCCGACGACGGTGATCACCGCGAACGTGGCCCGCCAGCCCCACTGCTGACCGATGAAGGTGCCCAGCGGAACGCCGAGGACATTGGCGATGGTGAGCCCGCCGAACATGATCGAGATGGCGCCCGCCTTCTTCTCCGGCGCCACCAGCGAGGCCGCCAGGACCGCGCCGATGCCGAAGAACGCGCCGTGCGCCAGGGCCGCCAGCACGCGTCCGCCGAGCAACGCCGCGTACCCGGGCGCCAGCGCCGAGGCGGCGTTGCCCACCGTGAACAGCACCATGAGCAGCTGCAATGCCCGCTTGGGCTGCCAGCGATTGACCACCGGGGTGAGCGCCAGCGCGCCGACGACGACGGCCAGCGCGTAACCGGAGATGAGATAGCCGGCGGTCGGCACGGAGACGCCCATGTCGGCGGCCACCGCCGAGAGCAGACCGGCGATGACGAACTCGGTGAGTCCGATGCCGAAGCCCCCGAGCGCGAGGGCGATGAGACCGAGTGGCATGTGAGCGCTTCCTTCCGTTCTACGCCGATAACACGCGTGTGCAACTAACGCTAGGCGACGATAGTTGCACACGCGCTCTATTGCAACCGCCAGCTATACTCGGCGCATGGGTATTGCGGATGACGCCGTCGAGGTGCGGGCGACCGGCTGGCGCACCCTGGCCGCGCTGCACGGGCACATCGAGACCGCACTCGAGCGCGAGCTGGTGCGCGAGCACGCACTGTCGGTCGTCGAATTCACG
This sequence comes from Nocardia sp. MH4, assembly GCF_019266065.1. Lineage (GTDB taxonomy): Bacteria > Actinomycetota > Actinomycetes > Mycobacteriales > Mycobacteriaceae > Nocardia > Nocardia canadensis. Next base: position 57,082 of record NZ_LPNR01000096.1, on the reverse strand, counting down.
GTGCTCGACGCCCTGGCCCGCCAGGACGGCTGGCACATGCGCATCTCGCAGCTGGCCCGCGCGGCGGCGCTGTCGGCCAGCGCGACGACCCGGCTGGTGAACCGGCTCGAGGATCGCGGGTTCCTGGTCCGGGTGTTGTGCGCGGACGACCGGCGCGGCATCTACACCGAGCTCACCGAAACCGGCAGGGCCGCCTACGAAAAGGCGCGTCCCACGCACGATCGGGTACTGGAACAAGCGCTTTCGGACGCCGAGCAGATCCCCGAACTGGCGCCGCTCGTCGGCTTCCTGCACCGCGTTCCCACGTCCCGCTGACCGCGACACTCCGTACGACATCGCCAGGCAACGCGCCGATCATGATGACTGCGCGGTGCCTCGGTGCAATGATCGGCTGGTGACTCAGTGGCTCCCACTCCTCGGTTCGCTCGTCGTCGCCGCCGCAGTTCTGGTCGGTGTCATCGCCAACAACCGCACCCACCGCGAGGGCATCGCGGCGGCCGACGAGCGCGGCAGGCAGGCACTCGACGCCGCGCAGCGCAATGTCGAGCTGTCGAACATGGTGGGTGACCAGCGCGATCACGAGGCGTGGCGCCGGGAGGCGGTGCTCGCGGCGGTCGCCTCGATCCTCGAGACCTCGGCCTCGGTGCGCGCCGATCTGACCAGCTGCGGGGAGTGGGACCTCGTCACCACGGAGGAGATCGACAGCGTCGGCGCCCAGATCCACAAGGTGATCTGGGATCGCCCCAACGGCATGCTGACCCGGCTGCGGGTCGTTGCGCACCGCCGGATCCCGAACAAGTGCGAAGACCTGCTCCGCACCCTCACCGCCGCCCAGCACATCACCATGCAGCGACTGAAGCTGCACATCGACGTGGAGGCCACGGTCGAGGAGCTCGAGGAGATGGCGTCGCTGTGGCAGAAGGCCATGCGGCACGCGGCCGAGCAGGAGCGGGCACTGGTGGAGACCACCAGGATCGAACTGGGCATCGACATCGCCACCACGAAAGGCCCTGCCGTCGCGCCGGTTCCGGCGCCCGAGCCGCAGGCGCCCGAGCCGGTCGCGGAGCAGGTCGCCGAGCCGGTCGCCGAAACTCCCGTCGAGGAAACGGGTTTCGAGCCGGCGGTCGAGCACCAGACCGCCGAGCTGCGCATCGCCGACCTCGCCGACCTCACCGACGCCACGGTCGAGACGCGTCAGGCCGCGCCCGCCCAGGTCTGACCCCCTAGCGCGGCATCGGTGCCCCTGCGCCTGATCCGCTCGAGCATCCCGTCTGGTTCGCGGAACGCGCCTCCGAGGTCGGGTAGTACGGCGGTGTGGTCGTTCACCTGACGCGAGCGGGGTGAGCCGGGTAGCTTGGAAAGCGGCATGTGATGCGTCACCGTGCCGACCCGACAGCGTGGTCGATCGTCTACAGACTTGCACCGAACCACTCTCGTCAGGGGGCGATCTGTTATGGAGTTCATCGCGCCGTTGGATGCGCTGTTCCTGCTCGCGGAATCCCGTGAGCACCCGATGCACGTGGGCTCACTGCAATTGTTCGAGCCGCCCGAGGACGCGGGCCCGGACTATCTGCGCGAGTTCCGCGATATCCTGCTCGCCGACAAAACCTTCCGGCCCACCTTCCGCAAGCGCCCCGCCACCTGGCTCGGCGCACCCCAGCTGGCCTGGACCCAGGACGACGACGTCGACCTGGACTTCCACCTACAGCGCAGCGCGCTACCGGCGCCGGGGCGGATCGGGCAGCTGCTCGACCACGCCTCGACCCTGCACAGCGCCCTGCTCGACCGGCATCGCCCGATGTGGGAGATGCATTTCGTCGAGGGCCTGGCCGACGGCCGGTTCGCGCTCTACTCGAAGATGCACCACTCGCTGATCGACGGTGTCTCCGCGCAGCGTCTACTGCGGCGCACGCTCACCACCGACCCGTTCGCGACCGAGATCAAGACGCCGTGGAACCTCCCGCGCAAGCAGCGTCCGGACGCGCCGCGCGAACAGCGCTCCCGGCTGGGCGGACTGCTCGGCGGCCTCGGCGCGGCGAGTTCCTCGACCGCCGCGCTGATGCGGGCGACCCGCACCGGGCTGCTCCAGCAGCAGTTGACGCTGCCGTTCGAGGCGCCACGCACGCTGTTCAACGTGCCGATCGGCGGCGCCCGCAAATGCGCGGTGCGCACCTGGTCGATGGACCGCGTCAAGCAGGTGAAGAAGGCGACCGGCACCACCGTCAACGATGTGGTGCTGGCGATGTCGGCGGGCGCGCTGCGCGCCTACCTGCTCGAACACGACGCGCTGCCGGACAAGCCGATGATCGCGATGGTGCCGATGTCGCTGCGCGACGAGGACGACACCGACACCCAGGGCGTGAAGATCGCGGCCCTGCTGTGCAATCTGGGCACCGACATCGCCGATCCACTGGAGCGGCTGCGGGTGGTGAGCGAGTCGACCCGGCGCAACAAGGAGGTCTACCGCTCGCTGACGCCCGCGCAGACGCTCGCCGTCGCCGGGGTGATGCTGAGCCCGATGGCGGCGATGCTGCTGCCCGGCTTCGCCTCGATGGCGACGCCGCCGTTCAACATCGTCATCTCGAATGTGCCGGGCGCGCGGGAGCCGCTGTATTGGAACGGCGCGCGACTGGACGCGAGCTACCCGCTGTCCATTCCGCTGGACGGCCAGGCCGTGAACATCACCCTCACCTCGAATGGCGACAACCTCGATTTCGGCCTGGTCGGCTGCCGACGCACCCTGCCCGACCTGCATCGACTGCTCGATCACCTGGAGGATTCGCTGACCGAACTGGAGGACGCGGCCGCCTGAAAATTGCCCCTTATCGGGCAAACTAGAACGTGTTACAGTTCGGTATGCGTACCGAATTCTGCGAACAACTCGGCATCGAGTTCCCCATCTTCGCCTTCACTCACTGCCGCGACGTCGTGGCTGCGGTGAGCAACGCGGGCGGACTCGGCGTGCTCGGCGCCGTCGGCTTCACCGCCGAACAGCTCGAAGTGGAGCTGGCCTGGCTCGATGAGCACGTCAACGGCATCTACGGCGTCGACCTGGTGATCCCGTCGAAGTACGAGGGCAAGGGCGTGGAGGGCCTGACCCCCGAGCAGCTGGAAAAGCAGCTGGCGCAGATGGTTCCGCAGGGCCATCGCGACTTCGCCCAGAAGATCCTGGCCGACCACGGCGTACCCGCGCTGCCCGACGGTGAGCACCACAACGAGCTGCTCGGCTGGACCGCGACCACCGCGGGCCCGCAGGTCGACGTGATCCTGAACCACCCGAAGGCCAAGCTGGTCGCCAACGCCCTCGGCACCCCGCCCGAGGACGTCGTCAAGCGCATCCAGGACTCCGGCCGGGTGATCGGCGCGCTCTGCGGGTCGGTCAAGCACGCGATGAACCACAAGGCGGCCGGGCTGGACTTCGTGGTCTGCCAGGGCACCGAGGGCGGCGGGCACTGCGGCGAGGTGTCCTCGCTGGTGCTGTGGCCGCAGGTCATCGAGGCCATCGGCGATACGCCGGTGCTGGCCGCGGGCGGCATCGGCAACGGCGCGCAGGTCGCGGCGGCGCTGGCGATGGGCGCGGCGGGCGCGTGGACCGGCTCGCTGTGGCTGACCGTCGAGGAGGCCAATGTGCCGCCCGCGCAGATGGACACCTACCTCGACGCCACCAGCCACGACACCATCCGTTCGCGCTCCTGGACCGGCAAGCCCTGCCGCATGCTGCGCAACGACTGGACCGACGCGTGGGAGGACACCGAGAACCCCGACCCGCTGCCGATGCCGCTGCAGATGATGGTGGCCCTCGACGGTGTGAAGCGCGGCCACCGCTACCCCGAGGCGGCCAAGGACGTGAACTTCAACCCGGTCGGCCAGGTCGTCGGCATGATGAACAAGATCGAGCGCAGTGCCGACGTGGTCAACCGGCTCGTCGAGGAGTACGTCACCGCCTGCGACCGGCTGACCAAGCTCAACGGCTGAGCGACGGGGCTCGGGTAGCCTTCCAGCTACCGGTCTACCCGGCCCCGATGAACCCGGTCCGCACGCCCCGACCTCGCGGAGGGGCAGGCCGCGAAGCGGCCGTCGCGGCCGTCTCGCCGATCAGGTGCCGTTACGCAAGCGATGCAGGAGCAAGCGACGGCATCTGATCGGCGAGACCCAGGGGCCGCGACTCGAGCGCGCCAGCGCTCCGAAAACACTGCGGCGGTGACATGGCTTCGGACGGCAAGAGCTCTTCCTGGGCAGCGACGCGGCGCCGGGTCACCCGCGCCATCGCCCGGGTGCGGGCCGACTACATCGCCGGCCCGCCCGCGCCGCCGCGTCCGGCCGACCCGCCGGTACCCGCCGACCTGCTGAATCTGCTGTGCCGCATCGGCGTGGCACTCGTCGGCGCCAGCGAGACTTCGGCACGCGTGCAGGAGATCCTGGACAAACTGTCCAAGCGCTACGGCACCGACAACATCCACTTCATGGTCCTGCCCACCGCGGTGTTCGTGCGCGTGCGCACCCCGGACGGGTCCGCGATCGACATGCTCGACGCCTCGGTCGGCACGCTGCCGCTGGACCAGATCGCGGGGCTCTACCGGCTCATCGACCACATCGAGGCGGACGCGCCGCCGCCGACGGAAGCGTCGAAGGAGCTCGACGCGATCCTGTCGGCCGAACCGGGCAGCCCGCCGTGGCTGATCCTGCTCGGCCAGGTGGTGCTGACCGTCGGGCTGGGGATGATGCTCAATCCGGCGGCCAGGGCGCTGGTGGGCTATGTGGTGCTCGGGCTCGTCGTCGGCGCGCTGACCCAGCTCGCCGATAAGGTGCGGCTGCTGTCGCTGGCACTGCCGGTGGTCGCGGCGGCGCTGGTCGCGGTGCTGGCGTTCGGCTTTCCCGGCACGCTGTCGGGTGGTCAGCCGACCCAGCTGGTGATCCCGGCGATCGCCACGCTGCTGCCGGGCGCGATGCTCACCAACGGCACGATCGAGCTGGCGACCGGGTCGATGGTCGCGGGCGCGAGCCGGGTGGTCTACGGCATCAACATGCTGTTCCTGCTCGCCCTCGGTCTCTACGTGGGCATCAGCCTGCTGGGACCGCTGTCGAATCCGGCGGTGAGCCAGGCCCAGCTGGGCTGGTGGGCGCCGGTGATCGGGGTGCTGCTGATCGGGTTCGGACACTCCTGGCGATCGAGCGCGCCGCAGAACTCGGTGGGGTGGCTGCTGCTGGTCCTCTACGTCACCTACCTGGCGCAGTTCGTCGGTAAGACGCTGTCGGGGCCGCTGACCGGCGCGTTCCTCGGTGGTCTCATCGCGGTGCCCGCCGCGTATCTGATCCAGGGCCGCAAGCACGCCCCGCCGCGGCAGGTGGCCTTCCTGCCCGCGTTCTGGATGCTGGTGCCGGGCGGCATCAGCCTGACCGGGATCTCCGAGGTGGTTCTGCACACCACCGGCACCACGGCGGCGAGCGGACTCGAGGTGGTGGTGTCGGCGCTGCTGTCGGTGATGTCGATCGCGCTCGGGGTGATGGTCGGCTCCGGCCTGTCCTCGACGCGGACACCGCATGTCGGCCCCATCATCGATTCGATGCTGCCGCAGGGCCATCACCTGCCGTGGTATCACCAGGTGGAGACCACCAAGCCCGCCGACCCAGACAGCTGAGACGATGCGGTCAGGCGGTCGCGGCCGTGGTTTCGATCGGCGTCGCGCCGACGAGTTCGTCGAAGCGGGCGATGACCTTCTGGTGGTAGAGCGCGAACAGGTCCTCGAACAGGGCCAGTTGCGCCTCGGACGGGCCCGAGTCGGCGTCCCACACCGCTAGCAGCGCGCGCCAGACGAGCACGTGCAGATCGGCGGCGACGGCGAAGTAGGCGGCGACCGCCTCGGGCACCTCGGTGACCATGTCGGCGACCGAATTCAGCACGGCGCGTTGCATGCTCATCCCGAGCACGCCCAGCAACTTGCGCACCAGCGCGATCTCGGCGGTGATGATCCGGACGTGGTCGGGCACGCTCTGCCGGGCCATCGCCTCGAGCTCGTCGACGGCGGCGGCGAGCTCCGCCGAATCGAGCACCTTCTCGGCGGCGGTGTAGCCGAGCAACGCCTCGAGCACGATGCCGCGCTCCACCTCGACGATGTCGGTGAACATCTCGGCGGCGACGGCGGGCGCGGTGACGGAGAACCGGAACAGATGCCGATAGACATCCATGCCGCCCTCTTCCCTGACGTCACGGATGGTGAAACCTTTGCCGCGCCGGGCCTCGACGAAGCCGTAGGACTCCAGCCTGCCGAGGGTGAGTTGCGCGGTGGCCCGGTTCATCCCGAATTCGTCGGCGACCTGGCGGACCGACGGCATCAGTTCGCCGGGCCGGTATTCGCCGGTCGCGACCCGGCGCGCCAATTCGTCGGCGACGTCGGCGACCACCGTCCGGGATCCCATCGAAACAACACCTCTCGGTCATCATCCGGCTACGTCCCAGACAGTTTATGCGCTCGAACCGCACCCCGCACGCACCCGCGACGGCTGTGGGGCGGTTCACGTCGGGCGGCCGATCGCTGGGCGGAACCGACCGTACGGACTTCTCGGCAAGCCACGGGCAACTCCCGGAATGTCCGGTAGCACGCGAGTCGAACGGGGAAAACATAGCGGGGAACGCGTCCGTGTGGATCAGACAGCATTGCGCGCCACCATGATTGAATACGCGAGCAACGGGGGAGCTAAACATTCACCTGGAGGTTGGCGTGCAAACCACTCGGCTCGCGGCGGGCGCCGTCGCCGGACTCGTCGTGATCGCGGGTCTTTGACCGGCACCTCGATCGCACCGCTGCCGCCGCCGAGCCCGACCCACCCGCCCGCGCCGGAGCCGCCCCCGCTCGCCGACGTGAACTGCGGTCCGGTCACCGGCGGCAACGGCGGCACCGCCGATGTCATCGCCTTCGCCTCCGACGCGGGCAGGCCGGGCTGTACCGAGGCCGTCAACGTGGTCGCCGACTACCTCGGCACCCCGCGCACCGGCGACGCCGCCGCCGTCGACGGCTGGACCTGCGCGCCGACTGAGCGCCTCAGATCATCTGCTTCTCGCCCATCCAGCGCATGATCGGCCAGCCGAGGGCGACGGGAATCCAGCAGGTCAGCACGCGATAGAGCAGCACGGCGGGCACCGCGATCTCGGCCGGAACACCGAAGGCGGCCAGACCACCGATCAACGCGGCCTCGACCGCGCCGACGCCACCCGGGGTCGGCGCGGCCGAGGCCAGCGTGCCGCCGATCATGGTGACGATGGTGACCGCGACGAAATCGGTACCACCGCCGAAGGCTTCGACACTGACCCACAGCGCCAGCGCCTGCCCGAGGGTGATCGCGCCGCATCCGCCGACGATCATCGAGAACCGGATGGGATCGCGGGCCAGGTCGACGAGTTCGCCGAGAACCTCCTTGAGCTGCGGGCGCACCGAGTGATTCACCCAGCGGCGCAGTTTCGGCACGAACATGAACGCGCCGATCAGGCCGACACCGACACCCGCGGCCAGGTACAGCACGGTCGCGTCCGGCACGATGTGCGCGAGATTGGTGGAGGTGCCCGCCACCACGCTGAACACGACGAGCAGCACCAGGTGCGTGATCACCTGCACCGATTGCTGCAGCGCCACCGCCGCGGTCGCGCGCATGGTCGTCATCCCGGCCTGTTGCAGGAAGCGCACGCTCAGCGCCAAACCGCCGACGCCCGCCGGCGTGGTGGTGGCGACGAAGGTATTGGCCAGCTGCTCCAGGAACAGATCGCGGAACCGGACGATCCAGTCCGCGCAGGCACCGAGCGCGGCGGCCGCGCCCACATACGTCAGTGCCGAGATCACCAAGCCGAGCAGCGCCCACCACCAGTTCAGCGTGCGCAGCTGACTGAAGAAGGTCGGCACCTGGCTGAAGAACGGATACGCCACGTAGACCAGGGCGAACAGCAATACCAGCTGAATGAGCTGATTGCGGGTGAAGCGGGTGAGCTGTTCGGGATGGATGCGGTCGTGCCCGGTCTGCTCGCGGACCTCCTCGCGCGCGGTCGCCAGGACCTTGGTCCACTGCGGCACCGACTTGCGGATGCCGGTCGGCATGGCCGATTTGGTGAGCCGCCGGGCCGCGGTGACCACCGCGCTCTCGCCGAGCACCTCGATCGCCGCCGACACCGCCTCGTGCTTGCCGTAGAGCGAGGTCGTCGAGACCAGCAGCTGGGCGATGTCGGTCTGGCGCTGCGCGTCGGCCGCGCCGAACTCGGCGAAGGCGAAACCGCCGAACAGGGTGTCGCCCTGGTGGACTCGCACGTAGTCGGGTTGCAGGTCGCCCATGCTGATCTGGTTCTCGTGCAGGCGCAGCAGCGTCCGCCACACTCCGGGCAGCACCTGCGCGGACAGCTTGCGGATCGGGGTGCCGCGGGGAACGGTGTGCGCGTACAGCATCCAGCCACGGTCCAGGCCGGCGACCGCGACCTGATGACTGTCGGCCATGCCGAGGTCGCCGATGGCGATGCCCATCAGCGCCCGGTGTTCCACCGCGCGGTGCATCGAACCGTGCAGCGGCGCGGTCTCGCTGGAGCGGAAGGTGATCCAGCGCCACAGCTGCCGGATCGCGCCGAAGCTGCGCTGATCGCGGCCGTACAGCTCGACGACGATCTCGGACTCGGGTCCGTCGACGTCGGTCGCCAGCAGCAGCGGACCGCGTCCGGCGGGCCGGTCGACCCGGAAGGCCCGCACCGTATAGCCGCGCCGAGCCAGCACCCGCACCGCCGCTTCCAGCGGCACCTCCAGCGCCGGGGTGCCGACCAGCCAGACGATCACCGCGCCGACCAGCCAGCCGACCACCAGCCCGAGCATGGCCCGCGCGGGCACCACCGAGCTGACGACCAGATGGATGGGCGCGAACATCAACAGCAGAAACCACATCCACCGCCGCGGCCGCGGCGGCAGCCACGGACTGGAGACGGTGAGCATCGCCGCGAGCATCGCGATCCAGCGTGGGTCGTCGAGGAACTGCGAGAGGAAGGTGTCGAAGCGATCCGGTGCGGGCAGATGCCATTTCGGGGTGGAGATGCCCGCGCCGGTGATCGAGAGCGCCAGGACTGCGAGCAGACCGGCCGCGGCGTAGCCCGCCAGCAGCTTCCACTGCCTGCGCAAGACCAGCTCGATCAGGATCGCGAACGGCAGCGCGAGGATGAGCATGCCGTAGACCAGATACACCAGGGTGGACTGGTCCGGGCTGAGGAAGTCGACGATCTTGGACACCGACCGTTCCAGCGCCAACCACTCCGGCCTGGTGATCAGCGAGCCCGCGACCACCACACCCACCCCGATCGCCGCCAGCACGACCCGGATGATGTCGCTGGTACGCCGGATCAGCGGCTGCAGGAGACTTCCCGTGACCGGGATCTCCCGACCGTCGACTCGCATGAGCCGCACGATACACACCGACACGCCGTCGACCCGCCGTGACATCGGCCCAATTCCCGGCCACCGTACACCGGGTGAAGCCCATCACAGACCGTCACATCGCACCGGCTCGATCCGTCCAGGAAGCAGGGAAACACTCACTCCGCCGGAAGGAACTCCCATGCAGGTTCTGCTCGCAGGCGCCACCGGCGCCATCGGCCGTCCACTGATCCGCGCGCTGACCGCGAACGGGCACCGCGTGTCGGCCATCGTGCGCAGCCCCGACGCCCATCCGCTGGTGCGCGAGCTCGGCGCCGACCCGGTCACCGCCGACGTGCTCGATCGCGACGGGCTGCTGCGCGCGCTCGACGGCACCGCGTTCGACGCCGTCATCCACGAGGCGACCGCGCTGCGCGATGCCAAGGTGCAGCGCCGGATTCCGGCCGATGACCCGACCGGCCTGCTGCGCACCGTCGGCACCGCCAATCTGCTGGCCGCGGCCGAGCTGGTCGGCGCGGGCCGCTTCGTCACCCAGTCGCTGATCCTCGGCTACGGCTACCTCGATCACGGCGACCGGCCGCTGACCGAGCGCGATCCGTTCGGGGTGTACACCGGTGGCGTCGCCGACGAGGTGGTGCGCGCGACCGTCGCGGGCGAGCAGCAGGTGTTCGAGGCGCCGGGCGTCGACGGCATCGCGCTGCGGTACGGGCTGTTCTACGGGCCGGGCGCGTTCAGCGACCTGTTCGCCGACATGATGCGCAAGCACGCGCCGGTCGGCCCGCTAGGTGCCGGCGGGATGAACAGCTGGATCCATGTCGAGGACGCCGCCGCGGCGACGGTCGCCGCGCTCGACCGCGGTACGCCGGGCAGCGCCTACAACCTGGCCGACGACACCCCGATCACCTGGCGCGAGTTCTTCGCCGAGGTGGCCCGCAGCCACGGCACACCCCGGCCGATCCGGCTGCCCGCGTGGATGATCCGGCTGGCCGTGCCCTATATCGGCGCGCTGATGGCGGACACATCGATGCGGATCTCGAGCGCGCTGGCGCACGCGGAGCTGGACTGGCGGCCGCGCTATGCGAGCGTGGCCGAGGGGCTGGCCGCGCGCTGAGGCTCAGTGCGGGGCGCGGGCGGTGACGGCGGCGCGATCGTGGCCGGGGATCAGCTCGATCTCCTCGGGCAGCGCGTGCAGCCGGTGCACCGTCTCGAAGGCGGTATCGCGATCGTCGTCGACGAGGTCGCCGGGCAGCGGGGCCTTCTCGCGCAGCAACTCCACCTGCAGCGTGCTCCACACCGCGTCGCCCGCGAGCAGCACCCGCGAGCCGTCGTCGACGGCGAGCAGCACGCCGATGCTGCCAGGCGTGTGCCCGGGCAGGTCGACCAGCACGACCGAGCCGTCACCGAACAGGTCGTGGCTGCGGGTGAAGGTGAGCACCGGCGGTCCGTCGAGGTCGTAGAGGTCGAATACGCGTCCACGCAGGGGGCCACGGGCGACACCCAGCGGGGCGCGCGATCCGCCCATCGCCCAGCGGTATTCGACGCCGGGCACCCGGATCGGCACCCAGCCGGGCAGCTCGTAGAGCCCGGCGACGTGGTCCCAGTGCAGGTGCGTCGGCAGCACGAAATCGATGTCGGCGCCGGTCAGGTCGTGGGCGGCGAGGACTTCGCTCAAGCCGCGCACCGGCTGGCCGGGGGCCACGAGCAGCGGGACGGGGAACGGCAGTTCGGGCAGCACTCGCTCGTGCACGCCCGCGCAGATCGCCGGGTCGACCAGGAAGGTGGCCGACGGGTGGCGCACCAGGAAGGTCGACATGGTCAGCGGCGTCGACCGCAGCGTCCGCACGCCCTCGGCGACGATCGCTGTCGGCGCGGACATCTCGGCCTGGACCAGCGCGGTGAGCGAGACCGTCGCGCGCGCGGGCGGCAACGGCGCCGATTCCAGCGCGGCCAGGAACGCGGTGTCGGCGGCGCGCGGCCACAGCAGCCGCGGAACCGTCGCGACGACAGCGACACAGCAGGCGAGAAGCGTCGATAACATCGTGCTGCGCTCACCCATAGGTGCCACCGTAGGCGATAGCCCACACCCCGACCACCGCGTACTTTTCGGGGCCCGCCGCCCGGATACCGATCGCGCAAACAAACGACAACATCCAGCGACTCTCCCGCTAACCCGGCCGCAGCGGCGGATGATGATTCGATGGCAGACCAAATCATCCAGGTGCAATGGAAGGCCACCCCGGAGGAACACGACTACCCGGCCGCCGCCGACTATCTCGAACTGCTCGGCGACGCGACGGTGGTCGAGGCGATCGTCGCCGACCTCCGCAGCGCACCGGTGGTCGTGAAGAAGGCGAAAGACATCCTGCGCGCCTCCCAGCTCGAGGCCCTGACCCCGGACAATCCCCACGTGCGCAAGGACCTGCTCAAGATCAACGAGGGCAAGAAGCTCTCGCCGATCCTGCTGGTCCGCGGCGACTGCCGCAAGAACGTGCCGATGCTGATCGCCGACGGGTACCACCGGGTCTGCGCGCTCTACTTCGCCGACGAGAACGCCGAGATCCCCGCCAAGATCGCCGCGATGCCGTGACCTTCGCGACCCTGGCGCTGATCGTCGCGCTCGGGGTGATCGGACCACTGCTCGCCCTGCCCAAGCGGCTGCATCTGCCGGTCATCCTGGGTGAGCTGCTGGCCGGGGTCGTCTTCGGTACGACCGGGTTGCGAATCCTCGACGCGAGCGATCCGATCTTCGTGTTCCTGGCCGACATGGGTTTCGCGCTGGTGATGTTCGCGGCGGGTACGCACGTGCCGGTGCGCGATCCCGCCGTGCGCGGCGCGCTCGGCGCGGGCGCGCTGCGAGCGGTGCTGGTCGGCGTCGTCGCCGCGGGCGGGGGCTGGGGCGTGTCACAGGCCTTCGGCATGGGCCACACGGGGATCTACGCGGTGCTGATGGCGTCGTCCTCGGCGGCGATGGCGTTGCCGATCATCGACTCGCTGCGCTTGAGCGGACCGCCGGTGCTCGCGCTCACCGCGCAGGTCGCCATCGCCGACACCGCCTGCATCGTCGCGTTGCCCCTGGTCATCGATCCGGACAACGCGCTGCGGGCCGCGATCGGCGCGGTGGTCGTCGCGGCCTGCGCCGGCGTGATGTTCCTGATCCTGCGGTATCTGGAGAAGACCGGCGCGCGCCGGCAGGTGCACGAGGTGTCCGAGGAACGCAAGTTCACCCTCGAGCTGCGGGTGAGCCTGGTGCTGGTCTTCCTGCTGTGCGGCGTGGCCAGCTCGATGCATGTGTCGATCATGCTCGGCGGCTTCGCGGCCGGGCTGGCGGTGGCGGGGATCGGCGAGCCCCGGCGCGTGGCCAAGCAGGTATTCGCGATCAGTGACGGGCTGCTGGCGCCACTGTTCTTCGTCTGGCTGGGAGCCCGACTCGACCTGCGCGAACTCGGCGCGCATCCGCAGTTCATCCTGCTCGGCCTGACCCTCGGCGTCGGCGCGGTCGTCGCGCACTGGACCACGCGGGTGCTGGGTCAGCCGCTGTCGTACGGGACGCTGGCGGCGGCACAGATCGGGGTGCCGGTCGCCGCGGTGACGGTGGGCAGTCAGCTGGGCATGCTCGTGCCGGGCGAGGGTTCGGCGATCATGCTGGCCACCCTGTGCACGATCGGGATCGCGACGATCGCGTCGAGCAGACTGGCGGCGAAGGTATCGACCTAGCGCGTGGTCAGAGCTGCGCTAGTCGGTGCGGCCCATCAGTCGATCCGTTTCGCGGCGTTCCCGTTTGGTCGGCCTGCCCGCACCGCGATCGCGCTGCGGGATCGAGGCGAGGACTTCCTTCGGCGGTGGCGGCGGGCTGCGATCGATCATGCACTGCGCGGCGATCGGTGGCCCGACGCGCTTGTGGATGATCCGCTCGACGACGACGATGCGTTCGAGGCCCGCGTGCTTGATCCGGATCTCGTCACCGATCCGCACCTGCTGCGCGGGTTTGACGGTGACACCGTTGATTCGCACATGCCCGGCGCGGCAGGCTTCCGCCGCGGCCGAGCGCGTCTTGAACAAGCGCACCGCCCAGATCCACGAGTCGACGCGTGCCTGGGTGACGGAGCGTTGTTCCGCGGGGGTCACCCCTTAGACGATACGGCGAGCCGTGACGACGTCGTCGGCGCTGAGGTGGGTGTAGGACACCGGGGTGCCCGACTGCACCGCGTTCAGCAGCTGACCGTTGCCGGCGTAGATGCCGACGTGACCGCCACCGTTGGTGATGACGATGTCACCGGCCTGCAGGTTGTCGAAGGACACCGGCGCGCCCACGTGGGACTGCTCGAAGCTGGTGCGCGGCAGTTCGATTCCGGCCTGACGGTAGGCCCACTGCACGAGGCCGGAGCAGTCGAAGCTCGACGGGCCGGCGGCACCCCAGCTGTAGACCGCGCCGAGCTTGGTCCGCGCCGCGTCCAGGGCGATGTTGCCCGCGGACTGCTGCTGCTGGAAGGGGTTGTCGAAGGTGACGCTCGGCAGCTGCGGGGCGGCCTGGCCCTGCGGGGCGACCATCGCCTGAAGCTGCTTCTCCACCTGCTGCGCGGGCTGCTCGAGCTCCGGCGGCAGATCGAAGTTACCGAGGCCGGGAATGTTGATCGTGGCGGCCTGCGAAATCGCAGGCATCGCACCAGTCGTGGCGGCCACCGCACCCATGACGAGCGCACCCTTGACGGAATTCGGCAGTCGAGAATCCCGCTGCAAGCTGTGTTTACCCACCGAGACGAGTCTCCGATCTTGCTGCTCCACCACCGGGTCGCCGGAATCGCTTGGCGACGACAACTATTCGGCGGTGACTCAATGGCGCCGTTTCTCTGACGAAGCGACAGACTCCACTAAGTCACGAGAAGATTACGGCCTGTGATGGAAGCTGTCCAGCGAAGCACGCAAGTTGTTTTCCCGCACTCGGGAAAGCCCTGGACAAGCGCTGTCGTTCCGGCGTGTCGCCGCGCGTAACGGTCCGATATCCCGATCGGCCGTCGCGTTATCGGGCGCGGCCGTCGCGCCCGCCGAGCACCTGTTCGAGGTCGGCGATGCGGGTGCGCGCGTCGGCCAGGTCGATCTCGAGCCGCCCGAGCGCGATCAACAGCGGGCCCAGCGCCAGCGCGGCCAGCGCCTCCGGATCGTCGCCGCCCTCCCCCTCGACGGCGGCCCGCAGGAACACCCGGATCGACTCGGTCAGGTGCGCGTCCGCAGGCAGCCGCAGGCCGTCGAGGAGGGCGGCCGTCGAGGTCGCCATCGGCTCTCCGTGCGCGTCCCACTGGGGTTCCTCGGGCATGTCACTCCGTTCCGCTGCGATGACGTCGTCTCCGGTTCGCTAGCAGTATCTAGGACACAGCCCAGAGTTACCGAGATTCCCCCGCTGATCCGCGCTACGGTTGTCCGGCATGGACCCCGTGCGCAATCCCTACGCTCCCGGCGCCGGCCAACGTCCACCCGAATTGGCCGGACGTGACAAGCAACTCGCCGCCTTCGACATCGTGCTCGAGCGGGTGGCCAGGGGCAGGCCGGAGCGCAGCGTGATGCTCACCGGGCTGCGCGGGGTCGGAAAGACCGTGCTGCTCAACCAGCTTCGTTCGGCGGCGATCTCGCGCGGCTGGGGCACCGGCAAGATCGAGGCGCGACCGGACCAGGATCTGCGCAGGCCACTGTCCTCGGCGCTGCACATGGCGGTGCGCGCGATCGCGATGGCGCACCGCAATCCCGAGCACGTCGACGACTTCCTCGGCATCCTCAAGGCCTTCGCCCTGCGCGCCACCGCCGACAAGGGCATGCGCGAACGCTGGCAGCCCGGCATCGATGTGCCCGCGGTGACCGGCCGCGCCGATTCGGGCGACATCGAGATCGACCTGATCGAGCTGTTCAAGGAGGCCGCGGCGCTGGCGGCCGATATCGGCGTCGGGATCGGCATCTTCATCGACGAGATGCAGGATCTCGGCCCGGCCGACGTCTCGGCGATCTGCGGCGCCTGCCACGAGCTGAGCCAGGACGGCGCGCCGCTGATCGTCGTCGGCGCCGGGCTGCCGCATCTGCCCGCGGTGCTGTCGGCTTCGAAGAGTTACTCGGAGCGACTGTTCAGTTATCACCGCATCGACCGGCTCGACCGGCAGTCGGCCGACCTCGCGCTGATCGCCCCCGCCGAGCGGGAAGAGGTGAAATTCACCGAGGACGCGCTGGACTCGCTCTACCAGAAGGCCGACGGCTACCCGTATTTCGTGCAGGCCTACGGCAAGGCGGCCTGGGACCAGGCGCCCGACAGTCCGATCACCGCCGAGGACGTCGAGGTGGCAGCGCCCGCCGCCGAGGAGGAACTGGCGGTCGGCTTCTTCGGCTCCCGGTACGAGCGCGCGACGCCCGCCGAGCGCGAGTACATGCGCGCGATGGCCGACCTGGCCGGCGACGACGGCCCGGTCGCCACGTCGGCGGTAGCCGCCGAGCTCGGCCGCAAGCCGGCCTCGGTCTCGCCCGCGCGCGACGGGCTCATCAAGAAGGGCCTGATCTACTCGGCCGAGCGCGGCACGATCGGTTTCACGGTCCCCCACTTCGGCCGGTATCTGCGGAGCGTATAGCCCTCTACTTCTCTCTAGCTACTTTCCTAGAAGGACTAAGACAACCCTCGAGAGAGCTCTCGACGACGATCTAAGGATCTCTAGTTAGAGGGCTAGATAGCCGAAGAATCTCCTGCATAACGACCAGGGCCCGCCCGGATTCGGTTGCGCATCGGCTGGATAACGCCAGGATTGGCGGGCTAACGGGCCGGAAATCTGATTCGAATAACTCAGTACGCGACTCTCCTCATGGCGGGCCGCGGCCAGCGCTCCAGAACCACAGGAGGCCGCTATGTCGAAGTCGTTCGCCACCACCGATCTTCTCGGTCGGCGCGCCACCGTCGTCACCGACGACGGTGTGCCGATCGCGGTCCGCACCTTCGGGGCCGCCGACGCCGCGCTGACCGTCGTCTTCGTCCACGGCCACTGCCTGCACACCGAATCGTGGGCGTTCCTGCGCGAGCACCTGCTCCGACACTGGGACGCCGACACCAGGATGGTGTTCTACGACCACCGCGGCCACGGCGAATCCGGCCACGCCGACCACGCGACCTACACCATCGATCAGCTGGCCACCGACCTCGACGCGGTGCTGCGCGCCGTCGCGCCGACCGGGCCGGTCGTGCTGGTCGGCCACTCGATGGGAGCGATGGTGCTGCTGGCCTACGCCCGGCTGTTCCCCGCGTCCATCGGCACCCGCGTCGCCGGGATCGGACTGATCGCGGGCGCGGCGGGCGGGATCACCGAGGTCGGCCTCGGCCGACTGCTCAATCGGCACGCCGTCGCCTCGTTACAGCACGCGGTCCTGCGCGCACCCCGGGTGATGCAGGCCTCGAAGCGCTTCTCCCGCTGGATCTTCGGGCCGCTGATCCGCGAGGCCGCCACCGGCACGCGGCGGGTGAACCCGCGGGTCGCCGCGGTGGCGACCGCGATCCTGAACGAGACGCCGCTGCTGACGATGTCGGGCTTCCTCAGCTCGCTGCTGACCTTCGACGAGGCGCGCACCCTGGCCCGGCTCGGCGATCTGCCCACCCTGGTGCTGGCCGGCTCGGCCGATCTGATGGTGCCGTTCACCCACTCGGTGGTGCTGGCCTCGCAACTGGCGGGCGCCGAACTGGTGCGGATCGAGGGCGCCGGACACAGCGTCATCCTGGAGCGCGCCGAGGAGGTCGCGACCTCGATCGCCGTGCTCGTCGAGCGGGCCGCCGCCGGGGTCCGCAAGCACTACGCGGTCGCGGGCTGAGAACCGGAGTTACCGGACGGCAATCGCCGAATCCGGGCCAACTCCGGGCGTAAACCGAAAAGCTCGGTTATTGTGGTGGAGATCACGTTGTGTGGTGAGTCACACGGCTCGGTGCAGTGCGGCCCGGGAGTTCACGGGCGTGCCAGGTGATCCGGCGAGTCGGTATGCCCGCCATATACACAGGAGGTAACGATGACACGCAGCGATATCGCGGAACTGCGCTACGCGGTCGGTCAACTCCGGCAATCGATCGGCGCACTGCGCTCCAACTACGGCGACGCGGCCACCGTGCGCCGGCTGGAGAACGACCTCGAGCGGCTCGTCATCGATGCCGAGGAGTTCGAGCAGGCGCCACCGCCGGAGCTCGCCGTCCCCCGCAGATCCGAACCGATCTACGTCCCGGACAGCAAGTCCGACGAGGCCGCCTGGATGGGCGCTCAGGACGAGGGCCTCGGCTTCCACTCCCGGCCCAGAACCAAATAGTCAGACCTGTTCACCGGCGCGGCGGTCCTGCCACCCAGGGTCGCCGCGCCGACCCCTGTCAGGCGCGGTGTCGGCCGAACCGGCGTCCGGGGCGGACGCCGTGGAACCGGGCGCCGCGCGGGGTCTCCGACGGTTCGTCGGAATCGGCCGATTCGAACAGCGCCGCGATCCCGTGGTCGTGGCCGAGCGCGATGGCCTCCAGGCCGTAGCGGCCGCCGCAGCGGCCCAGCTCGTGCAGCATCGTCGTCATGATCCGCAGGCCGGTGGCGCCGACCGGGTGCCCGAGGGCGATGTCGGAGCCGTTGACGTTGAGCCGGTCGTGCGGGTCGAGTTCCCATTCGGTGGCCAGGGCGAGCACCTCGACCGCGTAGCCCTCGTTGATCTCGAGCAGGTCGATCTCGTCGAGCGAGCAGCCGGTGCGGGCCAGCAGCTTCGATACCGCGGGCGCCGCGCCGAGCGCCGGGCCCTCGCTGTCGCAGCCCGCGGCGGCCCAGCCCGCGAGGAACGCCATCGGGGTCAACCCCAGTTCGTCGAGCCGGTCCTCGGCCACGACCAGGCACGCCGACGCGCCGAGCCGGTGCGAACTCATGTTGCCGATGGTGACGACGCCGTCGACGAGCAGCGGCCGTAACCCGGCCAGGGTGTGCGTCGACAGGTCGTCGCGCACCCCCTCATCACGGCGGATCTGGTGTTCCAGCGCACCCGCGGCGACGCCGACCGGCACCACCTCCGCGCCGAACGCGCCCTGCCGCCACGCCCGCGCCGCCTTGCGGTGGCTGGCCACGGCGAATTCGTCGGCGGCATTGCGGTCGATGCCGTAGTAGTGCGCGAGCCGCTCGGCGTTGTGCAGTCCCTCGCGACCGCCCGGCAGTCCGGCTTGGGCCGGCGAGCACTCGACGCCGCCGGCCACCACCACGTCGGCGGCGCCGGTCTGCACCATCATCGCCGCGGTGATCACCGCCTGCAGGCCGCTCCCGCCGTGCCGGTCGGTGAGGAATCCGGGCACCGCGAAGGGCAGGCCGGCTCCGCGCGCGGCCAGTGCGCCGATCGCGGGCACGTCGGAGAGCCCGCCGTCGACACACGCCATCGCGACGTCCTCGATGCGTAGCGGGTCGATCCCGGAGCGCTCGATCACGGCCGACAGGACCGTGGTCGCCAACCACTCGGCGGGCATCCCGGACAGCGCGCCACCCTCCACGCCACTGGGCGTGCGGACGGGTGCCACGATCGCGGCTCTTCTCATTGCTCGTCACGCTCCTTTCCCCGGTGCGGGGAATTCCAGTGACAGGGCACCACAGGTTTGTTGCACCGGCGTGACCGACTGTCACGGGAGTTATTGCTGTGACAGAGATCACCAGCGGGTGGAACAGGCGGTTGCGTGAGACCCGGCTCGAGCGGCGAGAACACAGGCGTATGGTGCTCCACATCACAATCCATCGCGGTGGGGAATGATCAACCGCCGCACGGCCTAGATCAGCGAGGCATCCACCGTGAGTGCCGCACCGACCACCAGCCCGTCGTCCGGGACGGGCGTGTTCAGCAAGACGAGGGCCCGCATCGCCGCGCGGACCCTGCGCACCGACCGCTGGTGGCTGCCACCACTGCTCACCGCGATCGGTCTCGGCGCCTTCGTCGTCTACGCGACGATCAGATCCTTTGTGCGCACGGCCTATTGGGTGCCGCAATACCACTATCTGACGCCGTTCTACTCCCCCTGCCTGAGCGACTCCTGCGTCCCGGGATCGAGCCACTTCGGCACGCCGTTCGGCGAGCTGCCGATGTGGATCCCGCTCGGGTTCGTGGTGCTGCCGTTCCTGCTCGGCTTCCGGCTGACCTGCTACTACTACCGCAAGGCCTACTACCGGTCGGTGTGGTTCTCCCCGCCCGCCTGCGCGGTCGCCGAACCGCACGCGCGCTACACCGGCGAGTCGCGACTGCCGCTGATCATCCAGAACTCGCACCGCTACTTCTTCTATGTCGCGCTGCTGGTCTCGCTGATCAACACCTACGACGCGATCACCGCGTTCCACGGGGAGACCGGCGGTTTCGGCTTCGGCCTCGGCAACATCGTGCTGCTGGTCAACGTCATCCTGCTGTGGGCCTACACGTTGTCGTGCCACTCGTGCAGGCATATCGCCGGCGGCAGGCTCAAGCACTTCTCCGCCCATCCGGTGCGGTACTGGTTCTGGACCCAGGTCTCCAAGCTCAACACCCGCCATATGGCGCTGGCCTGGACCACCCTCGGCACCCTCGTGCTCACCGACTTCTACGTGATGCTGGTGGCCAGCCAGACCATTTCGGACCTGCGGTTCGTCAACTGAATCGCGTCGACACCAGGAGCTAGTTCGAATGTCAGATGTGGAACGGCACGACTACGACGTCGTGGTGATCGGGGCGGGCGGCGCCGGGCTGCGCGCGGTGATCGAGGCCCGCGAGCAAGGACTCTCGGTCGCGGTGGTGTGCAAGTCGCTGTTCGGCAAGGCGCACACCGTGATGGCCGAGGGCGGCTGCGCGGCCTCGATGGGCAATGCCAACGAGAAGGACAACTGGCAGACCCATTTCAAAGACACCATGCGCGGTGGCAAATTCCTCAACAACTGGCGGATGGCCGAACTGCACGCGCAGGAGGCGCCCGACCGGGTATGGGAACTGGAAACCTATGGGGCCCTGTTCGATCGGACGCCCGACGGGCGAATCAGCCAGCGCAACTTCGGCGGCCACACCTATCCCCGGCTGGCCCACGTCGGCGACCGCACCGGCCTGGAACTCATCCGCACCATGCAGCAGAAGATCGTCTCGTTGCAACAGGAGGACTACGCGGCCACCGGTGACTACGAGGCCAGGATCAAGGTCTTCGCCGAGTGCACCATCACCGAACTGCTCACCGACGGCGGCCGCATCGCGGGCGCCTTCGGCTACTGGCGCGAATCCGGCGGCTTCGTGTTGTTCAGGGCGCCGGCGATCGTGCTGGCCACCGGCGGGATCGGCAAGTCCTACAAGGTGACCTCGAACTCCTGGGAGTACACCGGCGACGGCCACGCGCTGGCCCTGCGGGCGGGCGCGACGCTGATCAACATGGAATTCCTGCAGTTCCATCCGACCGGCATGGTCTGGCCGCCGAGCGTGAAGGGCATCCTGGTCACCGAGGGCGTGCGCGGCGACGGCGGCGTGCTGAAGAACTCCGACGGCAAGCGCTTCATGTTCGACTACATCCCGCCGGTGTTCAAGGGCCAGTACGCCGAGACCGAGGCCGAGGCCGATCAGTGGTTGCGCGACAACGACTCCGCGCGCCGCACCCCCGACCTGCTCCCCCGCGACGAGGTCGCCAGGGCGATCAACGAGGAGGTGAAGGCGGGGCGCGGCACCGAGCACGGTGGCGTCTACCTCGACATCGCTTCCCGGATGCCCGCCGACGAGATCGTGCGCAGGCTGCCCTCGATGCACCACCAGTTCAAGGAACTGGCCGATGTCGACATCACCGCCGAGCCGATGGAAGTCGGCCCGACCTGCCACTACGTGATGGGCGGTATCGAGGTCGACCCCGACACCGGCGCCGCGGTGGTGCCCGGCTTGTTCGCCGCCGGTGAGTGTTCCGGCGGCATGCACGGCTCGAACCGGCTCGGTGGCAACTCGCTGTCGGATCTGCTGGTGTTCGGGCGACGGGCCGGGCTCGGCGCGTCGGCCTACGTCCAGCAGCTCACCGACCGGCCCGCGCCGGCCGAGACCGACATCGAGGCGGCGGCGAAAGCCGCTCTCGCACCGTTCGATCCGCCCGCCACCGGCGCGGGGGAGAACCCGTACACCCTGCACAGCGAGTTGCAGCAGACGATGAACGACCTGGTCGGCATCATCCGCAAGGAACACGAGGTGCGCGAGGCCATCGAAAAGCTGGCGCAGCTGCGCGCCAGGTACGCCGAGGTCACCGTCGAGGGGAAACGGCAGTTCAATCCCGGCTGGCATCTGGCGCTGGACCTGGCCAACATGCTGCTGGTCAGCGAATGCGTCGCCGAGGCGGCGCTGTTGCGCACCGAGAGCCGCGGCGGGCACACCCGTGACGACCACCCCGGCATGAACCCCGACTGGCGCAACAAGCTGCTGGTCTGCGCGGTGGACCCGGCCACGGCCGACCGGCAGGTCCCGGCGGTCACCGTCACCCCGGCCGATCAGACGCCGATGCGCGACGATCTGCTCGCCCTGTTCGAGCTCAGCGAACTCGAGAAGTACTACACCGAGCAGGAATTGGCCGCCCATCCGGCGGCCGGCTCGACCGAGGGAAAGGCGTAGCGATGGGGTACGACGCCCGGTTCCGGGTCTGGCGCGGTGATCTCGACGGCGGCGGCCTGGAGGACTACACGGTGCTGGTGAACGAGGGCGAGGTGGTGCTCGACATCATCCATCGCCTGCAGGCCACCCAGGCACCCGACCTCGCGGTCCGCTGGAATTGCAAAGCGGGAAAATGCGGTTCGTGTTCGGCGGAGGTGAACGGCAGGCCGCGGTTGCTGTGCATGACCCGGATGTCGACTTTCACCCCTGACGAGGTGATCACGGTGACGCCGATGCGCACCTTTCCGATTATCAAGGATCTCGTCACCGATGTCTCGTTCAACTACGAGAAGGCAAGGGAGATACCGTCTTTCACGCCTCCAGCGGACCTGAAGCCCGGTGACTACCGGATGAAACAGGTCGATGTGGAACGCTCACAGGAGTTCCGCAAGTGCATCGAGTGTTTCCTGTGCCAGAACACCTGTCACGTCGTCCGCGATCACGAGGACAACAAACAGGCCTTCGCGGGCCCGCGCTATCTGATGCGCATCTCCGAACTGGAGATGCACCCGCTCGACACCGCCGACCGCCGGGAAATGGCACAGGAGGAAGCGGGCCTGAGCTACTGCAATATCACCAAATGCTGCACCGAGGTGTGCCCGGAACACATCAAGATCACCGACAACGCGCTCATTCCCTTGAAGGAACGCGTTGTCGATCGCAAATACGACCCGATTGTGTGGCTCGGCAACAAACTGTTCCGTCGGTAGGCGACTCGCCGCGGGGCACGTGATGGCGTGCCCCGCGGCGATCGCCTTCTACAACACGGCGACAGTCCCCACCGCGACTAATCCGACCAGTAATCCGATGAACAGCGCGCCGAGAAGCGAACCGGTGAGCACATAGATCCCGATCGCCGATACCGCGAACAGCAGTATCACGATCAGGCGCTCGACTCCGTCCTCAGGCGCCAGCCTCCGGTACCGGGGTGGCATTTTCTTCAACCCTCGGTCCATGTAGATGGGCTACCCGGCCGGGCCTTGATCCAAACGTGATCAAGGGCGATCGAACTCGCCGTCGTGCACGCCCGCGGTGAACGCGGTCCACTCGCTCGGGGTGAAGATCAGCACCGGACCGTCGGGATTCTTGCCGTCGCGCAACGCCACGTACCCGTCGGGCAGCATGGCGACCTCGACGCTGCTGCCCTCCCCCGCGGTCCCGGCGCGCAGCCAGGTCGCGCCGGTGGTGTCGATGGTGCGCTTGCTGTTCACCGTGCGCCCAGGGCGCACGCGAACGCGCCGTTGTCGATGCCCTGGGTGAAGGCGTCCCAGCTCGGGCCGTCGAAGACCAGCGCGGGGCCGGCCGGGTTCTTGCTGTCGCGCACGCCGACGCGACCACCGAACAGGAATGCCACTTCGACGCAGTCCTTGCCCGCGCCGCTGCGCGTGCTCTTGAACCAGTGTGCGTCGACGAGATCGAAACTCATGCCACATACTCCTTCGCGACCTGCCGCAGCAGGTGTCTACTCGGTTGAATATCCAGCGCATGACGCTGGAGGCACTCGTGAGCCCGGTCGTACCTTCTGACATCCGCGCGTCGTTCCAGGTAGAGATCGCCGGTGAAGCCTTCGGCGTACACCACCGGTGGTTCGACCGGTTGCCCCTTGCTGTCGGTGCCGAACTCGAGAACCGTGAAAGGTCCGGTGGAGACTCCGAGTGGAACACCGGCGGCAAACGGCAGGATACGCAGTGTCACATTGCTTCGGGTGCTCGCGTCGGCAAGATGTCGCAACTGCGCAGCCATCACCTTTGCATCACCGACGATGCGATGCAATACCGATTCGTGCAGAACCACATCGATCTCGGCGGGCGAATGCTTGCGGTTGATCAACGCCTGTCGTTGCAGCCGCAACGCGACCCGCCGATCGAGCTCGTCGACCGAATCCTTGGGATAGCCCAGCTGATTCAGCGCACGCGCGTAGTCCGCCGTCTGCAGCAGGCCGAGGACCAATTCGGACTGATAAGCCCGCAGCCGATGCGCCGATGCCTCCAAACCCACATAGACGTCGAAGTTTTCGGGAATCAGATCGCCGTACGCGTGCCACCAGCTCTTGACGGCGGCCTGCTGCGCGAGGCCCGTCAAGCCCTCGGCGAGATCGTCCGGAATACCGTAGATCCGGCACAGCTCGTGGATGTCGATCGTCCGGATGCGGTCGGCCTGGCCCTTTTCCAGGCGCTGCAACGTGCTGGCGCCCCATTCCATCAACTTGGCGGCCTCGGCGATCGTCAGACCCGCCTGGGTCCGCCAATCGCGCAGATAGCGACCGAGCTGGCGGCGCGGCAGTGTCGAGGAGACTCCTGCCGCCGGTCCGCCCACTCCGGTCGATGCGTTCGCTGCCACAGCCCCACTCCTTCTGTGCTCGCAACCCGCCACAGCCCACAGCCCCGCCTATGGCGGTGGATTTCGTCCACTATGGGGAATCCTGCACTCCCCGTTGGATGCCGTGCTGGGAATTCGCCGCGAAATATCGGGATCGGCGTGTACCGGCCGTTAGCCGAACGGTTGCGTGCTCTCCTGGAGACATGCAATTGAGCGATGTGAACATGCATATTGCCGCTGCACTACTCGGTTGCGGCACCGATCCGGGCCCGATGGACGCCGAACAGGCCCATGCCGCAATGCAATTGCACCTCGACTGCACGGTCGACGAGTGCCGGGTCCGCAGGCGGGCCCGCACCACCCTCGTCGACGCGGGGCACTGCGTGCTCGACCAGCGCGCGATCCGTTAGCGGTGCCGGTGGTCGGTGATCGGGGTGCGTGGCCCGAATTTCGGTTTGTGCGCCTGCCCGCTCAGCGCGAGCAGGCGCACCGCCCGATAGCGGTGCGGCCGTAGCGGTTCCAGGTACTCGATCATCGCGTCGTCGTCGATCGGCCTGCCGAGCAGGCTCCAGCCGACCGTCGCGGCCAGGTGGTAGTCGCCGACCGAGAGGGCGTCGGCGTCGCCGAAGGCGCGCTGCGCGGTCTCGGCAACCGTCCAGACACCGATGCCGGGCAGGCTGCGCAACCGCCGCGCGGCCTCGCCGGGCGAGAGCTGCGCGGTGCGCTCGATCGAGTCGGCGACCCGGGCCGCGCGCACGATGGTCTGTGCCCGCTGCGGGCCGACATTGGCCCGGTGGTACTTCCACGACGGAATGCGCCGCCAGGTCTCGGCGTCGGGCGCGACCATCAGCCCGGCGGGCGCGGGCCCCGGCGCCCGCGCGCCGAACTCACGGACCAGGCTGCGCCAGGCCGCGAACGAGGACTTGGTGTGCACCTTCTGCTCGAGGATCGCCGGCACCAGCGATTCGAACACCAGCCCGGTCCGCAGCATCCGCAGGCCGGGCACCACGCGATGGGCTTCGACCAGCTTGGGATGCTCGGGCGTGAAGTCGGCCAGGTCTTCCTCGAGGCACAGCATCCGGTCCAGCCCGGCCAGGAATTCCTCGGCGCCGGGTCCCCAGGCGCGCGCGTGCGCGCCGTCGCGGCCGTCCTGGACGAGCCGGTAGGTGACCACCCCGGTCGGCATCCGGGAGGCGTGCCAGTGCGCGCCGTCGGCGTCGACGTGGTGACACGGATCGCCGCCGCCGCGCCGCAGCGGGACCACGGTGAGCCCGACGTCGAACGGTCTGCTCGACCGGACGGTCCTGGACAGCCCGGCCGTCGTCAGGCCGGGGTCGAGGGTCTGATCGCGCACCCGACCATTGTGCGCGCCCGCTCCCGCGCCGATGCGTGTTCGTAATATTCGCCACGTTCACCGCGATGTAGATCGTGTTGGCAAACAGCCGGCATCCCATCGATGCAGGAGGTACCCGATGATCACCAACGCACTCAACTGGCTGCTGGCGGCGTGGGGCAGCGGGTCGGCGGGCAGCTCGGGGTACCAGATCGCGCCCGGCACCCTGCCCGGCGGTAGCTGAGCCGCGTTCGACCGCGGGCCTACCGCGCGGGCGCCGGACACGGCGCACGCATCAGACGGCCGCGCACCTCAGCCGCGCAAGAGGAACGTCGCCAACGACACTCCTCGGACGTTCGCCAACTGCTCGGCCTGCGTCCGGCAGGAGAAGCCGTCCGCCAGGAACGTCGTGCCGTCCGGGGCTGCGCGCAGGGCCGGGAGCAGGGCACTCTCCGCGACCGCGACGGACACCTCGTAGTGGCCTCTCTGCATTCCGAAGTTCCCGGCCAGCCCACAGCACCCGGCCAGCTCCTCGACGGTGACGCCCATCGCGGCCAGCAACCTGCGCTCCGCGGCGAACCCACCGACGGCATGCTGATGACAATGCGGCTGTACCACGACCCGTTCCCCCGCACGGGGCGGCGGCCGCCATCCGGGCTGGTCGACCAGGAGCTCGGCCAGCGTCCGAACGGCAGCCGCGACCCGCGCCGCCCGCGGATCATCGGCCAGTAGTTCCGGCAGGTCGGCGCGCAGCGCGGCGGTACACGACGGTTCGAGACCGACGACCAGTCCACCCGCGGCCACGTGGTCGGCCAGCGCCTCCACCGTCGCCCGCAGCCGAGCACGCCCGCCGTCGAGCTGTCCGGTGGTTATCCACGTCAATCCACAGCAGACCCGAGCCGTGGGGATATGTACCCGGTAGCCGAGTTCTTCGAGCAACACCGTCGCGGCGATCGCGTTCGCCGGATCGAAGGTGTCGGTGAAGGAATCCACCCACAGCAGCACCGTGCGCTCGCTCCCCGTCGACGACCCGGTCGACGTCGCTTTCGTGGTGGTGGCGGCGGGGTCGTCGGTGCGCGAGTGCGGCAGTAGGTGGTGGTGGCGGGAGCGCACGAGGGCGGCGACCGCGGGCTCGGTGCGGCTGTTGCCACCGATTTCCTGCCAGATCCGGCGGAACGGCGTCGGCGCGAGGACCGGTGCGCGGCGGCGGGGATCGATGCCGACCGCGCGCATGGCGGTTCGGCGGAGCAGGGGGCGGGCGGCGAGAGTGTTGGCCAGGCGGGGAAAGCGTTGGGCGACAGTGAGCCAGCGGGGAAGTCGGCCCAGGACGTAGTGGTCGAGCGGCCGGGGGCGACCTCGGTAGCGGCGGTACAGGGTTTCGGATTTGTAGGTGGCCATGTCGACGCCCGCCGGGCAGTCCGATCCACAGGCCTTGCAGGACAGGCACAGATCCAGTGATTCCTCGACCGCCGGTGCGCGCCAATCGAGTTCGCCGCGGACGACCTCTTGGAGGACGCGGGCGCGGCCTCGAGTGCTGTCCTTCTCATCGGCGGTTGCCAGGTACGACGGGCACATGAAGCCGCCCGAGGCGCGAGTGTCCGCCCGGCACTTACCGATTCCTACACACCTGTGCACAGCTGTGGACAGATCGCCGGCATCGTCGGCCAGCGCGAAACCACCCACCGAGGGCAGCGGACGCAGCCCCGCGACTCGCAGGTCGCCATCCACGGGCGCCGCGTCGACGAGGACGCCGGGGTTGAGCACGTCGTCGGGGTCGAACAACGCCTTGAACCCGGCGAAGGCGGCACGCGCGGCGGGGGAGTACATCACCGCGAGCAGTTCGGATCTGGCGCGCCCGTCGCCGTGTTCGCCGGAGAGCGAACCACCGTGGCGCACTACGAGTTCGGCGGCGTCGAACAGGAAGGACCGGAAACGCCGGGGCGCGTCGGCGATCGGGAAATCGAGCCGGACGTGGATGCAACCGTCGCCGATATGGCCGTACAGCAGCCCGTCGACCTCGTACGCCGCGGTGAGCGAGGCGAATTCGCGCAAGTAGCGACCCAGCTGAGCGGGTGGGACGGCGGCGTCCTCCCAGCCGGGCCAGGCGGGACGACCGTCCGGTGTGCGCCCGGCCAATCCGGCTCCGTCGGCCCGGATCCGCCAGAGTGCCGCCACGGCAGCGGGATCGGTGACGATGCGATGGTCCTCGGCGTTCGCCTCCCGGCACAGCCGCTCGGCCTGCGCGAACGCCTCGTCGGCACTCGCCCCCGCCGTCTCGACGAACAGCCATCCGCGCCCGCGCGGCAGTGCGGGCACCGTGCCGCGATACGCGCGGACCCGGTCGACCAGACCGGCATCGATGCCCTCCACCGCGATCGGCCGGCACCTGGTGACCGCGGCGACATCGTCTGCCGCCGTGGCGATATCGGGGTAGCCGAGCACGGTCAGCACAGTGGCGGCGGGCACCGGGGTGAGGTCGAGTTCGGCCTCGAGCAGCAGTCCACAGGTGCCCTCGGTGCCGACGAATGCCTTCGCGATCGACGAACCACGCTCCGGCAGTAGGTGTTCCAGCCCGTACCCGGACGCCTGCCGATCGAATCGGCCCAGCTCGGTACGCAATACCGCGAGGTTGGCGGTGGCGAATCCGGCCAGACCGGGAACCACGCCGAGGTCGCCCCCGAGCACCCGTTCGGCGCCCGTCCCGTCGACGACGCGCAGCGACCGCACCCGATCGGAGGTGCGCCCCCAGGCCAGCGCGTGCGGCCCGCAGGCGTTGTTGCCGATCATCCCGCCCAGCGTGCAGCGGTCCTGGGTGGACGGGTCGGGCCCGAACCGCAGACCATCGGACCGCAGCCGTCGTTGCAGGTCCGACAGCACGACGCCCGGCTGCACCCGGGCCGTGCGCGCCTGCGGATCGACCGCCAGCACGCCCCGCAGATGCCTGCTGAAATCGAGCACGATCCCGGGACCCACGGCATTGCCCGCCACCGAGGTCCCCGCGCCGCGCGCGGTCAGCGAGAGCCCGTGTTCGCGGGCGAAGGTGACGGTCGCGGCGACATCGGCGTCGTGGCGCGGGAACACCACCAGCGTGGGCCGGACCCGGTAGTTGGAGGCGTCCGAGGAGTACTCGGCGCGGCGGCGGACCGACGCGTCGACCGCGCCGTCGAGCCGGCCGCGCAGGGCATCGGCCAGTAGCTCCGCACTCCGGTCGCCATCCACCCGACCAGCTTATTTCGCCGGTGTTCGCTGCCGGCGGAACGGGCGGTCCCGGAAATGTATTTGCAGTCAACCTTTGTTGAGGTTTTAGTGTCGGTGGGCAGGAGTTCGATGGGTGGGGAGCGAAGAGGAGTGCGGCAGTGAGTATCGAATCGGTGGCCTACAGCCAGATGTACCGGCGGATGAACGCGCCCGAGGAGGAGCGGCCGTTCAGCCTGTCCACCGCGCGGCGCATTCTGCGTTTCGCCGAGGCGCACTGGCGGCGGATCTCGGCGTTCCTGCTGCTCAGCGTGCTCGCCGCGGTGCTCGGCGTGGCGACGCCGGTGCTGGCCGGTCGCGTCGTCAACGACATCGTCGGCGGCTCCGCGCCGCGCACGGTCGTCATCCTCGCGCTCGCCATCGCGGGCCTGGCGGTGCTCGACGCCGGCCTCGGCATCGTCATCCGGTGGCTGTCCGCCCGGATCGGTGAGGGCCTGATCCTGGACCTGCGCACCGCCGTGTTCGATCACGTGCAGAAGATGCCGGTCGCGTTCTTCACCCGCACCAGGACCGGCGCGCTGGTGAGCAGGCTCAACAGCGATGTGATCGGCGCGCAGCGCGCGTTCAGCGACACTCTGTCGGGCGTGGTCACCAACCTGGTGACGCTGGCGCTGACCCTCGCGGTCATGCTCAGCATCTCCTGGCAGATCACCCTGCTCGCGCTCGTGCTGCTGCCGGTGTTCGTGATCCCCGCGCGCCGGGCGGGCAATCGGCTGGCCGCCATGCAGCGCGAGGCCGCGCAGCTCAACGCCGCCATGAGCACCCAGATGACCGAGCGCTTCTCCGCGCCGGGCGCCACCCTGGTGAAGCTGTTCGGCAGGCCGCGGCAGGAGTCCGCGGAGTTCGCGGTGCGCGCCACCCGGGTCCGCGACATCGGCGTGCGCACCGCCATGCTGCAGACCACCTTCGTCACCTCGCTCACCCTGGTCTCCGCGCTGGCCCTGGCACTGGTCTACGGCCTGGGCGGCTGGTACGCCCTGCAGGGCAGTCTGGACGCGGGTTCGGTCGTCGCCCTGTCACTGCTGCTGACCCGCCTCTACACCCCGCTCACCGCGCTGGCCAGCGCGCGCCTGGAGATCATGTCGGCACTGGTGAGTTTCGAGCGCGTGTTCGAGGTGCTGGATCTGCGGCCGCTGATCGAGGACGCGCCCGGCGCGGTCCCGGTCGCCGACGGTCCGGTCGCGGTGGAGCTGGACGCGGTGACCTTCGGCTACCCCTCGGCCGACAAGGTCTCGCTGGCCTCGCTCGAGGACGTGGCGACCCTGGACACCCGGGGCGGCGTGGAGGTGCTGCACGAGGTGTCGCTGCGGGCCGAGCCCGGCCAGCTGATCGCCCTGGTCGGCTCGTCCGGCGCGGGCAAATCCACCATCGCCCAGCTGGTTTCGCGCCTCTACGACGTCGACTCCGGCGCGGTCCGGCTCAACGGCACCGATGTGCGCGAGCTGACCACCGAGTCCATCCAGCGCACGGTCGGCCTGGTCACCCAGGACGGTCACCTGTTCCACGACACGATCCGCGCCAACCTGCTGCTGGCACGGCCGGAGGCGACCGAGGACGAACTGTGGGACGCGCTGCGCCGGGCCCGGCTCGGCGAGCTGGTCGACTCGCTCACCGACGGCCTCGACACCGTCGTCGGCGAGCGCGGCTACCGCCTCTCCGGTGGTGAACGCCAGCGCCTGACCATCGCGCGCCTGCTGCTCAAGCAGCCCCGCGTGGTGATCCTCGACGAGGCCACCGCCTCGCTGGACTCCACCTCCGAGGCGGCGGTGCAGGAAGCGCTCACCGAGGCGCTGCACGGCCGGACCGCGCTGGTGATCGCCCACCGGCTGTCCACGATCCGCTCCGCCGATCAGATCGTGGTGCTCGAGCAGGGCCGCATCGTCGAGCGCGGCACCCACGCCGACCTGCTCAATGCCGACGGCCGCTACGCCGAGCTCTACCGCACCCAGTTCGCCGAGGACCCGGTCCCTGTCACCGCGGCCTGACCGAACCGCGCCGACCCCGCTGTCAGGCGGGGTCGGCGTGGCGCAGCGCGGTGACGATGGCCAGCGTCGGCGTGCGGCCCGCCTCGGTGTGGCTGAGCATCGCGTACTCGGCGAGGCGTTCGTCGCCGGAGGAGATCGCCTCGATGAGGTGGCGATGTTCGTCGCGCTGCTCCTCGGTGTCGCGGTCGGCGGTGAGGAAGAACAGCCACGCCATCCGGGCCAGAATGGTGCGCATCAGCTGGGTGAGCAGGCTGTTGCCGGACAGTTCGACGATCGCGCCGTGCAGCTTCGCGTTGGTCTCGGCGATCCGCAGCGGATCACGAGAGTCGGTGGCCACCTGCGCTTCTCGTAGCGCGGCTCGCAGCGGTGCGCTGTCGTGACCCTGCCGGATGCGGGCGGCGGCGAGCCGGGCGCCGAGCGGTTCCAGCCCGATCCGCACGTCGAAGAGTTCCTCCACCGCCGCGCGATCCCAGGAGCGCACGACCGCGCTGCGCCGGGGCAGCGCGCTGACGATGCCGTCGAATTCGAGCAGCGCCAGCGCCTCGCGCACCGGCAGTCGCGAGGTGCCGAGCATGGCGGCGACGCGGGCCTCCGGTAACTTCTCGCCTTCCCGGTATACCCCGGTGATGATGTTGCGCCGAAGCTCGTCGTAGATCCGCCGGGTCTGGGAGGTGTCGTCGACGGCTTCCGCCGGGCGACGTTGGTCTCGGGCCACGGAGTAAGTCTACGAATATATCTTCGGTCGACCGTTGTTTCGTCTGGTCGCGCAGGGTTCGCTGGTGCACCGAAGCCGGATACGCCGTCGGACAGCGGTTCGAAAACACCCACTGACCACGAAATATATATCTTTTCGACCAGCCGCATCATTCACCGGACCGAAACGTGCGGAACACAAGCGGGATACACCCAACTCCAATTCTGTATACCGATTCACCATCGGCCACAGAGAGGATGCGAGTTGGCCGTCTATCTGCTCCGCCGCTTCGCGCAGGCGGTGATCACCGTTTTCGCCGTCATCTCACTGGCATTCCTGCTCGGCAGGCTGACCGGAAGCCCCGCCGCGTCGCTGCTGCCCGAGACCGCCAGTGCGGCCGATATCGCGGCACTCAACCACGAACTCGGCTTCGACAAGCCGCCGCTGACCCAGTACCTCGACTACCTGACCGGAATTCTGTCGGGTGATTTCGGGGACTCCTACCAGCAGACCGGCACCTCGTCGATGTCGCTGGTCCTGCAGCGTCTGCCCGCCTCCCTGCAACTGGGCGTCACCGGCTTCGCGATCGGGCTCGCGCTGGCCTTCGCCGTCGTGCTCGTCATCCATCTCAGTGGCCGCTGGTCGCTGCGCGGGGTCGCACTCGGACTCGGCGCGGCCCGACTCGCCGTGCCGGACTTCCTGTTCGGGCTGCTGCTGGTGCTGGTGTTCTCGGTGACGCTGGGCTGGTTACCGTCACTGGCCGGTGCCGATCCGCTCGCGATCGTCATGCCCGCGGTGACCATCGCGACCGCGCAGTTCGTCGTGTATTCACGGCTGCTGGACAACTCGCTGGTCGCGGAGAGCTCTCAGGACTACGTGCGCACCGCCTACGCGCGCGGCGAGCGCCGGTCGTCGGTGCTGCTGCGCGATGTCCTGCCCAACGCGCTGCTGCCGGTGCTCACCATCTCCGGAATCACCCTGGGCACCTTGCTCGGTGGTCTGGTCATCGTCGAGAACGTCTTCGCCTGGCCGGGTTTGGGTCAGCTCATGCTCGACGCGGTGTTCAACCGGGACTTTCCGGTGGTTCAGTCCGGGCTGGTGGTGATCGCGACGATCTTCGTGATCGTCAACTTCGGCATCGACGTCCTCTACGGCGTCATCGACCCGAGAGCGAGGGTCCGGTGATCCGCCCCCGTCAGCACGCCACGATCGCCGGCGTCGCGATGATCCTGGCCGTCGTCCTGTTCTCACTGCTCTACCCGCTCTTTCCCGGCTACGACCCGTACGCGCAGCACCTCGCGTCCGCGTTCACCCGGCCGTTCACCGACGGGCACTACCCGCTCGGCACCGATTCGCTCGGCCGTGACCTGGCGAGCAGGCTGGCGCTGGCCGGGCGGATCACGCTCGGGCTGGTCCTGGTGATCGTGGCGGTCAACGCGCTGATCGGGATGGCGATCGGCACGGTGTCGGGCTACTTCCGCGGCGTCACCGACAACGTGCTGATGGGCGTCGCGGACGTGCAGCTCGCGGTCCCGATGACACTGGTGATCATGGCCGTGTCGGCCATTCGCGGACCGAGCACCGTGCTGATGGCCACGATCCTCGGCGTCACCTTCTGGGTCGGCTACGCCAGAGTGGCGCGCTCGGTGGCACTGGGCCTGTCCGGCCGCGATTTCGTGATCGCGCCGAAGCTGCTCGGTGCGCGCTCGGGCTGGGTGATGCGCGAGCACGTCGTCGGACACGTCACCGCGCCGGTGCTGATCCTGGCGACCGCCGATCTCGGCAACGTGCTGATCATGATCTCCTCGTTCGACTACCTCGGTCTCGGCGTGCAACCGCCCACCCCGAGCTGGGGATTGATGATCACCGACGGGCAGAAATATCTGCGCCAAGCCCCGTATCTGACGATCGTGCCCGCCGTCGCCCTGCTGCTGGTGATCGGCGGAACCCTGCTGGCCAGTAGGCGATTCACCGACGAGGGGCAGGGGCTGCGCCGGGTGCGGCGGGCCCGGCGCGGCGCACTCGCGAAGGAGGTCGCGGCATGAGCGCGCTGTTGGAGATCACCGATCTCACCGTGGGCTACGAGACGGCGGCGGGGGAGCGGGTGGTGCTCGTCGACTCGGTGAGCCTGCGGCTGGCCGAGGGTGAAGTGCTCTGTCTCGTCGGCGAATCCGGCTCCGGCAAGTCGGTGACGATGCTCGCCGTGCTCGGCCTGCTGCCCGCACCGCTGGAGATCTTCTCGGGCAGTGTGCGTTTCCGTGGCGCCGAACTCGTCGGTGCGGACGACGAGACCCTGCGCAAGCTCCGCGGCGCCGAGCTCGGCATGGTTTTCCAGGACCCGATGACCACGCTCAACCCGGTCCGCCGGGTCGGCGTCCAGATCGGGCGCGCGCTGGCCGTGCACCAGCGGCTCGACGCCCGGGCACGCACTCAGCGCGTCGTCGAACTCCTCGCCGCCGTGGGCATTCCCCAGCCTGCCGAGCGGGCCCGCGCCTACCCGCACCAGTGGTCGGGTGGCATGCGGCAGCGCGCGGTGATCGCCATGGCGATGGCCAACGATCCGGCGGTGCTCATCGCCGACGAGCCGACCACGGCCCTCGACGTCACCATCCAGGCCCAGCTCATGGAGGTGCTGGCGCAGGCCCGCGCCCGCAGTGGCGCGGCGATGGTCCTGATCACCCACGACCTCGGCTTGGTCGCGCAGTACGCCGATCGGGTGGCGATCATGTACGCGGGCCGGGTCGTCGAGACCGCGACCGTGTGGCAGATCTTCGACGACGCCACCCACCCGTACACCCGGGGGCTGCAACGCAGCCTGCTCGGACAGTCGGGCGGCGCCAGGGCCTACGCCATCCCCGGTTCGCCCCCGTCACCGACGCGACGTCCGCCCGGATGCGGCTTCGCCCCGCGCTGCGAGTTCGCCGGGAAGAACGACGAATGCTCGACAACCACACCGGTTCTCGTCCCGCTGGCCGGCGGGCGCGCGGTGGCCTGCCCGCCCGCGATCGAGTCCGCGCCGATCGAACAGGACCTCTCCGCATGACGACGATCGACGAGCCCGAGGACGTCATCCGGGTCGACCGACTGGAGGTGAGCTTCACCAGCAGGCGCGGGCTCCTCGGCACACGCAGGCTCCGCGCCCTCGACGGCGTGAGCTTCGCGGTCCGCCGCGGCGAGACCTTCGGCCTGGTCGGCGAATCCGGCGGCGGCAAGTCGACGCTGGTCCGCACCCTTTTCGGGATCAATACCCCGAGCGCGGGCTCGATCCGGATCCTCGGCCACGATCTGGCGACGCTGCGCCCGCAGGCCCGGCGCGCGCTGCGCAACCGGGTCCAGCTGGTGTTCCAGGACCCGTACTCCTCCCTCGATCCGCGCATGACCGCGCACGACATCGTCGCCGAGCCGCTGCGCATCGCGGGCGGATACCGGCGAGAGCGCGTGGTGGAGCTGCTGGATCAGGTGGGACTGGGCCGCGACGCGCTGGCGCGCAAGCCCGCCGAGTTCTCCGGCGGACAGCGGCAGCGGCTCGGCATCGCCAGGGCGCTCGCCCCGGGGCCCGAGGTGCTGGTGCTCGACGAACCCGTCTCCGCGCTGGACGCCTCGGTGCAGGCCCAGGTCATCAATCTGTTACAGGACCTGCAGGAACAGCTCGGGCTGTCGTATCTGTTCATCGCCCACGATCTGTCGGTGGTGCGCCACCTGTCCGACCGGATCGCGGTGATGCACCTGGGCAAGCTCGTCGAGATCGGCGCGACCGAAGACGTCTTCACCGGCCCCGCGCACCCGTACACGCGGGCCCTGATCGCCTCGGCGCCCGTGCCCGACCCGCATCGACGCCGCCGCGACACCTCGACGCTGGTGCGCGGCGAACTGCCCGATGCCGCGAACCCACCGAGCGGCTGCACCTTCCGCACCCGCTGCCCCCTCGCCACCGCCGACTGCGCGACGCGCGTACCGGAACTCGAACCACAGGGTCGTACCGACCATGTCGCGGCCTGCCTGCACCCGCTCGCACGCCCGTCGAAAGGAAACCGATGAAACCGATCACCCGCGGGATGGCGACAGGGCTCGCCGTCCTCGCCTTCGCCACCTTCACCCTCAGTGCCTGCGCGCCCGCGGGTTCCGACACCGCTTCGGCGACAACGCTGGTCGTCGGCGCGGTCACCGAGCCGACCGACGTGCCCGACCCGATCAGTGACGGGTCGCTGGCCGGCTACAACTACTACTTCGCGACCTTCGACCAGCTCGCCCGATTCGACAGCGAAGGCGTGATCGGGCCGAAGCTGGCGACGAAGTGGGAGCACAACGCCGACTTCACCCAGTGGACCTTCACCATCCGCGACGGTGTGAAATTCCACAACGGCGAGCCGCTGAAGGCCTCCGATGTCGCGTTCACCTACAACCAGATCAAGGCGACGCCGACCGGCGACCCGGCCACCTACATGGAGATGTTCACCTCCGCCGCCGTCGGACCCGGCAACACCGTGGTGTTCAGCCTCAACGCCCCGTTCTCCGCGTGGCCGACGATCACCACCGGCGTCTCGATCGTGCCCGAGTCGGTGTACACGAAGCTGGGGTCCGCGGGATTCGCCGCCGCGCCGGTCGGGTCCGGGCCGTTCGTCTTCGATCACTACACGCGCGGCGTCGAATACGCGGTCAAGCGCAATCCGGACTACTGGGGCGAGAAGGCCACGATGGAGGCGGTCACCTTCAAGACGGTGGCCGACGCCGACGCCCGGCTCAACGGTGTCCAGTCCGGCAGCCTCGACATCGCGCTGGTCGCCCCGAATCAGGTAGCGGCCGTGGAGGGTTCATCCAGCGTGCGGATCGAGTCGCGGGTCTCCAACGGTGTCACCTTCCTCGGCATGAACGCCACCGCCGGTCCGCTGGCCGACCAGCGGGTCCGCGAGGCGATCGCGCTGTCGATCGATCGCGAGGGCATCGTGAAGACCCTGCTGGCGGGCCGGGCGACGGTCGACAACCAGCTGGTCGCCGAGAACGTCGGCGGATTCGACCCGAAATACCCGGCGCCGGTGCGTGATACCGCCAAGGCCAAGCAGTTGCTGGCCGCGGCGGGCTACCGCGGGACGCCGATCCCGTTCCAGTACGCGACCAACGGGCGCATCCCGCTGAGTTCGGAGATCGCCCAGTCGATCCAGGCCAACCTCGCCGAGGTCGGCATCACCATCACGTTGCAGGGCACCGATCAGAGCAGCCTGTCGCAGATGATCTACAGCAAGAAGGCCGCCACCGGCATCTACCTCAACACCTACGCCCCCTCCACCATGGACGGTGACGCGCCGATCGCCTCGATGTTCGGCGGGCAGTGGAACGACTACGCGATGCTGCCGGAAACCCAGGCGCTGGTGGCCAAGACCCGGACCGTCGCCGGGCAGGCCAGGATCGACGTCTACCGCGAGCTGTTCACCCTCAACGACGCGAAGGCGCTGCTGATCGGCCTCTACACCCCGGACGCCAGCTACGCCGTCGACCCGGCGCTGCGGTGGCAGCCCCGGGCGGACGGGATGATCACCGTCGACCTGGCGAGCTTCGGAAAGGACTGAGTCC
The DNA here is from genome assembly GCF_019266065.1 of Nocardia sp. MH4. GTDB lineage: Bacteria > Actinomycetota > Actinomycetes > Mycobacteriales > Mycobacteriaceae > Nocardia > Nocardia canadensis. The sequence continues at coordinate 19,906 of NZ_LPNR01000096.1, read as the reverse complement.
ATGGGGGATTCGCTGCTGCTCAGCGATGTGCGCCCGTGGGGCACCGAGCCGGTGGACGTGCTCATCGAGGACGGCGTGGTCGCCGCGGTCGCGGCGACCGGCACGACGAGGACGGCCGCCGAGCGGGTCGACGGCGCGGGCAGGCTGCTCCTGCCCGCCCTGTCCGACGTGCACCTGCACCTGGATTCCAGTCGCCTGGGGCTGCCGTTCCGGGCGCAGACCGGCGAGCCGGGCCGGTGGGGCCGGATCATGAACGACCGGGCGCAGTGGCGCACGGCCGAGCGCTCGGTGACCGAGCGGGCCTCGTTCACCCTCGCCGTCGCGGTCGCCAACGGCGCCACCAGGATTCGCAGCCACGCCCAGGTGGACGCCGACACCGGGCTCGCGAAGCTCGAGGGTGAACTCGCGGCGCGGGAACGCTACACCGACGTCTGCGACGTGGAGATCGTGGCGTTCCCGCAGGTCGGCATTCTGCTCGAACCCGGTGTCGTCGATCTGATGGACGCGGCGCTCTCGGCCGGCGCCGACCTGGTCGGCGGGATGGACCCGTGCGAACTCGACCGTGATCCGGTACGGCATCTCGACGCGGTATTCGGGTTGGCCGAAAGGCATCAGGCCGGGGTCGACATCCATCTGCACGAGGCGGGCGAGCTCGGGCTGTTCACGTTGTCGCTGATCATCGAGCGGGTGCGGGCACTCGGGATGACCGGTCGGGTGACCATCTCGCACGCGCGGTGTCTGGCCAGTGGCCTGCCCGGCGTGCCGGGGGCAATCGCGCAGCTGGCGGAGTTCGATATCGCGCTGACGCACGCGGCGGGCGCGCAGGGCTGGGCACTGCCCCTGCTCGACCTGGCGGCCGCCGGCGTGCGGGTCGGGGTCGGGATGGACGGTCAGCGGGACTACTGGTCGCCCTACGGCAACGGCGACATGCTCGACCGCGCGTGGCAACTCGCGTTCGTCAACGGGTACGGGTCGGATCAGCACGTGGAGCACGCACTGGCCGTGGCGACCTGGGGCGGCGCGAGCGTGATCGATCGGAGTCTGCGTCCGCTCGACCTGCTCGATCCGCATCCCGGTGTCGCGGTCGGTGATCCGGCGGAGTTCTTCCTGGTCGACGCGGTGAGCCCGACGGCGGCCGTGATGGATCGGCCCGCCGCCCGGACCGTCATCCATCGGGGCGCCGTGGTTTCGGTCGACACAGCGATCGAGGGGTTCGAGATCCCCGGACGTTTCGGCAGGGAAGGGAGCTGAGCGTGCGACGAAGTATTCGCGCACGGCATGTGCTGGCGTATTCCGCCGAGCGCACCGAGGCCGCTGCGGCGGACTCGGCGGGTGGGCACGTGCTGCTCACCGATGCCGAAGTGGTGGTGGCGGGTTCACGCATCGTGGCCGTCGGGCCACGCGGCGCGGAACCGGCCGACGAGGTGATCGATCTCGGGAACGCGCTGTTGCTGCCCGGCCTCATCGATCTCGACGCGCTCGCCGATATCGACCACACGATTCTGGATTCGTGGCAGTCGCGCGAGCTGGGTCTGGGCCTGCACTGGTCACGGGACTATGCCACGCATCGACGGCGGGCGGTCTTCGACGCCGAGGAGCGGGCGTTCATCCGCGAATACAGCTTCGTCCAATTGCTGCTGCACGGAGTGACGACGGCGATGCCGATCGCCTCGGAAGTACACAGCGACTGGGCCGAGACGTTCGACGACGCCGTCGCGATGGCCGAGGCGGCGCAACGGCTCGGGCTGCGGGTGTACCTCGGCCCCGCGTATCGCGGTGGGGTCAACGTGGTGGACGCGGACGGCACGCGGTCCGTCTACTGGAACGACGAACTCGGCCGCGCCGGATTCGATGGTGCGGCCAGGTTTCTCGACTGGGCCGCGGAGCGCGGCTCCGATCTCGTGCACGGCACGCTGCTGCCGTGCCGGATCGAGACGCTCACCGAGGAGCTGATGCGGCGCACGGCCGAGCTCGCCTCGGCGAGCGGCGCCCTGGTCCGCCTGCACGCGCTCCAAGGATTGGTGGAGCGCGAGTTCATCCTGGAACGCTTCGCCGCACCGCCGCTGGAAGTGCTGGCGCGGACCGGACTGCTCGGGCCGAATCTGCTGATCCCCCACGGCATCTACCTCGACGCGCACCCGCAGGTCGACGCGGACACCGACCACGATCTCGGCACCCTGGCCGCGTCGGGGGCCACGATCGTGCACTGCCCGCTCACCTCGGCCAGGCACGCCTCGGCGCTGGACACCTTCGACCGCTACCGCGCGGCGGGCGTGCGGATCGCGCTGGGCACCGACTCCTTCCCACCGGATCTGGTGCGCGGCATCGACATCGGCGTCACCATCGCCAAACTGCTCACCCGTCGGCTCGACGGCGCGACCTACGGCGAGTATCTGACGGCGGCCACGCTCGGCGGCGCGGACGCCCTACGACGCCCCGACCTGGGCAGACTCGCGGCCGGGGCGACCGCCGACCTGGTCGCCTTCCGCCTCGACGATCCCCGCGACGGTGTCCTCGATGATCCGATCCGCACCCTGTGCATGAACAGCACCGCGCGGGCGGCGGACTTCTCGATGGTCGCCGGACGAATCACCCTGCGGGACGGCGCGATTCCCGGCATCGACCTGTCCGCGATGTCGTGCCGCGCGCAAGGGCTGTTCGATCGGATGCGCGCGGCGTACTCCGAGCGCGACTATCTGCGCAGGCCGGTCGAGGAGCTGTTCCCTCCATCGTTCCCGGCGAAGTAGGGCTGCGCGACGCTCGGTACGCCGTCGACAGCCGACGGTGTGCTCCGGTCCGCTCAGAACTCGCCCGCCACCCCGATCACCGTGCGACCGGAATGGGTGCCGTCCTTGATCGATCGCAGCACTCGGTCCACCTCGGTGATCGGGGCGAACGACTCGATCGTCGAGAGGTGCTGCGGGCGCAGCTCTTTGCCCAGTGCGGTCCACAGCGCACGACGCTTCTCGATCGGCAGGAACACCGAGTCGATGCCGAGCAGGCTGACACCGCGCAGGATGAACGGCAGCACGGTGGCGGGCAGTTCGGCGCCGCCGGTGAGGCCGCTGGCCGCGACGGCGCCGCCGTAGCCGATGGCGCTCAGGACGTGGGCCAGGGAAGCGCCACCGACGCTGTCGACCGCCGAAGCCCAGACCGCCTTGTTGAGCGGGCGCGGCTTGGCGTCCGGGTCCAGCGGGAGGCGGCCGATGACCTCGTTGGCGCCCAGCTCGGCCAGCAGGTCGCTCGCGTCGGTCTTGCCGGTGGAGGCGATGACCTCGAAGCCGAGGCCGGAGAGGATGTCGATGGCGACGGTGCCGACGCCGCCGGTCGCGCCGGTGACCAGGACCGCGCCGTCGTCGGGGGTGAGACCGTTGTCGAGCAGGGCCTGCACGCTCATCGCCGCGGTGAAGCCTGCCGTGCCGATCGTGGCGGCGTCCCTGGTGTCCAGGCCGTCCAGGCGGACCACCCATTCGGCGGGCACCCGCGCGTACTCGGCGAAACCACCGTTGCGCGAGACACCGAGCTCGTAGCCGTGCGCGATCACCTGATCGCCGGGGGCGAAGTCGTCGGTCTCGGACGCGACCACCTCACCGGTGAGGTCGATGCCGGGCACGATCGGATAGTTGCGCACCACGCCGCCGCGCGGCGTGATCGCCAGGAGATCCTTGTAGTTGGCGCTCGAGTAATGAACCTTGATCGTCACCTCGCCCTCGCCGAGGAAATCCTCCCCGACCTGCTCACGAGCGAGCACGATCCCACCGTCGGATTCACGGGCCACCATCGCGGAGTAATCCATGGGTCCGAGCATACGAGGCGAACCAGCGCACCGGCAGACCCCGCCGAGGTGCTCAACCGCCCGGCGCGTCGGGCGGGAGGAGTTCGAGGCGGACGCCGAGGAGGCGGATGGGGCGGTCGAGTTCGAAGCGGTCGATGATGGCCAGGGCGGTGTCGACGATGGTGGCGACGTCGGCGGTCGGTTGGGGGAGTTTGCGCTGCTTGCTGCGGGTGTAGAAGGTTTTCGTGCGGACCGTGACCGCGACCCGGGTGCTGATGCGCTGGTGCTCGATCATCTCCTCGGCGACCTCGGTGGCCAGGCGCGCGACTTCGCGGCGGATCTCGTCCGGGTCGGTCAGATCGTGCGGGAAGGTCTCGGACTTGCTGCGGCCCACCGGTATCCGCGGGGTGGTCGAGAGTTCGGTGTCGCCCTTGCCGTGACCGAGGACCCACAGGTAGGGGCCGGTGTTCGGGCCGAACTCGGCGGCCAGGCGCTGCCGGTCGGCGGCCATCAGATCGGCGACGGTGACGATGTCCAGCTCGGCCATCCGCTTGGCGATCCGGGCCCCGACGCCCCATAGCGCGTCGGTGGGGCGGTGGCCCATCAGCTCGGCCCAGTTCGCCGCGGTCAGTTCGAACACCCCGGCCGCCGCGCCCGGGTCGTGCTCGGGCTCGGCGGAGGTCTTGCCGGTCGACTTGGCGAAACCGGTGGCCAGTTTCGCGGTGAGCTTGTTGTCGCCGATGCCGACCGAGCAGGTCAGACCCAGCTCGGTGACGGCACGGCGGATCTCGGCGGCCAGCCGCCACGGGTCACCGTCGGTGGCCACGAACGCCTCGTCCATGCCCCACACCTCGACGGCCCCGGCGACCCGGCCGAGCGTCGCCATGATCTCGTCGGAGGCCACCTCGTAGGCGGCCATGTCGACCGGCAGGAACACGCCCTCCGGGCACTTGCGCTGCGCCATCTTCAACGGCATCCCCGCGCGCACGCCGAAGGCCCTGGCCGGATAGGACGCGCAGGTGACGACCTTGCGCGGCTGCGCCGGATCGCCCTCGCCGCCCACGATGACCGGCAGTCCGCGCAGCTCAGGACGACGCCGGAATTCCACCGCCGCCTGGAACTGGTCGAGATCGACATGCAGCAGCCACTGGGGCACGGGTGAAGTATTACCGCACGGTACCGACAAAACGGCGCAACCGGGCAGCTCGCGGTGCGGCACTGGCGTACTCGTCACCGCCCCAGGATGGCAATATCCGTAGCGCGCCAACCGATGTCACGACCGAGCTCGAAGAACGGAACACCCGATGCCGACCGAAGCCACCACCCTCGACCTCGACCTGGCCCGCCAGGTACTCGCCGCGCAACCGTTCGCCCGACTCGTCGGCACCGAACTCACGGAATTCGGGGACGGTGCGGCCACACTGGTGATCGAGATCCAGCCCGAGCACGGTCAGCAGTTCGGATTCGTGCACGGTGGCGTGCTGGCCTACGCGGCCGACAACGCGCTCACCTTCGCCGCGGGCACCGTTCTGGGTCCCAACGTGCTGACCGGCGGCTTCACCATCACCTACCTGCGTCCCGCCCTCGGCGAGCGGCTGCGGGTGCACGCCACCGTGCTCGGCGCCACCCGCCGTCAGGCCGTCACCCACTGCGACGTCTACGCCGAGACCGAGGGCGAGGAGCCGATCCTGTGCGCGGTCGCCCAGGGCACGACGCGACGGGTCGAGAAGGACCTCGAGCGGGTCGCGGAGGCGGGCGCCGACGAGGACACCGAGTTCGACGACGAGGACGACGACACCGACGACCAGGACAGCTACGTCACCGACCAACTGGCCATCGTCACCCCGGCGCCCGAGGAGGCGCCCGCACTGCCGCCGACCGTCAGCCGATAGCTCTCACGGACAGCGAACGGGCCGTGCACAGGTGGTGTGCACGGCCCGTTCGGTGGTGGGTCAGGCGCTGACGGCGAAGCTGCCGTCGGCGGCCGGTTCGGCGATCGGCTCGATGGCGTAGGCCAGGATCTCGGCCACGTCGGCGACGGGGCGGACATCCAGGGCGGCCAGCACCTCGGCCGGGACCTCGTCGAGGTCCGGTTCGTTGCGGGCCGGGATGAAGACGGTCTTCAGCCCGGCGCGCTGGGCGGCGAGCAGCTTCTGCTTCACGCCACCGATCGGCAGCACCCGCCCGTTCAGCGTGACCTCGCCGGTCATGCCGACATCACCGCGCACCTGACGGCCCAGCGCCAGCGACACCAGGGCGGTCACCATGGTGACGCCCGCCGACGGTCCGTCCTTGGGCACCGCACCCGCCGGGAAGTGGATGTGGATGTTGCGGTCCAGGACCTTCGGCTCGATGCCGATCTCCTCGAGGTGCGAGCGCACGTAGGTCAGCGCGATCTGCGCCGATTCCTTCATCACATCGCCCAGCTGACCGGTCAGGGTCAGGGCGCGCTCGCCCTCGGCGGCGTTGGCCTCGATGTAGAGCACATCGCCGCCGGCGCCGGTGACCGCCAGGCCCGTCGCCACGCCGGGGACGGCGGTGCGTTCCACCGAGTCCGGGGTGAAGCGGGGACGGCCGAGGTAGTCGGTCAGGTTCTCGACGTCGACCACGAGACTCGTCAGCTGACCGGCCGGCTGCGGACCGGACTCGATATCGATGACGTTGTCGTAGCCGAGCCCCGGGTCGTACCCGAGCACGGCGCCCTCGCCCAGCGCGCCCTTGTCGACCAGGGTGTTCTCGTCGGCGGCATCGCCGGTGACCAGGCGGGTCGCCGCCTTGCGCAGGGCCTTCGCCACCAGGCGCTCCATCTGGCGCACACCGGCTTCCCTGGTGTAGTTCGCCGCGATCTCGCGCAGCGCCGCGTCGGTGATCGAGACCTCCTCGGCGGTCAGCGCGTTGCGTTCCAGCTGCCGGGGCACCAGGAAGTCGCGGGCGATGGCCACCTTGTCGGCCTCGGTGTAGCCGTCGACGGTGATGAGCTCCATGCGGTCCAGCAGGGGGCCGGGAATGGTGTCCATGACGTTGGCGGTCGCGATGAACAGGACGTTCGACAGGTCGAGGTCCAGGTCGAGGTAGTGATCGCGGAAGGTGTGGTTCTGCGCGGGGTCGAGGACCTCGAGCAGCGCCGCCGCCGGGTCGCCGCGGAAGTCGGAGCCGACCTTGTCGATCTCGTCCAGCAGGACGACGGGATTCATCGACCCCGCCTCCTTCACCGCACGCACGATCCGGCCGGGCAGCGCGCCCACGTAGGTGCGCCGGTGGCCACGGATCTCGGCCTCGTCGCGCACGCCGCCCAGGGCGACGCGAACGAACTTGCGGCCCAGCGCCTTCGCGACCGACTCACCCAGCGAGGTCTTGCCGACACCGGGCGGACCGACCAGCACGAGCACGGCGCCCGAGCCACGTCCGCCGACGACCTCCAGACCACGCGCGGCCCGGCGCGCACGCACGGCCAGGTACTCGACCATGCGGTCCTTCACCTCGTCCAGACCGTGGTGATCGGCGTCGAGCACGGCGCGCGCGGCCGAGACATCGGTGCTGTCCTCGGTTTTCACCGTCCACGGCAGGTCCAGGACGGTGTCGAGCCAGGTGCGGATCCAGCCCGATTCCGGGCTCTGATCGCTGGCCCGCTCGAGCCTGCCGACCTCGCGCAGCGCCTCGGCGCGCACGTTCTCGGGCAGGTCGGCGTTCTCCACGCGGGTGCGGTAGTCGTCGGCGCCGTCGGGTTCGTCCTCGCCGAGCTCCTTGCGGATGGCGTTGAGCTGCTGGCGGAGCAGGAACTCGCGCTGGCTCTTCTCCATGCCCTCGCGGACGTCCTCGGAGATCTTGTCGGTGACCTCGACCTCGGCGATGTGGTCCTTGATCCACTCGATCTGCTTGGTCAGGCGAGCGGCGACCTCGGGGGTCTCGAGTAGTTCGCGCTTCTGGTCGTTGGTCAGGTACGGGGCGTAGCCCGCCGTGTCGGCGATGGCTTCGGGCTTGTCGAGCTGATTGACGATGTCGATGATCTGCCACGCCTCGCGCCGCTGGAGCACCGCGACGACCAGCTTCTTGTATTCGGCGGCGAGCTCGGTGGTGCGCGCGTCGGGAGCGGGCTCCTCGACGAGTTCGGCCTCCACCCACAGGGCGGCGCCCGGCCCGGTCACGCCGTGCCCGATCCGCGCCCTGCGCTCGGCCTTGAGCACGGCGGCGGGCGCGCCGCCGCGCATCCGTCCGACCTGCTCGATCGTGGCCACGACGCCGTAGGACGCGTACCCCTCGTCGAGGCGGGGCGCGACGAGCACAGCGCCGGTCTTCCCGGCCTGCGCGGCGTCGATGGCGGCCTGCGCGGATTCGTCCAATTCGATGGGCACGACCATGCCCGGCAGCACGATCGGATCGGTGAGGAACAGCACCGGCAGGTTCTGAGCTGTAGTCATATCGACCCTTCCAAAGTTGAGCTTTGCTCACTCAACCCAGTCGGATACCGGTTTGTTCCGACCCGTGCCACGGTTCACTGACGGCGAACATCCGGACCCCGGCCGCGCGCCCGCCGAGCTGGCCGACGCGTGTCACCAGGTGTTCGTGCCGCTGTTCCGGAACGAGCATGTGGTCGCCGCGGGACAGCGCGTCGATGCCGAACGGGCCCGTGCGACCGGCCGGTGGCTCATCCGGCGGGGCACCGATCGCTGCGCGGTGACCACCGGGCTGGCACTGCTCGAGACGGCGCCCGAGGACGGCGACATCCCCATGTTGCAGACGATCGGGCTGCTGTCGGAGAGCTTCGCACCGCTGGTGGTCGACGCCATGGCGCGTTGCCGGAGCGAACTCGCTGTCAGGGCCTGCTGAACCGGCCGGACTGGTCCGCGTTCGGGCCGTGAGACAACGAAGCCTCCCCGGAGGGATCCGGGGAGGCTTCGTTGTGCAGGGGAACCGAGCTAGAGGTTCGTGGTGCGGAGTTGTTCGGTGGGCGGGTCGTAGGTGCGCCGGGCGGCGGAGCCGCCCGCGCTCAGGACGCCGAGGACGGCGCCGGCGATGAGCAGGATCGCGCCGAGGATGCCCAGGATGATCGGCAGGGTCTTGCCGAACAGGTCGAGCTTGTCGAGGCTCTTCTGGGTGACGGCCATCTGGGCGTCGATGGTCTCCTCGTCGAAGACCAGGTGCGACTTCAGCGCGGTGACGTCGATCTGGTTGGCGCTGCGGCCGTAGAACAGGTGGATCTGCTCGCCGCCCTTGAGGACCGCGCCGGTCTTCGGCTCCACCCACAGGTCACGGGTGTTGGTGTAGAAGCGGGTCATGGTGACCGGCTCGTCGCCCTCGAGGCCCCACTTGGCGGCGGGGAGGGTGAGCTTGTTGGTCGCGGCGGGCACCACGTCGTTCATGTTCGTCACCGGGATGGACTGCCGGAAGTGGTAGACCGGGACGCCGTTGATCTCGGACTCCTCGACGAAGTCGATGGGCCGGGTGGCGCGGGCGTTGGTGTCGAAGTACGGGTAGGACTTCTTCTCGGTGCCGATCGGGAAGCGGTACTGCAGACCCTGACGGGTCAGCGCGTCGGCCACCGAGGCGCCCGACTTGTCGACGGTGACCGCGAGGGAACCGTTGGGCGAGGTGGCGACCGGCTCGCCGGTGACGCGGTCGATGGTGACCCGGTCGATGGAGGCGGTGAGGATGCCGGTGTCGCCGTCGCGGTCGTCGCGACGCAGGGTCTGGCCGGCCTGGACCGTCATCTCGTCGGCGCCCGAGGGCTCCTCGACGGTCAGGAAGCGCTGCGAGACCACGGGGACGTTCTTGTCGATCTTGGCCGCGCCCTCGGGCGAGGTCAGCGACTTCGCGTCCAGCACCAGGCTTTCCTCGCCGGGAACGCTCTTGGCGACGGTGGTGATCCGCAGATCCAGCGGGGTCTTGGCGACCTTGTCCACGGTGTAGGTGGGGATCATGACGGCGGCGGCGAGCAGCAGCGCGCCGAGCCCGACGAGAATGCAGGCGATGAGCCTGCGCCCGTTGCTCATCGGCTTCCGTACTGCACGTTGCCCAGCACCGACGAACCGGGATCAGCGGTCGTCTCGGGGGCGGGGATCGAATTCTGTTGCGCGCCCGCGGTGATGCCGAGCACGGCAATCACCCCGAGGATCGCGCCGGCCAGGCCACTGACCAAGCCGGGGACGGCAAACTTCATTGAACGAAACTCCAATACGTGGCGTCGGCTCAGGCGACGGAGAAGAACCCGAGGGTCGGGGCGAACGAGCAGGTCCGGTCACCGTCGGCGGTGGTCGTGGTGAGCGAACCGGTGATCACCGCGGCGACCCGGCCCGAGCCGGTGTCGGCGATGGCGGACAGGGTGGCCGGCCCGTCCGGGTTGATCCCGGCCGCGGTGGTGAGCGGCTGGGTGCCCGTGCGCCGGTTGTCCAGGTTGACCCACTGCACCGTCATCGGCGGGTTCTGCGCGACGGTAGGCGTTTTGGTACCCAGCGCGGTGAAGACGAAACCGGTCTGGCCCGCGGCGGGCCCGGGCGGCGGCAGCTCGGCCGGGCCGGGTACGGCCAGCGCGGTGCCGACGGAATCGGAGGTCGGGCCGATGCAGCCCTTGCCGATGGTCGGGTACAGGAACTGCGCGATCCGCGGGCCGTCGGACGGCGGGAGCTCGGGACCGCCACCGCCGCTGCCGTCGAGGAAGGTGATGACCTTCTCGAGGGTCGCCTTGACCTGCGCGGGAATGCCGGGCGTGGCGAGCAGCACGCGCGCTTGAGCCAGGATCGCGGCCTGCGCGCCGTCGGCGATGGGGGCCGGCGCGGAGACGGCGCTTACGATCGACGGTGCCAGCGCGGCCAGCGTCTCGGAGGGAACGTTCTCCGCGATCGCCGGGACGCTCGGCTGAGCCGCAGGCCGCGGGGCAGCCATGGTCGATGCAGGTGCGGCGAGTGAGGCACTCACCGCTAGTACGAGAGCGGACAATGCGGTCCGCGAGCCTCGGGTGCGCAGCACTGGTCAGCCGTCCTTCTTTGTGGGGATTGGTTGGAGCAGCCCGGAAATGTAAGTGTGATCCGGGGTTTCAGATACATTGGAGAGGTGACTACAGCGGACAGACGGTATGGGGGTCGTACAGTCGTCGCGCGTAAAGCCGAACGGCGCCAGCGGTTCCTGGAAGCAGCGACGCGAATCTTCGCCGAACGCGGGTACCCGACGTGCTCGCTCGCCGAGGTGTGCGCGGCGGCGGGACTGTCCAAGCGGCAGTTCTACGAGGAGTTCGAGACTCGCGAGGACGTGCTCATCGCCGCCTACGACCGCATCCAGGACGACGCCGCGGCCGCGGTCGTCGCCGCGGTGGTCGAGCACACCGAACCGGAGCCGGCGCTGCGCAGCGGACTGGCCGCGTACCTGGAATCGCTCGGCTCCGACCCGTACCGCGCACAGGTGGCGCTGATCGAGGTCGTCGGAGTCAGCGACCGGATGGAGAACCATCGCCGCGCCCGCAGGCACGCCTGGTCGGCGCTGATCGAGACGGCGCTGGCCGCCAAGGGGGTGCGGCTGCGCGGCGACGCGGAGCTCACCACGGGCTTGCTGACCGGCGCGGTCAACGGCGTCGCGCACGAATGGCTGCTGCGGGAGTCGCGTCCGCCGGTCGGCGAACTGGTCGATCTGCTGACCGCCGCCGCGCTCACGCTGGTGGACTGGGGCTGATTTCCGCGCAGCCGTCGGGAGGGTGGCAACTTCGCGCTCTTGCCGCTCGCTCAACCCACTCCCTTTCCGGACATTGTGAGACCGGACGGCTTCACAGTGTGGGACGAGAGTCTGGCATAGTAGTGACCCAGATAGCAACGGCTGGAAAGTTGAGATCGGCATCACCAGGGGTGATGTGTTGGTCGGAGGTCCAGACAAGCTCGTGGTGGTAGTGAACCACCACCAGCCGCGCGGGGTGCCCGGTTCGCCGTTTCGATCCCGTTTCGAGGTGGTCGGCAACTGGTCGGCAATCGTCATCGCGAGTGGTCAGGACTTGCGCAGAAACCCGGTGATGGTGCCACCGAGCAGCCCCGGCGTGCGGTAGGTGAGGGTGCCGTCCGAGCCGAGGGTGACCGTCGAGGTCGCACCGTCGTCCACACAGCCACTCGCGCTCTTGCCGGTGAGTTTCGCCCGGAAGACGAGGCCGTCGGTGGTGGCCTCGACCAGGGTTTCCGAGCGCTCGCAGCGCTCGCCGGAGAGCGTGCCGGTATTCGACGCGGTGGCTACCTTCTGCCCGACCTTGCCGTCGTTGATGGTGAGGGTGATGTCGAAGCGCACCGGCCCGTCGGTGGCCTGCCCCTGCCAGCTCCCCACGAACGCGGCGGGGACCGTCGACACCGCCGCTCCGGTGGCGGGCGGGAGCTCGGAGTCTTCGGTGCCGGTGGAGATCGACGTCGAGTTCGCCACGCTATTGCCGTCCGATTGACCGCGCAGCTGGACGCCGATCAGGAACGCACCCCCGGCCACCGCCAGCGCTACGACCACCGCCGCGGCCACCAGAGCGTTGCGCCCTCGGCGCGAGCGGGCAGGCGGTGCCTGCCAAGGCGCGTGGGTACCACCGGTGATGTCACCGGCCGGCCCGCTGACAGTCGCGTAGCCCGACTGTTTCGGCCCGCCGCTGTCGGCAAAGGACGTGCGCCGACCGAAGCCCGTCGCAGTGCCGGACAGCGGTGGAGTCCCGGTGAACCCCGCTCCGGAGCCGGGCGGCGGCGTTTGACCGTCGAGGCCTGCCGCCTTTCCGGGCGACGATGCCGGTCCGCTGAAGTTCGCAGCGGCACCTGGCACCGGTATCTGCCCACCGGAACCCGTGGAGCCGGGCAAGAATGCCTGACTACTGGTGTTCGACCGAGACGGGTGAGGTGGCGTGCTGGGACCGGCAGGGCCGTCGACCGGGCCGGAATCGAGGTCAAGCAGGGCGACCGCGCGCCTGCTGACGTCTTCGAGGACCGCCGGTGGTAGCCAACCCGTGCGCTCGGGCAGGCCGATGGCGGCGAACTCGGCGAGAACTTGCCGCGGAGTCGGGCGGGCGGCGGGGTCCTTGGCGACGCAGGCGGCGACCAGGGGACGCAGCCGCGCGGGCACGCCGTCGAGGCGGGGTTCCTCGTAGACGATGCGCCACAGCATCTGCACGATCTCGGCGGTGCCGAACGGGCCGTGGCCTGACGCGGCGAAGGTCAGCACGCCGCCGAGGGCGAAGACATCGCACGCGGGGCCGAGCGCTTCGCCGGTCACCTGCTCCGGACACATGAAACCCGGTGAGCCGATGACCTTTCCGGTGGTGGTGAGCGCGGTGTCCTCGACGGCGCGCGCGATACCGAAGTCCACCACCTTGGGCCCGTCGACGGCCAGCAGCACGTTCGACGGCTTCAGATCGCGATGCACGATGCCCGCGTCGTGGATGGCGACGAGCGCCTCGGCCAGCCCGTGCCCGAGGGCGAGCAGCGACGGCTCGGCGAAGGGCCCGAACCGCGACACCGCGTCCGAGAGCGCGAGTCCGGCGACGTATCCGGTGGCCAGCCACGGTGGATCGGCGTCGACATCGGCGTCGAGGACCGGCGCCGTGAACGCCCCGCCGACCCGGCGCGCGGCGGCCACTTCCCGGCGGAACCGGGTCCGGAACTCGGGGTCGCCCAGCAGGTCCGGCCGGATCACCTTCACCGCGACCGTGCGTCCGCCCGCGTTGCGGCCCAGATACACCTTGCCCATGCCGCCGGCGCCGAGGACACCGAGCAGCCGGTACGCCCCGATCTGGCGTGGATCGTCGCTGCCGAGCGGTTGCATGGCGTGGTCCTTCGTATCAGCCGAGGCGGGAACGGGTTTCGGTCAGCAGGCCGGAGAGCGGGCCGTAGGCCGGGTGGGTGTCGTCGAGTTCGGCGACGGCGCCCGCGAGGACCTTCTCGGCCTCGGCGGCGCGGTCGAGGCCGAGCAGGATTCTCGCCTGGTCGTAGTCGGCGCGCACGGCCCGATCGACGACCTCGATCGCGCGGAACCCGGCGGCCGCCGCTTCCGCGCGGGGCAACGCGTCGGGTAAACGAGAGGCGGAGTGCAGGATTCGAGCGGCGTTGTGGTCGAGCCGGGCCCGGTGCCAGGTGAGCAGATCGGCGTCCGGTCCGGTCGCGGCGAGCTCGGCCAGTGCGGCATCGGCGACGTCGACGGCCGCCACCGCGCCGTCGGAATCCCCGGCCCAGTGCAGCGACAGCGCGGCGCTGTAGCGGCAGTAGGCGACCCGGATCGGATCGTCGACCCGGGCCGCCACCTCGGCGGCGAGGCGATAGCGTTCGGCGGCCTCGGCATCGCGGTCGAGCGAGTCGAGCAGATCGGCGGTCTCGGCGAGCACGTAGGCCTCGTCACCGAGATCGGCGACGGCCCGGTCGAATTCGATGATCGCGTCGTACACGGCGAGTGCCTGATCGTGCTCGCCCAGCGAGCGGTGCAGACCGGCGAGCAGGTAGCGACAGCCCCGGGCCGGGCCGCCCGCGCCGGCGCGATCCAGCGCGAGGATCGCCGACTCGGCCTGTTCGGCGGCATCGAGCAGCTGCCCGGTCGACCGGTAGCCGATGGCCAGATCCCATCGCGCGTATGGGACCTGGGGCAGGTCGACGGGCGCGCCGATCGCGATCGCGGTGAGCAGCTCGCCGACGGCCTCGGCGGCACGGTCCAGGTGCAGCAGCAGGTCACCACGGCGGGCGTAGACCGCCATCCGGAATCCGATCGGGGTGTCGGTATCGAGCAGCGGCATCGCCTCGTCGAGCAGCGTGAGCGCGGTGTCGAACTCCGCTGCGGACCGGCGGATTCCGGACAGATGGTAGAGCGTGGTCGCGGCCCGCAACGGCAGGTTCGCCCGATGGAAGGCGGAGATCGCCGTGCGCGCCGCGGCGTCGGCGTCGTCGATGCGGGAGTTGTTCTCGGACAGATACATCCGCTGCCTGGCGACGTCGCCGATCAGCTCGTCGCCGCCCGACGCGGCTGCCTCGGCCGCGGCGCGGTCGAGCAGCTCGGGGAGTTCGGCGGCATCGTCGTCGGCCAGCAGGCCGCGGTCGAACAGGTCGAGCAGACCGCCGGACAGTCGCAGGATCGCGCCGGCCCGGACAGCCGGATCGGCGGACGCGCCCAGGTGCGCGAGCGAGGCACGCAGCAGCGATGTCGCCTCGGCGGGATCGCCGTGCCTGCACAGGTGCGCACCGAGGCGGCCGAGACCCCCCTGCCTGCGGTCCTCGTCACCGGCGGCGGTGTAGTGCTCGATCGCTCGGCGCAGCAGGGATTCGGTCTCGTTGCTGTCGCCGTGCCGGGCGGACTCGCGCGCCAGGACGGCCGCGCGCCGGCCCGCCAGCAGGGGATCGGTGGGCTCGGCGGCCTCGGTCAGGCGCTGGGCCAACGCGGTCACCTCGACGGTGGCGTCGCGCTCCTGGCCCAGCTCGGCCCGGTCGATCAGCTCGGCCGTGGTCAGGGCGGGGAGTGCGATCGGGGCGGGCGCGGGCTCGACGGGTGCCCGGTGCGCCGCGGCGGCCGACAGCGGCAGCCGGTCGACGATCGGCGTGCGCGCCAGCACCGCGCGCACCTGCTCGGTCTGATGCGCGGTGCCGTTGCGCTGGTCGAACCGGGCCGCGATCGCCAGCGCCTCGGCGGTCAGCTCCTGCCGCAGGTCCCGCGCGGTCGATTCGGCGGCGGGCCGCTCGAGGTGCGCGGGCCGCCGGACGACGGTGTCGCCGTGGCCCGCGTCGTCCACCGTGCGCAGCAGCAGCGCGGCCGCGGCGGCGAAGTCCATGGCGGCCGACGGATTGGGCGAGCGGTCGAGCCAGCCGAGATGCCGGTCGAGCAGTTCCAGGCCGCGTGCCTGATTGCCGGACAACGCGCAGAACTCGAGGTGGGTGGCGATGGCCCGCAGGTCCTGCGGTTTGGTGCGCAGCACCCGGTAGGACCGGCGGTGCGCGTCGCGCGCCGCGTCGAGCTGGCCGGTGCGCAGGTAGGGCAGCAGCAACGCGGTCAGGATCAGCTGCGGCTGTTCGTTGCAGTGCAGTTCGCCGCGCAGGACAGGGGCGGCCAGCTCGACGGCCTCGGCATCGCGACCCCGCATCGCCAGCCAGGCGACCTTGCCGGTGGGGTCGCAGCCTGCGCAGTCGGAGTTCTCGTCGCGCGGTGTGGTGCACCACCTTTCGTACCAGCGCTCGGCCTCGGCCAGGTCGCCCAGATGCTCGGCGACATAGTGCCGGTAAGCGTGCACCGCGTGCAGGCTCTGGCCCTCCAGCCGATAGCGCTGCTCCATCTGGTCCAGCGCGGCCAACGCCCGATCCTTGGGCACCTCGGGGAAATTCGTCATCGCGCGCACCGCGAACTTGAAGTCCCAGCGCAGCGCGGACGCCACCCACTCCTCGTAGGCGCCGGGGTCGCGGTCGTAGTCGGCCAGGCAGCGGGCGAACGGGACGAACAGCTTGGCCGGGCTCATGCCCTGCGCGTAGGCGGTGATCAACCGCATGCGGGTGCGGAACGCGAGGTCGGTGTGCCCGCCGGCGTCGGCGTGCCGCAGGACCTGTTCCAGCAGTGCGTCTTTGCTGTCGCCGTAGGGCATGTTGCCCGCCTGGGCGAGCAGCCGCCACAGGTCGTCGACGGTGTCGGACATCAGAGCTCTCCCTGCGGATCGTGCACTGCCCAGTCGAGCAGACCGACGAACGACTTGTTCAGCAGCGCGGTGTCGACCGGCCGCATCGGATGCTGGCCGAGCAGCAGCGCCTGGCTGTAGAGCGCCTCGACCGCCATCGTCACCAACCGGGCGTCGGCGAGCCCGGCGATGCGGCGCACCAGCGGATTGCGGTGGTTGAGCACCAGTTGCGGCCGGTCGCTGTCCTGGCCGGAATCGAAGGCACCGAGGACGTCGGCCCACAGGTCGTCGGCGACCTGGCGGGTGGCCCGCAGTTCGGCGCGATGCTGGGTGTCGCGGTCGAGCAGATACAGCGCCGACAGCGACGGCGGATCGAAAGTGCGCAGCACGACCTCGCATTCGAGCCGGTCGAGCACCCGCTGGGCGGTCGTCAGGAACGGGCGCAGCGCCAGTTCGGTCGCCGGGTCGACCAGGTCGAAGTGGGTCGCCAGGGCGGCGGTGTCCAGGCGCGTCACCTGGATCTCGGGGTCGAGCGCGGGCAGGCGCTCCACGATCTCGGTGATGTAGGTGTAGCCGCCGTTCACCAGGCCGAGGCCCTGGGCGGCCGCCACCGCGCCGAGCTGGCGGAACTCCTCCACCGAGGGCGTGTAGCGGACCCCGCCGAACCGGCGGCGGAACTCGGCCAGCGGGATCTGCCCGGCGTTGGTCTCCACCGGCAGCCAGCGATCGACCAGCCGGAGCATGTCGTCGTCGTGCAGGGCGAGCGCCTTCACGCCGAGATCGTGGACGCGCAGGAAGCGGGCGAGCGCGGCCGGGTCGGCGGTGGACAACTCCACCAGCCAGTCCCTGATCTGCCCGCCGAGCACCTCCCTGGTGGATTCGAGCAGGTCGTCCTCGTACAGTGCCTCCCGGCTGGCGGTCGGCCGCAGCTCGGTGGTGTCGACGACGCAGCGCACGAAGAAGGCCCAGTCGGGCAGCAGCCCGGCGACACTCTCGGCCAGCAGCATGCGCTTGAGGTACACCCGGTGCCCGGCCTTGGCCGCCGGGTTGACCGGCTGCGGAAGCACGAAAGCCACCCCGGTGACGCCGGATTCGGCACAGCTGAGATCGAAGGTGGCGAACGGGGTGAAGCCGAAGGTGTCCTCGGCGTAGGCCGCGAGGGCGGCCGTGCGGTCGTCGGGGGTGGGGTGGTTGGCCCGCCACGGCAGCTCCGGCTCGGTGACCGAGTGCCCGTCGACGGTGACCTCGAACGGCAGCAGACTGCCGAACAGCGCGGCCAGCTCGGTGACGGTGGCGCCGGTGAGCCACTGCTCGGCGCCGCGCCGGGGCGTCAGGATGACCGTGGTGCCCGGTTCCTCGCGTTCCCGCGAGGCGGGTTCGACGCGGTAGCGGCCGTCGGCGAACCCGGTCCAGCGCACCGTCGGCCCGCCGCGCGCCGAGCGGGTCAGCACGGTGACCTCGTCGGCGACCAGGAAGCACGAGAGCAGACCGATGCCGAACTGGCCGAGGAACTCGTGCCTGGCGAAGCCGAGATCGTCGCGCTTGCCGCTGCGGCCGATGGTGGCCAGGAAGGTGTGCACCTCGGCCTCGGTGAGCCCGATGCCGGTGTCGTGGATGCGGATGCTGCCGTCGCCGGTGCGGTCGGCGGTCTCGATCCGCACGCTGAGCTGCGCCGACGGGTCGAGCGCCCGGCGCGCGGTGCTCGCGTCGACGGCGTTCTGCATCAGCTCGCGCACATACACCCGCGGACTGCCGTACAGGTGGTGACTGAGCAGGTCGACCACACCACGCAAATCGACCTGGAATACCTGTTCCACCACCGGTCCCCTCCGAGCACGAGCATTACTTGCCCGGCCACTGTAACCGCAAGATCGTCCCTCGTACCGGCCACGATGTCAGGGGCATGACCTGCGTCAGCGGGTGTCGCGGGCGAGCTCGGTCCGGTTGGTGACGCCCAGTTTGGCGAGGATGTTGCGGACGTGGGTTTCCACGGTGCGTTCGGAAAGAACGAGGCGGGTGGCGATTTCGCGATTCGTCAGTCCCGCCGCCGCCAGCTCGCGGACTTCGCGCTCGCGCGGGGTGAGCGGATCGGCGCAGCGGGCGGCGGCGGTGATGCGGGTGAGCAGCGCGTCGGCGGCGGCCAGGCGATGGGTCATGCCGAGCCTGCGGAAGCCGGCGGCCGCCTGTTCGGCCGCGGCGCGCGCGGCGGTGAACTCGGCGCGGGCGAGCAAGGTGCGGGCCAGCCCGAGGTGGCCGAGCGCGACGAAGGGGCGCGCGCCGATCCTGGTGTCCATCTCCAGGCCACGCCGGTACAGCTCGACCGCGGCGTCCAGGTGTCCGGCGACGCGCGCGTTGTCGGCCCGGACCCTGGCCAGCGAGCTGACGCAGATCAGCGCGCCGGTGCCGTCGGCGCAGTAGTGCCCTTCCTGCCCGGCCAGGGCGCGGTAGACGCGATCGGCGGTCTCGGCGTCGTCGAGCAGTTCGGCCACCAAGCCGACACTGAACACGGTGCCCGCCCAGCGCGCGCCGATCTCGAGTGTGTCGGGGAGCTCCCGGAAGGGCGCGAACAGGGCCCTGGCTTCGTCGAGATCGCCGGCGAGCGCGTGCATCAGCGGCGCGAAGAGCTGCGCGATCGGGATCTTCGGGGCGAAGGCCAGTGACGCGACCGCTTCGGTCAGCTCGGCGCGGTCGACATGTCCGATGATCACCGCGTACATCCCGCGAAACGCGTGGTGCAGTCCGGCCAGCGAGAAGTCGCCGATGCCGACGGCCAGTTCATAGGCGGCGGCGTCGAAGTCGAGCGCGGCGGCGAGTTCGCCCACCAGGACGGCGCGGGTGGCGCGCAGGCGCAGCAGGTGCCAGCGGGCGAGCGGCAGCCGACGGCGCTCGACCAGCAGGTCGATGTGGTCCAGGGCGCTGTCGAAGGCGGTGAGGTCGCCGCGTTGCAGGCTCGCGTCGGCGGTCCACACGTGTCCCCAGAGCTGGGCCAGCGGTTGCTCGGCGTCGACCGCGATCTCGATCGCCCTGGCGGCCAAGGCGGTTCGTTCGTCGAGATAGTCGGGCGCGGCCAGCGACAGGTGCCGGGCGTGGAGGGCATCGAGCGTGACATCGGGGTCGGTCGAGTGCGCGGCGGCGCGCATGGCCTGCTCGGACAGCGCCCTGGCCGTCGCGCCCGCGCCACGGTCGGCGGCCGAGAGGGCGTGCCTGGCCAGGATCCGGGCGATCAGGTCGTCGTGCGTGCCCGGTTCGAGTCGACGTAAAGCGTTGTCGCACAGCAGGTCGAGTTGGGTCATCACGGTGGGCGTGGTGACGCCGTGGACCACCAGCGCCGCCTCGGCGAGCAGGTCGGGGCGAGCGGCCCGCTCGGCGAGGGCGGCGGCCTGGACGCAGTGCGCGAGGCTGTCGGCGATCCGGCCCGCCGCGAACTCGTCGCGGGCGAGGTCGAGCAGCAGGTCGGCGCGGTCGGCTTCCGGCGCGGTGCTGCCCGCCGCGTCGATCGCCCACTGCCCGAAGCGGATCGCCTCCTCGTAGGCCGCGGCGGCCCGGGCCGCGTGGGC
>NZ_LPNR01000095.1 GCF_019266065.1 Nocardia sp. MH4 | reverse complement strand
AGCACGATGGGCAGGACGCCGTGCCCGGCAGCGACGAGCGTGCGGGGTCCCCGGCCGGCCCGCCGCCGGCCGGCCCGCGGCCGCCCGCCCGCACCGGTGGGTCGAACAACAGCCGGGCCATCCTGCTGCTCGCGGCCGCCGTGGCCGCGTTCACGGTGATGCTGATCGTGCTGGTCGTCACGCGCGAGCGGGGCACGGACCCCACGCAGCAGGCGCTGGATCCGGTCACCGTCACCACGGTGGTCGATGGCAAGGTCAGCACCGTGGTGATCGTGCCGGAGCAGGAGACGGTCACCGTCTCCGCGCCGCCGAGCTCCACGCCGACCGGGCCGACGACCCCGGGCGCGAGCTCGTCGGCGCCCGCGACGAGCACCTCGGGCAAGCCGACCGCCACCCCCAGCCCGACCAGCACCACGATCACCACCACCCCGTTCGGCCCGCCCAGCCCGGACCGCATCAGCCAGTTCATCGCCGGGTACTACGGCATGCTGCCCGGCAATATCGGCGGTGCCTGGGCGCAGCTGGCGCCCGGCTATCAGGCCCAGACCGGTGGCTACGGGCAGTACTCCTCGTTCTGGTCGACGGTGCGGTCGGTGACTGTCGGCTCGATCACCCCGAGCGGGGAGAACCGGGCGGTCGTCTCGCTCACCTACCAGCTCACCAACGGCACGGTGACCTCGGAGAACCGCTGGATCCAGGTCAGCGGGACCGGCGCGAACCTGCAGATCGCCGGGTCCGGGGTCTGACACCCACCGGCTACCCTGAACGCGGCCCGGCGTCCGCCGGGCCGACCCGGCGTGGAAGAGAACGAGGCGAGTAACAGGTGAGGGCGCGACCGGCCGCGGTGCTGTGGGACATGGACGGCACGCTGCTCGACTCGGAGAAGCTGTGGGACATCGCGGTACGCGAACTGGCCCGCGAACACGGCAGTGAGCTCACCGACGAGATTCGCCACGCGCTGATCGGCGCCTCCGGGCCGAACGCGCTGCGCATGCTGTTCGAGGGGATCGGGGTCGAGGCGACGCCGCGGGTGATCACCGAGGCGGGGGATTTCCTCGAACGCCGGGTCACCGAGCTGATGCTGGGTCCGATCCCGTGGCGACCCGGGGCCAAGGACGCGCTCGCCATGGTGCGCGCGGCGGGTCTGCGCTGCGCGCTGGTCACCAACACCAAGCGCTCGCTCACCGAATACGGGCTCGACACGCTGGGCCGCGACTTCTTCGACATCTCGGTCTGCGGTGACGAAGTGCCGCACGGCAAACCCGATCCGGCCATCTACCGCAAGGCCGCCGACCTGCTCGAACTCCACCCGGCCGACTGTGTGGCGATCGAGGATTCGCCCACCGGCGCACTCGCGGCACAGGGCGCCGGCTGCGGCCTGATCGTGATTCCGTGCGAAATCGCGGTTCCCGAGGCGCCGGGGCGGGTATTCCGGGAGTCACTGGTGGGTTTGTCGGCCAACGATCTGGGGGCCGCGCTCGTGGTGCGCGACGAACATTTCGGCAGCGCAGCGAGATAGGGCGAATAGCCTACCGTGATAATTCCGCTATCGACAGGGAATATACGAAAACTGTTGCCGCACAGTTGATTTCATGACGCTGTGATCTGCCCGGGATAGGCCGGATTTGCCGAAACCCTGGGCGTGTCGGCGAAAGTTCCCGCAAACTGAACTCATGACAGGGACGCGGGGGCTTGACGAAATCGTCGACATCGCACGGTATCCGCTCACCGATCTCGGTGGCCCGGGCCGGCGCGCCGCGGTCGAGGCCGCCCGCGCGGAACTGGCCGAGGACGGCTGCACGGTTCTGCGCGAATTCATCCGCCCGGAGCTGTGGGAGACGCTGCGGGTCGAGGGGGAGCAGATCGCCCCGCACGCCCATTACCAGGTGGAGCGGGTCAACGCCTACAACATCCCGCTCGACGCCGATCTGCCCGCCGACCACCCGGCCCGGATCGTGCTCGATCGCGGCAACGCCTTCGTCGCCCGCGACCGCATCCCCGTCGACGCGCTGATCCAGCGCCTCTACACCGACCCCGTCTTCCAGCGGTTCGTGGCCGACTGTTTCGAACTCGACGAACTGCACGAATTCGCCGACCCGCTGGCCGGTCTGTGCCTGAACGTGGTCGAGCCGGGCATGTCGCACCCGTGGCATTTCGACACCAACGAGTTCACCGTCAGCATGCTGACGCGGCGCCCCGACGCCGGCGGTGTCTTCGAATACTGCCCCAACATCCGCGACCCGCACGCCGAGCACCTCGACGACGTGCGTGCCGTGCTCACCGGCGAGGGTGAGCGGTTCATCCGCGCCCTGGAACTGCGTCCCGGCGACCTGCAGCTGTTCAAGGGCCGCTTCTCGCTGCACCGGGTCACCGAGGTGGCCGGTGCGGGACAACGACATTCGGCGATCTTCGCCTACACGGACCGGCCCGGGGTGATCGGCACTGTCGAACGCACCAGGCAGTTGTTCGGCCGTGTCCTGCCCGACCATGTGGCCGCCGCGGCCGACGCCGTCCGAGGTGACCGACTGCTCGACTGAGAGGAACCGCCCATGTCCGTTCCGTTGCACACCACCGGCAAAGCATCCTTCGACGACATCTACGAAAGTCCCGATCCGCGTGCCTACTTCGCGCGGATGAACGAGCTGGACTACCGGATCCCGGAGCTGGCCAAGCCGCATTTCCAGGAGCAGTTGCGCCAGTTGCGGGCGGCACGTCCGGACCGGATCCCCACGGTGCTCGACCTGGGCTGCTCCTACGGGGTGAACGCGGCGCTGCTGCGGACCGGTACCACGGTCGAGGAACTGGCCGGGCACTATCGCGACCACGCCGAGACCGACAAGGTCGGGCTGATCGCGGCGGATCGGGAGCGGTTACGCGCCGACCTGATGCCCGACGTACGCTTCGTCGGGATGGACGCCGCACGCCCGGCGCTGACCTACGCCCATGCCGCCGGATTCCTGCACGACTACGTGCACGCCGACCTCGAGGCCACCGAGCCGACCGAGGCCCAGCGTCGTGTGCTCGCCTCCGCCGATCTGGTGATCTCCACCGGGTGCGTCGGCTACATCACCGAGAAAACCCTCTCCAGGGTCGCCCAGGCGGATCCCCGCAAGCGACCGTGGATGGCGCATTTCGTGTTGCGGATGTTCGATTTCGGCCCGATCGCCGCCGAACTCGCCGCGCTCGGCTATCGCAGCGAGCAGCGTCCCGGTATGTTCCAGCAGCGGCGCTTCGCTTCGGCCCAGGAACGTGCACAGGTGCTGGAAGCGTTGGCGGCCAAGGGAATCGACACCACCGACCACGAAGCCGAAGGCTGGCTCTACGCCAACCTGTTCGTGTCCCGCCCGCATCCCATCGAGACCTGAGGATCTGGATTGAACCAACCGACGTTCGCCGCCGAAGACAGCCTGCCCCGGGTTCCGCTGCCGACACTGGACGACAGCTGCGCACGGTTCCTGCAGTGGTGTCAGCCGTTGCTCGGCGCCGAGGAACTCGCCGCCACAGAGGCCGCAGTAGCCGAGCTGCTGCGGCCCGGTGGGGCAGGCCGGACCCTGCACGCCGCGCTCGCCGAGTACGACGCCACTCCGGGGGTCGGCAGCTGGCTCGACGAGTTCTGGCCCTCGCGGTACCTGGGCCGCCGCGACCGGATCGCGTTGAACGCCAACTTCGTCTTCCTGTTCCGCGACGACACCCCGCTGGCCGCCTCCACCGTGGCGGGCCAGGCCGAGCGGGCCGCCGCGATCATCGGCGCCGCCGTGGACTACAAGCTGGCGCTGGACGCCGAGCGGATCCCGCCGGTCACCCAGCGCGGGCAGCAGCTGTCGATGTGGCAGAACAAGTACCTGTTCTCCGAGACCCGCATCCCGGGCGAGGTGCAGGACACCGTGCGCAAGCCCTACAGCCCGGAATGGCCGGGTCCCTCGGACGCGCGCCACATCGTGGTCTTCTACCGGGGCAACATCTTCCGGATGGACGTGATCGGCCCCGACGGCGTGCCGTACGCGTTCTCCGATGTCGTCGACGGGCTGCGCGCGGTCATCAAGGGCGGCACCAAGCCCGCGGCCACCGATACCTCGGTCGGACACCTGACCACCAAGGCGCGGGCGGAGTGGGCGCGCAGCCGGGCCACCCTGCGCGCCGAGGCGGCCAACGTCGCGGCCTTCGACGAGATCGAGACGGCGCTGTTCGCGGTCTGCCTGGAGGACTTCGCCCCGCGCGACGAACTGCACGCCTGCGATCAGCTGCTGCACGGTGACAGCGCCAACCGGTACTTCGACAAGTCGGTGTCGTTCATCGTCTTCGCCGACGGCCAGGCCGGCATCAACATCGAGCACTGCGGCCTCGACGGCACCACCGTGCTCTCGTTCGTGGACGCGCTGCTCGATCGGACCGCCCAGGACCACGCCGCCACCAGCGGTGCCAGGGCCCAGGGGCTGCCGCAGGTCGAGCCGGTCGAATTCGTCCTCGACTCGGCCGCCCGCGCCGACATCGCCGCGGCGGGCGCGGACTTCGCCCGCTTCGCCGCCGACACCGCGACCGCCCTGGTCTCCTTCGACGACTTCGGCACCGGCGCGGCCAAGAAGCTCGGCATCTCGCCCGACGCGTTCGCCCAGCTGGCCTACCAGCTCGCCCACCGGCGCAGCAAGGGCCTGACCGGCGCCACCTACGAGTCCATCGCGACCAGGCAGTTCCGCAACGGTCGCACCGAGGCCATGCGCGTGGTGACCCCGGAGATGGTGGCCTTCGTCGACGCGATGGTCGACGACACCGTCGCCCGCGAGGACAAGCTGGCCGCGGCCCGCACGGCGGCCGCCGCGCACGTCGGCCGGGCCAAGGAGTGCCAGGCGGGTCAGGCGCCCGAGCAGCACCTGTGGGAACTGCAGTGGATCCAGCGCCGCCGCGGCGCGGAACTGGGCGTCGCCGACGAGCAGATCGCGCTGTTCGACAGCCCCGGCTGGACGATCATGCGCGACGACTACCTGAGCACCAGCTCGGCGCCGTCGGTGCACATCCGCTACTTCGGTTTCGGCTCCACCAGCCCCACCTGCATCGGTATCGCCTACGTGCTGTTGCCGGATCGCTGGAACATCTACCTGGCCACCCCCAAGTCGGTGGCCGACCAGATGTACGCCTTCGCCGACCACCTGCGCACCGCGGTCGCCGACCTGCGCGTGCTGCTGGCTGGGTAGTCGACAGCGCGGGCGCCGCGGGTTCGCGGTGTTCGTTGGAGCGCTGGCGCGCTCGAGTTCGCGGCCCCTTGTGTCCCGCCGGTCAGGCACCGTTGCTTGCTCCTTCGTCGCCTACGCAACGGCGCCTGACCGGCGGGACGGCCGCGAACCGGCCACTGCGTGGCCGCTGCTCCTCGGGGTCGCGGGTACGGGGCTGGGGATGCGGGCACGGGCGCTTCCCACGCGCGTGGGTGCAGTGTGGGAAATGTGGTGGCGGGCGTGTGAAACAATCTTTCCTCGTGAAGAACTTCGAATCCCTGTTCGCCGAGCTGACCGAGCGTGCCCAGACCCGTCCCGAGGGGTCGGGCACCGTGGCCGCGCTGGACGCGGGCGTTCATTTCCAGGGTAAGAAGGTGCTCGAGGAAGCCGGTGAGATCTGGCTGGCCGCCGAGCACGAGAGCGACGAAGCCCTCGCCGAGGAGATCTCCCAGCTGCTGTACTGGGTCCAGGTGATGATGGTGGGTCGCGGGCTGAAGCTCGAGGACGTGTACCGACATCTGTGACGGCTGATCCGTCCCGGTCGACACCTCCGTTCGTCTTCTCCCGAAAGGTCCCCCCATGTTGCGCGTCGCAGTTCCCAACAAGGGCTCGCTGTCGGAATCCGCCGTCTCGATCCTGAGCGAGGCCGGTTACCGCAAACGCACCGATTCCCGCGAGCTGACCGTCCTCGATCCCGCCAACCAGGTCGAATTCTTCTTCCTGCGGCCCAAGGACATCGCCATCTACGTCGGCTCCGGTGAGCTCGACCTCGGCATCACCGGCCGCGATCTGGCCCTGGATTCCGGTTCACCGGTCAGCGAGCGGCTCTCGCTCGGGTTCGGCCGCTCCTCCTTCCGCTATGCCGCCCCGGCCGGCGAGGACTGGAAGGTCGAGGATCTGGCGGGCAAGCGCATCGCCACCTCCTACCCGAACCTGGTCCGTGCCGACCTCGCGCGCTTCGGCATCGAGGCCGAGGTCATCCGCCTCGACGGCGCGGTCGAGATCTCGATCCAGCTCGGCGTGGCCGACGCGATCGCCGATGTCGTCGGCTCCGGCCGGACCCTGCGTCAGCACAACCTGGTCGCCTTCGGCGACTCGCTGTGCGATTCCGAAGGCGTGCTGATCGAGCGCACCGGCTCCGACCAGGGCGACCGGGCGCGTAACCAGCTCATCGCGCGCATCCAGGGTGTCGTGTTCGCCCAGCAGTACCTTATGCTGGACTACGACTGCCCCAAGTCGCTGCTCGACGAGGCCGTCGCCATCACGCCGGGCCTGGAGTCGCCGACGGTCTCCCCGCTCACCGACCCCGACTGGGTCGCGGTGCGCGCCCTGGTCCCGCGCAAGCAGGGCAACGACCTGATGGACCGCCTCGCCGACCTCGGCGCCAAGGCCATCCTCGCCACCGACATCCGCTCCTGCCGCGCGTTCTGACTCGTTCTGGAAGAAGGCCGCCGCCTGGCGGAAGGCGAGGAACGCCGCCCGCACCGGTGGGCGACGAACGGCCCGACGAGCGCGATCAGCGCGTCGGGCCGTTCGCGTGATGCCGCGCGAAATCGGTTCACGGTGAGCGCAATCGGTGTGTGCCGGGCCAGCGCGTTGCTACCTTGCGGTTTCTCGATGAGGAACCCTAGGAGTCACCGTGTCCCAGACACAGCCCGAGCCGCGGCCGGGTAGCGCATTCACGTGGAACGAGGACTGGCTGGCCACGGTCGTCGGTCTCGCGCTGATCGCCCTCGTCCTGGTCGGGGCGATTCCGGACTGGCTGGTGCCGTGATGAGCGAGTCCGAGACCACGACGGAAACCGCTGCGCTGCAAGCTAATCTGCGGCCGACCGCCACCGATGTCGTCGCCGGGATCCTGCTCGTGCTCGCCCTCGGCGCGCTGACCCGGTTCTTCGACACCCAGGTGCCGCGGTGGGCGGCGGAGACGCCGTTCCGGCGGATCGCCAAGTCGGTCGAATACCCCGTGTACGCGATCGCGATCGGCCTGATCGGCAATGTCGTGCTGAGCAGACTGGGTCTGCGGGAGCGACTCTCGGCCGGGTTCCGGACCGAGTTCTTCATCAAGACCGGGGTGGTGCTGCTCGGCGCGTCGATCAATCTGAAGATCCTGGTGACGGCGGCCGGGCCGTCGATCATCCAGGCGCTGGCGCTGATCACCATCGTCTTCGGTTTCACCTGGTGGTTCGGCGGCAAGCTGGGACTCGACGACAAGCTGCGGGCGCTGCTGTCCTCGGCGGTATCGATCTGCGGGGTGAGCGCGGCGATCGCGGCCGCGGGCGCGGTGCAGGCGCGGCGCGAGCAGATCGCCTACGCGGCCTCGCTGGTGATCATCTTCGCGCTGCCCTCGATCTTCCTGCTGCCCTGGCTGGCCGACACGTTCGGCCTGTCCGACGCGGTGGCGGGCGCCTGGATCGGCGGCAACATCGACACCACCGCGGCGGTGGCCGCGGCGGGCGTGCTCGCCGGCGAAGACGCGCTCGAGATCGCCACGATCGTCAAGACCACGCAGAACGCGCTGATCGGGCTCGTGGCCATCGCGCTGACCGCCTGGTTCGCCTTCCGGGTGGACCGCACGCCGGGCGCGGCCAGACCCAGCCTCGGCGAATTCTGGTCCCGATTCCCGAAGTTCGTGCTCGGCTTCCTCGCCGCCTCGATCATCGGCACCCTGTACCTGCAGTCGGTCGACAAGAAGACCGGGGCGGCGCACATCGCGATCATCAACGACCTGCGCACCTGGTTCCTGATCCTGGCCTTCGTCTCGATCGGCCTGGAGTTCTCGTTGCGCGGGCTGCGGGAGGCGGGCTGGCGGCCGATCGCGGTCTTCGGGTCGGCGGTCGTGGTGAATCTGGCTGTCGGCCTCGGGCTTTCGGTGCTGCTGTTCCGCGACTTCACCGTGTGAGGGTGCGCGGCCGTCGCCGCAGGGCGGCGGCCGCGCACCGGGGGCTCAGACGTCTTCGGCGGGCCGTGCTTCCGGCAGCCCCAGCTCCACCGGCGCCTGTTGTGGCCAGCCCGGATACGGCGGCGGGGTGCCACCGAACTCCGGGCACAGGTGCTGGAAATCGCAGAACCGGCACATCGTGTTGCGGTTGGGCGGGAAATCACCCGTGCGCCCCGCCTCCAGGATCGCCTGCCACAGCGCCGTCAGGATCCGTTCGAAGCGTTCCAGCTCGTCGCGGTCGGGGGAGTAGGTGAGCAGCACCTTGTCGGCCAGGTAGATCAGCCGCAGCTGGGCGGGCACGATACCGCGGGTGCGCAGGATCATCAGCGCGTAGAACTTGAGCTGGAACAGCGCACGCGCCTCGTGCGTCGGGCCGGGGGCGCGGCCGGTCTTGTAGTCGACCACCCGCAGCAGGCCGTTCGCGGCGACATCGATGCGGTCGACGAACCCGCGCAACGGGATGTCGCCGGCCAGCTCGACCTCCACCCGCTCCTCGCGCGCGTGTGCCTCGAACCGGGTCGGATCCTCGAGCTCGTAGTAGCTCTCGACGAGCCCGCGCACCTCGTCGAACAGTGCCTCGGGACCGCCCTCGGCGACCAGCTCGTCGATCCCGGCCCGATCGGCGCGCACCCGATCCCACGCCGCGGGCACCAACTCCGCCGCCCTGGCCGGGTGCCGCTCGGCGGCGGGCAGCCCGAACAGATCCTCGAGCACGGCGTGGACCACCGTGCCCCGCACCGCGGCTCGCGTCGGCGGCTCCGGCACCCGATCGATCGCCCGCAACCGGTACTTGAGCGGACACTGCTTGAAATCGCTTGCCCGCGAAGGTGACAGCGCCGGTCGCGACCGCGGGGCCGGACCGTCGGCGGTGTCGTCGGCAAGGGACGCGGACACGGGCACTGACATGGTTCGCAGAGTATCGGCACCCACCGACACGCGTGCCGCACCTCACCTCCGCCTCACCCCGTTCCGGCGACGGCACCCCGACCTGGCAGGCTGAGAGGTCCACGCGAAGAACGGAGATACATGACGGCCAGACGGACCGGTCCATTCGCCATCGGGGACCGGGTGCAGCTGACCGATGCCAAGGGGCGCCTCTACACGGTGGTGCTGGAGGAAGGGAAGGAATTCCACACCCACCGCGGCGGCATCAAGCACGACGACCTCATCGGCACCGACGAGGGCACCGTCGTGAAGTCCACCAACGGCACCCCCTACCTGGCGTTGCGCCCCCTGCTCGTCGACTACGTGCTGTCGATGCCGCGGGGCGCGGCCGTCATCTACCCGAAGGACGCGGCGCAGATCGTCCACGAGGGCGATGTGTTCCCCGGTGCCCGAGTGCTGGAGGCGGGCGCCGGTTCCGGCGCGCTGACCTGTTCGCTGCTGCGCGCGGTCGGCCCCGAGGGCGAGGTGATCTCCTACGAGATCCGCGACGACCACGCCGAGCACGCCATCCGCAATGTCGAGACGTTCTTCGGCGAGCGCCCGGCCAACTGGTCGCTGACCGTCGCCGATGTCGCCCAGTACGAGGGCGAGCAGGTCGACCGGGTCGTCCTGGACATGCTCGCCCCCTGGGACGCGCTGCCCGCGGTGTCCAAGGCGCTGGTCCCCGGCGGTGTGCTGATCGTCTACGTGGCGACGGTGACCCAGCTGTCGAAGGTCGTCGAAGCGCTGCGCGAGCAGGAGTGCTGGACCGAACCCCGCTCGTGGGAGTCGATGGTGCGCGGCTGGCACGTCGTCGGCCTGGCCGTGCGGCCCGAACACCGCATGCAGGGCCACACCGCCTTCCTGGTGAGCGCGCGTCGCCTCGCCGAGGGCACGGTCACCCCCAAGCCGCAGCGTCGGCCGTCGAAGGGCTGATACCCGGACCCGTGGCGGCTCGCGCGGCGCGCCACTAAGGTGCGATGCGGGAGCCGCTCGCGGTCGAGCGGCGTGGATCGCGACCCGGCGGGTCGCGCTCGGAGGGGGCAGCATGCCGGAAACCGAATCGTCCGCGACGAAGGGTCCGTCCGCCGGGATGCTGTATCCCGGCGACTCCCCGCGCCTGTATCGCGCGGTGTTCAACGTCTTCCCGCCATACCTGTTCGGCGGGGTTCGGGTGAAACACATCGCCGCCGATTGGACCTCGGTCAGCGTCGCCTACCGGGTGCGTCCGTGGAACCGCAACAGCCCGAACCGGGCCGCGTTCGGCGGCACCCTGTACTCGATGACCGACCCGTTCTTCGCGATCATGGCCTACGGCCAGCTCGGGCGCGGCTACCGGATCTGGAACATCACCGGTTCCATCGAATTCCTCCGGCCGGGGCGGGGCACCGTCACCGCCACGATGGGCCTGTCGCGCGAGCAGGTCGCCGGCATCCGCGCGGCGACCGCGGCGGGTGCGAAGTCGATCACCGAACACAGTGCCGAGATCGTCGACGCGAGCGGCGCCCTGGTCGCTCGCGCGGCCCAGCAACTCTACGTCCGGCGGCTGCCGGAGTGACCGTGGGGAACCGGCCGTCGCGGGTTCCCTGTGCCGTGCACAGCGTGCGAACGGCCCGGGCTGGACCCCGCGGGGCCGGCCGGGGCCGCAGCGGGCGTCAGGCGGGCGTGCAGGGGGCCTGCGCGAAGCCCAGCAGGAGGCAGCCGCTGGCGTCGGAGAGCTTCCAGGTGCCGTCGACCTGCTCCCAGGTGACCGGGAAGGCCGGCGCCGTGCCGTGCGGCGAGGTGATGGTGACATCGGCGGTCGCGGTGTTGCCGCTGGTCACGACGTTGTCGACGGCGAAGGTGAGGGTGTAGCCGGCGAGCATGCCGTTCATCTGGTCGATGTTGGACTTGCGCGCGTCACCGTTGACGATGAGCTCGGCCTTCTCGTCGGTGGACAGCGCCGGGTCCGAGAACTTGATCAGCGTCGCCTTCAGGGAATCGGCGGTGGGGGCGGCGGCGTTGTCACCGGACGGAGTTGCCGAAATGCTGGACGGAGCGGCCGCGATACTGGTACTGCTGCTGGTGGCCTTCGTCGAGGAATCGTCGGAGCCGCCGCAACCGGTCAGTCCGACGGTAACGGCGAGCGCCGCAGCGGCGGTAGCGACGGTGACACGGATCGTGCGGGTAGGAAGGAGCATGCTCGGCAACCTTTCGGCTCGATGGGCGAGTGCTCTCGCCTGCTGCCCCGGATCGGGGTGTTAGGGGAGCCTAACACGCGTAATTCGGCGGCCGATGTCGTACCTGCCGTACAAGATGTGATCACGACGAAACCATGTCGGAAAGCGAGAACGGACCGCGCCCGGTAGCGTTGAAAGACCGGGACTGGGAGGAGCAGCATCATGAGCCCCAACGAGAATTCGGATTCGGCGGCCTGGCGAGAGCTCGAGGCGGTACGCGCCGAGGCGGCTGCTCTTCGCAGACAACTCGCCGACTCGCCGGATCGCGCACGCGAATTGGAAGCACGGATCGATTCGCTGACCATCCGCAACGGCAAGTTGATGGACACGCTCAAGGAAGCGCGCCAGCAGCTGATCGCCCTGCGTGAGGAAGTCGATCGCCTGGGTCAGCCGCCCAGCGGCTACGGCATCGTCATCCACACCTACGAGGATCAGACGGTCGACGTCTTCACCTCCGGTCGCAAGATGCGCCTCACCTGCTCGCCCAACATCGACGTCGCGACGCTCGAGTACGGCCAGACCGTGCGCCTCAACGAAGCGCTCACGGTCGTGGAGGCCGGGAACTTCGACGCCATCGGCGAAATCGGCACGCTGCGCGAGATTCTCGACGACGGCAGGCGGGCCCTGGTGGTTGGTCACGCCGACGAGGAGCGCGTGGTCTGGCTGTCCGGGCCGCTGTCCAAGATCGCCGAGTACGACGACATCGACGACCCCGACTCCCCGATTCGCAAACTGCGGCCCGGTGATTCGCTGCTGGTCGACACCAAGGCGGGCTTCGCCTTCGAGCGGGTGCCCAAGGCCGAGGTCGAAGACCTTGTGCTGGAAGAGGTTCCCGACGTCGACTACACCGACATCGGCGGCCTCGGCAGGCAGATCGAGCAGATCCGGGACGCGGTGGAACTGCCGTTCCTGCACAAGGATCTGTTCCGGGAGTACGCGCTGCGTCCGCCCAAGGGCGTGCTGCTCTACGGTCCGCCCGGCTGCGGTAAGACGCTGATCGCCAAGGCCGTCGCCAACTCGCTGGCCAAGAAGATCGCCGAAGCCCGTGGTGAGGACGCCAAGGAGGCCAAGTCCTTCTTCCTCAACATCAAGGGCCCCGAGCTGCTCAACAAGTTCGTCGGTGAGACCGAGCGCCACATCCGGATCATCTTCCAGCGGGCCCGCGAGAAGGCCTCCGAGGGCACCCCGGTGATCGTGTTCTTCGACGAGATGGACTCGATCTTCCGCACCCGTGGTTCGGGTGTCTCCTCCGATGTGGAGACCACCGTGGTGCCGCAGCTGCTCTCGGAGATCGACGGTGTCGAGGGTCTCGAGAACGTCATCGTGATCGGCGCGTCCAACCGCGAGGACATGATCGACCCCGCGATCCTGCGGCCCGGCCGCCTGGACGTCAAGATCAAGATCGAGCGGCCGGATGCGGAATCGGCGCAGGACATCTTCTCCAAGTACCTCACCGAGACGCTGCCGCTGCACGAGAGCGATCTGCGCGAGTTCGACGGCGACAAGGCCGCCTGCGTGGACGCGATGATCGAGAAGGTCGTCGAGCGGATGTACGCCGAGAGCGACGACAACCGGTTCCTGGAGGTCACCTACGCCAACGGTGACAAGGAGGTTCTGTACTTCAAGGACTTCAACTCCGGCGCGATGATCCAGAACATCGTCGACCGGGCGAAGAAGTACGCGATCAAGTCCGTGCTCGACACCGGGAATCCGGGTCTGCGGATACAGCACCTCTTCGACTCGATCGTCGACGAGTTCGCCGAGAACGAGGACCTGCCCAACACGACCAACCCGGACGACTGGGCTCGGATCTCGGGCAAGAAGGGCGAGCGGATCGTCTACATCCGCACGCTGGTCACCGGCAAGAACGCCTCGGCGAGCCGGGCGATCGACACCGAGTCCAATACGGGTCAGTACCTGTAAGCCCTACGACGGAAGGCCGCGTTCCCCCGGGGACGCGGCCTTCTCGCGTACCGGGAAAGTGTGAGTTTTTTCCCGAAAACGCCACGCGACACAGAGTGGATAGGGCACGCTTCACATGTTCGTCGCACCTGATGAGGACCCGTAAACGAGGAGTGTTGTCATGGCCGGTTCCGCCGCTGATCTGCTGACCGAGATCATCCTGCAGACCATTCAGAACCTGTTCAGCTCGATCAGCGCCGGCTGATCACCAGCCGTCCGACGAGGGCCGCGTCTCCCACTCCCGGAGACGCGGCCCTCGGTCGTTGATCAGGCCTGTGCGGTGGTCACCGCGTTGAACACCACATCGGCCACCGGCGTGCCGTCGGCCCCGCCACCGGCGACACCGGCGTTCGCGATGGTGGTGAGCGCGTCCATGCCCGCGGTGACCCGGCCGAACGGGGTGTAGTTCGGCGGCAGCTGGGTGTCGCGGTAGACCAGGAAGAACTGGCTGCCGTTGGTGCCGGGGCCCGCGTTGGCCATCGCCACGGTGCCCGCGGGGTAGACCGCGCCGGCCAGGTTCTCGTCGCCGAACTTGTAGCCCGGGCCGCCCATACCGGTCGCGGTGGGGTCGCCGCACTGCAGGACGTAGATGCCCTGGGTGGTGAGCCGGTGACAGCGGGTGTGGTCGAAGTAGCCCTCGTTCGCCAGGAACGCGAAGGAGTTCACCGTGCGCGGCGCGGCGGCGGCATCGAGTTCGATCGACACGACGCCGCAGGTGGTGTCGAGCGTCGCGGTGTAGGACGCGGCGGGGTCGATGGTGAGGGCGGGCTCGGCGGTCCACTGCTTGCCGTTCGGCACCCCGGCGACGGCCGGGGCGCAGCCCGGGACGACCGCCTGGTGGGCGGGGACGGACTGGGCGGCGGGGGCGATCGCCACCAGCGCCGTGGCGGCGGCGGCGAGGCCGAGCGCGGCCCGCCGGGTGGTGCCGACGATGGAACGGTCCTGCGAATGACTGCTCACCTGAACGGTGTCTCCTCGGAATGGGTGCTGCCGGACGATGTACCGCGCATCCTGCCAGCCGCGGCCGCCGGACGGGGAGGGACCGGCCGAACTCGGTGGCCGGGCTAGCGTGCTCGCAATCGCCACAGCGAGGTGGTCTCCGCGGTGCGGGCCGCGGCCAGCGGATCGTCGCGATCGCTCGCCCGCGGATGCCGCGGCCGGGTGGTCGAGCGGGCCAGCACCTGTAGTCCGGCGTCGTCGAGCAGGCGGGGGAGGTGGCGGGCCGAGCGCAGACCGAGCAGCTCGGCCAGGTCGGACAGCACCAGCCAGCCTTCACCGCGCGGCGTCAGATGCGCGCGCAGACCGTACGCGAAGTCGGTGAGCATCGACTGATCCTGGTCGTAGACACCCTGTTCCAGATCGGAGGTCGGGGTGCCGGGTAGCCAGGGCGGATTGCAGACGACGAGATCGGCGCGGCCCTGCGGATACAGCGTGGGACCGGTGACGGTGATCCGGTCGGCGTAGCCGAGCCGGGTGAGATTGTCGGTCGCGCAGCGCACCGCGCGCGGGTTGATGTCGGTGGCGACGATCCGGGAGACGCCGCGCTGGGCGAGCAGCGCGGCGAGCACGCCGGTGCCGGTGCCCAGATCGAAGGCGGTGCGCACCTCGGGATTCAGCGGCGCGTCCGCGACCAGGTCGACGTATTCGCCCCGGGTGGGGGAGAAGACCCCGTAGCCGGGATGGATGCGCGCGCCGAGCGCGGGCACCTCGACTCCCTGCTGGTGCCAGCGATAGGCGCTGAGCACCCCGAGCAGTTCCGAAAAGGTGACGACCCGGCCCGCGGTGGCGGGCCCGTAGGCGGCGGTGCAGGCCGCCCGCACATCGGGGGCGCGGCGCAGGTCGAGGTCGTTGGTGTCGTCGAGCTGGACCAGGACGGCGCCGAGAATGCCCGCGCGGCGGCGCTTCCTGGCCCGCTCGTGGTCGTAGCGCGCGGTCAGGTCACCGGTCGGCGCCACGGTGCGCGCACGGTCGGCGCGACGGGCCAGCGCCTGCAGGAGCTGACGGCCGTTGTGGTAATCGCCCTGCCAGAGCAGGGATTCGCCGGCTTGGATCCGCCGGAACGCCTGATCGGCGGGCAGGCGATCGCCGGCGGTCGCCACGGCGGTCGGCGCGGGTGCGCCGTTCTCGGAATGCCACGGCGCGGTGTGCTGGATGCGGTCTTCGGTCCAAACGATGGTGGACACGGGAGTCTCCCGGTGGTCGATGGTGCTGGTGACACGACGAGCACTTCGACGCCGGGGTGCGAGCGGGTGAAACGGACAGCCTCGATCGCTACCGCGCCGAAATGCGCGGGTCTGCGTCGCCGAGGACCATGCCGAGCGTCACCACTGCTGCCTTTCGAGGGGGAGGAAAGCTCCATTCTGCCGTATCGGCACCGCGCGTGCCCGGCCGGGTCGTGCCCGGACAGGGTGGTCACCGCCGTCGGTGGGTGCGCTCGCGACCGCTCAGGGGCGGCGGATGCGGCGGTAAGTGGGTGTCGCGGTGGTGGCGGTGGCGAGCTCGGCGGCCAGCCAGGGGAGGTCGGTGTCGGGGGTCAGAGCGCCCAGTGTGAGGCGGAGGTGGTCGGCGGGCGGGTGGGGGCCCACCTCGAAGGGGCCACCCGGGGCGGCCTTGATGCCGGCCGCGGCGAGGCTGATCATGGCGGCGTTCTCGTCGTGGACGGGGAGCCAGAGATTGATGCCGTCGCCCGGGGACACGGTGACGCCGTGGGCGGCCAAGGCGCGGCGCAGGGCGGTGGCGCGGCGGCGGTACTCCAGGCGGGCGCGGGCGACGGTGGCGCGGGCGTCCGCGTCGCACAGCATCGTGAGCAGAACGCGCTGGAGCAGCCGGCTGGACCAGCCGGGGCCGAGCATGCGGCGCTCGACCACCGGGTCGAGCAGGGCCGCGGGGCCGCCGGCGACGGCCAGACGCAGGTCGGCGCCGTGGGATTTGGAGTACGAGCGGATGTAGACGCCGCGGTCGGGGAAACGGGCGGCGAGTGAGCGCAGTGGGCTGGTCGCGATGCCCGCGGAATGGTCGTCCTCGATGATCAGGGCCGGGTGTGGCGCCAGCAGCGCGGCGAGCGCGCGGATCCGAGCAGTGTCGAGGGAGGCGCCGGTGGGGTTGTGCGCGCGGGGCTGCAGGATCACCGCGCGGGGTGCGGGGCCGGTCAAGGCGCGCGCGAATTCCTCGGGGCGGAACCCGGATTCGTCGAGGCGCACGGGGATCGGCCGGGCACCCAGCCGGGCCAGCAGGTCCAGGAACGGCGGGAAACAGGGGTCCTCGACGATGACCGGATCGCCGAATCGGACATGCGCGGCGAGCAGCCGGTCGACGGCGTCGAGTGCGCCGTCGAGCACGGCCAGCCGCTCGCACGGCCACGGCCAGTCGGCCCGCAGCGTCGCCGCAAGCGCGGGCAGGACCGCTTCGCCGAGATAATGCGCGGACAGATCGCCCGGCGCGGTGTCGCGGGACAGGGCGTGCAGGGCGGCGGCCAGATCGGGCAGCAGTGCCGGATCGGGGGTGCCCCGGGACAGGTCGACACGAAAAGCGTTGTCGGAGGGCGAATGCAGCCGCTGATAGCGCCCGGCGGGCGGGGCGGGCAGCTCCCCGACGAAGGTGCCCGCCCGGCCCCGGGCGACGATCGCGCCGGTGGCCGCCAGCGCCCGCCACGCCTGATTGACGGTGGCGGGGGAGACTCGCAGTTCGCGCGCGACCTCGCGCACGGTCGGCAGCCGGGTGCCGGGAGCGAGTGCGCCGGAACGGATCCGGCGGCCGACGGCGGCCGCGATCCCGGCGGCGCTGCGCTCGTCGAGGTCCCCGGCGAAGTCCGCGGGCAGCACGGTCGGCGAGGCGTCGGTCATGGCCCCATTCTGCGGCCGTAACAGACCCTATCCCCGGTACACCGCCATGTTTTACGACAACGAAACTGTTTCCGCGCAGTTGTAACACAATGCGATCGTCGGAGGGGGCAATATAACAAAGCATGGGAATCGTCAGAGCGGCCCTGGTCCAGACCACCTGGACCGGCGACAAAGAATCCATGATCAAAGCCCACGAGGACTACGCCCGGGAGGCGGCGGCGCAGGGCGCGCAGGTGATCTGCTTCCAGGAGTTGTTCTACGGACCGTATTTCTGCCAGCAGCAGGACCCGAAGTTCTACGACTACGCCGAATCGGTGCCGGGGCCCACGACCGAGCGGTTCGCCGCCCTGGCTGCCGAACTGAACCTGGTGATGGTGCTGCCGGTGTACGAGCAGGAACAACCGGGCGTGCTCTACAACACCGCGGCGGTGATCGACGCCGACGGCAGCTACCTGGGCAAATACCGCAAACACCACATACCGCAAGTGCACGGCTTCTGGGAGAAGTTCTACTTCCGGCCGGGCAATCTGGGTTGGCCGGTATTCGACACCGCGGTCGGCAAGGTGGGGGTCTACATCTGTTACGACCGCCATTTCCCGGAGGGGTGGCGTGCCCTCGGACTGGCGGGCGCGGAAATCGTGTTCAACCCGTCGGCGACCTCGCGCGGACTGTCGAGTTATCTGTGGAAGCTCGAACAGCCGGCTTCCGCGGTGGCCAACGAGTATTACATCGGCGCGATCAACCGGGTCGGTATCGAAGCCGAATACGGCGACGACGATTTCTACGGCACGAGCTATTTCGTCGACCCCGAGGGGAAATTCGTCGGCGAGGTCGCCTCCGATACCGCACCGGAATTGGTCGTCCGTGACCTGGACATGGACTTGATCAAGGTGGTGCGCGATCGGTGGGCCTTCTATCGAGACCGCCGACCCGACGCCTACGGCGCGCTGGTGGAGCCGTGATGCGCACCTTCATCCACGGCGGAACGGTGGTGAGCGCTACCGGGTCCCAGCCCCTCGACGTGCTGATCGAGGACGAGACGATCGTCGCTGTCCTGCACCCGGGTTCGACCGTGTTCGGGGCCGACCTGGCCGCGTCGGCCGAGACCGTCATCGACGCGACCGGCAAGTACGTGATCCCCGGCGGCGTCGACGGCCACACCCATATGCAGCTGCCGTTCGGCGGCACCGAGGCCAGCGACACCTTCGAGACCGGGACCAGGGCCGCGGCCTGGGGCGGCACCACCACGATCGTCGATTTCGCGGTGCAGAAGCCGGGGCAGCGGGTGCAGGACACCCTGGCCGAGTGGCACGAGAAGGCGGCGGGCAACTGCGCGATCGACTACGGGTTCCATCAGATCGTCGGTGATGTCAACGACGAATCCCTCGAGGGGATGAGCGAACTCGTCGCCGAAGGAGTCACCAGCTTCAAATTGTTCATGGCCTATCCGGGTGTCTTCTACTCCACCGACGGGCAGATCCTGCGGGCCATGCAGACCGCGGGCGACCTCGGCGCGCTGCTGATGATGCACGCCGAGAACGGCATCGCCATCGACGTGCTGGTGGAGCAGGCGCTGGCCCGCGGCGACACCGCCCCCTACTTCCACGGCACCAGCAGGCCGTGGCAGATGGAGGAGGAGGCGACCCACCGCGCGATCATGCTGGCGCAGCTGACCGGCGCGCCGCTGTACGTGGTGCACGTCTCGGCCAAGCAAGCGATGGAACAGATCGTCACCGCACGCGACGCGGGGCACAACGTCTTCGCCGAAACGTGTCCGCAGTACCTGTACCTCTCGCTCGAAGAACAGCTGGGTGCACCGGGTTTCGAGGGCGCGAAATGGGTGTGCTCGACCCCGCTGCGGTCGCGGGCGGAAGGGCATCAGGACGAGTTGTGGCGCTATCTGCGCACCGGCGACGTCACCGCGGTCAGCACCGATCACTGTCCGTTCTGCATGAAGGACCAGAAGGAGCTCGGGCTCGGCGATTTCAGCAAGATCCCCAACGGCATCGGCGGCGTCGAGCATCGGATGGATCTGCTGTTCCAGGGTGTCAAGGACGGGCGCCTGTCGCTGGAGCGCTGGGTGGAGGTCTGCTGCACCGCGCCGGCCCGGATGTTCGGGATGTATCCGCGCAAGGGTGTCATCAGCCCGGGCGCCGACGCCGACGTGGTGATCTACGACCCGAACGGGCACACCAGCATCGGCCTCGGCAAGACCCACCACATGAACATGGACCACTCCGCCTGGGAGGGCTTCGAGATCGACGGGCACGTCGACACCGTCCTGTCGCGTGGCCGGGTGATCGTCGACGACGGCGCCTATCACGGCCGCGCCGGGCACGGACGTTTCGTGCGGCGCGGGCTGTCGCAGAACCTCCTGTAAGAACCCCTATCGGAAACGGAGAGTGCCATGGACATCGGTGTCGTCCTGCAGTGCACCCCACCCGCGTCGCGGGTGGTCGAGTTGGCCAGACTGGCCGAGACACACGGGTTCTCGCATGTGTGGACGTTCGACTCGCACCTGCTGTGGCAGGAGCCGTACGTGATCTACAGCCAGATCCTCGCGGCCACCCGCAAGGTGATGGTGGGTCCGATGGTCACCAATCCGGCCACCCGGGACCAGACGGTGACCGCGTCGACCTTCGCCACGCTCAACGAGATGTTCGGCAACCGCACCATCTGCGGCATCGGCCGCGGCGACTCGGCGGTGCGCGCGATCGGCGGCAGGCCGACCTCCCTGGCGGCGCTGCGCGAATCGGTGGAGGTGATCCGGGAGCTCGGCAACGGGCGCAGCGCCCGGATCGGCGACACCGAGGTGCGGTTCCCGTGGGCGGCCGAATCCCGGCTCGACGTGTGGGTGGCCGGGTACGGGCCCAAGGCGCTCGAGCTCACCGGCCAGGTCGCCGACGGGTTCATTCTGCAACTGGCCGACCCCGACATCGTCGCGTGGACCGTCGCCAAGGTGCGTCGTGCCGCCGAGGCCGCCGGCCGCGACCCGCGTTCGGTGCAGATCTGTGTCGCCGCGCCCGCCTACGTCACCGACGGGTCCGCCGCCGCGCTGGCGCACGCCAGGGAGCAGTGCCGCTGGTTCGGCGGAATGGTCGGCAATCATGTGGCCGCCCTCGTCGCGAAATACGGTGCGGACGGCGACATCCCGGCCTCGCTCACCGACTATGTCGCGGGCAGGCACGGCTACGACTACAACGAGCACGGGCGAGCGGGCAATCCGCACGCCGACTTCGTCCCCGACGAGGTCGTCGACCGGTTCTGTCTGCTCGGCCCGCCGGACGAACAGCTCGCCCGCCTCTGGGAACTGGGCAAGCTCGGCGTCGACCAGTTCGCCGTGTACCTGCAACACGATGCGAAGACGGCCACTCTCGAGGCCTACGGCGAGCAGGTGCTGCCTCGCCTGCACCGGCCCGTCACGGCGACCAAGGACGTCGGATGAACGCGGTCGGCATCGCCCTGATCCGGGGCGCGTCTTCGGCCGGGATCGTGGCGGTGGCGCTGTCCTCGGCGCTGACGGCGCAGCGGTACGCGCGCAAGCGGGTGCCGGTGCGGGTGCGGGAGCACCGCGAATGACGATGAGCGCGAACATGATCGATGCCACGGCGGTGCTGCCCGCGGCAGGCCGGGCCACCACGGTGCGGCGCGCGCGGGTGGCGCGCGTCGCGTACGCGGTCGCCGCGTTCGCTTCGGTCGTCGTGATCTGGGAGCTGGTGAAGCTGCTCGTGCCCGCCGACGGCGTCGGCATCGGTGGTGTTCGGGTGCTGCCGCGCACCGGTGACGGCGCCCTGCCGCATGTGTGGGCGGTGGTGACCGTGCTCGGCGAGACGGACGGCACCGGCACCGTCGGCACGACGCTGGTGCGCACCGCCGGCTTCACCCTGATACTGGCCCTGCTCGCGCTGCTGCTGGGCACGGTGGTCGGGATCGGGCTCGCGGTGGCGATGCAGCGGTTCGGCTGGCTCGAACGCGGCATCCTGCCCTATATCGTGCTCTCGCAGACCGTTCCGCTGATCGCGCTGGCCCCGTTGGTGGCCGCGTGGGGCGGCAGGCTCGCCATCGGCGGCCAACCGTGGCGGCCGTGGATGAGCATCGTGGTGATCGCCGCCTATCTGGCGTTCTTCCCCGTCGCGATCGGCATGCTGCGCGGCCTGCACGCGCCGTCGGCGGCTTCGGTGGAACTGCTGCGCAGTTGCTCGGCCGGGTGGTGGGCGACCCTGACGCGCTTGCGTTTTCCCGCCGCGGTGCCGTCGCTGATGCCGGCCTTGCGATTGGCCGCCGCCGCGTCCGTGATCGGCGCGGTGGTCGCCGAGATCTCCACCGGCACCACGGGTGGGATCGGCCGCCAGATCATCGTGTTCTCCCAGCAGGCCACCGGCGACGCCGCCCGGCTCTACGCGGCGGTGATCGCCGCGGCCCTGCTCGGGGTGGTGCTGACCGGGCTGGTCGGACTCGTCGAGCTGGCCGTGCGCCGCTACAACCATCCGCCGGGCACCGGCGACACCTCCTCGTAGACCTCGCTTTCCAGGAAGAAGTACCCATGACCACCTCAGCCGGCGCCCCGGCGCCACCGGCGGTCGAGCTCACCCACCTCGGCAAGACCTTCGCCGCCGGTGCCGTGACCGCGCTCACCGATGTCTCGCTCACCGTCGCTCCGGGCGAATTCGTCTCGCTCATCGGCCCTTCCGGCTGCGGCAAGTCCACCTTGTTGCGGATCATCGCCGATCTGGAGACACCGAGCGACGGCACCGTCACCGTGCACGGCAAGTCCGCCCGGCAGGCCAGGATCGACCAGGACTACGGCATCGCCTTCCAGCAGGCGGGGCTGCTCGACTGGCGCACCGTCGCCGCCAACGTCGAACTGCCGCTGGAACTGCACCGGGTGCCCAAGGCGCAGCGCCGGGCCCGCAGTGCCGAACTGCTGGCGATGGCGGGGCTCACCGAGTTCGCCGATCGCTATCCGGCCGAACTGTCCGGGGGCATGCAGCAGCGGGTCGCGATCGCGCGGGCGCTGGCGCGCACCCCGGCGCTGCTGCTGATGGACGAGCCCTTCGGCGCGCTCGACGAGATGACCAGGGAACGGATGCAGGGCGAACTGCTGCGGATCGCGGGCGAGACCGGGGCCGCGGTGGTGTTCGTGACGCACTCGATTCCCGAAGCGGTGTACCTGTCGGATCGGGTGGTGGTGCTGTCGGCGCGACCCGGCCGGATCAGCGACATCGTGCCCACCGGCGGGTGGGGGCGCGACACCGGCGCCGATGTGCGGTCCTCGGCGGAGTTCTTCGCCGCCGTGGCCGCCGTGCGCGCGGCGCTGCGCGGGGAGCCCGCGGAGCATGCCGTGGCCGGACGGGACCTGCCATGAGGACCTGGCTGCCGCCGATCGTGGTGGGTGTCGTCGTGCTGGTGCTGTGGCAGGTGCTCACCGTGGTGGCGGGGGTGCCGTCGTTCCTGCTGCCCGCACCGAGCGCGATCGCCGAACAGTTCGTCGCCAACGCGGGCCGGATCCTGGACGCCGCGCTGGCGACCGGGGCCAACGCGCTGGTCGGGTTCGTGCTCGGGACCGTGCTCGGCATCGCCGCCGCCGTCCTCGCGGTGCGGTTCCGGATCGTCGACGGTCTGCTCACCCCGCTGGCCGCCGCCGCGGCCGCCGTGCCCATCGTGGCGCTCGCGCCGCTGCTGAACACGATGTACTCGACCACGACGGAGACACCGCGTCGCCTCGTCGTCACCATCGTCGTGTTCTTCCCGGTATTCGTCAGCACCGCGCGCGGGCTGCGCGAGGTGCCGAAGGTGCAGGCCGACCTGATGAGCTCCTACGCCGCGACCGGCTGGCAGCTCACCCGCGCCGTGCGGCTGCCCGCCGCGCTGCCGCACCTGTTCACCGGCCTGCGGATCGCCGCGCCCGGCGCGGTCATCGCGGCCGTCGTCGCCGAGTACTTCGGCGGCCTGCAGAACGGGCTGGGGAGCCGGATCACCTCCGCCGCCGCCAATACCGCCTACCCCAGGGCCTGGGCGTACGTCGTGGGCGCGATGGCGGTCGGGCTGGTGTTCCTGCTCGCCGTTCTGCTGCTCGAACAGCTCACCCGCCGGCCCAGAACACCCCTGCTGTCCACCATCCGATGAGGGAGATCCATCCATGAGCACGACCGCACTCCGGCTGCGCCGTTGTCTGGCGCTGGCCGCGCTCGCCGCCGCCGCGCTGACCGGCTGCAGCACCACCGACACCGCTTCGGAGACCACCGCCGACGGTCTCACCAAGGTGAAACTGCAGTTGCAGTGGTTCAAGCAGGGCCAGTTCGCCGGCTATCTGGCCGCCGTCGACCAGGGGTTCTACCGGGAGCAGGGGCTGTCGGTGGAGATCCTCGACGGCGGCACCGACATCGTCCCGCAGACCGTGCTCGCCCAGGGACAGGCCGACTACGCCGTGGCCTGGGTGCCCAAGGCGCTGGCTTCGCGGGAGGCGGGTGCGGGCATCACCGAGATCGCGCAGGTGTTCCAGCGCTCGGGCACCAAGCAGGTCTCGTTCAAGGCCGACAACATCACCGGACCCGCCGCGCTGCGCGGCAAGACCGTCGGAAACTGGGGCTACGGCAACGAGTTCGAGCTCTTCGCGGGGATGACCAAAGCCGGCATCGACCCGGCCGGGGACGTGAAACTGGTCCAGCAGCAGTTCGACATGAACGCCTTCCTCGCCAAGGACATCGCGGCCGCCCAGGCCATGTCCTACAACGAGTACGCCCAGTTGCTCGAGACGAAGAACCCCGCCACCGGAAAGCTCTACACCGCCGACGACTTCAACGCCATCGACTGGAACGCCGAAGGCGTGGCGATGCTGCAGGACGCGCTGTGGGCCAACACCGAGAAGCTGAAGGATGCGAAGTACCAGGAGCAGACCGTGAAGTTCCTGGTCGCTTCCCTGAAGGGCTGGGCATTCTGCCGGGACAATCTCGACAAGTGCCGTGACATCACCGTCGCGGCGGGCGCGACGCTGGGCGCCGGGCATCAGCAGTGGCAGATCAACGAGGTGAACAAGTTGATCTGGCCCTCGCCCGCCGGGATCGGCACCGTCGACAAGGCGGCCTGGGATCGCACGGTGACCATCGCCAAGGAGACCAAGAACGCCGAGGGCGCGACGGTGCTGACGAAGGACCCCGGCGCCGACGCCTACACCACCGAGTACGTCACCAGGGCTCTCGATCAACTGCGGGCCGCCGGGATCGACGTCACCGGGACGGGATTCCAGCCCGCGCAGGTGACGCCGACCGAGGGCGGCAAGTAGCCGGACGCGCCGACGGCCCGGCGGAGCGGTTGCGCCGGGCCGTCGCCGTGCGCGCGGTCAGCGCGGAGTGAGTTCGACGACCACGCCGCCCTGCTGCCAGGTCTGGTAGATGTCGGCCTGGGACGGCTCGCCGTCGGCGGTGAAGCCGATGC
This sequence comes from Nocardia sp. MH4, assembly GCF_019266065.1. Classification (GTDB taxonomy): domain Bacteria; phylum Actinomycetota; class Actinomycetes; order Mycobacteriales; family Mycobacteriaceae; genus Nocardia; species Nocardia canadensis. The sequence goes on along the minus strand of NZ_LPNR01000095.1, from coordinate 55,561 downwards.
CGTTGAACTTGGCGTTCTGCTTGTTGTCGCGGGCGATGATCGTGTACAGTTCCAGCACGCCCTGCTCGTCGGAATGCACTGTGGCGGTGAAGGATTCGGGAGTCCGGCCACGGGACAGGCGCACCTCGGCGCCGCCGAGCAGGTTCTTCACCCACGGGCGCAGCGCGGTGCCGATCAGCAGGGTGCCGTCGTGGACGGTGTAGGCGACCGGGACCTCGTAGACCTTGCCGGACTTGCGGCCGGTGACCTGCAAGGTGGCCAGCCGCTTGCCCACGATGCCGGACAGCACCGGCACCTTCAGCAGGGCGCGGACGATCGTGTTGACCCGGCCCTGGGAGGGGCGGATCGGTTCGGGACCGGTGGTTGTCGGTGTGCCGTAGGGGTTTTCGGAGGGCGCGGTATCGGTCATGGCTCCAGTATCGGCCGGTGCGCCCGCGCCCGCAGTCCGCGTCCGCACCCGCCTACTACGCTGCGGGGATGACCGAGATCTGGCACAACCCCCGCTGCACGAAGAGTCGTAACGCCACCGCGCACCTGGACGCCGCCGGAGTCGAGTACACGGTGCGGCGCTACCTCGAGGATCCGCCGACGGTCGCGGAACTGCGCGCGGTGCTGGCCCGGCTCGGCGCGCAGCCGTGGGACATCACGCGCACCGGCGAGCAGATCGCCAAGGACCTCGGCATGGCGGACTGGGGACGCACCGACGCCGATGTCGACCGGTGGCTGACCGCACTCGCCGAGCACCCCAAGCTGATCCAGCGACCCATCGTGCTCACCGCCGACGGCGGCGCGGTGGTGGCCCGCGACGAGGAATCGCTGCGCTCCCTCGACTGATCCGGCGATAGCCAACGGATAACTATTCGGGCACGGCCGTAACGGTGAACGCGATTTGCCTGATGTAGCTCACATCATCGGGACACGGTGTCCCGAGGCGGATATCGAACCGAACGTGGATCGCCGGCGGGTTCGACAGCGGGAACTCCACGCGGTGGGAGGTTGTCATGAAATCGCTTCGCAAGATCGCTGTAGGAGCCACGGCCGCCGGTCTGATCGGTGCCTCGACCCTGCTCGCCGGACCCGTCCAGGCGCAACCGCCGGGGCACTGTTCGGTGAACCCCATCGCCGGCACCGGCGCCTTCTCCCAGTGCGGCGACCCGGTCTGGCACCAGGTTCGGGTCACCTGCTGGGCGTGGTGGAACTGGTTCAGCAGCTACGAACGGTACGGGCAGCCCGCCTTCGGCGGCTTCCACTCCGAAACTGCCTGTGACCTGCCGTTCAGCATGCAGACTTGGCAGGTGGTCGTCTACTGAGTCAGCAGGTCGCCGAGCAGCAGCCTGGTGTCGGGGACGAAGGGCCACGCCGGATCGTCCAGGTGCGCACGGAGTTCGGCGTCGGTCCACCACCAGCCGTCCGCGATCTCGGACGGCTGGTGGCGGACCGGACCGTCGTAGCGGACCTCGTAGCCGAACAGATGGCAGCGCAGCGGTCTGCCCGCCCAGCTGCCGTCCCAGGACGCGGTGGCGCGCACAGGGAGTGCGGTGCCGGTGGCGATGCCGAGTTCCTCGTGGAGTTCGCGTCGTGCGGTGTCGGCCGGATCCTCGCCCGCGTCGACGACGCCACCGGCCAGACAGTCGTGCAGGCCGGCGAAGACGAGTTTGCTGTCGGTGCGTCGATGGACGTAGATCCGGCGGCCGTCGCCGGAGCGCACCAGCACGCCCGCGCTGGCGTGCCAGAGGCCCTCGCGATAGACGGTGCCCCGCTCGGCCGCGCCGATCACCGCACCGGCGGCGTCGTACACGGCGAGCAGTTCCGACTCCGGATTCACAGCCACGGCCCGAGGGTAACCCGTCTCAGCGGCGCTGCCGCCTCGGCTTCACCCCCGGTCGCGGCGCCGCCGCCCGGGCCCGCGCGGCCGATCGAGCCGCCACGGCGGCGGCCTCGGCGTCGAGCGTGCGGCGGAAAAGATACTGCTGACCGCAGGTCCACGCCGCGTTCGTGGCGAAGTAGGTGAGCACGGCGACGGGCAGGATCGCCCCGCTCACCAGCGCGCCCGCCGGGAACACCCACAGCGACAGCCGGCGCAGGATCGCGGCCGTCCCGTCCTGGGCGGGCGGCGTCAGCCGAGCCGTCAGGTGGGTGGCGAGCGCGGTGATCAGCACCAGCGGAATCGCGAGCGCGGCGACCGCGCCGATCAGTTCGCCCGCCCCGGTCAGCGTCGCCGACAGAGGCGCGCCGAACAGCCTCGCGTCCAGGAAGGCGTGGACGTCGGGGACGCCGAACAGGTAGTTCGGGGTCGCGCGATTGACCGCGGGCGAGAGCGGGGAGTCGGTCGAGGCGAACGGGCCGACCGCGGCGGCGCCGGTCCGGTCGAACGAGCGCAGGACATGGAACAGGCCGAGGAACACCAGGGCCTGGGCGATCATCGGAACGAACCCGCCGAACAGGCGGACACCGTGCTCGCGGTGCAGCGCCCGGATCTTCTCGGCCTGGGCGCGCTGGTCGTCGGGGTGCTGGGCGCGAATCTTGTCGAGCTGCGGTTGCAGGGACCGCAGCGTGGCCTGGGACCGGGCCTGCCGCAGCGCCGGGACGATCAGCAGGGCGCGAACGGTGACGACGAGGGCGACCACGGCCAGTAGCCAGGCGAGGCCGTCGGCGGGTCCGAGGGGGAGGGCGAGGAGGCGGTGCCAGCACCAGAGCGCGGCGGACACCGGAAAGTACACGACATCGAGCATGACGGAACGACCTGTCCGGACAGCGTGCGCGCGAGCGCACGAAAGGGGGGAGTGGGATCACGGCGGCCGACCGGAGGCGCGTACGGCGCTACCGGTCAGTGGTGATCGATCCCCGGTGCTCGCGGGCGTGGACGACCCGCGGCGTCCGGATGGCTCTGTCGCAGAAAGGAACCGCGCAGGCGGCGCTGGGCCGAGCGGGGCGGTCCTGCGGTGGCGACCCGGATCGGCAGCTGCCGGTGGGTGGTGATCGCGACCAGCGCGCACACCATGGCCGCGGCGACCGCGCCGACGGCGAGCATGCGGGCGGCGTCGCCGCCCGGTGTCGTCAGGAGCACGAAGGCGGGCAGCACGCACGCGAGCACCGCGTACGCCAACAGCACTGCCCGGGACCACATGCCGCCGAGCATACCGATCGACTACCCGTGGTTGGTGGAACGCTGTGTCACGGTCATCGCTGGTCCGGGTATCGTTGGCACTGTGACTGCACCCTCCGCTCAGGACGCGCAGCCCGTCGGTGACGGGCGCGCCACTCGTTGGCACGGCCACAAGGCCCGCCGCCGCGCGGAGATGATCGATGCCGCCATCGAGGTGATCGACGAGCACGGGCTCGAGATCTCGGTGCAGCTGATCGCCGAGCATCTGGGCCTGCCCCGCCCGGTGGTGTACCGCCACGTCGGCGGCCGCGCCGAACTCGACGCGCTCGCCCGCCAGCGCATCCTGGAGTTGCTGCTCGCCGAGCTGCTGCCCGCGCTGGAGCCGGACGGGACGCTCAAGGACGCGGTGCGCGGCGCCATCGGCACCTACCTCGGCTGGATCGAACGCCACCCCAACCTGCACCGCTTCCTCGGTGACGCCGCGCCCGACGGCGCCGGCGCCGCCACCCTGGCCGGTGCCGGGCGCGAGGTGGGCGGGCAGCTGGCCGACATGTTCGCCGCCACCCTGGCCCGCTTCGGGATCGACCCGGCCCGCGCTCGGCCGATGGCCTTCGGCATGGTCGGCCTCGTCGACGGCGTGGTGGCCAGCTGGCGCGCCGATCCGGAACCGGTGCTCTCGACCGAACAGGTGCAGGGCATCCTGACCGAATCGGTGCTATCGCTGTTCGAGGGCAACGCCCGCAGTCTCGGCGTTCCGCTGCAACGGGATTCGCTGGTAGCCGACCTGCTGGTCGCGCCCGATGCCGCCCCGCCACCGGCGGAGCGGCTGCGCTGACTCACTCCGCCGGCGTGAGCAGCCGATAGGTGCGGTGCCACAGCCATTCGACCGGGCCGCGCTCGAACCGGCGCGACCAGAGGTGGGCGAAGGCCGTGATCAGGACGACCACCAGCAGGTAGATCCCGATCGTGAACGGCACCCGCGCCGACGCCGAGACTCGCGCCGCGAGCCCGAAACCCCAGCCGTAGCAGAGTATTCCGGCGATCAGGTTCTGCAGGATGTAGCAGCTGAGCGCGGTGCGGCCGACCTCGCCGAGCCGGGCGCCCACATAACCGACCCGCGAGCGGCGCAGGTAGAACTCCGCGACCGCGGCGAGGATGCCCAGTGCCACGAACGGCGCGGTGCCGTAGCGGGTGAGCAGCACCAGGTCGCCGCCGCCGAAGACACCGACCGTGAAGTCCAGCGGCGCCGCGACGCCGAAGCCGAGCACCAGCAGCCACCTGCGGATCCGCGCCCCGGCGGGCTGGAACACCCCGGCGCGATACAGCCGGGCGCCGAGCAGGAACAGCGCCACCGACATCGGGAAGACGAAGATCGCCTCCACCCGGAAGGTCCCGGCATGGTCGAGCCGGAACAGCACCAGATCCCAGAAAGAGCCGTCCGCGTAGGGATTCGGCTCCAGCGGCTCGGGGGCCGACGGTTCCGTGGCGGGCGCGAAGGCCAGGGCGGCCGCGATCGCGGTCAGCATCGTCACGTGGACCGAGGCCGCGACGATGAGCCAGCGGCGTCGGGCCCGTTCGCTGGTCGCCAGGAGATACGCGACGACGAGGCCGGTGACCGCGTAGCCCATCAGCACGTCGAACTCGGCGACGAACAGGAAGTTCACCAGGCCGTCCAGGAACAGCAGCCCCGCCCGCACGGGATAGCGCCCCGGCCAGCGGCGCCCACCGCGCCGGGCCGAGTCCTGCTGGATCGCCAGCCCGATCCCGAACATCACCGTCAGCAGCCCGAGGAACTTGCCCTGGGCCAGCTGCTGGAGCACCCGCTCGGTCCACATCCAGCCGTCCGTGGCCACCTCGCCGAGACTGCCGATGTAGCCGATCAGCCCGGCGGGGTCGGTGAAGATCCAGATATTGGTGCCGAGGGTGCCCAGGATCGCGATGCCCCGCAGGACATCGAGCGCGAGCAACCTGGTCGGCCGGTCGGTCACCTCGGGGGTGAGCTGGTGCACGGATTCGCTCATGGCATCGAGTATCTCGGCGCGATCCGGCCGCCGGATCGCCCGCGAGGACCACTTCGGGTCCGCCGAGCGGGGGACCCGGCGGAGGTGCCTCGGTCGCGCTGTGCCAGCGCCTCTTCCACCGCAGTGACGGCCTTCGGCAGTTCGATGTGGCCGTCGGGGCGCGCGCCGAGCTGAACGTCGCCGCGAACAGCCTGCTCTCGTACCGCATGCGCATGCGCACCACCTCGACGCTGCCGATGCTGTGGCCGATCAGCACGGTGTCGGACGCGGTCACCGCCGCGAAGGTGGCGCGCGACGGTGTGGGCTGCGAGGACGAAGTCGTCGCGGAGGTGACATGGGTAACACCGGGGGTTCGCGGATCGGGGGCCGGGTGCGCGGCGAGGGTCTGCGGGCCGACGCCGAGATCCTGGAGGAGAGCGGCTACGGCCGGTCGACGATCGAGGCATGGCCACCCGCGCGGGCGTCGCCGAGAGCGCCATCGCCCGAGGGTGGCGCTCCCTGGCCGAGCCGACGAGGGAGGCCTACGCCGAGGCCGTCGCCCGCCGGATGTCCGAACCCGACACCCGGCGCGGTCGAAGACGACCTCGTCGCGTTCGTCACCGAGCTTTGTCGCGTCACCGAATTCCCTGGTCGCGCAGCGGCTTTGCGCGGCACGACGGCCGAGGCGCAGTTCGATCCGGATGTCGCGAGGCGCGTCGGCACCGGGTCGGCACCCGCCGGGCGGTGGTCGTGGTGAGACTCGCGCACGGGATCGACCGGGGTGAGCCGGCCGCGGACATCGACCCGTATCGTGCGACCGACCAGCTGTTCGGGCTCGTCGGGTACCGGCCGCAGGTGGAACATCGTGCACCGCGCCCGGATCAGGCCGCGGGTGCCCTCGCCCGGCCGCTGACCGGCCTGCGCGTACCCGGGTGAGCTGGGGCGCCGCGGGCCGCTGGGCCGAGATGCCGGTGCGGGTCGGACGCGTCGCCTAGGCTCGACAGCATGCAGCGCATCATCGGAATCGAGGTCGAGTACGGCATCTCGACCCCCACGGAGCCGACGGCCAACCCGATCCTCACCTCCACCCAGGCCGTTCTCGCCTACGCCGCCGCCGAGGGCGTACCGCGGGCCAAGCGCACGCGCTGGGACTACGAGGTGGAATCCCCGCTGCGTGACGCGCGTGGTTTCGACCTGAGCCGGATGAGCGGCCCCGCTCCCGTGATCGACGCCGACGAGGTCGGCGCGGCCAACATGATCCTCACCAACGGCGCCCGGCTCTACGTCGACCACGCGCACCCGGAGTACTCCGCACCCGAGGTGGTCGACCCGCTCGACGCGGTGATCTGGGACAAGGCGGGCGAGCGGGTGATGGAGGCCGCCGCCCGGCACGCCTCCAGCGTCCCCGGTGCCCCGCGCCTGCAGCTGTACAAGAACAACGTCGACGGCAAGGGCGCCTCCTACGGCACCCACGAGAACTACCTGATGAACCGTGACACCCCGTTCAGTCACATCATCGCGGGGCTGACGCCGTTCTTCGTCTCCCGCCAGGTGATCTGCGGGTCCGGGCGGGTCGGCATCGGCCAGTCCGGCGACCACGCGGGCTTCCAGCTGTCCCAGCGCGCGGACTACATCGAGGTCGAGGTCGGGCTGGAGACCACGCTCAAGCGCGGCATCATCAACACCCGCGACGAGCCGCACGCCGACGCCGACAAGTACCGGCGCCTGCACGTGATCATCGGCGACGCCAACCTGGCCGAGATGTCGACCTATCTCAAGGTCGGCACCACCGCGCTGGTGCTCGATCTGATCGAAGCGGGCGAGGACCTCTCGGAGTTCCAGCTGGCCCGGCCGGTGACCGCCGTGCACCAGATCAGCCACGACCCGACGCTGCGCGCCACCGTGGCGCTGGCCGACGGCCGCGAGCTGACCGGCCTTGCGCTGCAACGGCTCTACCACGAGCGCGTCGCCAAGTTCGTGCACCGCGAGGGCAACGACGACCCCCGGGTGCTCGACATCATCGACAACTGGGCGATGGTGCTCGACCTGCTGGAGCGCGACCCGATGGAATGCGCCAACCTGCTCGACTGGCCCGCCAAGCTGCGCCTGCTCGAGGGCATGCGCAGCCGGGAGGGCCTCGGCTGGGCCGCCCCCAAGCTGCACCTGATGGACCTGCAGTACTCCGATGTGCGCCTGGACAAGGGTCTCTACAACCGGTTGGTGGCGCGCGGCTCGATGAAGCGCCTCGTCAGCGAGCAGCAGGTGCTCGACGCGATGACCAAGCCGCCGACCGACACCCGCGCGTACTTCCGCGGCGAGTGCCTACGCCGATTCGGCGCCGATATCGCCGCCGCCAGTTGGGATTCGGTGATCTTCGACCTGGGTGGTGATTCACTGGTGCGGATCCCGACCCTGGAGCCGCGGCGCGGCACGAAAGCGCACGTCGGGAAGCTGCTCGACGCCGCCCAGACGGCCGCGGAGCTGGTCGACCAGCTCACCCACTGAGGCGTTTTCCGGCACGACAGAGCGACAATCCGATCGCTAATAGACCACCTTGTCCGATCGGCTCGGTAGGGTTGTGGGACGAGCACGAACATCGCTCATGATCGCCGACCGTGCTCATCCGAAAGGTCGCGGTCATGATGAGGAAAGAGGAGGTCGGCTGCCATGGCACAAGAGCAGACCAAGCGCGCCGGGGGTGGCGACGAGGACGAGGGTCCCGAGGGTGTAGACGCGGCGGGTCAGGAGCGCCGCGAGAAGCTCGCGGAGGAAACCGACGACCTGCTCGACGAGATCGATGACGTGCTCGAGGAGAACGCCGAGGACTTCGTGCGGGCGTATGTGCAGAAGGGCGGCCAGTGACCTCAGGTGACCCGTTGCGCCTCCACGCGGGGCAGGCTCTCTCCTCGTTCACCGAACATCTCCGCATGCACGCACCGGACCTGTTGCCCGGCAACAGGTTCGGTGCCTCGGATCTGACCGCGGCCAAGGATCTGGCGCCGCACGGCACCACCATTGTCGCGGTCACCTACCGGGGTGGCGTGCTCATCGCGGGCGACCGCAGGGCCACCATGGGCAACCTGCTGGCCAGCCGCGACACCGAGAAGGTCTATATCACCGACACCTTCTCGGCGGCCGGTATCGCGGGCACCGCGGGCATCGCGATCGAGATGATCCGGCTGTTCGCGGTGGAGCTCGAGTACTACGAGAAGATCGAAGGCGTGCCGCTGACCTTCGACGGTAAAGCCAACAAGCTGTCGAAGATGGTCCGCGACAACCTGCCCGCCGCCATGCAGGGGCTGGCTGTCGTGCCGATCCTGGTCGGGTTCGACGACCAGATCACCGACCAGGACCGTTCGGGTCGCATCGTGTCCTACGACGTGGTCGGCGGACGCAGCGAGGAGCGGTTCGGCTACACCGCTGTCGGCTCCGGTTCGATGTTCGCGAAGTCCTCGCTGAAGAAGCTCTACCAGCGTGGCATCGATCAGGACCGGGCGCTGCGGGTCGCGGTGGAATCGCTGTTCGACGCCGCCGACGACGACACCGCCACCGGTGGTCCGGACATGCTGCGCGGGATCTACCCGACAGCGGTGGTGATCGACGCCGAGGGCGCGGCCGAGGTGGCCGAGGACCGCTTGGCCGAGATCGCCCGCGGTGTGATCGCCGACCGGGAAGCCGCGGAAGAAGGGGGCGCCGTCCTATGACGCTGCCGTATTACGCCTCGGCCGAGCAGATCATGCGCGACAAGACCGAGCTCGCCCGCAAGGGCATCGGTCGTGGCCGCAGCGTGGTGGTGCTCGTGTACGACAAGGGCGTGCTGTTCGTCGCCGAGAACCCCTCGGCGACGTTGCACAAGGTCAGCGAACTCTACGACCGCATCGGCTTCGCCGCGGTCGGCAAGTACAACGAGTTCGAGGCCCTGCGCCGCGGTGGCATCCTGCAGGCCGACCTCAAGGGCTATCAGTACGACCGGCGCGATGTCACCGGCCGTGGCCTGGCCAACCTCTACGCGCAGAGCCTGGGCTCGATCTTCACCGATCAGCTCAAGCCCTACGAGGTGGAGCTGTGCGTCGCCGAGGTCGGGTATCCGGAGCAGTCGCCGACCTCGGTGCTGTACCGGATCACCTTCGACGGGTCGATCGTCGACGAACGCGAGTACGTCGTCATGGGCGGCACCACCGAGCCCATCCTGACCGCGCTCAAGGCCGCCTACAAGCCCGGTCTGTCCCTGGACGACGCGCTGAAGGTGGCCATCGGGGCGCTGCAGGCGGGTCAGCCCGAGGCCGACAAGGACAAGCGCGCCCTCGGTGAGTCCTCGCTCGAGGTGGCCACCCTCGAGCAGTCCCGGCCGCGCCGGGCGTTCCGCCGGCTGCAGGGTCCCGCCCTGCAGAAGGCGCTCGGTACGCCGAAGGCGACAGCCGTGACCGAGGCGAAGCTGCCCGAGCCCGAGGACGGCGCGGGGGAGTAGACCCCGCCGTCACGATCATGAACGGGCCCGCGGACCGCTCCGGTCCACGGGCCCGTTCTCGTCGTGCTCGCTGGGTCGTTCGCTGTCCGAATCGTTGTGAACACGTATGCGAATGGGATGTCCGGAGCGCCGCGCGGGCCCTGGTCATGGCTGTAGTGTCGATAGTGTGCAGCGACGAATCATGGGGATCGAGACCGAGTTCGGTGTGACATGCACCTTCCACGGTCACCGTCGGCTGTCCCCCGACGAGGTGGCCCGGTACCTGTTCCGCCGGGTGGTGTCCTGGGGCCGTAGCTCTAATGTCTTCCTTCGAAACGGTGCCAGGTTGTACCTCGACGTCGGATCGCATCCCGAGTACGCCACCGCAGAATGCGACAGCCTGGTGCAGTTGGTCACCCACGACCGGGCCGGTGAGCGGGTGCTGGAGGACCTGCTGATAGACGCCGAACAGCGCCTCGCCGAGGAAGGCATCGGCGGCGACATCTACCTGTTCAAGAACAACACCGACTCCGCGGGCAACTCCTACGGCTGCCACGAGAACTTTCTCGTGGTCCGCGCGGGTGAGTTCTCCCGGATCTCGGACGTGTTGCTGCCGTTCCTGGTCACCCGCCAGCTCATCTGCGGTGCGGGCAAGGTCCTGCAGACGCCCAAGGCGGCCACGTTCTGCCTGTCCCAGCGCGCCGAGCACATCTGGGAGGGCGTCTCCTCGGCGACCACCCGCTCGCGCCCGATCATCAACACCCGCGACGAGCCGCACGCCGACGCCGAGAAGTACCGGCGTCTGCACGTGATCGTGGGCGACTCCAACATGGCCGAGCCGACGACGATGCTCAAGGTGGGCACCGCGTCGCTGGTGCTGGAGATGATCGAGGCGGGCGTCTCGTTCCGCGACTTCGCCCTCGACAACCCGATCCGGGCGATCCGCGAGGTCAGCCACGATCTGACCGGCCGCCGTCCGGTGCGGCTGGCCGGTGGCAGGCAGGCCAGCGCGCTCGAGATCCAGCGCGAGTACTACGCCCGCGCCGTCGAGCACCTGCGCAACCGCGACCGCGACCCGCAGGTCGACGCGGTGGTGGATCTGTGGGGCCGCACTCTCGACGCCGTCGAGGCGCAGGACTTCGCCAAGGTCGACACCGAGATCGACTGGGTGATCAAGCGCAAGCTGTTCCAGCGCTACCAGGACCGCTACAGCATGGAGCTGTCGGATCCGAAGATCGCCCAGCTCGACCTGGCCTACCACGACATCAAGCGGGGTCGCGGCGTCTTCGATCTGCTGCAGCGCAAGGGGCTGGCCAAGCGGATCACCGAGGACGAGGCCGTCGACGCCGCGGTGGAGACCCCGCCGCAGACCACGCGCGCCAAGCTGCGCGGTGACTTCATCACCGCCGCGCAGGAAGCCGGGCGCGATTTCACGGTCGACTGGGTGCATTTGAAGTTGAACGATCAAGCGCAGCGCACCGTGTTGTGCAAGGATCCGTTCCGGTCGGTCGACGAGCGCGTCGATCGGCTGATCGCCTCGATGTAGGCGAACCCCCGAGACGGGGGGCTCGGCGACGGGACCGGTGGCGCAAGGGAGCGATTGCGTAGACGCCACCGGTCCCGTCGTCGCGTCCGGGCTCAATCGGGGCCGACGACGCTCGCGTAGGTGCCGCGCAGGCCGGCGATGAACGAGGTCAGGGCCAGTTCGAAGCTGTCGTCATCGATCTCGTCGGCGATCGCGCGCAGCAGGTGCGCCTGGTTCAGGTGCGGGTAGCGGTCCCGGTAGACCTGCACGTCGTCGGCGAATCCGCCCGCGAACGAACCGACCGTCGAGCCCATCACCAGGTAGCGGGTGGCCGCGCCGATCATGGTCGCGTAGCGCGGTGGCCAGCCCGCGCCGACCAGCCCACCGTGCACGGCGTCGGCCGCGCGCAGGTTCTCCGCCCGGCGGCCGGGGCCCGCCGCGAGGTAGGGCACGAAATTCGGGTGCGCGACCAGCGCCGAGCGGTAGCTGCGGGCCCAGGCGGCCAGGCCGTCGTCCCAGGCCATGGTGTCGAAGGCCGAGGTGTCGACGTGGCTCATGATGCCCGTCGCGATGTCGTCGAACAGGTCGTCCTTGTTCGGGTAGTGGCCGTAGAGCGAGGCGGCCTGCACGCCGAGTTCGGCGGCCAGCTTGCGCATGGAGACCTCGGCGAGGCCGTCGCGGTCGACCATGGCCAGCGCGGTGTCGCGAATGCGTTCGCGGCTCAACAGCGGTACGCGCGGCCTCGCCATGCGCCACTCCTCGTCTGCTCGGGTCCGATAGGGCTTCGAACGGTATCACCGATCGCCGATTCGGCCCTTGATTAACCGAACGGCGTTAGGATACGGTGCCCGAGTAAACCTAACACCGTTTGGTTCAGGAGTGGTCCGATGGATCTCGCACTCACGCAAGCGCACAGCGACCTGCGCGAGCTCGCCCGCACATGGGTGGACAAGGAAGTCGTGCCGCATGCCGCGCACTGGGATCGGCAGGAATCGGTCGACCCGGCCATCGTCGGCAAACTCGGCGCGCTGGGCTTTCTCGGCATCGGGATCGACGAGGAGTACGGCGGCTCCGGCGGTGACGCGCTGGCCTACTGCGTGCTGCTGGAGGAGCTCGGCCGGGGCGACAGCGCGGTCCGCGGCATCGTGTCGGTCTCGCTGGGTCTGGTCGGCAAGTCGATCGCGACCTACGGCACCGAGGAGCAGAAGCGCCGCTTCCTGCCGCCGCTGTGCGCGGGCGAGCAGCTCGGATGCTTCGCGCTGACCGAGCCGGGGACCGGGTCCGACGCGGCGAACCTGATCACCCGCGCCACCAGGGACGGGTCGGACTGGGTCATCGACGGCACCAAGATCTTCATCACCAACGGCACCTGGGCCGATGTCGCGCTGGTCTTCGCGCGCACCGGGGGACCGGGGCCCAAGGGGGTGACCGCCTTCCTCGTCCCGACCGACGCGCCCGGCTTCGGCCGGACCGAGATCAAGGGCAAGCTCGGCCTGCGCGGGCAGGCCACCGCCGAATTGGTCCTCGACGGTGTCCGGGTGCCCGACGCGCTGCGCCTGGGCGAGGAGGGTCAGGGCTTCCGCATCGCGATGGCGGCGCTGGACAAGGGCCGGATGGGGGTGGCCGCCGGCTGTGTCGGCCTGGCCCGCGCCTGCCTCGAGGCCGCGGTGCGCTACGCGGGCGAGCGCGAACAGTTCGGCAAGCCGATCGCGGGCTACCAGCTGGTCCAGGAACTGCTCGCCGACATCGCGGTGGAGACCGAGGCCGCCCGACTGCTGGCCTGGCGCGCCGCCGATCTCGTCGACCGGGGCGAGCCGTTCGGCACCGCCGCCTCGATGGCGAAGCTGTTCGCCTCCGAGGCCGCGGTCAAGGCGGCCAACAACGCGATCCAGGTCTTCGGCGGCTACGGCTACATCGACGAGTACCCGGTCGCCAAGTACCTGCGCGACGCCCGCGTACTGACCCTCTACGAGGGCACCACCCAGATCCAGAAACTGCTCATCGGCCGCGCCCTCACCGGCGTGAACGCCATCGTCTGACAGAGGAGTACGAACCATGACCCACAGAACCGCTTTCGTCACCGGGGCGGCCCGCGGCATCGGCGCGGCCACGGCCGCCCGGCTGTCGGCCGCCGGGCACGCCGTCGCCGTCGTCGACCTCGACGCCGCCGCGGCCGTGCTGACCGCGGGCAAGATCAACGCCGCGGGCGGCACCGCGATCGGGCTCGGTTGCGATGTCGCCGACGAGGATTCGGTGGCCGCGGCGGTGGCGCGCACGGTCGCCGAGCTCGGCTCGCTCGACGTGCTGGTGAACAACGCCGGCGTGCTGCGCGACAACCTGCTGTTCAAGATGTCGGTGGACGACTGGGACACCGTCATGGCCGTACACCTGCGCGGGGCGTTCCTGTGCAGCAAGGCCGCCCAGCAGCACATGGTCGAGCGCGGCGGCGGCGCGATCGTCAACACCTCGAGCGTGTCGGCGCTGGGCAATCGAGGACAGGCCAACTACGCCGCGGCCAAGGCCGGCATCCAGGGGCTGACCCGCACGCTGGCCATGGAACTCGGCCCGTTCGGCATCCGCGTCAACGCCGTCGCGCCCGGCTTCATCGCCACCGAGATGACCGCGGCCACCGCGGCCCGGATCGGCGTCAGCGCCGAGGAACTGCAGGCCAAGACCGCCGAGATCACGCCGCTGCGCCGGGTCGGGACCCCCGACGACATCGCCAACGTGGTCGCGTTCCTCGCCTCCGACGAGGCCGGATTCGTCACCGGCCAAACCCTGTACGTCGACGGCGGACGCCGTCTCTGAATCGCGGGAGACCAGTTTCAATGCAGCGCACAGTTTTCACCGATGAGCACGAGGCGTTTCGCAAGACCGCGCGCGCGTTCATCGAATCGCAGGTCGTGCCGGTCTACGACCAGTGGTACGAGGCGGGCATCGTGCCGCGCGAGTTCTACCGCTCGCTGGCCGAGCTGGGGGTTTTCGGGATCGAGGTGCCCGAGGAGTACGGCGGCGCGGGGATCGACTCGTTCAAGTTCCAGGCGATCCTCATGGAGGAAACCGCCAGGGCCGGTGTGTCTTTCGGCGGGTCCGGCGTGCACGTGGGCCTGTGCCTGCCGTACCTGAAGAACCTCGCGACCGACGAACAGAAGCAGCGCTGGCTGCCCGGATTCGTCTCGGGCGAGATCATGTTCGCCATCGCGATGACCGAGCCCGGCACGGGGTCCGACCTGGCCGGGATGCGCACGACCGCGCAGCTGTCCGAGGACGGCACCCACTACGTGCTCAACGGGGCGAAGACCTTCATCACCGGTGGCGTGCACGCCGACCGGGTGATCGTGTGCGCGCGGACCGCCCCGCCGTCGGAGACCGATCGCCGCCACGGGATCTCGCTGTTCGTCGTCGACACCACCTCGCCCGGGTACGCGGTCGGCCGCAAGCTCGACAAGCTCGGGCTGAAGGTGTCCGACACCGCCGAACTGTCCTTCACCGATGTGCGGGTGCCGGTGGCCGACCTGCTCGGCGAGGCGCACCAGGGCTTCGCCTACCTCGGCCAGAACCTGCCGCAGGAGCGCCTGTCCATCGCGGTCGGCGCCTACGCCCAAGCCAAGTCGGCGATCCGGTTCGCCCTCGAATACACCAGGGGCCGGACCGTTTTCGGTCAGCCGGTGGCGCACTTCCAGAACACCAAGTTCGAGCTGGCCGCCTGCCGGGCGGAGGTGGACGCCGCCGAAGCCGTGGTCGACCGCGCGCTCGACGCGCTCGACCGGGGCGAACTCAGCCCGGCCGACGCCGCCTCGGCGAAGCTGTTCTGCACCGAGGTCGCCTCCCGGGTGATCGACCGCTGCCTGCAGCTGCACGGCGGATACGGCTACATCACCGAATATCCCGTGGCCCGCCTGTACGCCGACAACCGGGTGAACCGGATCTACGGCGGCACCAGCGAGGTGATGAAGATGATCATCGCCAAGGACATGGGCCTGTGACCGGCCGCGCGTATCTGGTCGACGGCGTCCGCACGCCGTTCGGCCGCTACGGCGGCGCGCTGGCCGAGGTGCGCCCCGACGATCTGGCCGCCCGCGCGATCGCCGCGCTCACCCGACGGCTCCCGGCCGTCGATTGGGCCGGCGTCGACGACGTGGTGCTGGGCTGCGCGAACCAGGCGGGCGAGGACAATCGCAATGTCGCCCGGATGGCGGCGCTGCTGGCCGGACTACCGGTGGAGGTTCCCGGCGTGACGGTCAACCGGCTGTGCGCGTCGGGACTGGACGCGATCGGCTACGCGGCCAGGGCGATCAAGGCCGGTGACGCCGATCTCGTCATCGCCGGGGGTGTCGAGTCGATGACCCGGGCGCCGTACGTGATGCCGAAAGCCGGTGCGCCGTGGGACCGTTCGGCGCAGCTGGCCGACACCACGCTGGGCTGGCGGCTGGTCAACCCGCGGATGCGGGCGGAATACGGCATCGATTCGATGCCCGAGACCGCCCAGCACGTCGCCGACGAGCACGGCATCGCCCGTGCCGATCAGGACGCCTTCGCGCTGCGGTCGCAGCAGCGGGCGGCGGCGGCGATCGCGCGGGGCAGGCTGGCCCGCGAGATCGCGCAGGTGCCGGTCCCGCAGCGGCACGGCGAACCGGTTGTCGTCGAGCGGGACGAACATCCGCGGCAGACCAGCATCGAGGCACTCGGCGGGTTGCGTGCCGTGGTGCCCGGCGGCTCGATCACCGCGGGCAACTCCTCCGGTATCAATGACGGTGCCGCCGCGGTGCTGATCGCCTCCGAGGTCGCGGTGGACCGCTACGGGCTGACGCCGCTGGCCGAGATCGGTGCGGTGACGGCCGCGGGTGTGCCACCGCGCGTGATGGGTATCGGCCCGGTGCTCGCGGTCGAGAAGCTGCTCGCGCGAACGGGTCTGGGGATCGCCGACATCGATGTCGTCGAACTCAACGAGGCCTTCGCCGCCCAGGCGCTGGCGGTGCTGCGTGGACTCGGGCTGCCCGACGACGCCGAGCACGTGAACCCGAACGGCGGCGCCATCGCCCTCGGGCATCCGCTCGGCGCCAGCGGTGCTCGCCTGGCGCTCACCGCCGCGATCGAGCTGGCCGATCGCGACGCCCGGCACGCCGTCGCCACGCTGTGTGTCGGTGTCGGGCAGGGCCTGGCGGTCCATCTCCATCGCTGACCGGCCCCGGCCGATCAGCGCCGGGCCTCGACCCGACCGGGCCGAAGTCTGCGTGCCGCACCGAGCGCGCAACCGGTACGGGCCGAGGCCCCCGAACTCCGACCGATCCGGTCGTCTACCGCGCGACACCGTGGGTGCGCGCTCCCTCGCCGAAGCTGTCGACTCCAGGAATCCTCATGAATGCCACACTCTCCCTGGCGAGCATCCTCGCCGAACCGGCTCGCCGCCGCCCCGATCATCTCGCGTTGATCGAAGGCGAGCATCGCATCACCTTCGCCGATCTCTGGCGACAGGCACGCGAGCAGGCCGGCGCCCTGATCGCGCGCGGGATCCGTCCCGGTGACCGGGTGGCCCTGCTGTGCCCGAACACCGCCGACTTCCCGCGGGCGTATTTCGCGATCCTCGCCGCGGGCGCGACGGTGGTGCCGGTGCACCTGCTGCTCACCGCGCCCGAGATGGAATACGTGCTGCGCGACAGCGCGGCGGCGCTGCTGATCTGTCATCCGATGGTGGCCGAGACCGGCGCCGCGGCGGCCGCCGGCGCGGGCATCGACGTCGTCGCCCCCGCGGAGCTCGTCGGCGAGGCGATTGCGGCGTTCGTCTCGCGCGGTCCGCTCGACACCGCCGTCGTCTTCTACACCAGCGGGACCACCGGCACGCCCAAGGGCGCCGAGCTCAATCACCTCAACATGGTGATGTGCGCGACGGTGAACACCTTCGACGCCAACGAGGTCCACCGCGACGACATCGCGCTCGGCGCGCTGCCGCTGTTCCATGTCTTCGGACAGACCGTGTCGATGAACTCGCACTGGCGCGTCGGCGGGACGCTGGTGCTGCTGCCGAGATTCGACGCGGCCCAGGCGATCGCGCTGATGGCGGCGGAGAAGGTCAACCTCTTCCACGGGGTGCCCACGATGTACATCGCGCTCATCGAGGCGGCGGCGCGGGCGCCGGAACTGCCCGCACTGAAACTGTGCGTCAGCGGCGGTGCGGCGCTGCCGGTCGCGATCCTGGAGGACTTCGAACGGATCTTCCGCGCGCCCGTGCTCGAGGGCTACGGACTGTCGGAGACCTCGCCGACCGCCGCGGTCAACCAGCCGATCTACGGCGCGGAGGCGGGCACCGTCGGGCATCCGGTCTGGGGCGTCGACGTGGAGATCGCCGACCCCGCGATCAGTGACCGGATCGCGCTGCTGCCGGTCGGCGAGACCGGTGAGGTGGTGGTGCGCGGGCACAACGTGTTCAACGGCTACACCGGCAGACCCGAGGCCACCGCGGCCGCCGTCGTCGACGGCTGGTTCCGCACCGGCGATCTGGGCACCCGCGACGAGACCGGCCGGATCCGGATCGTCGACCGGATCAAGGAGATGATCCTGCGCGGCGGATTCAACGTGTATCCGACGGAGGTCGAGGCCGCGCTGGTACGGCATCCGCGGATCGCGCAGGTCGCGGTGATCGGGGTGCCCGACGAGCACTACGGTGAGGAGATCGTGGCCGTCGTGGTGGCCGACGGCGAGCTGACCGCCGAGGACGTGATCGAGTTCGGCAAGCAACAGGTGGCCCGATACAAGTACCCGCGCCGGGTGGAGTTCGTCACCGAGCTGCCGCTCGGGCCCACCCACAAGGTGCTCAAGCGCGAACTGCGCCGACGCTTCGGAGGAGCGGCATGACCACGGATTTCGCCGATTTCGACGCCCTGCGCGCGGCCGCGGGCACCGAACTCGGCCCCAGCGACTGGATCACGATCGACCAGGACCGGATCGACCGGTTCGCCGAGGCGACCGGCGACCACCAGTGGATCCACGTCGATCCGGTGCGGGCCGCCGCGGGCCCGTACGGCACGACCATCGCGCACGGTTTCCTCACCCTGTCGCTGATCGTGCCGATCACCCAGCAGGTGATGACGGTCAGCGCCGCGAGCGCGGCGATCAACTACGGCCTCGACCGGGTCCGATTCCTCACCCCGGTCCCCGTGGGCAGCCGCATCCGCGGCCGCGTGGCGCTCACCGAGGTCACCGAGGTGCCCGGCGGCGTGCAGGCGCACCGGCGCGTCACCGTGGAACTGGAGGGCGCCGAGCGGCCCGCCTGCGTGGCCGACGCCATCGCCCGCTATCTGAGCTGAATCGTCCGGGGCGGCGGTCTAGTAGCCGTCGCCCTCGGCCAGATAGCGCTCGATCGTCTCGACCTTCGTGGTCAGCGCGTCGGTGACGCCGGGCCGCAGATCGGCCTTGAGCACCAGGCTGCATCGCGGCGCGACGGCGAGGATCGCGTCACAGGCCGACTTCACCACCGCCATCACCTCGTCCCAATCGCCCTCGATGGTGGTGAACATGGCGTCGGTCCGGTGCGGCAGCCCCGAGGCGCGCACCACGCGGACGGCCGCCGCCACGGCCGCGCCGACCGACCCGTCGGCGTGGGCGGCGCCACTGGGCGCCACGGAGAACGCAACAAGCATGATGGTCCTTTCGCTGCGGGTATCCGGACCATTCTCCCCGCCCGGAGGGTCGGCAACCGTGCGCCGACGCGCCGCGACGGTCAGCCGACCATTACCCTCTATCGGGTGGCGATATCCAAGGTCGAGCGGCTGATGAATCTGGTCATCGCGCTGCTGTCGACCCGGCAGTTCCTGAGCGCCGAGCGCATTCGCGCCAGCGTGGCCGGTTACGAGGACTCCGCGACCGACGAGGCGTTCAGCCGGATGTTCGAGCGCGACAAGAACGAACTGCGCGATCTGGGCATTCCGCTGGAAGTGGGCCCCGTGGGGCGGTTCTCGACACTCGAGGGCTACCGGATCAACCGCGACGCCTACGAACTGCCCGACATCGACCTGTCCAGCGAGGAGGCCGCCGCGGTGGCCGTCGCCGTGCAGATGTGGGCCTCGCCCGAGCTGGCGAGCGCCGCCGAGGGCGCGCTGTTGAAGCTGCGCGCGGCCGGCGTCACCGTCGAGACGGACAACGTCGGGGTGTCGGTACCCGCGGTGCCCGCCCGCACTCGCGGCTCGGAACCGGTGCTGCGCGAGTTGCTCGCGGCGATCGACGCCGGGCAGGCGGTGCGGTTCGGACACCACAGCGCCATCACCGATCCGTTCGTCACCCGCGATGTGGAGCCCTGGGGTGTGGTGACCCGGCACGGTCGCTGGTATCTGGTCGGGCACGACCGCGAGCGAGACGCCGTGCGCACCTTCCGGTTGTCGCGCATCGGTGGCGAGGTCACGCCGTACGGACCGCTCAACGCGGTCCGCAAGCCCGCCGACGCCGACTTGCGCGCCATCGTCGACCGGGTCACCGGCGACGCGCCGGTCACCGGCTCGGCCACCGTCTGGGTCGCCAAGGGCCGCGGTCGCGAGCTGCGTCGCATCGGTACCGAACTCGGTGACCGTGAGCTCGGCGGCCGCGACGGTTCGGTCGTCGAAGTGCCGGTCCGCTCCCGCGACTGGGTGGCCCGGCTGATCACCGGTCTCGGTCCCGATGTCCTCGTGCTGGATCCGCCGGAACTGCGCGCCGACGTGATGAACCGGCTACGGTCGGTACTCGACCACACGGAGGTGGCGTCGTGAGTTCGCGCCTGTCCCTACGCCTTTCGCGCCTGCTGAACATGGTGCCGTACCTGCTCGCGCACCCCGGCATCAGCGCCGCCGAGGCCGCCGCCGAGCTCGGGGTGAGCACCAAACAGCTGATGAGCGACCTCAATCAGCTGTGGATGTGCGGGCTGCCCGGGTACGGGCCCGGCGACCTGATCGACCTGTCGTTCTCCGAGGAGAGCATCGAGGTCACCTTCTCCGCGGGCATCGACCGGCCGCTGCGGCTGACCTCCACCGAGGCGACCGCGCTACTGGTCGCGCTGCGCTCGATCGTGGAGATGCCGGGCATGGTCGACCCGACCGCCGCGCACGCCGCGATCGCCAAGATCGAATCGGCCATCGCCAGCACCGACGCCGTCGTCACCGGCACCCCGGCCGCCGTGCCCGTCGAGCAGCCGGTCGTCGCCACCGTGCGCGCCGCGCTCGCCGACGCCCGCGCCCTGCGCCTGGTGTACTACTCGGCCAGCCGCGACGAGGTCTCCGAACGAATCGTCGACCCGATCCGCGTGGTGCTCGTCGACAACAACAGCTACCTGCAGGCGTGGTGCAGGCAGGCCGAGGGCGTGCGCCTGTTCCGGTTCGACCGGATCGAGGACGCCACCGAACTCGACGAACCGGCCCGTCCGCCCAGCCACGCCGCCGCCGACGCGGCCGCCCTCGACCTGTTCCAGGACGACCCCGACGTGCCGCTGGCCCGGCTGCGCATCCGCGCCGACTACGCCTGGGTGCTCGACCAGTACCCGATGCACCGCATCGAGTCGCGCCCCGACGGCAGCATCGAGGCGGGCATGCGCTTCGCCTCCGCCGACTGGATGGCCCGTCTGCTGCTCGGCTTCGGCACCGGCGTCAGCGTGCTCGGCCCGCCGGACCTGGTGGCGGCGGTGCGTGACCGCGCCGACGCCGCCCTGGCCGCCTACGCGGCCGCCGGACTGCCCGGGGAGACCGAAACCGCGTGAACCAGCGAGTACTGGTCCTCGGCGCGGGCAGCATCGGGGTCTTCATCGGCGGACATCTGGCCGCGGCCGGGCTGGACGTGATCTTCGTCGGCCGCCAGCGCGTGCTCGACGACATCGCCGAGCACGGACTGCACCTGACCGACCTCGACGGCGGGTCGATCGACGTGTCGCCGGATCGCTTCGGGCTGGCCCTGGAACCGGATGAGCCGGAACTGGCCGACCTCGTCCTGGTCACCGTGAAATCCGCCGCCACCGCCTCGGTCGTCCGGACCGTCGCGGGCAGGCTGCGCCCCGGCACGCCGGTGGTGAGCCTGCAGAACGGCATCGGCAACGACACCCTGATCCGGGACATCCTGCCCACCAGCGTCGTGCTGCCCGGCATGGTCCCGTTCAATGTGGTGCACCGCGGCAACGGGCGCTTCCACCGGGGCAGCGACGGCGTCGTCGCGATCCAGGACGACCCGGTGGTCGACCGGTTCGCCGAGCAGTTCCGGGCCGCGGGCCTGCCGCTGCGCCGCTATCGCGACCTGCGTCCGGTGCAGTGGGCCAAGCTGCTGCTCAACCTCAACAACCCGATCAACGCACTGTCCGGGCGGCCGCTGCGCGAGGAACTCGCCGAGCGCGACTACCGGCGCTGCCTCGCGCTCGCCCAGGCCGAAGCCCTCGCGGTGATGAACACTGCGCGAATTCGTCCCGCCCAGCTGACGGCGATCCCGCCGGAACTCATGGTGCATCTGCTGCGTGTTCCCGACGTCGTCTTCCGCCGGGTCTTCGGCCGGGTCCTGGCCATCGATCCGCTGGCTCGCTCCTCGATGGCCGACGACCTCGCCCTGGGCAGGCGGACGGAAATCGCGTGGTTGTGCGGCGAAATCGTGCGCCTCGGTGAGATGGTCGGGCGGCCGACACCGGTCAATCGCAGGCTCACCGAGCTGATCCGCCGAGCCGAATCGGGGGACACCCGCCGGTTCACCGGCAGCCGGTTGTTCGCCGAGCTGACCGGGGCGGCGTCCGCCGTCCAGGGTTGAACGCGTGGCGAACACCGCTGCGGGTGACCGGTCACCACGGTCCGAGTGCAGGTAGCATCGGTAATCACCACAGTCTTTGGAGGTATCTGATAATGGGCACGTTCAGCTGGACGCACCTGCTGATCATCGCGTTGCTGTTCGTCCTGCTCTTCGGCGCGAAGCGGCTGCCGGACGCGGCGCGCGGTCTCGGCCGGTCGCTGCGGATCTTCAAGAGCGAGGTCGGGCAGATGCAGTCGGAGTCGGCCACCCCGGCCACCCCGCCGACCGCCACCCCGGCGCCGCAGCAGCAGCTGCCCGCCTCGGCCCCGCAGGCGCAGACTCCGATCGTCGAACCGCAGCAGGGCCAGAAGTCGGCCTGACCTCGGTGTTCACCCCCGGAGCGAGACAACCGCTCCGGGGCTGAGTGCTGTTGTCGAGCATCCGCCGGACCGAGGGTTAGAGGCCACCACCCACCATGCGCATTCCATTCGATCCACGGCGCAGCAAGCGCAGGACGAATCCCGACGGCACCATGTCGTTGGTCGAGCACCTGCAGGAACTGCGCACCCGGCTGTTGCTGGCGCTGGCCGCGATCGCGGTCACCACGCTCGTCGGCTTCTTCTGGTACGCGCACCCGTTCTTCGGCATCGACAGCCTGGGCGAGATCCTGCGCGGACCGTACTGTGCGCTGCCCGAGTCGGCCAGGGCGAGTCTGAGCCCCGACGGCGCCTGCCGCCTGCTGGCGACCGCGCCCTTCGAACAGTTCATGCTGCGCTTGAAGGTCGGCTTCACCGCCGGTGTCGTGATGGCGGCGCCGTTCTGGCTGTACCAACTGTGGGCCTTCATCACCCCCGGCCTCTACGCCAAGGAACGCCGCTACGCGGTCGGGTTCGTGGTGTCGGGCACCGTGCTGTTCGTGACCGGCGCCGTGCTGGCCTACGTCGTCGTCTCGCACGCGTTGTCGTTCCTGTTGACCATCGGTGACAACGTCCAGATCACCGCGCTCAGTGGTACCCAGTACTTCGGCTTCATCATCCAGTTGCTGATCATCTTCGGCGTCAGCTTCGAGACGCCGCTGGTCATCATCGGGCTGAACCTGGTCGGCGTGCTGCCGTACGTGAAGCTCAAAGCGTGGCGGCGCGGCATCATCTTCGGCCTGTTCGTCTTCGCGGCGATCGTGACCCCGCAGGACCCGTTCTCGATGCTGGCGCTGGCGATCGCGCTGACGGTGCTGTTCGAATTGGCGGTGCAGTTCGCCCGGTTCAACGACGCCCGCCGGGCCCGTCGCGCGGTGAACGAGGGCTGGGGCGCGCTGTCGGACGAGGAAGCCTCTCCGCTGGACACGCCGGATCCGGTGCGGCCCGCGGACCCGGTCGCCGACCCGGAGAAAACCACACGCCCGGTGTCGGACTACTCCGATACGCTCTGACGGGTGACCGATTCTCCCGCGCGGGCCAACGAGTTGGCGCAGTTCGCCAGCGAAATCTCTTTCGATCTCGACCCTTTCCAGCGGACCGCCTGCGCGGCGCTGGAGGACGGGCACAGCGTGCTCGTGTGCGCCCCGACCGGCGCGGGCAAGACGATCGTCGGTGAGTTCGCGGTCCATCTCGCGCTGGCCTCGGGCGGCAAATGCTTCTACACCACGCCGATCAAGGCGCTGTCGAACCAGAAGTTCGCCGACCTGACCGCGCGCTACGGCCGCGACAGCGTCGGCCTGCTCACCGGGGACCAGTCGATCAACCCCGACGCGCCCGTGGTCGTGATGACCACCGAGGTGCTGCGCAACATGCTCTACGCGTCCTCGGATTCGCTGCGGGGACTGTCCTATGTCGTGATGGACGAGGTGCACTACCTGGCCGACCGGTTCCGCGGCGCGGTGTGGGAGGAAGTCATCCTGCACCTGTCGGCGGACGTGCGCCTGGTGAGCCTGTCGGCGACGGTGTCCAACGCCGAGGAGTTCGGCGCGTGGATGGAGACCGTGCGCGGTGACACCGCCGTGGTGGTCGACGAGACCAGGCCGGTGCCGCTGTGGCAGCACGTGATGGTCGGCCGGCGGATGTTCGACCTGTTCGACACCAAGTCCAGCGACCAGAAGGTGCTGGTCGACGAGGACCTGGTGCGGTTCATCCGCCAGCGCGAGGCCGCCGACCGGATGCAGGGCTACGGCGGTCCGCGCGGGCGCGGTGGTCGCGGCAACTTCCGCCCGCTGCCGCGTCCGGAGGTGCTGGCTCGCCTCGACGAGGAAGGCTTGCTGCCGGCGATCACCTTCATCTTCAGTCGCGCGGGCTGCGACGGCGCGCTGGCCCAGTGCCTGCGCGCCCGCCTCGACCTGAGCAGGCCCGACGACGCCGCCCACATCGACGAGATCATCGAGAAGCACACCGGCGACCTGCCCAAGGGCGACCTCGAGGTGCTCGGCTACTGGGAATGGCGCGAGGCGCTGCACCGCGGTCTGGCCGCCCATCACGCCGGCATGCTGCCCGCGTTCCGGCACACCGTCGAGGAGCTGTTCGTCAAGGGCCTGGTGCGGGCCGTGTTCGCCACCGAGACGCTGGCGCTCGGCATCAACATGCCCGCGCGGACCGTCGTGCTCGAGCGCCTGGTGAAGTTCAACGGTGAATCGCACGCCGAACTGACGCCGGGGGAGTACACCCAGCTCACCGGTCGGGCGGGCAGGCGCGGCATCGACGTCGAAGGCCACGCGGTGGTGCTGTGGCAGCCCGAGGTCGACACCAGCGCGGTCGCGGGCCTGGCCTCCACCCGCACCTATCCGCTGCGCAGTTCCTTCCGCCCCGGGTACAACATGTCGATCAATCTGATCGACCGGATGGGCGCGCAAGAGGCGCGAGCGCTGCTCGAGCGGTCCTTCGCCCAGTTCCAGGCCGACCGGTCGGTCGTCGGGCTGGTGCGCGGCATCGAACGCAACCAGGGCGCGATGCGCAAACTGGAGAGCCAGCTCGGTGGCGTCGACGGCGGGTTCATGGAGTACATGTCGCTGCGCGAGCGGATCAAGCAGCGCGAGCGCGAGATCCAGCAGCAGGGTCGCGCCGATCGACGCGGTGCCGCCGTCAAGGCCCTGATCGAACTGCGCCGCGGTGACGTGGTGGCGATTCCGTCGGGCAGGCGGGCCGGGCTCGCGGTGATCCTGGAACCCGACCAGACTCCCGGCGACCCGCGTCCGCTGGTACTCACCGAGGACCACTGGGCGGGCCGGGTCTCGGCGGCGGACTTCCCCGTGCCCGCCGAAGCGCTCGGGCACATGCGGTTGCCACGGCGCGTCGATCACCGCACCGCGCGCATCCGCCGCGACCTGGCCTCGGCGCTGCGCAGCACCGGGATCTCCGCGCCGGGCAGGCGCAGGCGCAACGATCACACGCGCGGCGGCGAGGACCGTGAACTGTCCACGCTGCGCCGCAGCCTGCGCTCGCACCCGGCGCACAACCGGCCCGACCGCGAACAGCTCAGCCGCACCGGCGAGCGCTACGCCCGGCTGGCGCGCGAGACCGAGTCGATGCGCCAGAAGGTTGCCGCGACGACGAATTCGCTGGCGCGCACCTTCGACCGGATCGTCGGGCTGCTCGAGGAACGGGGGTTCGTCGAGCACGGCGAGGTGACCGCCGACGGCAGGCGGCTGGCCCGGATCTACGCCGAGAGCGATCTGGTGGTCGCCGAGGTGTTGCGTCAGGGGCTGTGGCGCGGGCTGGGTCCGGCCGAACTCGCGGCCGTGGTCTCCACGCTGGTCTACGAGTCGCGCCAGGAAGGCGGGTTCCTCACCGCGTCCGGCCCGACCGAACCGATCCGCCGGGCGGTCGGCGCGACCATCGAGGTGTGGACCCAGCTGCGCTCCGACGAGGCGCGGCACAAGCTGCCGCCGACCCGCGAACCCGACCTCGGTTTCGTCACCGGCGTGTACAAGTGGGCTCGCGGCGACGCATTGGCCGAGGCGTTGCTGGCCAGTGGCGATCAGGGCACGCCGCTGTCGGCGGGCGATTTCGTGCGCTGGTGCAGGCAGGTCATCGACCTGCTCGACCAGATCCACAACACCGCCGACGACCCCGAGGTCGCGGCCACCGCCGCCAAGGCGGTCCGTGCCGTTCGGCGGGGTGTCGTTGCGGTGGACGCCGCGTAGTGGATATGTCTGTGATTTGATTTCTTGGCGTACCGACCGTGATGGCGGAGTCGTGCGAAAGCGGCTGGCCTGGCGCGGGGGGCTACCGTATGTACAACGATGCGAGTGGAGGCGAGTGGATGAGCGGCCCGTACGGACCGAATGGCCCAGGGGAGGGAAGCAACGATCCCACCCAGCACTGGGGAGGTCAGCAGGGGGCCGGTGGCGCCGGTCCCACCCAGCACTGGGGTGGTGGGCAGCAGCCGCAGCAGGCCCAGCCCACCCAGCACTGGGGTGACCCGAACGCGCAGCAGCCGCAGCCGCAGTGGGGTCAGCAGCCGCAGCAGCCTGCCCAGCAGCCGCAGTGGGGACAGCAGCCGCAGCAGCCGACCGGCCCGCAGCAGCAGTGGGGGCAGACCCAGCCGCCGCCGCAGGACTGGAACGCCCAGGGCGCCAACGCCGGGCAGCAGTGGGGTCAGCAGCCGCAGCAGCAGTGGGGACAGCAGCCGCAGCAGCCCGGTCAGCAGCAGTGGGGCCAGCAGCCCCCGTCGTCCGGCGGCAAGGGCAAGGGCCTGGTGATCGGTCTGATCGCGGCGGGCGTGCTGGTGCTCGCCGCCGTCGTCGGTCTGCTCCTGGTCGTGTTCTCCTCCGACGAACTCGACTCCGCCGCCGTGCAGGACGGCGTCTCGCGCGTGCTGAAGGACTCCTACGGCATCGCCGACGTTTCCGACGTGTCGTGCCCCTCGGGTCAGGAGGTGAAGGTCGACGCGACCTTCACCTGCGATCTGAAGGTCAGCGGTGAGGCGAAGAAGGTCACCGTCAAGATCACCAAGGACGACGGCACCTACGAGGTCGGTCGCCCGAACTAGGCTGCCGCACCGACGATGTCCGGGCCGTCCGCGGGTACGCGGGCGGCCCGGCGTCGTGTCAGCGGTGGGCCGCCGTCAGCGCGGTGACGAGCCGGGTGATCGGGCTCTCGGCGTTGTAGGCGCTCGCCAGGGCGAGCAGCCGATCGGGGTCGGCCGGGGTCGCGGGCAGCGTGTCGGGCCCGGACAGGATCACCTCGGCATCGCGCACCACCTGCACGACCGGCGCGGCGACCTTCAGGTACTCCTGGGCCGCAACCAGTTTCGCCCGCACCCCCTTGGCGAGGTCGGATCCGGGATCGTCGACCGCGGCCAGCAGGGCGTCGAGCGAACCGAACTTCGAGATCAGCTGCGCGGCGGATTTGTCGCCGATGCCGGCGACACCGGGCAGTCCGTCGGAGGCGTCGCCGCGCAGGGTCGCCATGTCGGCGTAGGCGGGTCCCGCGTTCTGTTCCGGCACACCGTATTTCGCCGACACCTCGACGGGGCCGAACAGTTCGGCCTTGGCCAGGCCGCGGCCCGCGTAGAGGACTCGCACCGGCGGCGCGGGCTCGTCGCGGACCAGCTGCAGCAGATCGCGGTCACCGCTGACGACGACCACCGGATCGGTGCGTTCCCGGCTGGCCAGCGTGCCGAGCACGTCGTCGGCTTCGAGCCCCTCGGCCCCGCCGGTGGCGATCCCGGCCGCCGCGAGCACCTCGAGGATCATCTCGACCTGTGGGGTGAGCGTGTCGGGCACCTCCTCGGCGCCCGGTGCCGCGCCGGAGCTGGTGTCGAGCCGGTGCGCCTTGTACGACGGCACCAGCGCCACCCGGAACGGCGGCCGCCAGTCCAGGTCGAGCCCGACCACCAGCCTGCTCGGCCGGTGCTTGGTGATCAGCGAAGCCACCATGTCGGTGAATCCGCGCAGCGCGTTCACCGAGCGTCCGTCGTCGGCCCTGAGCTTGTCGGGGATCGCGTAATAGGCGCGGAACCACAGGCTGGCGCCGTCGAGGATCAGCAGGGGCCCACGGGAGGTCTGGTCAGCGGTCACGGGGTCGATTGTGCCCCGAAAGCTCCGTCCGGCGCCCGCCGCGCGGCACGCGCGTCCGGTGCCCGGGAGATCACGCCGTCCTGGGCCCGTGCGCCCGCGGCGGGTAACGTCGGATCCTATGAGCGCGCACACGGATGCCAGGTTCGCGGCGAATGTCTACGGTCAGCGGCTGGAGCGGGCGGTCGAACTGATGCGCGCGGCGCATCTGGACGCCCTGCTCATCACCCCGGGCCCCGATCTGCGGTACCTCATCGGATCGGCCGCCGAATCCTTCGAACGGCTCACCTGCCTGGTGATTCCCGCCGACGGCTCGACGCCGTCGGTGGTGATCCCGAAACTCGAGCTGGCCTCGCTCGACGGGTCGGCCGCCGGTGAACTCGGTCTGCAGATCCTGGACTGGGTCGACGGCGTCGACCCGTATCAGCTGGTGCGCTCGACCCTGCACGCCGGCTCGCGCATCGCCGTCGCCGACGCCATGCCCGCGCTGCACCTGATCCCGCTCGCGGAATCGACCACCGGCCTGCCCGCCTCGGCGACGCCCGTGCTGCGGCAGTCGCGGATGATCAAGGACGAGGCCGAGATCGAGGCGCTGCGCCGGGCGGGCGCCGCCATCGACCGGGTGCACGCCAGGATGGGCGAATTCCTGCGTCCCGGCCGGACCGAGGTCGAGGTGGGCGCCGACATCGCCGCCGCCATCGTCGAGGAGGGCCATACCGAGGCGGCGTTCGTCATCGTCGGCAGCGGCCCGCACGGCGCCGACCCGCACCACGGCGTCTCCGACCGGGTGATCGAGGCCGGGGACGTCGTCGTCATCGATATCGGCGGCCCCGTCGAACCCGGCTACTTCTCCGACTCCACCCGCACCTACGTGCTCGGGTCGCCGAGCAAGCAGGTCGCCGAGCAGATGGCGCTGCTCGAGGCCGCCCAGGCCGCCGCGGTGGCCGCGGTACGCCCGGGGGTGACCGCGGAGTCCATCGACGCGGCCGCGCGCACCCTGCTGGCCGACGCGGGCCTGGGCGACGCCTTCGTGCACCGCACCGGCCACGGCATCGGCCTGTCGGTGCACGAGGAGCCCTACATCGTGGCGGGCAACGACCTGGTGCTCGAACCGGGCATGGCGTTCAGCATCGAACCCGGCATCTACTTCCGCGGGAAGTGGGGCGCCCGGATCGAGGACATCGTGGTCGTCACCGCCGACGGCGCCGAGTCGATGAACAACCGCCCGCACGGTCTGACCGTCCTGTAGGCGGCGCGGGCTACTTCAGGGTGCTCGACGACAGCACCCGGCGCACCTGGATCGCCACCACGACACGGGTCGGGTTCTCCCGTGGCACCCGGTAGCGGGCGGTGTAGCGGCGCACGGCCTCGGCCACGTCGTCGGCCTCGGTGAGCACGGTCGCCGGTCCTTCGAGGGTGAGCCAGCGCGGCCCCTCGACCTGACTCACCGCCGCGTATCCGCCCCGTGCGGCGTTGCGCGCCTTCACCGACGCGCCGTCGGTGATCACTCGCGCGATCCCGCTGTCGGGATCCCAGGTGAAGCCCACCGCGACCACGTGCGGGGTGCCGTCGGCGCGCAGGGTCGTCAGGGTGGCCAGGTGCCGCTCGGTGACGAAGTCGAGGGCGGCGGGGGAGAGCTGTGTCGTGGCGGTCGGCATGGGGGAAACGGTAGTCGGGGCGATCGGCGTCGCGCCGCACGGGTTTGGGCTCCGGCCACCCGATGTCCCGCCTCGGCGGCGGATGACAGACTGAGCCCATGGGAACGCAGCAGAACGAGGGACCCGTGCTGGTCCTGGGCGGGCGCAGTGAGATCGGCGTCGAGGTGGCGCGCCGACTGGCGCCCGGACGGGTGGTGATCCTGGCCGCCCGCCGGTCCG
This sequence comes from Nocardia sp. MH4, assembly GCF_019266065.1. Taxonomy (GTDB): domain Bacteria; phylum Actinomycetota; class Actinomycetes; order Mycobacteriales; family Mycobacteriaceae; genus Nocardia; species Nocardia canadensis. The sequence continues at coordinate 25,880 of NZ_LPNR01000095.1, read as the reverse complement.
GCGCGCTGGACGCCGAGATCGAGCAGGTACGCGCGGCCGGCGCGACCGCCGTGCACACCGTGGAATTCGACGCCGACGACACCGCCACGCACGCCCCGCTGCTGGAGAAGATCGCCGCCGAGCACGGCGGCATCGGCACGGCCGTGGTGGCTTTCGGCGTGCTCGGCGATCAGGCACGCGCCGAACAGGATCCGGCGCACGCGGTCGCGGTCGTGCACACCGACTACGTCGCCCAGGTCAGCATCCTGACCACGCTCGCGACGCTGCTGCGGGCCCAGGACGCCGGGCAGATCGTCGTGTTCAGCTCCATCGCCGGAGTGCGGGTGCGCCGCGCCAACTACGTCTACGGCTCGGCCAAAGCGGGACTCGACGGCTTCGCGAGCGGGCTCGGTGACGCCCTGCACGGCACCGGCGTCCAGCTGCTGCTGGTCCGGTCCGGCTTCGTGATCGGCCGGATGACCACCGGCATGGAACCCGCGCCGATGGCCAGCACCCCCGGTCAGGTCGCCGACGCCGTCGTGCGTGCCCTGGGCAAGGGCAAGACCTCCGTGGCGGTGCCCGGCAGGCTCGCGGTGATGTTCTTCGTGATGCGGTTGATGCCGCGGTTCGTGTGGCGCCGGATGCCGCGGTGACCGAGTCGGCCTGGGCGGGTTCCCCGATCGTCGTCCTCGGCATCGGCGCCGACGGCTGGTCCGGGCTCGGTGAGCCGGCACGCACCGCCATCGCCGCGTGCGAGGTCGTCTTCGGTTCGCCGCGTCAGCTGGCCCTGCTCCCGCCGGGCGACGCCGAAGCGGTGCCGTGGCCGAGTCCGCTGCTGCCCGCCCTGCCGGAGTTGTTCGCGCGCAACGCCGATCGGCGCATCGGCGTGCTCGCCAGCGGCGACCCCATGTTCTACGGCATCGGTGTCACCCTGGCCCGCCGCTTCGGCGCGCGGTCGCTGCGGGTGTTTCCGCAGCCGTCCTCGGCGTCGCTGGCGTGTGCCCGGCTGGGCTGGCCGCTGGCCGAGGTCCCCGTGGTGAGCGTGGTTGCCCGGCCGTTGCCCACGGTGCTGCCCGAACTGGCCGAGGGCCGCAGAGTGCTGGTGCTCAGCGAGGACGAGTCCACGCCGCCGCTGCTGGCGCGGTTGTTGCGCGACAACGGGTTCGGCGCGTCCACGCTCACCGTGCTCGAACAGCTGGGCGGGCCCGCCGAACGGGTGGTCACCGGCACCGCGGCACGCTGGGCCCATCCGCACGGCGACCCGCTCAACGTCGTCGCGATCGACTGCGTCGCCGAGCCCGGCGGCCGTCGGGACACCCGCCTGCCCGGACTGCTCGACTCCGCCTTCAGCGGCGACGGTCAGCTCACCAAAGCCGAGGTCCGGGCCCTGACGGTCACCGCGCTGGCCCCGGCGCCCGGCGAGACGCTGTGGGATGTCGGCGGTGGCTCCGGCAGCATCGCGATCGAATGGTGTCGCACCCATCCGCTGTGCCGGGCCGTCACCTTCGAACGGCTCCCCGCGCGCCGCGAACAGATCGCGGTGAATGCCGCCGCGCTCGGCGTTCCCGGAATAACGGTCGGGGGCGAGGTGCGCTCGGAGTTTGCCGAGCGGGAATTCCCGGCACCGGACGCGATATTTCTCGGTGGCGGGCTCACCCAGGACGGTGTGTTCGAGCAGTGCTGGCAGCGGCTGCGTCCGGGCGGTCGCCTGGTCGCCAACGCGGTCACCGCGGAATCGGAAGCGCAGCTGCTGGACTGGACCGCCACCCACGGCGGCGCCCTGCGGAAATTCCAGATCTACCGGGGTGAACCGCTCGGCGGGTTCACCGCGTGGCGGCCGCACCTCCCGGTCGCCCAGTGGATCGTCACAAAACCCGCTGGTTAGCGGCGCGCGACCCGGAATTTCCGATCACGGACAAATCACGCGCAGATCACGGTGACGGCGTTCACGCAGGGTCCCGACGCCCTGAAAGTTACGAACCGAAGGTGTAAGAAGCGTGCCTCGGGGGTAGGGTCGTGGCCGTTCCGGGTAAATCCCGCCGGTTCTCTTTTTTCATGATGGGAAGTGACATGAAGTACGCGAAGTTCACCGCACCCGCGCGCCCGTTGCTGGTCGAGGCGGGTTCGGCCGACGTCTGCGGGCAGTTCTGAGGGTCCTGATCCTCGGCGGCACGGGCGAGGCCCGGGAGCTGGCGCGGATCGCGTCCGGTGAACGGGGACTCGATATCGTGTCCTCCCTCGCCGGGCGGGTCGCCCAGCCGCGGTTGCCCGTCGGTCCGGTGCGCATAGGTGGGTTCGGTGGTGTCGAGGGCCTCCGAACCTGGCTACGCGAGAACGCGATCGACGCCGTCGTGGACGCGACCCATCCCTTCGCGGCGCAGGTCAGCTCGCATGCGGCGACCGCGGCGGACGATCTCGGCATCCCCGCGCTGCACCTGCGGCGCCCCGAATGGGTGCAGCGTCGCGGTGACCTGTGGACGCGGGTGCCCGATCTGAGGTCGGCCGCCGCCGCGCTGGCCGAGCACGGCGAACAGGTGCTGCTCACCATCGGCAGGCAGGGCGTCGGCGCCTTCGCCGGCTGCGGGCGGCACCGGTTCGTCATCCGCTCGATCGACGCACCCGCGGCACCACTGCCCCCGCGCTACGAATTGCTGCTGGCCCGGGGGCCGTTCACCTTCGACGACGAACTGGTGCTGATGTCCCGGCACCGGATCGATGTGCTGGTCACCAAGAACAGCGGTGGCGAGCAGACCGAGGCGAAGATCTTCGCGGCCCGCACGGCGGGCCTGCCGGTGGTGATGATCGACCGGCCGCCGCTGCCCGCGGGCGCGGTGACGGTGGAAGAGGTCGGCGCCGCCGTGGACTGGCTGCACGACGCCGCGTCACCTCGGGTGCGCTGAGTCGCTCACTGCGGTCGCGGCCCGGTGAAGATGTGCGGGAGCTGGTCGAACCAGTGCAGGACCGCCCGTTCGTAGGCGATGCCGAATTCGAGGGTGGCGCGCTGGTGCGGGGCGAGCGCGGTGGGGTCCTCGTCGAGGTAGCGGTCGAGCCGATCCTGGTGGATGTTCTTGTTGGCGGCGATGATCCGATCGCGATGCGCCGGCTCGAGATGTTCGCCGAAGGACAGCGTGAGCAGCAGCGGCACCCGGATCGTCTCGGCGCCGGGATCGCGGGCGATCCATTCGGCGAAGGCCTCGCGGCCGGTGTCGGTGATCCGGTAGGGCGTGCGTTCCCTGGCGCCGCGTTCGCCCTTGGTCACCAGGCCGGCGGCGTCCATGGTGGTCAGCTCGCGGTAGACCTGACTCTGGGTGATCGTCCAGAAGTCGCCGATCCGTTGCTGGGCCTGGGTCGCGAGGTCCCAGCCCGACATCGGGCCTTCGTGCAGGAACCCCAGTAGCGAGGCCGCGGTGGAGTTCAGCGGGCGGCGTCGAGTCGCGGTATCGGTCAACGGTCAACTCCCTTCGAACGACATTCCTAAGTGGAATGTTACGCCTGGGTGCGCTGTCCACCAAGACCGCAGGTGTTGCGGTGTGTTCGCCGGTGCGGCGGTGACCCGGTCGACCGTCGTGCGGGTCACCGCCGCGCGGCTCGATCAGCGCGAGGCGAGGGTGACGGTGTCGCCGTCGCCGAGCTGGTACTGCGCGAGCGAGGTGCCGTCGACGAGCTCGACGTCACCGTCGACCAGCAGTCGCTGCTGCTCCACGGGGATGCCGGTCTGCTCCTCGACGAGCACCTTCAGGGTGTCGACGGGCGCCGCCGCGTCGACGGTGACCGCGAAACCGGCCCCGTCGGCGTTCGTGACCGCCAGCGTGAGCGACTCCGCGATCGGTGCCGCGGGCGCGCCGGGCAGACCGGGCGAGGCGGGCGCAGCAGGGGCCGCGGGCGCTCCCGATACCCCGGGAGCCGAGGATTCACCCGGTGCCGCGGATTCGCCCGGTGTCGCGGGGGCGCCGGGTGTCGCGGGTGCGCTGGGAGGCGGTGGTGCGGGCTGTGCCGACGCGATGGCGGGGACGACCAGGGCCGCGACCGGCGCGGCCAGTACCACTGCGGTCAGTCCGGTCGCCACCGCGTGGCGTAAGGAAGTGGTGCGACGTGCGTGGTGCTGAACTCTCATCGTGGTGAGTCCTTTCATCGTCCGCGAGGACGCGTTGGGGAATCGAACCAGGAAACGAGATGTCACGCTTGTGCCATGGCGGGACGGGCCCGCCGCACCCCAGTGTGCCACCGCACACCCGGGATCCGGCTGACCTCGCGGGTGTCCTCGTGGCGGGCGGCCGTGCTAGACGGTCGTGCCGTAGCGCCGGGAGGTGAACACGCGGGTGCCCTCCCTGGTCTGGAACGCGGCGGTGGTCGACGAGCCGATGATCAGCAGCGTCCGCATGTCGACCTCGTCGGGATCGAGCTCGCCGAGGGTGATCACCCGGACCGATTCGGTCGGCCCGCCGACATCGCGCCCGAGCACCACCGGCGTCTCCGGCGCCCGGTGCGCCAGCAGCACATCGCGCATGGCGCCCACCTGCCAGCGGCGTTGCGAGGAGGCCGGGTTGTAGATGGCGATCGCCATATCGGCGGCCGCGACGGCCGAAAGACGCTGGGCGACAACGTCCCACGGCTTGAGGCGATCGGAGAGCGAGATCATCGCGTAGTCGTGCCCGAGCGGCGCGCCCACCCGGCTCGCGACGGCATTGGCCGCGGTCAGGCCGGGCAGGACCCGCACCGGCACCTGCTCGAACTGCGGCTCGGCCGACACCTCGAGGACCGCGGCGGCCATCGCGAACACCCCGGGATCGCCCGAGGACACGACCGCGACCCTGGCGCCCCGCTTGGCCAGATCCAGCGCCATGGCGGCCCGTTCGGATTCGACCTTGTTGTCGCTGGCGTGCCTGCGCTGACCCGGCCGCACGGGCACGCGGTCGATGTAGGTGGTGTAGCCGACGAGGTCGGTCGCTTCGGCCAGTGCGGTGGTGACCTCCGGTGTCGTCCACGCGGTGTCGCCGGGGCCGAGCCCGACCACGACGACCTCGCCCGCCGTCGCGGGAGCGGCCGGGGTGGCCTCGGTGGCGCGCGCGGCCTTGTCGCGGGCGACGATCGGCGTCGTCGGTGCCGGACCGGGCACCAGGGTGATCGCGAAGTAGGGCACGTCGGCCGCGTCGACGTCGGCGGCGGCCATCACCCGTTCGCGGGTGCTGCTGGCCCGCTCCACGTAGTAGGCGTCGTCGAGTCGGCCGGAGTCCGACAGTGCCTGGCGCACACCGGGATAGGTGCGGCCGAGCTTCATGATCGCGGCGGCGTCGGTATCGCGCAGCCGGCGGGTGAGCTCCTCGACCGGCATCGTGCCCGGGAGCACGGTGAGCACCTGCTCGCCTTCGACAAGCGGGGTGCCCAGCGCCGCCGACGCCGCGCTGACCGAGGTGATGCCGGGAACGATCTCGGCCTCGAACCGGTCGGCCAGCCGGCGATGCATGTGCATGTAGGAGCTGTAGAACAGTGGGTCACCGGCGGCCAGCAGGGCCACGGAGCGCCCGGCGGCCAGGTGCACGGCGAGCCGGGCGGCGGCCTGCTCGTAGAACTCGTCGATCGCGCCCTGATAGCCGCCGGGATGGTCGGTGGTCTCGGTGGTCACCGGGTAGACCAGGTGCTCCTCGATCTGGCCCGGGCGCAGGTAGGGCTCCGCGATCCCGCGCGAGATGCTGCGACCGTGCCGGGCGCTGTGGAAGGCCACCACATCGGCGGCGGTGATCAGGCGGGCCGCCTTCACCGTCACCAGTTCGGGATCGCCGGGGCCCAGGCCGATGCCCCATAGTTTGCCGGTGCTGATCTCGCTCATTCCTGTTCGCTCGCGATCGCGTTGAGGGCCGAGGCGGTGATCGCGCTGCCACCGCGACGGCCACGTACGGTGAGGTATTCGATCCCGCCGAAGTCGATGAGCGCCTGCTTGGATTCGGCGGCGCCGATGAAGCCGACCGGGATGCCGATGATCGCGGCGGGCGTCGGCGCGCCCGCGTCGAGCATGTCGAGCAGGTGGAACAGCGCGGTGGGGGCGTTGCCGATGGCGACCACGGCGCCGTCGAGCTGATCGCGCAGCAGTTCCAGCGCGGCCACCGACCGGGTGTTGCCCAGCTCGGCGGCGAGCGCGGGCACCCGTGGGTCGGTGAGGTTGCACAGCACCGCGTTGTCGGCGGGCAGGCGCTTGCGGGTGACGCCCGAGGCGACCATGTTCGCGTCGCAGATGATCGGCTTGCCCGCGTGCAGCGCGGCGCGCGCGGCGGCGACCACGCCGGGCGAGTAGGCGATGTCGGCGGCCAGATCGACCTGCCCGCAGCCGTGGATCATGCGCACCGCGACCCGCTCGACATCGGCGGGGAAACCGGCCAGGTCGGCTTCGGCGCGGATCGTCGCGAACGAGCGCCGATAGATCTCGGCCCCGTCGGTGAGGTAGCTGGTACGCACATCGGACATGCGGACAACCCTAGAACCTGTGTCCGACCGCCTTTCCGTCGCGGTGCTTCAGGTGCGCGGCCGCTCGAGGATGCGGGACATCACCAGCGAGCTGCGGGTGCGGCCGACGCGCGCGTTCTCCCTGATCCGCTCGACCGTCACCTCGATCTCGGCCATGTCGGTGGCCATCACGTGCACCAGCGCGTCGGCCTCGCCCGCGATCGTCCACACCCCGACGACCTGCGGTATCGGTTCCAGGGTGCGGCGCAGCTCGGCGGGGGAGATGTTGTCGCGGTAGTAGACCTCCACGTACGCCTCGGTCGTCCAGCCCAGCGCGGCCGGATTCACCTGCGCGGTGAACCCGGTGATCTGCCCGCTGGCGACCATCTTGTCCACCCGCCGCTTCACCGCCGGGGCCGACAGCCCGACCACCGCGCCGATCTCCTGGAACGAGGCGCGCGCGTGGGTGAGCAGCACCGACAGGATGCGCCGATCGATATCGTCCACGTCACTCCTTCGCCCGGCGAAACACAAGATTTCTCCATTCTGGCATCGAAATGCGCAACGAATCGGTGTTCCCCGTGCAACGCGCGCACATTTACCTTCGTAGGAACTATCGATCCGCGCAGCCACCGGGAGTCCTGATGACCGCCGCAGCCCCTCTTCGCGCCACCCCGTCCGCGCGGGTCGCCCCGGCGCCCGCGCGGGTCGCCACCCCGCGCCGCTATGTCATGTGCAGGCCCGACCACTTCGCGGTCGCCTACGCGATCAATCCGTGGATGGATCCCGCCGCGCCCGTGGACCGCGCCCGCGCCCTGGCCCAGTGGGAGATCCTGCGGGCGGTGCTCGAGGACCACGGGCACACCGTGGAGACCGTGCCCGGCGAGCCCGGCCTGCCCGACATGGTGTTCGCCGCCAACAGCGGGATCGTGATCGGCGGGCACGCGCTCTCGGCCCGCTTCGCCCACTCCGAACGGGCGGCCGAGGGCCCGGCGTTCCACCGCTGGTTCGCGGCCAGGGAACTGCGCGCGCTCGCGCCCGCGGCCGAGACCAACGAGGGCGAGGGCGATTTCGCCTTCGCCGGCCGGCGGATCCTGGCCGGGGTCGGCTTCCGCTGCTCGCTGTCCGCGCACGCCGAGGTCGAGCGGTACTTCGAGTTGCCGGTGGTATCGCTGGAACTCATCGATCCGCGCTTCTATCACCTCGACACCGCGCTGATGGTGCTCGACGACTCGACCATCGCCTACTACCCGGGCGCGTTCGGTCCGGCCGCCCGCGACGTGCTGGCCGCGCTCTACCCGGACGCGATCCTGGCCGAGGAGAACGACGCGCTCTCGTTCGGCCTCAACGGTGTCAGCGACGGTCACCACGTCTTCCTCGACCCGGGCGCGACCGGTCTCATCGCGGCCCTCCAGGAGCGCGGTTTCACGCCGGTGCCGGTCGACATGTCCGAACTGCGCAAGGGCGGCGGCGGCGTGAAGTGCTGTGTGCTGGAGCTGCACACCCGCCGCGACACGACCGCCGGGTAGCCGGGACCGGGCGCGCACCGGCCACATACTGTCCGGGTGGCACACCCGGAGGAGACCGCGGCGGAACGGCGCGCCAGCTGGACCGAACTGTTCTTCGATCTCGTCGCCGTCGCGGGGATCGGCCAGCTCACGCACCTGCTGCACCGGGGTCCCTCGCTGAGCGAGTTCGGCCTGTACGTGCTGCTCTCGCTCGCGTTCTGGGTGGTGTGGGCCTGTGTCACCGTGTACAGCAACGTCGCGGGCGAGCAGGCGCGCACCGCGCTGGTGTTCGGTTGCATGTTCGGCCTGTGCGTGATGATGGCCTCGGTCGACGGGATGCCCGACCAGCGCGCGAACGTCTTCGCCGCGATCTACGTGTTGGTCCGGATCGCGTCGTCCTCGGAGTGGGGACGCGGCCAGGTGGTGGTGGACTGGCCGATCGCGCAGATCGGCTCAGGGACGCTGCCGTGGGTGATCTCGCTGTGGGTGCCCGCGCCGTGGAAGTTCGGGCTGTGGGGTGTCGGCCTCGCGATCGACCTGTGGGTGATGTTCACCGTCGACGCCGAACGCTTGATGCTCGAGACGCAGCGACGGGTGCGCGCCCGAGTGCGCCGTCGTCGTCCGGGCGCGCCCCGGCCGCCGCGTCGTCGGTTGCCGCGCCTGCAGATGCTGCACGCGGATCCGGGGCATCTGGGCGAGCGCCTCGGTCAATACCTGATCATCGTGCTCGGTGAGGGCGTGATCTCGGTGATCGCGGCGGTGGCGGTGGAGGAGTGGACCGTGCCGGTCGTGGTGATCGGGGTCTGCGCCTTTCTGTGCCTGCTCGGCATGTGGGGCCTGACGCTGCACTACGGGTTCGTGCCGCGGATGATGGACGCCTCGACCGCCACCATCGACGTGACCCGGCATCGGGTGATGGCCACCCACTGCGCGCTGAGCGTGGCGGTGGCCACCGTCGCGGCCGGGCTCGGGCTGGTGGCCGCGCATCCGTCCGGGCACCTGCCCGCGGGCATCGGCTGGGTCCTCTGCGGCGGCGCCGCGGCGTTCTTCCTCGTCTGCGGTCTGGGCGGGCTCGCCAGCGCGGGCCCCCGCTGGTTGCTGCGCTGGCCGCTGCCGTGCCTGCTGGCCGCGCTGGTGCTGGCCTGGGCCGCACCGCACCTCGGCGGAATGTGGCTGGTGGTCGGGGTGATGGTCACGCTGACGGGGGCGGTGGTGTCGGAGACTGTGCGCGCGCGTCGCCCGATTCGCGCGTAGCGCCTCCGTGCGCCGGTGCGGATCGCCGCACCGGCGCACGGACGGCGCTGGTGATCACTCGAATTCGGTGCCACCGTCGCGCAGCAGGTACGCGTCGGAGACGATCTTGCCGATCGCCCGCCCGCCGAGCACCGGCGACTGCCGCTCGGTCGCGGGCCGGACCACCAAGCCCTCCCGGATGTTGGCGCCCAGACCGCTGACGGTCTCGCTGCCCTCGGCGAGCGCGAGCAGCGTCGCCGCGTCGTAGGGGCCTTCGTAGAGGACCGGCACCCGTGGCACGGTGAGCCCGAGTTCGCCCAGCAGCGTGCCGATCTCGTAATGGTCGAGCCAGCGGACCGGCTCGCCGCCCCGCTCCACCGCGACATCGAACAACCCGTAGCCCAGCGAGCCGTCGTGCGCGGCCGAGGCGCCGTAGTGCAGGTCCTGCACGCCCGCGCCGTAGACCTCGCCGAACAGCCCGACCCGGTCGGCGTCGAGCGCGATCGCCAGCTTCCTGGCGGCCTCGTCGAGGCCGTGCGCGCGGATCGCCCGCCAGTACAGGTTGCCCTCGGACGGCGTGAGCGACAGCGACTTCCCGCCGACGCCCTTGGAAGACACCAGGATCCGGTCCTCGGCCCGCACGAACGTGAGCAGGCACGCGGTGCCGTGGATCTTCTCCGTGGCCACCACCGGTTCCCCCGCGGTGAAGATGGTGGGGAACCGCTTGATGTTCTCGACATCGATCCACCGCAGCAGCTCCGGCGCCGCCTCGACCTGACCGTCCATCGAGACCGGTACCGGCGGCACCCACTTGGTGATCCCCAGCGCGTCGGCGAAGTCGGTGCCCGCCACGGCGGCCGCCGCCAGATCGAGACCCGCGAGCGCCGCCGGCGTGCACACGATGCCCTGCGACACCTCGCCCCGCAGTCGCACCGCCTTCACCCGATTGCGCTGCGGCCCCGCCAGTTTGCCGGTCAGCCCGAGCTCGGCGACGAGCGCCTCGGGCAGTACGGCCTGCTCCGGGATGTAGATCGCGTGCGCGCCGGTCGTGAACTGACCCTTGGCCACGACGGCCCGGTACAGGCCGACCTGGGCCAGCTCGAGCCGGTCGGCGTTCGGATGCGCGTGGACGATCAGTTGTTCGGCCGTCACCTGCAGTGTGGACATGGAAACCCCCTCGTTGCGAGGTGATCAGCGTACGAGCCCCGCGCACCGGGGTCGACCGAATTTCGGTGTGGGCGAACGTCAGTGGGTGTCGACCCGGTAGCCGTCGGGGGTGGCGACGACGTCGGTGACCGGTCCGCTCGGCCGGCCGCAGCGGCGCTCACAACCGGACCAGTGCTGTCGGCCAGCCACCGTGAGGTCCTCGGCGGGAACCACGACATGGGTGGATTCCTGGGCGCCGGGCCGGACCCGATCGCTGTCGACGGCGGCCGCGAGATCGGCGCGCACATCGGTGAGCGACTTCGCGCAGCCGGGCCGCCCCGCGCACGCGCTGACCCGCAGCCACGGTGACTGCGCGTCGAAGATCAGCCCCATCGGCGCGAGCACCCGGACGACGGTCTCGGCGGGCCCCTCGTCGAGGTCGGTGATCACCAGGCTGCGCCACGGCGTCACGAAGACGGGCCGTTCGACGGCGGCGAGGAACTCCGCGGTCCGCGCGGGTAACGTGCCGAGCGGCACTCCGGCGCCGAGGCTGACCAGGCCGTCGTCCTGGTCCAGCCAGCCGATCGGGATATCGTGTGCCGCACCGAGTTCCAGCGGCGCGCCGGCGGGGGAGCGGTCCAGCGTCTCGGCGACCCGCTCGGCGCCGCCGGGGATCTCGTGCAGTCGCCACTGGCCGTCGTCGCCGCAGCCGCGCAGGTCGAGGAAACCGCGCGCCGCGTCGAGCATCACCTCGACCGCCTCGCTCGCGCTCACCCGTAGCCCGGTGTCGGCGCCCGCGAGAACGACGGCGAACTCGTCGGCGGCGACGGCCTGGATGCCGATGTCGCCGCGCAGGGTGCTCACATCGCCGCGGCCGTCGTCGAGGGTGAACAGCACCCGGCCGGGCAGCTCGGCCAGCCGGGGGTCGGCCTGGAGTCCGGTGTCCAGGCCGACGGCGAGGTCGTGCACGTCCGCCCAGCCGCCGATCCGGCCCGACAGCGGCGAGGCCACGATATTGCGGACCCGTTCATGCGTGCGGCTGGGCAGCAGACCCGCCGCGCCGAGCCGATCGGCGAGGGCGGCGGGGTCCCCGACCCGGCGCAGCTGGATATTGCCGCGCGAGGTGAGTTCCAGGGCGCCGTTGCCCAGCTCACGGGCCGCGTCGGCGAGGGCTTGCAGCTGCTGCGGCGCCAGCCGGCCGCCGGGGACGCGGATCCGCGCCAGCGGCCCGTCGGCGGCCTGGTGCAGGCGCAGGACACCGGGGCAGGAATCGGGGGTGCTCCTGGTCATGATCCGTCCAGCCTACGACCGCCGACCCGCGCGCCGCCGTCAGGCATTGCCGACGGGCGTCGCCTAGGGTGGTCGGGGAATCGTTCGCCAGTCGTTCGCCGACAGGAGAGGTCACCGCATGTTGCGTGAATTCGTGGACAAGCGTGTAGTACCCGCGCTCGACAAGGTCGCGCACGCGCAGACGGGCACGGTCGGCCGCTACGTCGACTGGCTCGAGCGCAGGCATCCGCAGGACGCGCCGGTGGAGACATTGCGGCGGTTGTCGCGGCAGTACCTCGTCGTCGTCACCACCAGTGGGGTGCTGGTGGGTCTCACCGCCGCCGTGCCCGGGGTGGGCACTGTGCTGAGCCTGGCCGCGACCGGTGTCGACACGGCCGTGTTCCTCGAGGCGTCGTCGGTGCTGTCGGTCGGCGCGGCCGCGGCCTACGACCTCGACCCCGCCGATCCGCGGCGCGAGCACCTGGTGTCGAAGGTCGTCCTCGGTGAGGCGGGCACGAAGGTGCTCGACGAGACCGCCGGGCACAAGACCGGCCAATGGCTCTCGGTGGTCACCGATCACGTCCCGGGCCTGGCGAGCATGCCCGACTCGCCGGCCAAGCGGTTCATCGTCAACTATCTCGTCAAACGCACCCTGCTGCTGTTCGGCACCCTCATCCCGGCCGGTATCGGCGCGGTCATCGGCGGCGTCGGTAACAACGCCCTCGGCCAGATGGTGGTCGCCAACGTCTACCGCAACCTCGGCACCGGTTCCCCGGAGATGGTCGCCGCGGGCACCACCCGCGACTGATCGCTTGACCTTCGACCTGCTCGAACCCCGATGATGACCGGGTGCCCGAATCCGATGACCTGCTCACCATCGGCGCCTTCGCCCGTGCCTGTGGCCTGAGCGCCAGCGCCCTGCGCTTCTACGCCGACGCCGGTGTCCTCGTCCCCGCCGTGGTCGACGAGTCGACCGGCTACCGCTACTACGCCCCCGGCCAAACCGGCCCGGCCCGGCTGATCCGTCGGCTGCGGGCCGCCGACATGCCGCTCCCCGCGATCGTCGCCGTCCTCGCCGAACCCGACCCCGCCCGCGTCGCCGGCCTGGTGGACGACCACCTGGCCGACCTGGACCGCCGGCTCCGCGCGGTCAACGCGGCCGCCGACGCGGCGCGGGCGGCGGTCCGGGCGGGCACGAGCCTCAGCCAGGTCACCCGGCCCCTGCCCGACCTGACGCCTACTCCAGGCCCCGCCCTGTCGAACGGCGGCGATGCGGTGCGCGGCTCCGCGCCGGCTGACGACGACACAGTGCCGCAGCCGGGCGGGGACGACAGCATCCGGATACGTGGTCCGGTGCTCGCGGCCGCCATCGATCAGATCGCCGCCGCGACGATCACCGACCCGAACCTGCCGGTGCTCAACACCCTTCACCTCGAGGCGGCCGCCCAGGAGCTGATCCTCACCGCCACCGACCGGTACCGTCTGGCCACCCGCACCCTGCGCGCCGTGCACCCGTCCACGGTCGACTGGTCGGCCACCGTCGACGCCGATGATCTCCGCGCGGCCACCTCCTGGCTGCGCCGGGAGCACACGGTGACGATCCGCCCGGAGATCACCCACGTCGTCATCGCCGCCGCTGACCCGGCCCTGCGCGCGGTGGTGCCCGAGCCCCGGGTATCCGGCGGCGATCGTCGGCCGGAGATGTCGGCAACCGCTGATCCCTCCGGCGAGCGGGCGAACGGTCGCCGACCGGGGGAGCCTGGGAACGTCGCCGACGAGCACGGCGACAGCGGCGAACGCGCGGCGAGTGGTCCTGATCGACGCCGATGCCGCCGGTCGACCGAGGAGTTCCCCGACTACCGGGGGATGCTGGCAGCGCTACCCGCTGTCACCACACGGGTGGTGCTGAGCAGGACGGCACTGCTGGAGACGCTCGAGCGGACCAGCTCGTCCACCCTCACGCTGCACATCGATCCGACGGGCGAGGTGCGGACCGCGAACAGCGAGGACCCCCGGCCGCTGCCCGCGACCGTCACCGGACCGGGCCTGACGATCCATTTCGCGGTGACCACCCTGTACCCCGCCGTCGCGGCCGCGGTCGGACCCGACGTGATGCTCGATCTCACCGCCCCCGACCTCCCCGCCCGACTCCGCTCCGCCGACGACGGCGACCAGCTCACCCTCACCATGCCGTGCCGCCCGGTCGCCGACGATGCGCCGGTCCGGTGACCACGGCCGAGTCATCCATCGACCCCTCGGGCCCGGCGGCACACGACGTAGTGCCCGGCCGCCGACGACGTGGCGGAGATCCTTCGGGAACACCTGCTTTGCTGCTCCGCGTCCGCTCCGCGTCCGCAGACAGCGGCGACCAGCTCACCGTGGTCATCCCATGCCGCCCGGTCGCGGACGACGCCACCCCCCCCGGTGACCACGGCCGGGTCCGGCTCACTGTGCTCTGCCGGTCGGCACAGGCGACGTCGTGCCGGGCCGCCCGGGGACGTGGCGGCGGTCCCGCCGAGCGACATCCGACCGACTACTCCCCATCCGCTCCGCCGACCACGGCGACCGCTCCCACCCCACCCACTACGACCGTCGAGGAGACTCCGATGACCACCACCGATCCGATCATGGCCCGAATCACCCAGGGCGTAAAGGACTTTCGCTTCGGGGACCCCGAAGGAGCACGAATCGCGCTACTCGACGTCTGGACCGACATCGGCCCCGTGGGCGACCCGCTGCACCGCTGCACCCTCACCCACTACCTCGCCGACACCTGCGACGACCCGGCCGAAGCGCTCGTCTGGGACGTCCGCGCGCTCGATGCCGCCGACGCCCTCACCGACCTGCGCCTGCAAGCCCATCACGCGGACCTGAACGTGGCCGGCTTCTATCCCTCCCTGCACCTCGATCTCGCCGACAACTTCCGTCGGCTCGGCTCCTTCCCGGCCGCCGCCCGCCACCTCGACGCGGCTCGGGAACGCCTGGACACCCTCCCCGACGACGCCTACGGTGCCACGATCCGCGCCGCCGTCACCGAGGTCGGTGACGCGATCGCCGCCAACGACACCACCCGCCGTCCGACCCACTGACACTGATCGCCGCCGTGGAGCGCGGGCTGGAAAGTTGCGGTCGACGGGCGGCCAGTACCATCGGGATGCTCGGCGGGCGTCGAGGAAACCGGTGGAAATCCGGTGCGGTCGCGCCACTGTGAACAGCCAGACCCTCTCCGGCGAGCACGACAACCGATCCCGTTGGGCGCGTCACCCGAGGAAGGCCTCACCCTGTGATCCTGCTGCTGTCCACCTCCGACACCGATCTGCTCAGTGCTCGCGCGAGCGGCGCCGACTACCGGTGGGGCAATCCCGCGCGGTTGCTGGTGGATGACCTGCCGGGGTTGCTCGACGGTGCCGATCTGGTGATCGTGCGCATCCTCGGCGGCAAGCGCGCCTGGGAAGAGGGCCTCGAGGCCGTGCGGGCGAGCGGGGTGCCGATGGTCGCGCTCGGCGGTGAGATCGCCCCCGACGCCGAACTCATGGAGTGCTCGACGGTGCCGGTGGGTGTCGCGGCCGACGCGCACAACTACCTCGCCGCCGGCGGCGCGGACAACCTGCGCGAGCTGCACAACTTCCTCTCCGACACGGTCCTGCTGACCGGCCACGGCTTCGAACCGCCGGTGGAACTGCCCACCTGGGGCGAACTGGGCCGCGCCGCCCGCATTCTCGAACCGCACGCCCCGACCGTCGCGGTCGTCTACTACCGCGCGCAGCATCTCGCGGGCAACACCGGCTACATCGACGCGTTGTGCACCGCCATCGAGGCCAAGGGCGCTCGCGCGCTGCCGGTCTACTGCGCCTCGCTGCGCACCGCCGAACCGGAACTGCTCGCCCTGCTCGGCCGCGCCGACGCACTGGTGGTGACGGTGCTCGCGGCCGGTGGCAGCAAGCCGGCCACCGCCTCGGCCGGTGGCGACGACGAGGCCTGGGACGTGGCCGCGCTGGCCGCCCTGGACGTGCCGATCCTGCAGGGCCTGTGCCTGACCAGCGGTCGCGCGCAGTGGGAGGACAACGACGACGGCCTCTCGCCGCTCGATGTCGCCACCCAGGTCGCGGTGCCCGAGTTCGACGGCCGCATCATCACGGTGCCGTTCTCGTTCAAGGAGTTCGACGACGACGGCCTGTCCACCTACGTGCCCGATCCCGAACGCGCCGCCCGCGTCGCCGGCATCGCCGTGCGCCACGCCCGCCTGCGCCACATCCCGGCCGCCGACAAGCGGATCGCGATCATGCTCTCGGCCTACCCGACCAAGCACGCCCGCATCGGCAACGCCGTCGGCCTCGACACCCCGGCCAGCGCCATCCGGCTGCTCACCGAACTGCGTGCCGCCGGTTACGATCTCGGCGAACCCGGCGAGATCCCCGGTCTGCCGGAGCGCGACGGCGACGCGCTGATCCACGCCCTGATCGCCGCGGGCGGGCAGGACCCGGACTGGCTCAGCGCCGAACAGCTCGAGGGCAACCCGATCCGCATCGGCGCCGCCACCTACACCCGCTGGTTCGATTCGCTGCCCGCCGACCTGCGCGAGGCCGTCGTCGAGGCGTGGGGCCCGCCACCGGGTGAACTCTACGTCGACCGGTCCGCCGACCCGCAGGGCGAGATCGTCATCGCCGCACTGCGTTTCGGCAATGTGGTGCTGATGGTGCAGCCGCCCCGCGGCTTCGGCGAGAACCCGGTCGCCATCTACCACGACCCGGACCTGCCGCCGAGCCACCACTACCTGGCCGCCTACCGCTGGCTGTCCGCGCCCGATGGTTTCGGCGCCGACGCGATGGTGCACCTGGGCAAGCACGGCAACCTGGAGTGGCTGCCCGGCAAGACCCTCGGCATGTCGGCCTCCTGTGGTACCGACGCCGCGCTCGGCGATCTGCCGCTGATCTACCCGTTCCTGGTCAACGACCCGGGCGAGGGCACCCAGGCCAAGCGCCGCGCGCACGCCACCCTGGTCGACCACCTGATCCCGCCGATGGCGCGCGCCGAGACCTACGGTGACATCTCCCGGCTGGAGCAGCTGCTCGACGAGCACGCCAACATCTCCGCGCTCGACCCGGCCAAGCTGCCCGCCATCCGCCAGCAGATCTGGACGCTGATGCGCGCGGCCAAGATGGACCACGACCTCGGCCTGGCCGAGCGTCCCGAGGAAGACGTCTTCGACGACATGCTGCTGCACGTCGACGGCTGGCTCTGCGAGATCAAGGACGTGCAGATCCGCGACGGCCTGCACATCCTCGGCCAGGCGCCCGAGGGCGAGATGGAACTCGACCTGGTGCTGGCCATGCTGCGCGCGCGCCAGCTGTGGGGCGGCGAGCAGAACGTGCCCGGCCTGCGCGAGGCCCTCGGTCTCAGCGAAGCCGGCGACGAGTCCCGCGACCGCGTGGACGTGGTCGAATCGCGTGCCCGTGAACTGCTGGGCGCGCTGCAGGCCGAGAACTGGTCGGTCGACAGCGTCGAGGCCCTGGTGAACGACTACGCCACGGCGATTCTGGCCGGGGGTGACCCGGAATCCACGGACACCCGCCTCGACGCGGTGAAGACCGTGCTGCGGTTCGCCGCGACCGAGGTCGTGCCCCGCCTGCGCGAGACCGGTGTCGAGATCGCCCGCGTCCTGCACGCGCTCGACGGCGGTTTCATCCCCGCCGGTCCGAGCGGGTCCCCGCTGCGCGGCCTGATCAACGTGTTGCCCACCGGCCGCAATTTCTACTCCGTCGATCCCAAGGCCGTCCCGTCGCGGCTGGCCTGGGAGACCGGTCAGGCCATGGCCGAATCGCTGCTGGCCCGGTACCTGGCCGACCACGGCGAATACCCGAAGTCGGTCGGCCTGTCGGTGTGGGGCACCTCGGCCATGCGCACCTCCGGCGACGACATCGCCGAGGTGCTGGCGCTGCTCGGCGTGCGGCCGGTGTGGGATGAGGCCAGCCGCCGCGTCACCACCCTCGAGGTGATCTCGCTCGACGAACTCGCCCGTCCGCGCATCGACGTCACCGTCCGCATCTCGGGGTTCTTCCGCGACGCCTTCCCACACGTACTGGCCCTGCTCGACGACGCGGTGCGCCTGGTCGCCGAGCTCGACGAGCCCGCCGCGTCGAACTACGTGCGCGCGCACGCCCAGTCGGACCTGGCCGAGCACGGCGACGCCCGCCGCGCGACCACCCGCATCTTCGGGTCCAAGCCCGGCACCTACGGCGCGGGCCTGCTGCAGCTCATCGACTCCAAGAGCTGGCGGACCGACGACGACCTCGCGCAGGTGTACACCACCTGGGGTGGCTACGCCTACGGTCGCGACCTCGACGGCGCCCCCGCCGCCGACGACATGCGCACCGCCTACAAGCGCATCGCGGTGGCGGCCAAGAACACCGACACCCGCGAACACGACATCGCCGACTCCGACGACTACTTCCAGTACCACGGCGGCATGGTCGCCACCGTGCGCGCGCTCACCGGCAAGAATCCCGAGGCCTATATCGGCGACTCCACCCGTCCCGACGCCGTGCGGACCCGCACCCTGTCGGAGGAGACCGCCCGCGTCTTCCGCGCCCGCGTGGTGAACCCGCGCTGGCTCGAGGCGATGCGCCGCCACGGCTACAAGGGCGCCTTCGAGATGGCCGCCACCGTCGACTACCTGTTCGGCTACGACGCCACCACCAACGTGGTCGCCGACTGGATGTACGAGAAGCTCTCCGAGAGCTACGTGTTCGACGAGGTGAACCGCAAGTTCATGGAGCAGTCGAACCCGTGGGCGCTGCACGGCATCGCCGAACGGCTGCTCGAGGCCGCCGAGCGCAAGCTGTGGGAGCACCCGGAGCCCGAGACACTGGACAAGCTGCGGCAGGTCTACCTCGAGACCGAGGGTGAGCTGGAGTGAGCACCGAGCAGTCCGCCGCGTACTTCCGGCGCGACGGCGAGGTGTACACGCCGACGTCGTGGGGCCGGAGCCTGTGGGCCGACGGGATCCTGTCCGGCCCGCCGGTGTGCGGACTGCTCGCCCGCGAGATCGAGAACCATTACCGCACCGGCGATTTCGTGCCCGCGCGGTTCACCGTCGACCTGCATCAGCCGGTGCCCGCGGTCCCGTTGACCGTGGACAGCGCGCCGACCCGCGAGGGCAACCGGGTGCGCGCCGCGCAGGCGGTACTGCGCGCCGACGGCGTGGTGGTCGCGCGGGCCTCGGCGGTGTTGCTGAAGCGCTCGGCCCAACCGCCGGGACAGGTGTGGCGCGAGACGCGGCGGCCTCCGCTGCCGCCCGCGGAACTGCTGGCCGCGGTGGCGCCGACCGTGCACCTGTTCGACAGTGACGGCTCCGGTGGCGGCTGGTCGGTCGAGATCTCCCGGCACGAGAACGACACCCGTAAACGCAAGTGGGTGCGCGGGATTCCGGTGGTGGCCGGAGAAGCCGGCTCGCCGTTCGTCTTCGCCGCGATGGCGGGCGAGCAGGCCAGCCTGGTGACGAACTGGGGTACCGAGGGGATCGGGTTCATCAACACCGATGTCTCGATCACCTTCGCGCGCCTGCCGATCGGTCCGGAGATGGGCATCGAGGCGGGCAACCACCTCAGTCACGACGGCATCGCCGCGGGCTCGGCGGTGCTCTACGACGCCGACGGTGAGTTCGGCGTCTGCACCGTGTCGGCCGTCGCCAACGAGCGCAGGCAGATCAGCGGCGCGGCCATCGACGCCTACATCCCGGCGCGTGGCGGTGCGCGGCGCGCCTGAACTGCCCGACTTGCCCCAAAACTAGAACGCGTTCTACTCTGATCGTGGTGCGTGGGCGCACCACGGCACCCGGGTGCCGGCCGCAGGGCAGAAGAGAGTCGCAATGAGCACTACTCCGGCGTACTTCACGCAGGACGACGGCGTTTTCCAGCCCACCCGGTTCTCCATGAGCCTGTGGGCACCGAGCACGCTGTCCGGTCCGCCGGTGTGCGGGCTGATCGCCCGCGAGGTCGAGGCGCGCTACTGCGGCGACGGGTTCACACCCGCGCGGCTGACCGTCGACCTGCACCGCGCGGTGCCCGCGGTGCCGCTGACCGTCGACAGCGAGCTGGTCCGGGACGGCAAACGAGTCCGTGCGGTGGCGATCGTGCTGCGTTCCGACGGTGAGCCGGTCGCGCGGGGCAGCGCGCTGCTGCTGAAGCGGTCGACCCAGCCGCCGGGGGAGGTGTGGCGCCCCGAGCGGCAGCGGCCGCTGCCGCCGAGTGACGCGCTCGCCACCGTCGACGAGGCCATGCACCTGTTCGGCAGTGACGGCAACGGGTGGTCGGTGAAGATGACCGAGCACCAGAACGACGCCAGGAAACGCAAGTGGGTGCGCAATATCCCCGTGGTCGCGGGTGAGCGGTCCACGCCGTTCTGCTTCGCCGCCATGGCCGGGGAACAGACCAGCCTGGTCACCAACTGGGGCACCGAGGGGATCGGGTTCATCAACACCGATGTCTCGATCACGTTCTCGCGCATGCCGATCGGGCTCGAGATGGGCATCGAGGCGGAATCGCATCTCAGCGACGACGGCATCGCCGCGGGCGCCGCGGTCCTCTACGACGCCGAGGGCGCGTTCGGGATCTGCACCACCACCGCGCTGGCCAACGAGCACCGGCAGATCCACGGCTCGGTCATCGACACCCTGTCCGAGGAGTTCGCGCTGACCCAGGTCACGCCGGATCGAGGCCGCTGAACGCCAGGCCCACGGTGGTCGCGCACAGCAGGAACCCGGTCGCGGTGGTGGTCAGTAGATAGCCGAGCGCGATGAGACGGGCCGGTGGCAGCAGCACCAGCAGTAGCGTCGGGGTCAGCAGCGCGGCCAGGGTCAGTGCCCAGCTGAGCCAGTACGAGGTCGGGATCGGCTCCATCTCGGCGAACGCGATCGTGCGCGGCACGGGCACCTGCCACGCGTCCTGCACCGCGAAGGTCGCGGGCACCAGCACGAACACGGCGACGAACAACCCCGCCGCCACGCCCCATCCCGCCCGCCATCTGACCTGCCCCGGCACCGCTGCGCTCACTCGCCCACACACCTTCCCTGCCACCCGGTCACCCGCTCCGCCGGGCCCCATGCTGCCTCGAGTGGGCCCCGCCCGCGCGCAACCGCGCGTCGTGTCCTCGGCGCCGATCGCCACCGCCGGGACTCGGACCAGGGCATTCCCTGTTCCCGGCGGCAGGTGTGCGCGCCCGCCTAGGTGCCCGTCTGCTCGGCGAAATGGAACTCGATCGACACCGTGTCGGTCGGAATCCCGTGGGCGCGCAGGCTGTCCAGGATCTGCTGGGTGAACCGGCGCGCCGGTCGGTAGTGCGTGCTGTGGTCGGAGACCAGGAGGATCCGGCCGCCGCGTGCCACCAGTTCGCCCGCCGCGGCGACGGGGCCGCCGGCCAGGAAGCTCGAATGGTGGAACCGGCCGAGCAGATGCCGAGGGGAGCTGTAGAGGACGCCGTCGGCGTCCATGACGAAGATCGCGCGCCCACCGGTGGGTGACCACAGGGTGCTCGCCGCGGTGGTGTCGAACAGGGCGCCGTCGGCGGTGTACAGCAGCCCGGCGCGCGCGTGCAGCGCGAAGCGCGCGCGGTCCGTCGCGCCGAGATAGGCGACGTGACTGCCGCGCCACACGGGATTGCCCGGCACCTGCTCGCCACGGAACTCCGGGCGCAACGGGGTCGTCGCGAACCTCGGCCCGGCCGAGGCCGGACGACGGAACAGACCGCGGAGCCGGTCGGGAAGACTCACGCCGGAACCAGCGTCACGATCAGCTCGTCGGCGATCGACTCCGCCTTCACCATGCCCTCGCCGAGGTACAGCGTGGCGGCCTGCGGCCTGCCGTCGGGCAGCGGCACGACCGAGACCGCGTCGACCCGGCGACCGGCCAGGGCGTCGTAGGGCGGTTCGTCCGTGACGTCGAAGGCGGTGTACTTGCCCGAGGCGGCGACGTATTCGATGTTCACCGGGTCGACCAGCGGTTCGAACGGGTCCCGCCAGGGCGCCGCGCCGATCCGCAGCTCCGCGCCGTCGACACCGGCGTCGAGGAGCAGGGTGGCGCCGTTGTGGAAGGTGAACTCGATCGGTCCCTCGGTGCGGTCGATGTCGTCGCCCAGGACGTAGAACATCCGGCGGACGGCGATGATCGTCGCGTCAACCGCGGCGTTGAGCGCGGTGCGGCCGGACTCGTCGATGTCGGACACAGGTCTCCTCCCCGGGCGGATGAGCCATCATGTCGCCGCACCTCGCCGCCACGCAACTCCGGTCGGCGTGTTCGCCGCCGCGACCCGGCCACCGGCGGCGCCCGCGTCCGCTCGTACAGTGGATTCATGGTGGATCCCACCCCGGACGTCACCGCGGCGGCGGTGGAGCGCGCGGCCGAGCTGCTGGCCGGGCGCCGGGTCGTGGTGATCTCCGGTGCCGGGCTGAGCACCGACAGTGGCATCCCCGACTACCGCGGCCCCGACTCGCCGCCGCGCACCCCGATGACCTATCAGCAGTTCGTCGGCGACGCCGAGTTCCGGCAGCGCTACTGGGCCCGCAACCACCTCGGCTGGCGGCGGATGGACGCGGCCCGGCCGAATCAGGGCCACCGGGCCGTCGCCGCGCTGGAACGCGCCGGGGTGGTCTCCGGTGTCATCACCCAGAACGTGGACCTGCTGCACACCAAAGCCGGGGCGCGCCGGGTGATCGACCTGCACGGCACCTACGCCCGGGTGTGCTGTCTGCGCTGCCCGGCGATGATCTCGCGCATGACGCTGGCGGAACGGCTGGAGGCCGCCAATCCCGGCTTCGCCGAAGATGTTTCGGCGACCGGTATCGAAGTGGCGCCCGACGCGGACGCGGTGGTCACCGATACCGCCCGCTTCCGGATGCTGGACTGCGCGAGCTGCGGCGGCCTGCTCAAACCCGACATCGTCTACTTCGGCGAGACCGTGCCCGCCGACCGGGTGGCCGCCGCCTACAGCCTGATCGACCAAGCGCGCGCGGTCCTCGTCGCCGGGTCGTCGCTGACGGTGATGTCGGGTCTGCGCTTCGTGCGCCGCGCCGCGAAGCGCGGTGTGCCCGTGGTGATCGTCAACCGGGGGCCCACGCGCGGCGACGATCTGGCCGCCGTGCGCATCCACGCGGGCTGCTCGGAGACGTTGCGCGCCTTCGCCGACCGGCTCGCCGTCCCGAATGCGACCGCCCGCCGATGAGCGATTCCCCCGATGACGCGATCGCCGCCTTCTTCGCGGGCAAACCCCATTCCCTCGAGATCTTCACCGTGCTACGGGAATTGATCACGGCCAACGGTCCGGTGGAACTGTCGGTGGCATCGCAGATCGGCTTCGGCGTCGCGCGCAAGTTCGCGTGGGTATCGCTCTACAACATCACCGGACGGAATCCGGAAGGCACCGTGCAAATCATGCTCGCGATCGACCGGGAAATCGCGGGCCCACCGGTGTATCGGGTGAATCAGGTCGGCCGGGCGCGGTGGAATCACCTGGTGGTCGTGCATTCCCTGGCCGAAGCGCGGGTACCGGAACTGCGAGTTCTGATCGCCGCCGCCTATCGTTTCGGTGCGAAATGATCGGTTACTTGATCCCTCGGTGACGGCGGCGGATACGACGTGGGTAAGCTCTGCGCACCAGTGCATGAAGAGTTCCACCCGCGGCGCAAAGTTTTCCTCGCAGCGGGGTTGTCGGCCCTCGTGTGGGCCGCGTGATCGACCCCCACTTGCCAGCCGATCAGAACCAGGGCTTTTCCATGACCGATACCGTCGTTGCCGAACCACGCCTCACGCATCGCCAGACACTCACGATTCTGTCCGGCCTGCTACTCGGGGTCTTCCTCGCCGCGCTCGATCAGAACATCGTCAGCGTCGCGATCGTCCGGATCGCCAACAGTCTGGACGGATTCGACGAACAGGCATGGGCGACAACGGCGTATCTGATCACCGCCACCGTCACCACGCCGCTCTACGGCAAGCTCGCCGACATCTACGGCCGCAAACCGTTCTATCTGCTGGCGATCGCGCTGTTCGTGCTGGGCTCGGCCGCCTGCTGCTTCGCGACCACGATGTACCAGCTGGCGGCCTGCCGCGCCTTCCAGGGGCTGGGCGCGGGCGGGTTGATGTCGCTGGCGTTCACCATCGTCGGCGACATCGTGCCGGCTCGGGAGCGGGTCCGCTACCAGGGGTATTTCCTGATGGTGTTCGGCATCGCGACGGTGCTGGGCCCGGTGGTCGGCGGGTTCCTGTCCGATTACGAGAGCCTCGGCGGCATCGAGGGCTGGCGCTGGGTGTTCCTGGTGAACGTGCCGGTCGGGGTGCTGGCGTTCCTGGTGGTCGCCAAGGTGCTGAACGTGCGGCACGCGCGCGTGCGGTCCCGGATCGACTGGCTCGGCGCGCTCACCCTGATCGTCGGCGTCGTGCCGTTGCTGATCGTAGCCGAACAGGGCCGGGTGTGGGGCTGGACCTCGCCGAAGTCGTTGCTCTGCTACGGAATCTGCGGGGGCGGGCTGCTGCTGTTCCTGATCGTCGAGTACTTCATGAAGGACGCGGCGCTGATCCCGCTGCGCCTGTTCCGTAGCTCGACGTTCAGCATCGCCATCCTCGGTGGCTTCCTGATCGGTGTCTCGATGTTCGGCGCGATCACCATGGTCCCGCAGTATCTGCAGGTGGTGCGAGGCTTCTCGCCGACCGAGGCGGGTCTGCTGATGCTGCCACTGGTGCTGGGGATCATGGTCGGCGCGCAGCTGTCGGGACTGATCACCAAGGCCACCGGGCGCTACAAGGTGCTGCCGGTGCTCGGTGCGCTGATCCTGGCGATCGGCTGCGCCCTGTTCGCCCGGGTCGGCTTCGACGGGCCGCTGTGGCAGCCGCTGGCCTACAGCGCGATCATGGGCTTCGGGCTCGGTGGCTGCATGCAGACGCTGATCATCGCCGCGCAGAACGCGGTGCCGCGCACCGAGATGGGTGTCTCGACCGCGTCCGCGACCTTCTTCCGGCAGCTCGGCGGCACGCTGGGCGTCGCGGTCTTCCTCACCGTGCTGTTCGACCGGTTGCCCGGGTCGATCCTGTCCGCGTTCGGCGGCAGCCTGCCGCCCGGTCTCGACGCCGCCGGTCTCGACGCGCTGCAGCGCGACACCTCCGGGATCGCGGGGCTGCCCGACGCGCTGCGGGTGCCGATCCTCGCGGGCTTCACCGACGCCATGCAGGGCGTGTTCCTGCTCGCCGCCGACCTCGCCGTCGTCGCCTGCCTGGTGCTGGTGTTCATGAAAGAGATTCCGCTGCGCGAGGATCCGGTGCCCGAGGAGGATTCCGACGGCACGCTGCTGCGCGATGTCAGCCTGCACGACGCGCACGAGATGGCCGACTCGCTGCGTCCCGCCGCGACCGGCCGGGTCATCGCGGGACTGCTGCGCCGCGACGACGCCCGCCCCGTGCCCTCGGCCACGCTCACACTCATCGACCAGCACGGCCACCAGGTGGCGCGCGGCAACGGCGACGCCGACGGTGCCTACGTCATCGAGGCGCCACAACCGGGCAATTACGTCTTGATCGCCGCCGCGGCGGGCCATCAGCCCGAGGCGGTGAGTGTGTCGATGGGGGAGCGGGCCCTGCACGTCGACCTGATGCTCATCGGCGCGGGCGAACTCACCGGCATCGTGCGCTCGGCGCGCCGGGGCGAACCCCTGTGCGGCGCGACCGTGACCCTCACCGATCCCGAAGGCGACGTCGTCGGCGCCGCGATCACCGGCGAGGACGGCACGTACGTGTGCCGTGACGTCGTCAGCGGGACCTACACGCTGGTCGCGGTCGCCGACCACATGCGCCCCTCGGCGGTCGCGCTGACCGTGCCCGAGACCGGCTCGCTGCATCACGACATCGACCTCGAGCCGATGGCCATCCTGGTCGGGTCCGCCTGGGTGGACGGCGACCGCCCGGTCGCCGACGTCCAGATCACCGTTCTGGACGCCGGCGGCGATCCGGCGGCGACCACCCGCACCGACGAGAAGGGCCAGTACCTGGTCCCCGATCTGCCGGAGGGCGAGTACACCGTCGTCGCGCGCGGCTACCCGCCCGTGGCCAGCCAGGTCTCGGTGACCCGCGGCGAGATCACCCACGATGTCACCCTCGGCTACGACACCGAGGAGTCCATGCACCAGCGGTGATCCGGGCTCACGCGGTGAGGGTGGCTTCGCGCAGGAGTTCCAGGGCGATGTCGATGAGCTGGTCTTCCTGGCCGCCGACGAGCTTGCGTTCGCCTGCGCGGACGAGCATTTCGGCGGCGGAGACGCCGTAGCGT
>NZ_LPNR01000094.1 GCF_019266065.1 Nocardia sp. MH4 | reverse complement strand
CGGGCGGCGGAGCTCCGCAGCGCACCGGCGGTGCGCGCTGGGCGGACGCTCGCGGTGAGGCCGCCGATCGGCGGTACGGCGGTACGGACGACCGGCGCGAGAGTGCCAGTGGGCGTGGCGCGAGCGACTGGCGTCGGGACGAGCGGGGCCGGGGCTCGAGCGGCAGCGACGAGGGCGCTCGTGGCGCGGGCGACCGGCGGCGTGGCGCGGACGATTCGCGCGGTGGCGGCGAGAGGGGTCGTGCGAGCGATCTCCGGGGTCGCGGTGGCGATCGGAGTCGTGGGGACGACCGGCGCGCGTCTGCGGATGATCGCGGTGGCGACGGCACACGGGCGAGCGGTCGCGCCGACGATCGGCGTGGTCGGGACGACCGATCGGGTGGTCCGCAGGGTCGTGGTGGTGCGACCGGCGGTCGGCCTGCCGGGGATCGCGGTGCGCGCGTGACGGATTCGCGCGGTGGCGCCGGGGATTCTCGTGGGGGCGCGGGGCGCGACGGTGGTGCTCGCACGGGCGGCGATGCCGCGCGTGGTGGCAAACGGCCGGCGAGTGAGCGTGGCGGTAGCCAGGCCGGGCGAGGTACCGAGCGCAGGCGTGAGGATCGGCCGGATCCGAGTGTGCCGAGTCCGCGCAAGCGGCGCGGCGAGCCCGTCGATCCGGCGCGCGAAGTGGCCCTCGATGTGCTGCGCGCGGTACGTGATCGCGATGCCTACGCCAACCTGGTGCTGCCGAAGCTGTTGCGCGAGCGCAAGATCAGCGGACGCGATGCCGCGTTCGCGACCGAACTCACCTACGGTGCGAGCCGGTCGCAGGGGCAGCTCGACGCGGTGATCGCGGCGTGCGCCGGCCGCCCGGTCGCCGAGATCGACGGGCCGATCCTCGACATCCTGCGCCTGGGCGTCTACCAGCTGCTGCGCACCCGCACGAGCGCGCACGCCGCGGTCGACACCTCCGTCGACCTGGCCCGCGCCGAATTCGGCCAGGGCCGTGCCGGTTTCGTCAACGCGGTGCTGCGCCGGGCGGGGGAGAAGACGGTCGAGCAGTGGGTGGCCGAACTGGCGCCCGCCGATCCCGTCGGCGGTCTCGCCTTCGAATACGCCCATCCCACCTGGATCGCCCAGTCCTTCGCCGACGCGCTCGGCGCGCGGGCGGGCGAGCTGGGCGCGCTGCTGGCCGCCGACGACGAGCGCCCGGTCGTGCACCTGGTCGCGCGGCCCGGTGAGATCACCGCCGAGGAACTCGCGCTGGTCACCGGCGGCGAGGAGGGCCGCTGGTCGCCGTACGCGGTGTACCTCGACGGCGGCGACCCCGGTCAGCTGGAACCGGTCCGCGAGGGCATCGCGGCCGTCCAGGACGAGGGCAGTCAGCTGGTCGCCCTCGCGCTGACCAGGGCGCCCCTGGACGGCCCGGATCAGGGCCGCTGGCTCGATCTCTGCGCGGGCCCGGGTGGCAAGGCGGCCCTGCTGGGCGCGCTGGCCGCGATCGACCTGTTCACCGTCGACGCCGTCGAACCGGCCGAGCACCGGGCCGAACTGGTCCGCAAGTCCACCCGTGGGCTGCCGGTCACCGTGCATGTCACCGACGGCCGCGACAGCGGGCTGACCCCAGGCTACGACCGTATCCTCGTCGATGCGCCGTGCACGGGTCTCGGCGCGCTGCGCCGCCGTCCGGAAGCGCGCTGGCGGCGCACCCCGGCCGATGTGCCGGAACTGGTCACCCTGCAGCGCGAACTGCTCGCCGCCGCCTGGGACCTGCTGCGCCCCGGCGGGGTGGTCGTGTACTCGACCTGCTCGCCGCATCTGGCCGAAACCGTCGGCGTCGTCGGCGATTTCGTCCGCCGCTCGGGCGCCGAGCAACTCGACACCCGCGAGTACCTGCCCGGTGTCACCGATCTGGGCGACGGCCCGTCGGCACAGTTGTGGCCGCATCGCCACGGCACCGACGCGATGTTCCTCGCGGCCCTGCGCAAACCGCTCGGCTGACCCGGCGCCGCCGACGCGGCGGTGTCGACATCACGCCAGGTACCCGCTGCGCTGCGTCGCCGCGGGCCGCGCTGCCCTCGTCGGAGTTGGACCCGGCGACGGGCAGACACGCGACATTCGTCCAATCGTCGCGCCCCGCGGCGGCGCAGAATCGGTGCATGGCGATGACATGGGAACAGGTGGTCGCGGTGGCGACGGCGCTACCGGGTGTCGAGGAAGGCACCTGGTGGCGCACTCCGGGACTGAAAGTCGGTGGCAAGGGCTTCGCGCGGTTACGCGTCGAGGCCGAGGGCGGCCTGGCCCTGCTGTGTGAACCGGCCGAGAAGGAAGCGCTGCTGGCCGCCGGCGACCCGGCGTTCTATACGACACCGCACTACGACGGGCATCCGTTCATCCTGATCGATCTCACGGCGGTCGATCCCGACCAGCTCGCCGAACTCGTCGACAGTGCCTGGTGGCTGCGGGCGCCGGCTCGGATGCGGCGCGAACGGCAGGGCGCGGCGGGGACGTCGTTGTCCCGGCGCGACGGGTAGCTCAGTCCCGTTCGGACAATTCGCGCAGGCGGGCAAGGGTTTTCGCGAGGATGCGCGAGACGTGCATCTGGGAGATTCCCAGCTGGGCGGCGATCTGGGTCTGGGTCATCGATTCGAAGAAGCGCATCGTCAGGATGCGGCGCTCGCGTTCGGGCAGCCCGGCCAGCAGCGGACGGACCGCGATGTACTCCTCGACCCGGTCGAACTGCGATTCCTCCTCGCCCAGGGTGTCGAGCAGCGACGCGTCGCTGTCGCGACCGACCGACGCGGCATCGATCGAGGTCGGCTGATACGCGTTGCCCGCGATGACCGCCTGGGTGACCTCGTCGGGGTCGACCTCGAGCTCGGCCGCGATCTCCTTCGCGGTGGGGGAGCGGCCCAGCCGTTGCGACAGCTGGTCGACCGCGGCCCCGATCCGGAGGTGGGTCTCCTTGACCCGGCGCGGGACCCGCATCGCCCAGGTGTTGTCGCGGAAGTAGCGCCGGACCTCACCCATGATCGTGGGCACCGCGAAGGACAGGAAGTTCGAGCCGCGGCTGAGGTCGAACCGGTCCACCGCGTGCACCAGGCCGACACGCGCCACCTGCGACAGATCGTCGAACGGTTCGCCGCGACCGCTGAACTTCCTGGCGATGTGGTCGGCCAGGGGGATGCAGCGGTTGATCAGCGCGTCACGCGCCACCGCGTGCTCGACGCTGCCGGGCGTGGTCGCCGCCAGCCGCTCGAACAGGACGCTGACGTCGTCGTATCCAGAGACCGGTTCCTCGGTCTCGGTGTCGTCGACGGTGTCCTCGGCGGGGTTCTCCGGTTCGGTGACGGTGTCGGCGCGGGTCTCCTGGTCGGGCTTGTGGTCTTCGGTGGTGTCTTCGCCGTGCACTACGCCTTCCCCCGGACCCGACGGAATCGGACCGTCGTCGGATAGCCGGACACGGCCGCGTCGAAGCCCGCCTGATCGGCGGTCACCTCGTCGCTGAGCGTGCGCAGCACATGCCAGCCGAAGCTGCGCTGGTCGGGCATGCCCTCGGTCGCGGCCACCCCGTCGACGCGCACCAGCAGTTCGGTGTCACCGACGACGAATTCGCAGGTGAGCGCCGAATCGGGCGCGGCGATCGCGATGAGCGTCGAGCAGACCTCGTCCACGGCCAGGCGCACGTCGGCGACCTCGTCGAGGGTGAAATCGCTGAGTAGGACCAGGGTTTCGGCCAGCCCGCGCAGGATCGGCAGCTGGTTCAGTGATGCTGCTACGCGAATCTCCACCGGGGCGCTGAACAGCCCTTGTTCCGCCGAAAAATTGGTCACCCTATGGAGGCTACCCACATCCCGGCAGGGCAATCACCATTTGGTCGCTACACTTGCGCGCTGTGTCCACACCGACGTTCACCCGCCCGGCCGCGCCGATGATCGCCCCGTCCATCCTGTCTGCGGACTTCGCGAATTTGGCCGCCGAGGCCGCCGCTGTCGAAGGATCCGACTGGCTCCACGTCGACGTGATGGACGGCCATTTCGTGCCGAACCTCACACTCGGCCTGCCCGTCGTGCAGAGTCTGCTCAAGGCGACCGACATCCCCTTCGACTGCCACCTGATGATCGACGACCCGGGCCGCTGGGCGCCGGGCTACGCCGAGGCGGGCGCCTACAACGTCACCTTCCACGCGGAGGCGACCGACGACCCGATCGCGGTGGCCCGCGACATCCGCGCCGCGGGCGCCAAGGCCGGGCTCTCGGTCAAGCCGAACACCCCGATCGAGCCGTACCTGGAAATCCTCAAGGAATTCGACACCCTGCTCGTGATGAGCGTGGAACCCGGCTTCGGCGGGCAGTCGTTCATCCCGGGCGTGCTGGAGAAGGCGCGGATCGTGCGCAATCTCGTCGACGCGGGCGAATTGCGGCTCGTCGTGGAAATCGACGGCGGCATCAATACCGACACCATCGAACAGGCCGCCGCGGCCGGCATCGATTGTTTCGTCGCCGGCTCGGCCGTCTACAACACCGCCGATCCCGGCGCCGCCGTGCAGACCCTGCGCAGCATGGCGACGTCGGCTTGGCTGTAGCGCGCGAATCCGGTCAGAGGGAGCGGAGTTTGCGGGTGCCCAGCGCCCGCGCCGCGTCGATCACGGCGTGCAGCGGGGGCCGGTTGTCGGCGGCCTCCGGAGCCTGCACCCAGGTGCGGTAGCCGGTGCGCTCGTCGTCGGGCGAGGGCAGCACGATCTGGCTGCCGTTGCACGCGACCGTGGCGTAGAGCCGGAACAACTCGGCGGAGGCGGTGGCGGTCAGGGTCTCGGGGCGGCACGGGCCGGTCAGGAACGTCCAGCGCCTGGCCCGTGGGTGGTCGACCACCGGGCCCGCGATCGCGGCGCCGCGCAACCGGGCCTGCACCCGCTCGCCGAGATCACCCGGCATGGTGACCGCGCCGTAATGCGCGCCGATCTGGAGCAGAATGCGACGGGAGTCCGGATCGATCGTCGCGGGCAGGTGGAGTTCCCGCCGATAACGGACGCAACGAATTTCCAGCGTGGAATCGACCAATGTGCTCACGCGGCACCCCCACATCTTTCGAACCTGTTGTGACCCACAGTGTTGTCTGACTTCCTGGAGTGGTGGACTATCCCTGGGTCGAACTCCCCGCGGCCTGGCCGCAGGTCGGATGCGCCACCGACCTGCCCATGATCATCAGTTGAACGGCAAGAATCGGTGACGTAACAATATTGCGTCAATGGCATCCGCGGCGCAAGCATTCGAATCACCGTGTTTCGAGTTCGGAATTCCGGGGTAAAAGCCAGGTTAGAGCCGTCGAGTGAATGGCCGGGACCGGTTCGCCGAAAATTCGATTGAACGATTACCGCCGGAATGATTAACGGTGGGGTTGCGTCATGTCGATGTCTGTTTGCCGACTGTTCGATGCGCCGCCGCTCGTTTTCCCGGACGTGATCATGCTCGAGGTCTGATTCGACCCCGACCCGTCGGGGCTCACGGAGCTCGCCACTAGGCTGTGCGCGAGCGGGTACCGCCGGGAATAGCGGCCACGCACCTGCTGTTGGGCCCAACGGGTACGGATGACGCGACAAGGGAGTGCAGGCATGTTCACAGGGATCGTCGAAGAGCTGGGCGAGATCGTCGCCACCGAACAGCTGGCCGACGCCGCCCGGTTGACGATCCGCGGCAAGCTGGTGACTTCCGATGCCGGACACGGTGATTCGATCGCCGTCAACGGTGTCTGTCTGACCGTGGTCGACGTGGTCGACGGCGACAGTTTCACCGTGGACGTCATGGCCGAGACACTGAACCGGTCGAGCATCGGCGCGCTGGTCGCCGGCTCCCGGGTCAACCTCGAGCGGGCCGCGGCGCTCGACAGCCGCCTCGGCGGTCACCTCGTGCAGGGCCACGTCGACGGCACCGGCACCGTCCTCTCGCGGACCCCGTCGGAGAACTGGGAGGTCGTGCGGATCTCGCTGCCCGACGCGATCGCGCGGTATGTGGTGGAGAAGGGCTCGATCACCGTCGACGGCGTCTCCCTCACCGTCTCGGGCCTCGGCATCGCCGACGAGCCCGCCGCGGACGGCAATCGCGACTGGTTCGAGGTGTCGCTGATCCCGACCACGCTGGCGCTGACCGTGCTGGGCACCGCCCCGGTCGGCACCATGGTGAATCTCGAGGTCGATGTGATCGCGAAGTACGTGGAGCGACTCGCCCAGCGCGGATGACCACCAGGCGGCATGCGGTCATCGGAACCACCGATCGCACGTCGTAATGTGGTATCCGATGCGAATCGAGGCCGGCAGGCCGAGAAACACGCGGCCCCGGCCGCCAAGATTACGGAGCAAGCAGACGTGACCAGGTTGGACAGCATCGAGCGCGCGGTCGCCGATATCGCGGCCGGTAAGGCTGTCGTCGTCGTGGACGACGAGGATCGTGAGAACGAGGGCGATCTCATCTTCGCGGCCGAGAAGGCCACCCCGGAGCTGGTCGCGTTCATGATCCGCTACACCTCCGGTTACATCTGCGTGCCGCTGACCGGCGACGACTGTGACCGCCTCGGCCTGCCGCCCGCCTACGCGATGAACCAGGACAAGCACGGCACGGCCTACACCGTCTCGGTCGACGCGCGCGAGGGCATCACCACCGGCATCTCCGGCGCGGACCGCGCGGTCACCATGCGGCTGCTGGCCAGCGCCCAGGCCAAGGCCGACGAGTTCACCCGGCCGGGTCACGTGGTGCCGCTGCGCGCCAAGGACGGCGGCGTGCTGCGTCGCCCCGGCCACACCGAGGCCGCGGTCGATCTGGCCCGGATGGCCGGACTGCGCCCGGCGGGCGTGATCTGCGAGATCGTCAGCCAGAAGGACGACGGCCACATGGCCCGCACCGACGAGCTGCGGGTCTTCGCCGACGAACACGACCTGGCGATGATCTCGATCGCCGACATGATCGCCTGGCGGCGTAAGCACGAGAAGCACGTCGTGCGGGTGGCCGAGGCGCGGATCCCGACCGCGCACGGCGATTTCAAGGCGGTCGGTTACCAGAGCATCTTCGACGAGGCCGAGCACGTCGCGCTGGTGCGCGGCGACATCGCCGACGGCGAGGACGTGCTGGTGCGCGTGCACTCCGAGTGCCTGACCGGCGACGTCTTCGGTTCGCTGCGCTGCGACTGCGGTCCGCAGCTGGACGCGGCGCTGGAGATGGTCGACGCCGAGGGCCGCGGTGTCGTGCTCTACATGCGAGGGCACGAGGGCCGCGGCATCGGCCTGATGCACAAGCTGCAGGCCTATCAGCTGCAGGACACCGGCCGCGACACCGTCGACGCCAACCTCGATCTGGGCCTGCCCGCCGACGCGCGCGACTACGGCACCGGGGCGCAGATCCTGGTCGACCTCGGCATCCGGTCGATGCGTCTGCTCACCAACAACCCGGCCAAGCGTGTCGGGCTCGACGGGTACGGCCTGCGGATCACCGAGCGGGTGCCGATGCCACTGCGCGCCAACGCCGAGAACTTGCACTACCTGCGCACCAAACGGGATCGGATGGGCCACGACCTGATCGGCCTGGACGACCTGGATCTGGGCGAAACCGCGCAGTGATCACCACGCACACTCCCGAAAGGCGACAACGATGAGCGGCACGGGTGTCCCGTCCTTCGCGCTGGCCCAGGCCAAAGACCTCAAGCTCGGCATCGTCGCCTCGCGCTGGCACACCGAGATCTGCGACACCCTCGTCGCCAACGCGCAGCGGGTCGCGAAGGAAGCCGGCGTCGAGCAGGTGACCGTGGTGCGCTGCGCCGGTGCGATGGAACTGCCGGTGGTCGCCCAGGAACTGGCCCGCACGCACGACGCCGTCGTCGCGCTGGGCGTGGTGATCCGTGGTGGCACACCGCATTTCGAGTACGTGTGTGACGCGGTGACCGCGGGCCTGACCCGGGTGTCGCTGGACGCGGCCACTCCCGTCACCAACGGTGTGCTGACCACCAACGACGAGGAGCAGGCGCGCGACCGCGCCGGGCTGCCCGGTTCGGCGGAGGACAAGGGCGAGCAGGCCTGTGCCGCCGCCCTCGACGCCGCGCTCACCCTGCGCGCGCTGCGATCGGCGTGACCGTGCCGGTGGTGCGGACCTGGCGGCGCGGTTCGGGTGCCCCCGAACCGGAGTCGGCCTGGGAGTTCGAGGTCCGTCCGCGCCGGGCGATCCGGACCTCGGTGGTCGTCGCGATCGTCATCCTGGTCTTCTTCACCTTCGGCGGTCTGCTGCTGCGCACCGGCTCGACCGGTGTGAACTTTCGCTTCGCCGACCAGATCGCGATGATCCTGATCGGCGTGCTGGGCGCGGCCGCGGTCCTGCTGCTCACCCGTCCCCGGGTGCGCGCGGGCGCCGCGGGCGTCTCGGTCCGCAACATCCTCGGTGACCACGAGTACCCCTGGTCCTACATCCGTGGCGCGTCCTTCCCCGACCGCAAGTCCTGGGCCCGCCTCGAACTGGCCGACGACGACTACGTCCCCATGCTCGCGATCCGCTCCAACGACAAGTCCCACGCCGCCGACGCCATCGAACGCCTCCGCGAACTCGGCGCCAAGTACGCCGCACCCGGCACCGACCCGGCTCGGTAGTCTCGCGGGCATGACGCCCGCGCAGGTCCTGGCCGCCGCCTTCGCCGACGATCCACTGATGAGCTACGTCTGGCCGGACCCAGCACGCCGCCGAAAAGCGTTGCCGCTGCTGTGGGAATCGCGTCTGGCCTCCCGTCGCCGGCACGGCGCGGTCGACCTCGCCTACGCCGACGACGGCTCCGTCGCCGCCGTCGCGATGTGGGAGCCGCCCGGGGTGGAGTCGACCCTCGCCAAGCGGATCACGCTGCTGCGTGCCCTCGGCCGGAGCCTGCCCAAGGCGCTGCCCGCGCTGCGCAGTATCGACGGCACCCGGCCGCACGAGCCGCACCTGTATCTCGCGACCATCGGCACCCGCCCGGATCGGCAGGGTCGTGGGCACGCGGCCGAGCTGATCCGGCGGCGCATGGACAGCGCCGCCGGGCCTGCGTTCCTGGTGGCGACCCGGGCGTCGAACGTGCCGTTCTACGAGCGGTTCGGCTTCCGGGTGACCGACCCGGTGCGGGTGGCCGAGGTCGAGCTGTATCCGATGGGGGCGCGGCCTTAGCGGGTGTCGCCGAGGACGGCGCCTTCGCGGCGGGGGTCGGCGCCGCCGATCCAGCCGTCCTTGCCGTCCCGTTGCAGGGCGCTCAGGCCGCTCGATTGCGGTGCTACCGAGACCTGGTGGCCCATCGCGCGCAGGCGCTGGACGAGGGGGTCGTGGTCGCCGTTGTCGGTGGCGTCGATGGCGGGGTGTTCGCCGCCGATGCCGGTGACCGGGGTGTTGCCCGCGCCGAAGGAGACGCCCGAGACCGCCTGCTGGGGGTCCAGGCCCCAGTCCAGGGTGTTGATCAGGGTCTTCACCACGAACTGGATGATCACCGAGCCGCCGGGGGACCCGGTGACCAAGGTGAGGTCGCCGCGGTTGCCCGCGTCGTCGCGGTCGAAGACCAGGGTGGGCGCCATCGAACTGCGCGGGCGCTTGCCGGGCTGCAGGCGGTTGGCCACCGGGGTGCCGTCCGGGTCGAGCGGGTCGGCGGCGAAATCGGTGAGCTGGTTGTTGAGCACGAAACCGTCGACGAAGTGGAACGAACCGAACGCCGACTCGACCGTGGTGGTCATGGCGGCGGCGTTACCGTACTTGTCGACGACGGAGATGTGGCTGGTGCCGTGCTCGGGCGGCTGCGGGCCGTTGCCCAGCGGGACCGGCCCGAGGTCGCCCGGCTTCGCGGTGCCCATACTGCGCTGCGGGTCGATCAAGGTGGACCGCTGTTTGAGGTACTGCGGATGCACCAGCGAGAGCACCGAATTGCCCGGCAGTGGAACGAAATCCGGGTCGGCGACGTACTTGTTGCGGTCGGCGTAGGCGAGCCGCTCGGCCTCGGAGATCAGGTGCACGGCCTGCGCGTCGGGCCGACCGCCGTCGGCGTCGAGGTCCTGGGGGCGCAACGACGGGATGTCGAAGTTGGCCAGGATGCCCAGCGTGGCGGCGACGGTGCTGCCGCCGGAGGACGGCGCGGGCATGCCGCACAGCTCGAACTTGCGGTAGCCGGTGCACAGCGCGGTGCGCTTCTTGGCCTGGTACCCGGCCAGATCGCCGGCGGTCAGCAGGCTGGGCGTACGCCCGCCCGCGGTGCTGCCCGCCGCCTCGACGATGTCCTGGGCGATGGCGCCGCTGTAGAACGCCTGCGCGCCGTCGCCCGCGATCGCGGACAGCGTCTTGGCCAGGGCCGGGTTGGTCAGGACGGTGCCGGACTTCTTCGGCGAGCCGTCCGCCTCGAGGAAGTACCCGCGGGCGTCCTCGTCGGCGGCCAGGTCCTTGGCCGACTCGGCGATCTGGCCCGCCAGCCGGGGACTGATCTCGAAACCGCTGTCGGCCAGGCTGATCGCCGGGTCGAACAGTTCCTTCCACGCGGTCAGCCCGTGGTCGCGATGGGCGAGTTCGAGCATCCGCAGCACCCCGGGCACTCCGATCGAGCGTCCGCTGGCCCGGGTGTTCGGGGCCGGTTCGGTGCGGTCGGTGTCGCTGACCCAGCGCAGGTAGTTCTCGGTGGCCGCGGCGGGCGCGGTCTCGCGGCCGTCGTAGGCCTCGACGGTGCGTGACTTCGCGTCGTAGTGCACCAGGAACGCGCCACCGCCGATGCCGGAGGCCTGCGGCTCGACCAGCCCGAGCACCGCCTGTGCGGTGACCAGCGCGTCGGCAGCGGTGCCGCCGTCCCGCAGTACCCGGCACGCGGCCTCGGTGGCCAGCGGGTTCGCGGTGGAGACCGCGTAGGTGCGGGTGCGCACCGCGGTCATGCCCGAGCGGTAGCCCGACGCGATCTCCGGGTTCGTGCTGAGGTTCTGCGTGGTCGGGGCGTTCGTCGCCGGAGCGGCCGAGACGGGCGTACCGTTCGGCGTACTCGTGCACTCGGCTGCCGCGGAGTCCTCGGACGAGCAGCCCGTCAGCAGACCCACCGTGAGAAGTCCGGCCGCCGCGGCCCCGATCCACGTCCGTCGCCTTGGCGTCATCCTGGCAGCGTAACCCCGCGCGGCCCGGCCCGGCCGATTATTTCCCGGTGACGGGCACGCGAATGTTCGGTTGACGAAGCAGTTTCCGCCCGGCGACCGGTCGCGGGCTCGCTACCCTGGCGACATGGACATCGACGCGGTGCTGTTCGACTTCTCCGGCACGGTCTTCCGCCTGGAGGACGATCGGACCTGGGCCGACGAGCTGATCGGCGACGACGGCACCCCGTTCGACGTCGCCGCGAAAGCCGAAGTGCTGCGCCGGATGACGGCCCCCGTCGAGCAGTTCATGACCTTCGACGCGGCGGGTCAGCATGCCTGGGACCACCGCGATCTCGACCCGGCCCTGCACCGGCACGCCTACCTCGAGGTGCTGCGCGGCTCCGGTGTCCCCGACACCCAGGCCACGCGCCTGTACGACCGCCTCATCGACCCGCTGGCGTGGACCCCGTACCCCGACACCGGCCTCGTGCTGGAAGCCCTGTCCGCCCAGGGCATTCCGATCGGCATCGTCAGCAATATCGCCTTCGACATCCGCCCCGCCTTCGCGAAACACGGCTGGGACGCACTGGTCGGCGCGATGACGCTGTCCTACGAGGTCGGCGCGATCAAGCCGAACGCCGCGATCTTCCGCGACGCCACCGACCGGCTCGGCGTCGACCCGGAACGGGTGCTGATGATCGGCGACAGCGCCGAGGCCGACGGCGGCGCCGCCGCGCTGGGCGCGCGGTTCGCCCTCGTCGAGCCACTGCCGACCGCTGACCGTCCGCGCGCCCTGATCGCGGCGCTCAGCGCCCACGGCATCGGTCTCGACGGCGCCGCGACCACCTGATCGGGGCGGGGCCGGCGAACCACCGCGGTACGACGGTCACCGGGAGCGCGCGTCCGCTCAGCGCTCGCGGGTGAACCAGGCCGAGGCCGTGGGACGCAGCAGCAGGGCGACGATCGCGCCGTTGGCGACGATGCCGACGGCACCTGGTGGGAGCCCGGTGAGGATCCCGGTGCACGAGACCAGCCCGGCCAGCCCGGCGACGCCGATCGCGGCCTTTCTGACGAGGTCGCCACCGCGTCCGAACAGCACCGCCAACGGGACCAGCGCGAACGTCGGCAGGTAGCCCGCGATCAGGACGCCGAGTGAACCGTGGGTGCCGAGCGCGACAGTGACCGCGATCAGCACGATGCCGACCAGCGTCGCGACGCAGGCGATCAACCGGGCACCGCGCACGCTGCCCGGCATCACCCCGGCCGGGGTCGCCTCGTCGTCGAACAGGTCGTCGGCGGGGAGGGTGGGCGCGTTGGTCATCGAAGGTCCTTTCCGGCACGGAGTCCGGGCCTCCACGCTACACAGCGCGTGCGCCCGGCCGGCCCACCGCCGGTGCGCGGTCGGCGGTGCCGGTCTGTCGGACGCGCTCGCTAGGCTGGATGGGTGGCAGATCCCGCGACGTACCGGCCGGCGCCGGGCACCATTCCCGTCGAACCCGGTGTCTACAAGTTCCGGGACGTGCACGGGCGCGTCGTCTACGTCGGCAAGGCCAAGAGCCTGCGCAGCCGGTTGAACTCCTACTTCGCCGACGTGTACTCGCTGCACCCGCGGACCAGGCAGATGGTGACCACGGCCGCGAGCGTCGAGTGGACCGTGGTGTCCACCGAGGTGGAGGCTCTGCAGCTCGAATACAACTGGATCAAGGAATTCGATCCGCGGTTCAACGTCCGCTACCGCGACGACAAGACCTATCCGGTGCTCGCGGTGACGCTCGACGAGGAGTATCCGCGGCTGTTCGTCTACCGCGGCGCGCGCAAGAAGGGCGTGCGCTACTTCGGTCCCTACGCGCACGCCTGGGCGATCCGCGAGACCCTCGACCTGCTGCTGCGCGTGTTCCCCGCGCGCACCTGTTCCAACGGAGTCTTCAAGCGGCACAACCAGATCGGGCGACCCTGCCTGCTCGGCTACATCGACAAGTGCTCGGCGCCGTGCGTCGGTCGGGTCACCGCCGGCGAGCACCGCCAGATCGTCGACGACTTCTGTGACTTCCTCTCTGGCAAGACCGACAAGATGGTGCGCGCGCTGGAACGGCGTATGCACGAGGCCGCCGACGACCTGGACTTCGAGACCGCGGCCCGGCTGCGCGACGACGTGCAGGCGCTGCGGCGCGCGCTGGAGAAGCAGGCCGTGGTCCTCGGCAGCGGCACCGACGCCGACGTGATCGCCTTCGCCACCGACGAACTCGAAGCCGCCGTCCAGATCTTCCACGTCCGCGACGGGCGGGTGCGCGGCCAGCGCGGCTGGGTGGTCGACAAGTCCGGTGACGCGCTCGATGTCGCCGAGTCCGGCACCGAACTCGCGGCGCTGGTCGAGCAGTTCCTCACCCAGTTCTACGGCGAGCAGGCCGCGCTGGCCGACCAGAACGCCGACGGCGACGTGGTGGTGGTGCCGCGCGAGGTGCTGGTCCCCGAACTGCCCGCCGACGCCGAGGAGATCCAGGACTGGCTGAGCAGGCTGCGCGGCTCGGCCGTCTCGCTGCGCGTGCCGCAGCGCGGTGACAAGAAGGCGCTGGCCGAGACCGTGCAGCGCAACGCGGGCGAGGCGCTGGCCCAGCACAAACTCAAGCGCGCGGGCGATCTGACCTCCAGATCCCAAGCGCTGCAAGATATCCAGGATTTCCTCGATCTCGACAGCGCGCCCCTGCGGATCGAGTGCGTCGACATCAGTCACGTGCAGGGCACCGATGTCGTCGCCTCGCTGGTGGTCTTCGAGGACGGGCTGGCCCGCAAGTCCGACTACCGGCACTACGCGATCAAGGAGGCGGCGGGCGACGGCCGCTCCGATGACGTCGGCAGCATCGCCGAGGTGACCCGGCGCCGCTTCGCCCGGCTCGCCAAGGACCGGCAGCAGGCCGTCGACGTCGAGGTCGACGACGCCGACGAGCCGACCTCGCGCCCCGGGGTCGATCCGACCACCGGTAAGCCGCGCCGCTTCGCCTATCCGCCGAACCTCTACGTCGTCGACGGTGGCGCGCCGCAGGTCGCCGCGGCCGCCGAGGTGCTCGACGAACTCGGCATCACCGATGTCGCGGTGATCGGCCTGGCCAAGCGCCTCGAAGAGGTGTGGGTGCCGGGCGAACCCGACCCGGTGAT
Organism: Nocardia sp. MH4; assembly: GCF_019266065.1. Lineage (GTDB taxonomy): Bacteria > Actinomycetota > Actinomycetes > Mycobacteriales > Mycobacteriaceae > Nocardia > Nocardia canadensis. The sequence continues at coordinate 65,036 of NZ_LPNR01000094.1, read as the reverse complement.
CATGCCGCGCAACAGCGAGGCGCTCTACCTGCTGCAACGCGTGCGCGACGAGGCGCACCGCTTCGCGATCACCTTCCACCGCAGCAAGCGCTCGCGCCGGATGACGGCCTCGGCGCTGGACTCGGTGAAGGGACTCGGTGAGGCGAGGCGGACCGCGCTGGTCACCCACTTCGGTTCGGTCGCCCGGATCAAGGACGCGACTGTCGACGAGATCACATCGGTGCCCGGCATCGGGGTCTCCACGGCGAAAGCAGTGCTGGAAGCGCTGAACAGCCCGTAGCCGAGGAGGGGCGGATCGCAGGACGCAACATTGCGAGTGCCGTACGTTGTGTGTCTGCGCCCGATACCCGAACCGGTGCGGGATGATCGAAAGGCACCCAGAAACGGATCCGGTAGGACATGACACGCGTCGAATCGAACAATAATGCGGGGGCGGTACCCGGACAGGCCGGGGCGGTCTCCGATACACAGCAACCAGTAGAAGTGGTCATCGTGACCGGCTTGTCCGGCGCGGGCCGCGGCACCGCCGCGCGCGTATTGGAGGATCTCGGCTGGTACGTCACCGACAACCTGCCGCCCGAACTGATCGGGCGGATGATCGAGCTGGGCGCCGCCGCCGAACCACCGATCCGGCGTCTGGCGCTGGTCATGGACGTGCGCAGCCGCTTCTTCACCGGTGACCTCTCCGGTGTCACCGAGCAACTGCGCTCGGCGGGCATCCGGACACGAGTGCTGTTCCTCGAGGCCTCCGACGACGTGCTGATCCGGCGATTCGGTTTCGCCCGGCGCAGGCATCCACTACAGAGCGACAGCCCCGACGGCACCCTCTCGGCCGGTCTGACGGCCGAGAGGGTCCGGCTCGCGGCGGTCAAGGCGGCGGCCGATGTCGTCATCGACACCACCGAGCTGTCGATCCACCAGCTGCACCGCAAGCTGGAGGAGGTCTACGGCGCGGGCGCGCCCGCCGCGCTGCAACTGACCGTGCAGTCGTTCGGGTTCAAGTACGGTGTTCCACTCGACGCCGACATGGTGTTGGATGTTCGATTCCTGCCCAACCCGCATTGGATTCCCGAACTGCGGGAACACACGGGTCAGGAATCGGTGGTCAGCGACTACGTGTTGTCGAGGCCGGGTGCGCAGGACTACCTGCAGACCTGCCACCATCTCGTCGACCTGACCACGACCGGATACCGCCAAGAGGGGAAGCGATACATGACGGTGGCAGTGGGGTGCACCGGCGGCAAGCATCGCAGCGTCGCGATCGCCGAGGCACTCGGTGAGCGCATCGGCGCCGATACCGGGCACGCGGCCGTGGACGTCGTCCGCGTCGTGCACCGGGATCTGGGGCGCGAATGAGCGGATGGGAAGCCGACCCAGCCGTCGTCGCGCTGGGCGGCGGACACGGGCTCTACGCGACCCTGACGGCGGTCCGCAGGCTGACCAGGCGGATCACCGCGGTCGTCACGGTGGCCGACGACGGCGGGTCTTCGGGCAGGCTGCGCGGCGAACTGGGCATGCTGCCGCCGGGCGACCTGCGGATGGCGCTGGCCGCGCTGTCCGAGGACGCCGACGGCGTGTGGACGACGACGGTGCAGCACCGCTTCGGCGGCACCGGCGCGCTGGCAGGCCATTCGGTGGGCAATCTGATCCTGGCCGGCCTCACCGATGTCCTCGGTGATCCGGTGGCCGCACTCGACGAGGTGGGCAGACTGCTGCGGATCACCGGCCGGGTGCTGCCGATGTCGCCGGTTCCGCTCGACATCGAGGCCGAAGTCTCGGGCCTGGAATCGGATCCGCGGATCGGGCGCAGTGTGCGGGGCCAGGTTGCGGTGGCGACCACGCCGGGTAAGGTCCGGCGGGTGCGGCTGATTCCGTCCGATCCGCCTGCCAGCCCCGAGGCCACCTCGGCCATCGAGCACGCGGATGTCGTTGTGCTGGGCCCGGGTTCATGGTTCACCAGCGTCATCCCGCATGTGCTGGTGCCGCAACTGCACGACGCGCTGGTACACACCAGGGCACGCAAGGTGCTCGTGTTGAACCTGGCCGCCGAGCCGGGCGAGACGGCCGGCTTTTCCGCCGAACGTCACCTGCATGTATTGTCCCAGCACGCACCGGATTTCGCGGTCGACGAGGTGCTCGTCGACTCGGCGTCGGTGCCCGAGGGGCGGCAACGGGAACATGTGGCAAGAGCCGCCGAACAGTTGCGCGCACGGGTAACGTTCTGCGATGTCGCCGAGCCGGGAACGGATCGGCATCATCCCGGAAAACTTGCCGCCGCACTGGATCAGCTGATCCGGGCGCCGCGGCCGCAACTGGCAGGGCTTCGAGTCGAGGGACGGCACACGGGATCGGATGTGCGTTCCGGGTCGGTGGGAAAGGAGCGCGTCTCGTGGCGATGACAGCCGAGGTGAAGGACGAGCTGAGCAGGCTCGTGGTGTCGCAGGTCAGCTCGCGCAAGGCGGAATTGTCGGCCCTGCTGCGATTTGCGGGCGGTCTGCACATCGTCGGGGGCCGGGTGATCGTCGAGGCCGAGGTGGACATGGGTTCCATCGCGCGGCGACTGCGCCGGGAGATCTTCGAGCTCTACGGGTACGGCTCCGACGTGCACGTGCTCGGCGCGGGAGGGTTGCGCAAGACCTCCCGCTACGTGGTGCGGGTGTCGAAGGAGGGTGAGGCGCTGGCCCGCCAGACCGGTTTGCTCGACGTGCGCGGACGCCCGGTTCGCGGCCTGCCCGCCCAGGTGGTGGGCGGCAGTATCGGCGACGCCGAAGCGGCCTGGCGCGGAGCGTTTCTCGCGCACGGCTCGCTGACCGAGCCGGGCCGGTCCTCGGCGCTCGAGGTGAGCTGCCCCGGCCCGGAGGCCGCGCTGGCCCTGGTCGGTGCGGCTCGTCGGCTCGGCATCACCGCCAAGGCTCGTGAGGTGCGCGGCACCGACCGAGTCGTGGTGCGCGACGGCGAGGCGATCGGCGCCCTGCTCACCCGGATGGGCGCGCAGGACACCAGGCTCACCTGGGAAGAGCGCCGGATGCGCCGCGAGGTCAGGGCGACCGCGAACCGGCTCGCCAACTTCGACGACGCCAACCTGCGCCGCTCGGCGCGGGCGGCCGTCGCCGCGGCCGCGCGGGTGGAGCGGGCGCTGGAGATCCTCGCCGACGACGTGCCCGACCATCTGGCCGCCGCGGGCAGGCTGCGGGTCCAGCACCGGCAGGCCTCGCTCGAGGAGCTGGGGCAGCTGGCCGAGCCGCCGATGACGAAAGACGCGGTGGCGGGCCGGATCCGGCGCCTGCTGTCGATGGCCGATCGGCGGGCCAAGGACCTGGGTATTCCCGACACCGAGTCGGCGGTGACGGCGGAGCTGCTCGACGACGCGTAACCCGGGCATTCGCTGTGCGCTGTGGCGAATCCGACGTTTAGGGCAGAGCGGTCATACATGACCGCTCTGCCCTCTATTCTGTGGTTCCCGCAGGCAGGGGGCCGGGAACCTCACAAATCGCAGGTGGCTGTCGTGAAGCCGGTGTCGGCTACTACTGTGGTTCCCGTCGGAATGAATCCGCTTGAAAGCTGAGGAGCGATAACGTGACTGTCCGGGTAGGTATCAACGGCTTCGGTCGTATCGGACGTAACTTCTTCCGTGCGGTGGAGGCGCTGAAGGCTGTCGGCAAGACCGATATCGAGATCGTCGCGGTCAACGACCTCACCGACATCAACACCCTCGCCACGCTGCTGAAGTACGACTCCATCCTGGGTCGGCTGCCGCAGGACGTCTCCGTCGACGGTGACGTGATCGTCGTGGGCGAGCAGCGCATCAAGGCGCTGGCCATCAAGGAGGGCCCGTCGGCGCTGCCGTGGGGTGACCTGGGTGTCGACATCGTCGTGGAGTCGACCGGCATCTTCACCGACGCCGCCAAGGCCAAGGGCCACCTGTCCGCGGGCGCCAAGAAGGTCATCATCTCCGCGCCGGCCTCCGGCGAGGACATCACCATCGTGATGGGCGTCAACGACGACAAGTACGACGGCAGCCAGAACATCATCTCCAACGCCTCGTGCACCACCAACTGCCTCGGCCCCATCGCCAAGGTCCTCAACGACGAGTTCGGCATCGTACAGGGCCTGATGACCACCATCCACGCGTACACCCAGGACCAGAACCTGCAGGACGCGCCGCACAAGGACCTGCGTCGCGCCCGCGCCGCGGCCCTGAACATCGTGCCCACCGGCACCGGCGCGGCCAAGGCCATCGGCCTGGTGCTTCCCGAGCTGCAGGGCAAGCTCGACGGCTACGCGCTGCGCGTTCCGGTCCCGACGGGCTCGGTCACCGACCTGACCGCGACCCTGGCGAAGCCGGCCACCATCGACGAGATCAACGCCGCGATGAAGGCTGCCGCCGAGGGCCCGCTGCAGGGCATCCTGAAGTACAACGTGGACCCGATCGTGTCCAGCGACATCGTCACCGACCCGCACTCCTCGATCTACGACGCCCCGCTGACCAAGGTCATCGGCAACGAGGTCAAGGTCGTGTCCTGGTACGACAACGAGTGGGGCTACTCCAACCGCCTCGCCGACCTCATCGGTCTCGTCGGCAAGTCGCTCTGACCGCGATGACTGTTCAGACACTGCAGGATCTCCTGGCCGAGGGTGTCGAGGGCCGGGGCGTGCTCGTGCGCTCCGACCTGAACGTCCCCCTCGACGACAACGGACAGATCACCGACCCGGGCCGCATCATCGCCTCGGTGCCGACCATCCAGGCGCTGGTCGAGGCCGGCGCCAAGGTGGTCGTCATGGCCCACCTGGGCCGCCCCAAGGGCGAGCCGGACGCCAAGTACTCGCTGGCCCCCGTGGCCGTGAAGCTGGCGGAGCTGCTGGGCCGCAACGTCCAGCTGGCCGGTGACGTGGTGGGCTACGACGCGCTCTCGCGTTCGGAAGGCCTCACCGACGGCGACGTGCTGCTGCTGGAGAACGTGCGTTTCGACGCGCGCGAGACCAGCAAGGACGACGCCGAGCGGGCGAAGCTGGCGGCCGCCTATGTCGAGCTGGTCGGCGACGACGGCGCGTTCGTCTCCGACGGTTTCGGTGTGGTGCACCGCAAGCAGGCCTCGGTCTACGACGTCGCCCAGCAGCTGCCGCACTACGCGGGCACGCTGGTGGCGGCCGAGGTCGAGGTGCTGCAGAAGCTCACCCAGGACCCGGCTCGTCCCTACGCCGTGGTGCTCGGCGGCTCCAAGGTCTCCGACAAGCTCGCGGTCATCGAGGCGCTGGCCCCCAAGGTCGACACCCTGGTGATCGGCGGCGGCATGTGCTTCACCTTCCTTGCCGCACAGGGCCTTTCGGTGGGCACCTCGCTGCTGCAGGAAGAGATGATCGACACCTGCAAGGATCTGCTCGAGCGCTTCGGCGACGTGCTGCACCTGCCGGTCGACATCGTCGCGGCCGACAAGTTCGCCGCCGACGCCGATGCGAAGACCGTCGCCTCGACCGAGATCCCCGACGGCTGGATGGGCCTGGACATCGGCCCCGAGTCGGTGGCCCGGTTCTCCGCGCTGCTGACCGAGGCGAAGACGGTGTTCTGGAACGGCCCGATGGGCGTGTTCGAGTTCGAGAAGTTCGCCGCGGGCACCCGCGGGGTGGCCGAGGCCATCGTGACCGCGACCGGCAAGGGCGCGTTCACCGTGGTGGGCGGCGGCGACTCGGCGGCCGCCGTGCGCACGCTCGGCCTGCCCGACGACGGCTTCTCGCACATCTCCACCGGTGGTGGCGCGTCTCTGGAATATCTGGAAGGCAAAGAGCTGCCCGGTATTTCGGTGCTGGAGGGCTGAGCGATGGCACGTAAGCCGCTCATCGCAGGCAACTGGAAGATGAACCTCAACCACCTCGAGGCCATCGCGCTGGTGCAGAAGGTGGCCTTCGCGCTGCCGGAGAAGTACTTCGCCAAGGTCGACGTGTCGGTGATCCCGCCGTTCACCGACCTGCGCAGTGTGCAGTCGGTGGTCGAGGGCGACAAGCTCCTGCTCACCTACGGCGCGCAGGACGTGTCGGTGCACGACTCGGGCGCCTACACCGGTGAGATCAGCGGGTCGATGCTGGCCAAGCTGGGTTGCACCTTCGTGGTGGTCGGGCACTCGGAGCGTCGTCAGTACCACAACGAGGACGACGCGACCGTGCTGGCCAAGGCCAAGCAGGCGCTGAAGAACGAGATCACCCCGATCGTCTGCATCGGTGAGGGTCTGGGCATCCGCGAGGCGGGCACGCACGTCGAGTACAACCTCGAGCAGCTGCGCGGTTCGCTGAAAGGCCTGACGGCCGAGCAGATCTCGCAGGTCGTCATCGCCTACGAGCCGGTCTGGGCGATCGGTACGGGCAAGGTCGCCTCGGCGGCGGACGCGCAGGAAGTCTGTGGCGCGATCCGGGCCGAACTGGCCGAGTTGGCCTCGCCGGAGGTCGCCGCGGGTGTCCGCGTGCTCTACGGCGGTTCGGTCAACGCCAAGAACGTCGGCGAGCTGGTCGGTCAGGCCGACATCGACGGCGCGCTGGTCGGCGGCGCTTCGCTCAAGGCGGACGAGTTCGCCACCCTGTCGGCGATCGCCGCGGGTGGGCCGCTGCCCTGATCGGGTAGAGCTACGCGCAGGGCCGGAAACCGACGAGGTTTCCGGCCCTGTGTCGTTCGCCGCTACTGCGCGTGCAGGACCAGGCCGTTGCCGTTGTCGTTGCGCAGGGTGAGGGTGTCGCCGTCGATGGTGGCGGTCGTGCGGCCGTCGAGGGCGCGCAGCACGCTGCTCTCCACCTCCATGACCTCCGGCGCGCACATCATCTTGGTGGTGGCGATCGCGAAGTTCACCGCGTCGCCGGGGCCGACGCCGGCCGTGCCGGTCATCCGGTTGCAGCCGGCCATGCCGTTGACGGTGCCGCCCTCGCCGATCGTCAGGTTCGGGCTCACTTCGTCGAGGGTGGTGGAGCGGACCTGTCCCTGCGGCGTGATCAGCGTGGTGACCACCCAGGTGGTGCCGGTCAGCGGCTTGTCCGGGGTGACGATCTTCTTGTCGGTGAGATGGACGGTGACCGACGTGCCGGTCAGTGTCAGTTTGTCGCCGTCGAGGCGCCAGGTGGGGGCGGACTCCAGGAAAGTGTTCTGCCAGGCGTCGGCGCGGCCGCGCTCGCCGGCGCACGCCATCATGGTGCCCGCCAGCGGGGACGTGCGCAGGACGTGGTCGCTCAGGTCGACGGTGCCGCTGCTGGTGTTGCAGCCGGAGTTCGCCGAGATGCGGCCGTCGGCGAAGGTCAGCGTCATCGGGCCGCCGCCGGGGATCGTGTCGCCGTCGACCTCGGTGGAGATATACGTGTGTCCCATCGGGGTGGCCGTGTCGTCGGGTGCCTTCGGCTCCTCGGCGGACGAACAGGCCGTGGCCGCGGCGGTGGCGAGCACACAGAGCGCGGCGAGACGGATCAGTGTTGCCGACATGTCGCCCATCGTACGTCTCGGGGTGCGGCGAATCCGTCGTCCGACCGCACCGGGTCGCGCACCGTTGCGCACCCGTTCCCGGCCGTTCGCCAGGGATATGCTCGGCGGGTGAGCAGCGTGGCGGCCGAACCGGTGTCGACGTGGGCGCCGTTGCGGTCGCCGGTGTACCGGGCGCTGTGGATCGCGCAGCTGGTGTCGAATCTGGGCACCTGGATGCAGACGGTCGGCGCGCAGTGGATCCTGGTCGACGCGCCGAACGCGGCGGCCCTGGTGTCGTTCGTGCAGACCGCGCTCGCGCTGCCGGTGATGCTGCTGTCCATCCCGTCCGGGGTGCTCGCCGATCTGGTCGACCGGCGCAGACTGCTGATCGGTGCGCAGACCGGCATGGCGCTGGCCTCGCTGACCCTCACCGTGTCCACCGCGACCGGGCACACGACGCCCGCGGTCCTGCTGACCCTGCTGTTCCTGCTCGGCTGTGGACAGGCGCTCACCGCGCCCGCCTGGCAGGCGATCCAGCCCGAGCTGGTGCCGCGCGACCAGATCACCTCCGCGGCGGCGCTGGGCAGCATGAGCGTCAATATCGGCCGCGCGGTGGGGCCCGCGGTGGCCGGTGTGATCGTCTCGATCGCCGGGCCGACAGTGGTCTTCGGGTTCAACACCGTCTCGTTCGTCGGCATCGTCGTGGTGCTGCTGATGTCGACGTGGCCGACGCGGCCGCGCATCCTGCCCAGCGAACGTCCGCTCGCGGCGCTGCAGGCGGGCACCCGGTTCATCCGCGCGGCGCCCGCGATCCGGCGGGTGCTCTTTCGCGCCATCCTGTTCATCGCGCCGGCGAGCGCGGTGTGGTCGCTGCTGCCGGTGATCGCGCACGATCGGCTGGGCCTGGCCTCCGACGGCTACGGCTTGCTGCTCGGCGCGCTCGGACTCGGCGCCGTCTGCGGCGCGCTGGCGCTGTCCCGGCTGCGGGTGCTGTTCACGCCCACCCAGCGGCTCGCGCTGGCGGCGGTGCTGTTCGGACTCGGCGCGGTGGCGACCGCGCTGGTGCCCAGCGTGCCGGTCGTGCTGATCCTGCTGATCGGGGCGGGGCTGGCCTGGCTGCTGGCGATGTCGACGCTGAACTCGACGATGCAGCTATTGTTGCCCGCCTGGGTGCGGGCCCGCGGGCTGTCGGTGTACATGCTGGTGTTCATGGGTGGGCAGGCCATCGGCTCACTGCTGTGGGGTCTGGTCGCCGGCGCGTACGGTGCGGTGGCGGCGCTGCTGATCGCGGCGGTCCTGCTGGCCTGCTGCGCGGTGAGCACGGTGTGGTGGCCGATCCGGCACAACGTGGAGGAGATCGACCTCTCCCCGGCGGCCTTCTGGCCGGAACCGCAGCTCGTCGTCGAACCCGACCCGGAGGACGGCCCGGTCCTGGTGATGCGCGGCTATGACGTGCCGCCCGAGGACGTCGCGGTGTTCACCGAGTCGATGGCGCTGGTCGGGCGGTCCCGCCAGCGCACCGGGGCGATGGAATGGCGGCTCTACCGTGATGTCGGCACCGTCGACCGATTCGTCGAGGCGTTCGTCGTGCGGTCGTGGGCCGAGCACATGCACCAGCATCGGGTCCGCCTGACCGCGCGCGACGAGGAGATCGAGCTGATGGTCGCGGGCTGGTCGGCCGGGGCGCAGACGGTCTCCCACCTGGTCGCGGTCGAGCCTGGTTAGACCCACCGCCCGTCGACCCCATAGGATGGTCGCCATGTCGCTGTTCCTCGATATCCTCCTTGTGATCACCAGCGTGCTGTTGGTGCTGCTGGTGCTGCTGCACCGCGCCAAGGGCGGCGGCTTGTCCAGCCTGTTCGGTGGCGGCGTCCAGTCGAGCCTGTCCGGCTCCACCGTGGTCGAGAAGAACCTCGACCGCATCACGATCTTCGTCGGCCTGGTCTGGCTGATCGCGATCCTCGGCATCGGCCTGGAGATCAAGTTCGCCTGAGTTCGCCCGAACTCCGCGCTCGACCCTGCCGCCACGCACCGCGTGACGGCAGGTTTTCGTCTGCGCCGAGGTCGTCAGCGCACCGACCAGACGACCCGCTGTGCCGCGGCCTCGATGGCGTCCTCGCTCAGCAGGACCGTGTCCGCCGCCGGGCCGAGTGGAACGAAGCTGTCCGCGCTGGTGACGCGGGCGAGCGTGCCCTGGAATCCCGCGTCGACGAGGGCCGCGAACACCGATTCCGACACCCCGCCGCTGCGGCGGGTCTCGTCGGCGACGAGCACGCGTCCGCTCGCCTCGGCGTGGTGGAGTAGGTCGGCGACCGGGAGCGGATTGAGCCAGCGCAGATCCAGGACCCGCACCCGGATCCCCTGCGCGGCCAGCCGATCCGCGGTACGGAGGCTCATCGGCACCCCGTTGCCGAAGGTGACCACGGTGAGATCGGTGCCTTCGCCGTAGCCGCGGGCGCGGCCGATCGGGACATGGTCGGATGTCGGTGCGGCGAGCCAGGATTCGTCGCCGGGATGCAGATCCCGGGTGTGGTACAGCGCGATCGGCTCGACGAACAGGCATACGCGGCCGTCGACCCTGGCGGCGGCGACACAGGTCCGCAGCATCGCCGCCGCGTCGTCGGCGCGGGCGGGTACGGCCAGCACGACGCCGGGGATGTCCCGCAGCGCCGCCAGGGAATCGTCGTTGTGGAAGTGGCCGCCGAAGCCCTTCTGATAGGCGAGCCCCGCGATCCGTACCACCATCGGATTGCGGTACTGACCCTTCGAGAAGAACGACAGCGTCGCCGCCTCACCCCGGATCTGATCGGCGGCATTGTGAACATAGGCCAGGTACTGGATCTCCGGAATGGGCACGAAGCCCGCCAGCGCGGTGCCCAGCGCGGTCCCGAGGATGCTCTGTTCGTCGAGCAGCGTGTCGAAGACCCGGCGCGCGCCGAACCGTTTGCGCAGCCCCTTGGTGACGCCGTAGACCCCGCCCTTGCGACCGACGTCCTCGCCGAAGACCAGCACGTCGCGATCGCGGGCCAGCAGTTCGCCCAGGGTGTGGTTGATCGATTGGGCCAGCGTCATCGGTGGCACCGGTGAATCGGCGTGGCCCCGCAGCACATCGGCCCGGACCGCGTCGGGGGTGGCGGGCGCCAGCGGCTCGGTGACCGCGCCCGCCGAGCTCAGGTGGGGTTCGCGCACCACCTTCTCGGCCGTCTCCCGCACGAGCCCGCCGATGCGGTCGTAGCGGGCCAGCAGGTCGGCGGTGTCGGCGATCCCGGCGGACACCAGGTAGCGGGCGGTGCCGAGCAGCGGATCGCGGGCCAGGTCGGCGGCGATCTCGGCCGGGCCGCGATAGGCCGCCTCGACATCGGAGCCCGCGTGCCCGCCCAGCCGCACCGTGCGCAGGTGCAGGAAGACCGGCACCCGCCAGGTCCGCGCGAGATGCACCGCGTCGTCGGCGGCACCGAGGACGTCGGGCAGCTCGCAGCCGTCGGCGGCGAGGTAGGTCAGGCCCGGCCGGGGACCGTAGTCGCGTTCGATCCAGTCCGGCGGTGTCGGCACGCTGATGCCCAGACCGTTGTCCTCGCAGACGAACACGATCGGCATCGGCACGCCCTGGTGCGACGCGTGCACGGCGGCGTTGATCGCCCCCGCCGCGGTGGAATGGTTGGCCGAGGCGTCACCGAAACTGCACACCACCACCGCGTCGGCCGGCCACGGGCACGCCACCTCCTGGCGCGCGGCCCGATCCAGCGCGAAGGCCAGACCGACGGCGCGCGGTAGGTGCGAGGCGATCGTCGAGGTCTGCGGGATGATCGCGGCCTGCTTGCTGCCGAAAACCTTGTGCCGGCCACCGGAGATGGGATCGGCGGCCGCGGCGACGACACCGAGCAGCACGTCCCGGATCGGATCGAGGCCGATCACCCGGCGGCACCGCTGCACGAAGAAGGCGCCGGAGCGGTAGTGCAGCAGGGCGGGGTCGTCGACGCGCAGAGCCGCCGCCACCGCCGCGTTGCCCTCGTGTCCCGAGGACCCGATGCTGTAGTACCCCTGCCGGGCGGCGCCGAGCCGGCGCGCGGTCAGGTCGAGATGCCTGCTGGTGACCTGGGATTCGAAGATCTCGATCCCGACGGCCGCGTCGATCGCCGGCGGCACGTCGGTGCGCAGCGGGACCGTCAGCTCCGTGAGGGCGGTACGGAATGCCGCGTCGAGGTCGACCGGCCCGCTCATGGTCGAACCCGACCCGAAGCGGCGACTCCACGAATCTCGCGCATCGTCAGCACTCCTCGCTCGAGTCGAGTCGACGTCCGTTCCGCCGGCCTGCCCAGGACTCCGATGCTAGGCGCTCCGGTGGTCGAACCAGGGCGTTCACGCGAGGTCGACCGGTGGATGTCGTGGTCGCGGCACCAGCACCTGCCGTCGGTGTCGTCGAACGGGCTCGGCTCGGCGATCGGGCCGCCTGAGCGGGCGCTACTGCTCGGCAGGCGGCGGTGTCTGCTCGCGGGGGACGACCCACAGGGCCTCCGCGAGGGCGCAGAGGTCGCCGTCGCGGGTGGAAAGGGCAACGCCCACCGTGTGTTTGCGGCCCTCGCTGCGGATCGCCCAGGCGTGGGTGGTGTACTCCGCCCCCGCCGGGACCGGCCGGAATCGGGTGGCGGTGAGGGCCGCGGTGACCGCGCCGCGGGCCATCTTCTGGAACGTCCAGGCGGCGATGCCGCCGGGGCAGTCGAGAGCGGACCAGACGATCTCCGGTGGCAGTTCGCCGGAGTCGTCGGCGAGGCTCAGGTCGGGTGTCCACGCGGCGGCGACCATCGGCCGGTCCGGGACCGGCCAGGGGAACAGACGCAGACCGTGGCCGGGGGAGCACTCCACACCACAGCCGAAGCAGTCGGTGACCGGGCGGTGCGGGCTCGCGAGCGCGGCGTCGGCCGCGCGCTTGGCCGCCGACCAGGACGGGCCGGGCGGCGCGGTGATGTCGAGAGTGGCGGGAGCGGCCTGAGCCAGGACGGCACCGGCGGCGTCGGTCAGGATCGCGTGTCCCGGTTCGGCGGTGGGCAGGGCGATCGGCGTCTCGATCGGGACCGCGCGGCGGAAATCGACGCGCACGGTCTCGGCGCCGGAGCGGCGGGCCAGCAGTCCGGCGACGTAACCGCCGAACGCCACCTGCGGATAGCCGTGCACATGGGCCGGAATCGTCACCGTCTCGGTCTGGATCATGCTGATGGTCACCCTTTCGGCCGTGGAACACCCCCGACGATATCGATGTGTCGTCGGCGCCGGCAGGCAGGGTGCGCACGCGAAAGGGCCGGGCCCAGCGGGACCCGGCCCTTCGGCGACGCGATTACTCCTCGTCGAGGAGCAGGTCGGCGGCGGCGGCCTCGTCGACGACCCAGGTGGTCGATTCGATGCCGACCGCGCCGGCCGACGGGACGTCGTCGGGGGAGGCCCCGTTGACGGCGGCGGCGACTGCGGCCGCCTTACCGACCCCGCTGACCACCAGCATGACGTGGCGGGAGCGATGGATCGCCGGCAACGTCAGCGAGACCCGGGTGGGCGGCGGCTTCGGGCAGTCGTGAACCGCCACAACGTAATCCGTGGTCTCCCTGATCGCCGGGGAATGCGGGAACAGCGAGTTGATGTGCCCCTCGGGACCCATGCCGAGCACGGTCAGGTCGAACTCGCCGCGCTCGTCGAGCTCGGTGTGCACGATCTGCGCGTACGCGGCCGCCGCGGCCTCCGGGGAGCCGTAGGTCCCGTCGGACGGGGCGATCGGGAACACGTGCGCGGGGTTCAGCGGGACGAAGTCGAGCAGCGCCTGCCTGGCCTGCAGCTCGTTGCGGTCCGGGTCGCCGTCGGGCACGAAACGCTCGTCGCCCCAGTAGACGTAGAGGGCCGACCAGTCGATGTCGCCCGGGTTCTGCCGGACCCGCTCCAGCAGCCGGATGCCGTCGCTGCCGCCGGTGAGCGCCACCGAGGCGGTGCCGCGCTCGGCCTGGGCGGCGACGATCACGTCGACGAAGCGCTCGGCCGCGGCATCGGCCAGACCGTCGGGGTCGTCGTGGACTTCGATGGTGTTGGCGGGGAATTCGGCGCCGAGCTCGTCGTGCACGTCGATGTGGTCACTCATAGGTCACCTTCTCGATTCCGGCGAGCGCCTCGGCGTAGATCTCGTCGGCGTCGAGCCGGCGCAGTTCCTCGGCGAGGCAGTCGCGAGTTTCCCGGCGCGCCAGCGCGATGCGCTGGTCGGGTTCACCGGTGCGGGTCAGCGTGGCGGTCCTTCCTAGTTGCGGTCGGCTGATGGCGATCGAATCCGTGCCGCGGTGCAGTTCCACCCGCAGCTCACCCGTCTTGCGGACGACGGGACAGTTCAGTCGCGCGGCCAGCCAGCCCGCCAGGGTGTCCAGCGCGGGCTCACTGGCCAGGCCCGACACGGTCACCGAGGTGACCGGTTCGAACGGCGGCTCGTCGAGCGCGGCGGCCAGCAGCGCCCGCCAGTAGGTGATCCGGCTCCACGCCAGATCGGTGTCGCCCACCGCGTAGGAGTAGCGGCGCTTCTTGATCGCGGCCTGCGGATCGGGCGCGAAGGTGGCGTCGGTGATCCGGCGCTTGGCCAGCTTGCCCACCGAGTCCATCGACGGGAACTCCGGCGCGCCGCGCGGCCACCACGCCACCACCGGGGTGTCGGGCAGCAGGAACGGGGTGACGACGCTGCTCTCGTGGTTCACCAGCGGACCCTGCAGCCGCAGCACGATCACCTCGGCCGCGCCGGCGTCGCCGCCGACCCGGATCTGGGCGTCGAGGCGGGTGTCGGCGTCGCGGTCACCGCGGGCCAGCACGATCACCCGGCAGGGGTGCTCGCGGCTGGCGTCGTTGGCGGCGTCGATCGCGTCCTCGGCCTCGGAGGAGTCCAGGGTGCAGACCACCAGGGTGAGCACCCGGCCCTGGGTGATGACGCCGTTGGTCTCGCGCAGCTGCACCATCTTCTTGGCCACATCGACCGTGGTGGTGTCGGGCATGTCGACGATCACGGGCGCCGCCACTCCCGCCCGCTGCGCGCGAGCATCTCCTCGGCCGAGACCGGACCCCAGGTGCCGGCCTCGTAGGGTTCGGGCTTGCCCTCGGCGGCCCAGTGCGCGAGCACCGGATCGAGGATGCGCCAGGACAATTCGACCTCCGCGTTGACCGGGAACAGCGAGGGCACACCGAGCAGCACGTCCAGGATCAGCCGCTCGTAGGCCTCGGGGGAGGATTCGGTGAACGCCTCGCCGTAGCTGAAGTCCATGTTCACGTCGCGCACTTCCATGCCCGAGCCCGGCACCTTGGAACCGAAGCGCAGGGTGATGCCCTCGTCCGGCTGCACCCGGATGACCAGCGCGTTCTGGCCGAGCTCCTCGGTCATCGTCTGGTCGAAGGGCAGGTGCGGGGCGCGCTTGAAGATCACCGCGATCTCGGTGACCCTGCGGCCCAGGCGTTTTCCGGTGCGCAGATAGAACGGGACACCGGCCCAGCGGCGGTTCTCCACGTGCAGGGTGATCGCGGCGTAGGTCTCGGTCCGCGACTGCGGATCGAAACCCTCCTCCTCGTGCAGGCCGACCACGTGCTCGCTGCCCTGCCACCCCTCGGTGTACTGGCCGCGCGCGGTCGTCTCATCCAGCGGCTCGACGAGTTTGGTGGCCGAGAGCGCCTTGATCTTCTCGGTGGTCAGCTGCTGGGGCTCGAAGGAGGTGGGTTCCTCCATCGCGGTGAGCGCCAGCAGCTGCAGCAGATGGTTCTGGATGACGTCACGGGCGGCGCCGATGCCGTCGTAGTACCCGGCGCGTCCACCCAGGCCGATGTCCTCGGCCATGGTGATCTGCACGCTGTCGACGTAGTTGGCGTTCCAGAGCGGCTCGAACAATTCGTTGGCGAAGCGCAGCGCCAGGATGTTCTGCACCGTCTCCTTGCCGAGATAGTGGTCGATGCGGAAGACCTGCTCCTCCGGGAACACCCGGTTGACCAGCGCGTTGAGTTCCTTGGCGCTGGCCAGGTCGTGGCCGAAGGGCTTCTCGATCACCACCCGGCGCCACGGCAGGTAGCCGTCGGCGTCGGTGCCGGCGGGCTGGGCGAGCTTGTGCTCGGAGAGCTGGTCGAGCACCACCGGGAACATGTTCGGTGGGATCGACAGGTAGAAGGCGTAGTTGCCGCCGGTGCCGCGGGTGGCGTCCAGGGTGCGCAGGGTGTCGGCGAGCGTCGCGAAGGCGGCGTCGTCGTCGAAACTGCCCTGGACGAACCGCAGCCCCTCCGCCAGGTGGTCCCAGACCTCCTGGCGGAAGGGGGTGCGCGCGTGCTGTTTCACCGCGTCGAGGACGACGGCGGCGAAGTCTTCGTCGGCGTAGTCGCGCCGGGCGAAGCCGACCAGGGCGAACCCGGGCGGCAACAGGCCCTGGTTCGCGAGGTCGTAGATGGCCGGCATCAGCTTCTTGCGGGACAGATCTCCGGTGACACCGAAGATCACCATGCAGCAGGGGCCCGCGATGAAGGGAACCCGTTTGTCTCGTTCGTCGCGCAGCGGGTTATGCCACAGCCCCGCCTGATCCGTCGATGCTGTGCCGGCCATCGGGTCAGTTGCCCCCCGCCGCCGCGGAGTTCAGCTCGCCGGTGGTGGCTTCCAGCAGTTCGTTCCAGGCCGCCTCGAACTTGTCGACGCCCTCGCGCTCGAGCAGGGCGAACACGTCGTCGAGGTCGATGCCGACCGCGCTCAGGTCGGCGAAGACCTGCGCGGCCGCCACGGCCAGACCGCTGAGGGTGTCGCCGCGCACCTCGCCGTGATCGGCGAAGGCCTGCAACGTCTTCTCCGGCAGCGTGTTCACGGTGTTCGGGCCGACCAGCTCGGTGACGTAGAGGGTGTCCGAGTAGTCCGGGTTCTTCACGCCGGTCGAAGCCCACAGCGGCCGCTGCCGGTTGGCGCCCTGGGCGGCCAGGTGGTTGTAGGTGGAGGTGTGCGCCCCACCGTCGAACACGTCCTGGTACTCGGCGTAGGCGAGCCGGGCGTTCGCGACGCCGGCCTTGCCGCGCAGCGCCAGGGCCTCGGGGGTGCCGATGGCCTCCAGCCGCTTGTCGATCTCGGTGTCCACGCGCGAGACGAAGAACGAAGCGACGGAATGGATCTTGGCCAGGTCGTGGCCGCCGATCTTGGCGTTGCGCAGGCCGTCGAGGTAGGCGCCCATCACCGCGCGGTAGCGCGGCACCGAGAAGATCAGCGTCACGTTGACGCTGATGCCCTCGCCGATCACCGCGGTGATGGCGGGCAGGCCCGCCTCGGTGGCCGGGATCTTGATGAACAGGTTCTTGCGGTCGACGATCTTCCACAGCTCGATGGCCTGGGCGACGGTCTTGTCCGCGTCGAAGGCGAAGCGCGGGTCGACCTCGATCGACACCCGACCGTCGACACCGTTGCTGGCCTCGAACACCGGGGCGAGCACGTCGCAGGCGGCGCGCACGTCGTCGGTGGTCATGGTGCGGATCGCGGCGTCGGCGTCGGCGCCCTGAGCGGCCAGCTCTTTCAGCTGACCGTCGTAGTCGTGGCCCTGGCTCAGCGCGGCCTGGAAGATGCTCGGGTTCGTGGTGACACCGACGACGCTGCGGGTCGCGATCAGGTCGGCGAGATTGCCGGACTTGATCCGATCACGGGACAGGTCGTCGAGCCACACCGAGACCCCCGCGGCCGAGAGCGCGGCGAGATTCTCGTTCTGTGCCATTGGTTTTACCCCTTCACCTTGTCGGTCGAACGCAGTGCGGCGGCGACGACGGCATCGGCGGTGATACCGAACTCGGAGTACAGCTTCTTGAAGTTGGCGGAGGCGCCGAAGTGCTCGATCCCGACGACCTCACCCGCGTCGCCGACGAACCGGTGCCACGGCATCGCGATACCGGCCTCGACGGCCACCCGGGCGCGCACCGAGGGCGGCAGCACCTCGTCGCGGTACCCCTGCTCCTGCGCGTCGAACCATTCCACGCACGGCATCGAGACCACACGGGTCGGGATGCCCTGCTCCTCCAGCGTAGTGCGCGCGGCGACGGCGAGCTGGAGCTCGGAACCGGTGCCGATCAGGATGACCTGCGGGGTGCCGGTGGAGGCCTCGGCCAGGATGTAGCCGCCCTTCTTGACACCCTCGTAGCTGGTGCCGGCCAGGGTCGGGACGTCCTGACGGGTCAGCGCCAGCGCGGACGGGCCGTCCTGGTGCGGCGCGTCGTAGGTCGCGAAGTGCGAGGTGTGCTCGTCGGAGTCGCGCTCGAGGATGGTGCGCCAGGCGTGCACGGTCTCGTTGGCGTCGCCGGGCCGGACCACGTTGAGGCCGGGAATCGCGCGCAGCGCGGCCAGGTGTTCGATCGGCTGGTGGGTGGGGCCGTCCTCGCCGAGACCGATGGAGTCGTGGGTCCAGACGTAGATGGCGGGCACCCGCATCAGCGCGGCCAGGCGCACGGCCGGGCGCATGTAGTCGGAGAACACCAGGAAGGTGCCGCCGTAGGGGCGGGTCGGGCCGTGCAGCGCGATGCCGTTGAGGATCGAGCCCATCGCGTGCTCACGGATACCGAAGTGCAGGGTGCGGCCGTAGGGCTGCGCCTTCCACATGCCGGTCGAGATCGACTCCGGGCCGAAGCTCGGCTGGTTGGGCATGGTGGTGTTGTTGGACTCGGCCAGGTCGGCCGAACCGCCCCACAGCTCCGGCAGCTCGTCGGCGACGGCGGCGAGGAACTTGCCCGACGCCTTGCGGGTGGCCATGCCCTTCGGGTCGGTCTCGAAGGTCGGCAGCGCCTCGACCCAGCCCTGGGGCAGCGCACGGGCCTGCAGGCGGTCGAACAGCGACTTGTTCGACGGGTTGGCCTCGGCCCACGCGTCGAAGCTCTGCTGCCACTTCGCCTTCGCCTCGGCGCCGCGGCCGAGGGCCGCACGGGTGTGCTCGATGACGGCCGGGTCGACGTCGAAGGACTTCTCGGGATCGAAGCCGAGCGCCTTCTTCACGGCGGCGACCTCGTCGGGGCCCAGCGCCGCGCCGTGCACGCCACCGGTGTTCATCTTGTTCGGCGCGGGGAAGCCGATGATGGTGCGCAGGATGATGATCGACGGCTTGCCGGTCTCGGCCTTGGCCGCCGCGATGGCCGCCTCGATCGCCACGACGTCCTCGCCGCCCTCGACGATCTGCACGTGCCAGCCGTAGGCCTCGTAGCGCTTGGCGACGTCCTCGGTGAAGGCGATGTCGGTGTCGTCCTCGATGGAGATCTCGTTGTCGTCGTAGATCACCACGAGGTTGCCCAGCTGCTGGGTGCCCGCGATCGAGGAGGCCTCGGCGGTGACGCCCTCCTGCAGGTCGCCGTCGGAGGCGATGGTGTAGATGAAGTGGTCGAACGGGCTGGTGCCCGGCGCGGCCTCGGGATCGAACAGGCCACGCTCACGGCGGGCGGCCATCGCCATGCCGACCGCGGAGGCCAGACCCTGCCCCAGCGGGCCGGTGGTGATCTCGACGCCGTCGGTGTGGCGGAACTCGGGGTGGCCCGGGGTCAGCGAGCCCCACTGGCGCAGGTTCTCGAGGTCGGTCAGCTCCAGGCCGAAACCGGCCAGGTACAGCTGCACGTAGAGGGTGAGGCTGGAATGCCCACAGGAGAGCACGAACCGGTCGCGGCCCACCCAGCGCGGCTCGGCCGGGTCGTGGCGCATGGTGCGCTGGAAGAGCGTGTAGGCGACCGGCGCGAGACTCATCGCGGTACCGGGGTGCCCGTTGCCCGCCTTCTGCACCGCGTCGGCGGCGAGCACGCGGGCGGTGTCGACGGCCTTGGTGTCGAGGTCCGTCCAGTCGCTGGGGTAGTTCCGCTGAGTGAGGGCGCGAATGTCGTCTGTGACTGACACGACCGTGGTTCTCCTGACCTAGGTTTCGTCGACGGCGATACATGGCAGCGGCGATGGGTGTCTGATGCGGATCGCACGCGGCCGGGGGTGCGTACCGATGTACATCCATACCCTAGTGGTGGTGCTCGGTGGGACCGGCGCGAACCCTGGTTGTGAGTCTAGTGCCGACCCGGGCGTCGTCTCCCGGTGTGGGCGGCATCGATCGGCGCGCCGGACGGTGGCGTGTCCGCGGTGCCGTTCACCTGCATGTCGATGCCGGTTCACCACCGGGTGGGGCCGCCGCGAGGCCATCGACGGCGCAGTGACCGCGCCCACGGTGGCGGGGCCCTGGCGTGGAGCGGCACCGGCGTGGGTCTACCATCGTCTGTAGTAGTGGCCGCGCCGCAGCCGCGCGCTGCTCGTTCCAATGCCGGATGCGAAGCACAGCGTGCGAGGAGAAACAGTGCGGATCGATCCCCAGCCGGGTAGTAGCGGTGCGCACAATTCCTCGACGGCACTGGCCGATCGCCTCACCGGAGACGGTCTCGTCTCCAAGGTACTGCGCAAGCCGCTGGCCTACATCGCGCTCACCAAGCCGCGCGTCATCGAGCTGTTGCTGGTCGCCACCATCCCGACCATGCTGCTGGCCGATCGCGGCACCGTCGACATCCGGCTGATCCTGGTCACCCTGTTCGGTGGCTGGATGGGCGCGGCCAGCGCCAACACCCTCAACTGCGTCGCCGACGCCGACATCGACAAGGTGATGAAGCGGACCGCGCGGCGCCCGCTGGCCCGCGACGCGGTGCCGACCAGGCACGCGCTCGTCTTCGGTGTGGCCCTGGGCGCGATCTCGTTTGCGTGGCTGTGGTGGCAGGCCAACCTGCTCAGCGGCGTACTGGTCGTCGCGACGATCCTGTTCTACGTCTTCGTCTACACCAAGGGCCTCAAGCGCCGGACCTCGCAGAACGTGGTGTGGGGCGGCGCCGCGGGCTGCATGCCCGCGCTGGTCGGCTGGTCCGCGGTCACGGGCACCATCGGCTGGCCCGCGATCGTGCTGTTCGCCGTCATCTTCTTCTGGACGCCGCCGCACACCTGGGCGCTGGCGATGCGCTACAAGGAGGACTACCGCGCGGCGGGCGTGCCGATGCTGCCGGTGGTCGCGACCGAGCAGGTCGTCACCAAGCAGATCGTCATCTACACCTGGCTGACCGTGCTGGCCACGCTCGCCCTGGTCCCGGCGACCGGTGTCATCTACGCCGCCGTCGCGCTGGTCGCGGGCGCTTGGTTCCTGCTGATGGCGCACCAGCTCTACGCCGGGGTGCGCCGCGGCGAGTCGGTGAAGCCGCTGCGGCTGTTCCTGCAGTCGAACAACTATCTGGCCGTGGTGTTCTGTGGTCTGGCCGTGGACTCGGTGCTCGGCTGGGACACGGTGGGCTCGTTCATCGGGCTGTAGCTCTCTCGGACCAACGGCGGCCGGGCAGTGACTGCCCGGCCGCCGTCGTTGTCGGTCCACCTCGGGCTCACCAGCGGCGGGCGAGATGTCCGTCCGGGCGGATCAGCACCGACGTGCAGGGGGCGGATCTCGACCGTGCGCACGGGGCACGTGCCGAGGGAGGCGCTGTTCGCCGCGAGCCCGGACGGCGGCGGTGTGCCCGCGGCCTCGGTCGTCGGCGCGAAACGCAGCAGCGTGGCGTGCGGGCCGCGGAAGAGGTCGAAGAGCCGAATCTTCGTGCCCGTGGCGTCCGCGAGCGGTGCGTCCGGCGCGCGATCGCCTGCGACGAGCGGACCCCGGTCGGTGGGGGAGCGGTAGGAGATGCCGAGCTGGCGGGTCTCGGGGCCGCGGCGCGTCGCGTCCTCGTCGCCGTCGACCAGCTTGTCCAGCAGCTCGGTGCTCAGGCCGCGGACCCGGGCCGCGACGGTGCGGCGTTCCGGCTCGTAGGTGTCGAGCGGGGCCGGGTCGCCCGCCAGCGCCGCCGCCAGTTTCCAGCCGAGGTTGTCGGCGTCCTGGACCCCGGTATCGAGGCCTAGGCCGCCGGTCGGCGGGGACGTGGGCGGCGCCGCCCACGAGCAGGATCCGGCCGTCGCGCAACCGCGCGGCGAGGCGGATGTCGGTGCGCCACACCGTGACCCAGGACAGATCGGTCAGGGTCAGGCTCAGCGCGGGCGCGTTCCGGTCGGCCAGCTCCTGGGCCGTGTGCCTAGGGCAGCAGGACCAGCGAACCCGTGGTCTTGCGGGCGGCGAGATCCCGATGGGCCTGGGCCGCGTCCGCGAGGGGGTAGGTCGCGCCGATGCGGAAGGTCAGCGTGCCCGCCGCGATGGCGTCGAAGACATCCGTAGCGCGCCACAGCAATTCGGTGCGGGTACGGGTGTAAGCGCCCAGGGACGGACGGGTCAGCCACAGGGAACCGGCGGGATTGAGGCGCTGCGGGTCGAACGGCGGGACCGCGCCGCTGGCCGCGCCGAACAGGGCCAGCGTGCCCCGTACCCGCAGCGATGCGAGGCCGGCTTCGAACGTGCTCGCGCCGACGCCGTCGTAGACCGCGGCGACGCCCTCGCCGTCGGTGAGTTCGCGGACCCGCGCGGCCAGGTCGTCGCCGTAGCGCAGGACCTCGGCGGCACCCGCCTCGCGGGACAGCTTCTCCTTGTCGTCGGTGGAGACGGTGGTGATCACCCGCGCGCCCTTGGCGGCGGCCATCTGGGTGAGCAGCAGGCCGACCCCGCCCGCGCCCGCGTGGATCAGCACCGGGTCGCCCGGCTCGGGCCGGAACACCGATTCCACCAGGTAGTGGGCGGTCATGCCCTGCAGCAGCGCGGCGGCCGCCACGGTCGTGTCGACGCCGTCGGGTACCCGCACCGCCACCGCCGCGTCGACGGCGACCCGGTCCGCGTAGCTGCCCGGCGCCGCGGCCCAGGCGACCCGGTCGCCCACCGCGAACTCGGTGACCTCCGCGCCGACCGCCGCCACGACCCCGGTGCCCTCCGAGCCCGGGATATAGGGCGTGGCCTGCGGGTACTGGCCGGTGCGGAAGTAGATGTCGATGTAGTTGACGCCGACACCCCGGGTGTCGACCAGCAGCTGACCGGGCCCGATCTGCGGATCAGCCACCTCGACGTACCGCAGGACCTCGGGACCACCGTGCTCGGAAACCTGAATCGCGCGCATGAGTCTCCTTTGTACACCCCGTGTTCGACGCCACTCGGGGGTGGACTCGCGACTACCGGCCGGTAAACTCTCGGCCATGAGTGCTACCACCGCCGCCCCGGTCGCCGTGAAGGTGCCTGCCGAGGTCGAGAAGTCCGTGGCCGAGTTCGTCGCCGAGCACGGCGGTTCGGGCACGGCCGTGCTGCAGTACCTCGGCGAGCAGGGCGTGCGCATCACGCTGGTCGGCGCCGACGGCATCCTCGGTGACCGGGTGGTGGCCGACCTGGCGACCGCGAAGGCCCTCGTCGAGCGGGTCGACGGGCTCACCGCGACCGACGAGTGGAACCGCGAGCTGGTCTCCGTGGTGACGCCGACCGCGTCGCACTGGAAGAAGATGGCGGGCTGGGTCGCCCATCAGACCAAGTTCCCCAAGGCGCGCAACTGGAAGCTGTTCGCCGGCGCCTGAGCCCGGCACGAACGCACGACAGCCCGCGATCCTCGGATCGCGGGCTGTCGTCGTCGTGGGAGGTCAGTGCGCGGCGGCCGGGGACACCGCGGCGGGTGCGTCCACCGTCTCGCGGATTCGCAGCGCGGCCCACAGCGCGGCGGTGGCCGCGGTGCACGCGGCCGCGCCACCGACGTGGAGGGCGACCAGCGCGGCGGGAACGTCGGTGAAGTACTGGACGATGCCGACGAGGGACTGCGACAGCACCAGGCCGAGCAGCACGTACAGGCGGGTGCGGATCGCCGGGGTGATGCCGACGGCGAACAGGCCGAAGGCCAGGCCGATCAGCAGCGCCAGATAGCCGACGAGCAGCTGCGAGTGCAGGTGCACCAGCGTGACGATCTCGACTTCGAGCCGGGCGACCGGCCGCTCGATGCTCTTGTCACCCGCGTGCGGGCCCGCCGCGGTGACCAGGGTGCCCGCGATCAGCACGCCGGCGAGGGCGACGCCGCTCAGCGCGGTGAGCCAGCGCAGGGGAGTGGGGACCTGGACGGTGTCGATGCCGTCGTCGGGCTGGCCGATCTTGGCGTACAGCACCACCGCCAGCCACACCATCACCATCGAGGCCAGCAGGTGCACGGCCACGGTCCACCACAGCAGGCCGGTCCGCACGGTGATCCCGCCGATGATCGCCTGCACGACGGTGCCACCGGGCATCAGCCACGCGTAGACGAGAACCTCGCGCCGCCGCCGCGCCCTGACCACAGCGAGCACGATCAGCGCGGCGCACAGCGTCACCGCGAAGGTGAGCATCCGGTTGCCGAACTCGACGGTCTGGTGCAGGACCGGCACCTCCGACACCCCCACCGGGGTGAAGCTGCCGGGGAAGCACTGCGGCCAGGTCGGGCAGCCCAGGCCCGAGGCGGTGACGCGCACGACGGCGCCGGTCACCGAGATTCCGGCCTGACTGAGGATCACCGCGAGCGCGATGAGCCGCTGCACCCGCAGCGAGGGGAGCGGCAGCCGGTCGACGAGGCCAACGAAGGCGCGATACAGCACGTCACGATGGTACTGGCCGCGAAATCCCGACCGATACCAGGGCTACTACAGTGCGTCGTTGATCACTCAGCTGAACCGGAACAGGCGGGTCGCGAGCCAGCCGCACACCACGCCCCACACGGCGAGCACCGCGACTCCGAACCAGTCGACCACGCCCGTCAGCGCCGACTCCAGCGCGAACGCCAGCGCGCCGGAGGGCACCAACCGCACGAGCACCGTGAGCACATCGGGCAGCGAGTCGCCGACGAGCACCAGGCTGGCGACGCCGAGCATGATGAACCAGAGGATGTTGGCCAGCGCCAGCACGACCTCGGCCTTGAGCGTCCCGCCCAGCAGCAGGCCCATCGCGGCGAAGGTCGCGGTGCCGAGCGCGATCACCAGCGCGCCGAGCGCCAGGCCGCCGATGCCCGGTCGCCAGCCCAGGGCGACGCCGATCGCGCCGAGCAGGATCGCCTGCAACACCACGACGATCAGCACCGCCGCGCACTTGCCCGCGATCACGCCCCAGCGGGGCAGCGGGGTCGCGCCCAGCCGCTTGAGCGCGCCGTAGCGCCGGTCGAAGCCGACGGCGATGGCCTGGCCGGTGAACGCGGTCGACATCACCGCGGTCATCATGACCATCGGCACCACCTTGTCGACCCGGTGCTCGCCGAGCTCGCCGAACGGCAGCAGCGTGAGGCCGATCAGCAGCGTGATCGGGATGAACATGGTGAGCAGCAGCTGTTCGCCGTTGCGCAGCAGCAGCTTCAGTTCGAGGCCGGTCTGCGCGAGGAGCATCGCGCGCCGGGCGGCCGGGCGCGGGGCGGGGGCGAAGGTGCCGGGCCGGAATCGGCCGGTGGTCTCGGTCATCCGCGCAGGTCCCGTCCGGTCAGTTCGAGGAAGACGTCCTCGAGGCGGCGCTGATCGATGCGGATGTCGGTGGCGAGCACGTTCATCCTGGCGCACCAGGCGGTGACGGTCGCCAGCACCTGCGGGTTGATCTCGCCCTCGACCAGGTAGGTGCCGGGTGTCGTCTCCCGGGGCGAGAAGCCTTCCGGCAGAGCCGATTTCAGCAGGCCGATATCGAGTTTCGGTGGCGCGCAGAAGCGCAGCTGGCCGGCGGCGCCGTGCGCGGTGACCTCGGCGGGCGTGCCCTGGGCGACGATCTCGCCGTGGTCGATGATCACCAGCTGGTCGGCGAGCTGCTCGGCCTCGTCCATCATGTGCGTGGTCAGCACGACGCTCACGCCGTCGCGGCGCAGGGCGTCGATCAGCTCCCACACGATCAGGCGCGCCTGGGCGTCCAGACCGGCGGTCGGCTCGTCGAGGAACACGATCTCGGGCCTGCCGACCAGCGCGCAGGCCAACGCCAGCCGCTGCTGCTGGCCGCCGGACAGGCGGCGGTAGGGCGTGCGCCGGTTGTCCTGCAGGCCGAGGGTGGACAGCAGCCAGTCGGGGTCGATCGGGTCGGCGGAGTAGGCGGCGACCAGGTCGAGCATCTCGCCCGCCCGCGCGCCCGGATAGGCGCCGCCGCCCTGGAGCATGACGCCGATGCGCGGGCGCAGCTGCTCGGAATCGGCGAGGGGGTCCAAGCCGAGGACGCGGACCGTGCCCGCGTCGGGACGCACGAAGCCCTCGCACATCTCGACGGTGGTGGTCTTGCCCGCGCCGTTGGGACCGAGCAGCGCGAACACCTGGGCCTGTTCGACATCGAACCGCAGGCCGTCGACCGCGGTGGTCTCGCCGTAGCGCTTGACCACGCCGTCGACGCTAACAGCGGGTCCGGAGCGACTTGTCACGATGTCACACGGTAAGCCGTGCCCTCCTGTGACGGAGCCGACACCCCCGGCTGAGCCCGCCACGGCAGGGAGTGCCGGGTGAGCGCGAAGAACAACGCGAAGCAGACCGCGGCGGCCAGTGCGGCGCCGATGATCTGGAAGACCTGGAACTCCGCGCCGCGCGGCATCACCAGCATCGAGACGACCGCGGAGAACGCGACGGCGGGGACGCGGAACACCGGCTGGGTGGCCCAGGCGGCCAGCGGCACGATCGCCCACAGCAGGTACCAGGGCTGCACCACCGGGAACAGCAGCACGATCGCGCCGAGCGAGACGCCGAGCGCGCCGACCGGATGCAGGCGCCCGGTGCCGGTGGCGACGAGCATGCGCACCGTGATGTAGGCCGCGACCGCCGCCGCGATCGGACGGGTGATCGACAGCAGCGCGGTGGTGTGGTCACCGAGGCCGAGCAGCACGCCGCCGAAGCCGGTGATGATGCCGATGACGGTCGGCAGCGACATCCAGCTGCGCACCGCGCTGGCGGTGTTGAGGGTGAAGATCCAGCCGAAGCCCAGGCCGCTGACCGAACTCACGAACAGTGTTGTCACCCCGGCGATCACGCCGAGCAGCAGCGCGGCCTTGACGACGGCTTTGAGATCGCCGCCCCAGCGGCGGGCGAGTGCCATCCCGACGAAGCCGAGCGCGATGATCGAGGTGAACTTGATCGACGACGACAGCGTGATCACCACCGCGCCACCGATCAGCAGTCCGTAGGCGCGGGCGTCGAACGGCGCGAGTCCGGTCTCGGTCAGCCGGTCCGGTGTGCCGCCTTCCCCGTAGATCGCGCGCAGCATCAGCTCCACACCCGCCAGCATCAGACCGAGCATCAGCGCGTCGTTGTGCACGCCGCCGACCAGGTGGAACAGCACCAGCGGGTTGGCCGCGCCCAGCCACAACGCGCTCACCGGGGCGACACCGCAGCGCACCGACAGCCGCGGCAGCGCCCACACGATCAGGGCCACGCCCGCGAGCGCGAGCAGCCGGTGCACCCACACCCCGGCGATGATGTTGTCCCCGGTCAGTTCCGCGATGCCGCGGCCGATCCAGAGGAACAGTGGGCCGTAGGGCGCGGGGGTGTCGCGCCAGATGGTCGGCACATTGTTGGTCAGGACGTTGTCGATGCCGAGACCGGCGACCGGACCCTCCAGATACGGGTCGATGCCGCGCGCGGCGATCTCGCTCTGCGCCAGATAGGAATAGACGTCGTTGCTGAACATCGGCGGCGCCACGCTGAGCGGGATGATCCACAGCAGCAGCGTGCGGTCCAGCTGCGATCGGGTCAGCCGGTGCACCGGCGACCCGGCCAGGCCGCCGACCGCGAAGCGGCCGAGCAACAGCCACGCCCCGATCACCAGCACGGTGCCGAACATGCACATCGCCAGCGAACCGGTGTGCGCTCGCGCGAAGATGCCGAGCACCCGCATGCCGGAGACGGGGTTCTGGTGGACCGGCTGCGCGCCGATGCCCAGCGCCGCGATCGCCATGAGGACCGCGCCGGTGGCGCCCATCAGGCGGATGCGATCCAGCTGCGCGCGCTCGCGCCGATCGAGCCCGGGCACCTCGTTCTCGTCGCGGTGCAGCACCGCGACGGTGTGATCGGGCGTCGACACATCGAGCCCGAGAGCTCGCCTCCCGAACGCCAGTGTCTTGCGCGCCGCGCCCTCCAGTACCGCCACGGTGAGCGAGCCTAGTGTGACGCGCCGCGACCGGTGGCGCTCCGGTCGGGGCCGCGTCGGCGACCAGCGCGGATCGGGGCGGCTAGCGCGGCGCCGGCGCCTGGGTGCCGGGGGCCGACACCTGGATGGGCACGGCCGGGATGTCGCTGCGCACCGTCAGCGTGGCCGCCACGATGACGGCCACACACGCCACCGCCACCGCACCGAGCGACGCCCACCCGATCCGCCGCGCGGCCTCGGGCGAGCGCGCCGACAGCCATTCGGGCACGAACAGGATGCCCAGCGCGGCCAGCGTGCCCGCGGCCAGTCCGCCGAGGTGACCCCACAGCGAGATGCCGGGCAGTGAGAAGCTGATCAGCACGTTGACACCGATCACGACCAGCATCGGCGTCGGGCTCTGGCGCAGCCGGATCAGCGTCACGGTGACCGCGCCGAACAGGCCGTACACCGCACCCGAGGCGCCCGCGGTCGCGACGACCGTGTCGGACAGGGCCATCACCGCGGCGGAACCGCCGAGCAGGGAGATCAGGTAGACACAGCCGAACCGCACCCGGCCGAGCACCCGCTCGAGGTCACGGCCGACGACATAGAGCGCGAACATGTTGACCAGCAGGTGGATCGCGCCGTAGTGCAGGAAGCCCGAGCCGAGCAGACGCCACCATTCGCCGTCGGCCACCAGCAGCGGGACCAGCACGAACTCCCGGAACAGCGCCGAGCCGCGATAGTTGTCCATCGGGCTGCCCGCCTGGGCGGCGGTCACGAGGTAGACGAGGACGTTGACCGCGATCAGCCCGTAGGTGACATACGGGACCGCGGCGGCCCCGGCCGGGCCGCCGCCGACGGTGCGCACCTGGCGCACGTCGCGTTGTCCCTGGCGTACGCAGTCCACGCAGTGCTGACCGACGGCGGCGGGCTGCAGGCACTCGGGGCAGGCGGGCCTGCCGCACCGGGTGCACGCGAGGCCGGTGGGGCGGTCGGGATGGCGGACACACGTCGGTGCGGGCGGGTTGGACACCTCGTCATCGTGCCACGGCCCCGGCGCCCTGTCGGGCCGACCGCGGCGCGACAGGGCGCCGGGGCGCGACACCGGTATTGCGTAATTCGGCGGGCATCGGAACGGTCGTCGGTCGTGTGCGATGGGTCACCCCGGTGGCGCGGTCCGGCGCGTGCGCGTGGTCCGCACCAGCGGTTTTACCCGGCGGTTGCGGTGTCGGACGATCTTCATCGCAGGTCAGGGCACCCTTTGTCAGGTGACCCTTATTAGATTTAGGGAAGCAATTCCGCCACACTGGTGTTGTGAAAACCGTGGGTTTGCGGACAGACGTGGACGGGACCGGTCGTAAGACGACCGGCGCCCGGTCGTCCGCCGGTCCAGCGGCGACCGCGCAGGAAGGGCACACCAGGGCGGCCATCGTCCAGTTGCTGCTCGAAGACGGCCCGATCACCGCGACCGCGATCGGCGCCGCGCTCGGGCTCGCGCCCGCGGGCGTGCGCAGGCATCTCGACGCGCTCATCGACGCCGGACAGGCACGGGCGAGCCGGTCGGCGCCGTGGCAGCAGAAGGGCCGCGGCCGCCCGGCCAAGCAGTACCAGCTGACCGCGGCGGGCCGGGGCAATCTCGGCCACGCCTACGACGATCTGGCCGGCGCGGCGATCCGCCAGCTCGGTGAGATCGGCGGCGAGGCGGCCATCGCCGAGTTCGCGCGCAAGCGGGTCCGCACCATCGTCGACGGCATCGAGCCGGCCGCCGAGCACACGGCCCCCGTCATCGAGGCCAAGGTCGAGGAGATCGCGGAAGCGTTCGCCGAGGCCGGCTTCGCCGCCACCACCCGCCAGGTCGGCGCCGGTGTGCAGATCTGCCAGCACCACTGCCCCGTGGCCCACGTGGCCGAGGAGTTCCCGCAGTTGTGCGACGCCGAACTGGACGCTTTCCGGGACCTGCTCGGCACCCACGTCCAGCGACTTGCGACCATCGCCAACGGCGATTGCGCCTGCACCACCCACGTACCGCTGGTCGCGCTCCCGAAAACAGCTTCCACCCCATCCGCCGCACAGCCCGCGGCGGGACGAACGAACGACTCCGGAAGGAGTGCCGAATGACGACGACCACCGACCAGGTGCAACCGCTGACCCAGGACGAGACCATCGCCTCGCTGGGCAACTACGGTTACGGCTGGGCCGATTCGGATGTGGCCGGTGCCAGCGCGCAACGCGGCCTGTCGGAGGCTGTCGTTCGCGACATCTCGGCCAAGAAGAGCGAGCCGGAGTGGATGCTCGACATCCGCCTCAAGGCCCTGCGCATCTTCGATCGCAAGCCCATGCCGAACTGGGGTTCCAACCTCGACGGCATCGACTTCGACAACATCAAGTACTTCGTGCGCTCGTCGGAGAAGCAGGCCGAGAGCTGGGAAGACCTGCCCGAGGACATCAAGAACACCTACGACAAGCTGGGCATCCCCGAGGCGGAGAAGCAGCGGCTGGTCTCCGGTGTCGCGGCGCAGTACGAGTCCGAGGTCGTCTACCACTCCATCCGCGAGGACCTGGAGAAGCAGGGCGTCATCTTCCTCGACACCGACACCGCGCTCAAGGAGCACCCGGAGATCTTCCAGGAGTACTTCGGCTCGGTGATCCCCGCCGGTGACAACAAGTTCTCCGCGCTCAACACCGCCGTCTGGTCGGGTGGCTCGTTCATCTACGTGCCGCCGGGCGTGCACGTCGACATCCCGCTGCAGGCCTACTTCCGGATCAACACCGAGAACATGGGCCAGTTCGAGCGGACGCTGATCATCGTCGACGAGGACGCCTACGTCCACTACGTCGAGGGTTGTACAGCCCCGATCTACAAGTCCGACTCGCTGCACTCCGCGGTCGTCGAGATCATCGTGAAGAAGGGCGGCCGCTGCCGCTACACGACCATCCAGAACTGGTCGAACAACGTCTACAACCTGGTCACCAAGCGGGCCAAGGCCGAGGCGGGCGCCACCATGGAGTGGGTCGACGGCAACATCGGCTCCAAGGTCACCATGAAGTACCCGGCGGTCTGGATGACCGGCGAGCACGCCCACGGCGAGGTGCTCTCGGTCGCGTTCGCCGGCGTCGGCCAGCACCAGGACACCGGTGCCAAGATGCTGCACCTGGCCCCGCACACCTCCTCGACCATCGTGTCGAAGTCGGTGGCGCGTGGCGGCGGTCGCGCGTCGTACCGCGGTCTGGTCCAGATCAACAAGGGCGCCCACGGCTCGAAGTCGACCGTGAAGTGTGACGCGTTGCTGGTCGACACGATCAGCCGCTCCGACACCTACCCCTACGTCGACATCCGCGAGGACGACGTGACCATGGGCCACGAGGCGACCGTCTCCAAGGTCTCCGAGGATCAGCTGTTCTACCTGATGAGCCGCGGTCTGACCGAGGACGAGGCGATGGCGATGGTGGTGCGCGGCTTCGTCGAGCCCATCGCCAAGGAACTGCCGATGGAATACGCGTTGGAACTGAACCGGCTCATCGAGCTGCAGATGGAAGGGGCCGTTGGCTGATGTCGTCGCTCGAGACGCCGATTCAGAATCCGGGCGCCGGTGCCGCGGTCAACAAGGGCGAGGTCTTCACCTCGTTCGACGTCGACCAGTTCGAGGTGCCGTCGGGCCGTGACGAGGCGTGGCGGTTCACCCCGCTGCGCCGGCTGCGCGGCCTGCACGACGGCACCGCGGTGCGCGACGGTCGGGCCACCGTCGAGGTGAGCGAGGTCGCCGGTGTCACCGTGGAGACGGTGGACCGCACCGACGTCCGCCTCGGCCAGGCCGGTACCCCCGCCGATCGCGTCGCCGCCCAGGCCTACTCGGGCTTCGAGTCGGCGACCGTGATCACCGTCGGCCAGGAGACCGAGGTCTCCGACCCGATCACCGTGACCGTCACCGGTCCCGGCGAGGGCAAGACCGCCTACGGCCACCTGCAGGTGCGCCTGGACAACTTCGCCGTCGCCACGGTGGTCCTCGACCAGCGCGGCAGCGGAACCTACGCCGAGAACGTCGAATTCGTGCTGGGCGACAGCGCCAAGCTGACCGTCGTCGCTGTCCAGGAGTGGGCCGAGGACGCCGTGCACGCCACCGCCCATCATCTGAAGCTGGGCCGCGACGCCACCGTGCGCCACTTCGCCGCCACCCTCGGTGGCGACCTGGTGCGTCTCACCGGCACCGTGCGCTACGCCGGTCCCGGCGGCGAGGCCGAGCTGTTCGGCCTGTACTTCGCCGACGCGGGCCAGCATTTCGAGCAGCGCCTGCTGGTCGACCACGCCGAGCCCAACTGCAAGTCCAACGTGCTGTACAAGGGTGCGCTGCAGGGCGATCCGAAGTCCCCCAAGGGCGATGCCCGCACCGTGTGGGTCGGCGACGTGCTCATCCGCGCGGCCGCCGAGGGCACCGACACCTACGAGGCCAACCGCAACCTGGTGCTCACCGACGGCGCGCGCGCCGACTCGGTGCCGAACCTGGAGATCGAGACCGGCGAGATCGCCGGTGCCGGACACGCCAGTGCCACCGGCCGTTTCGACGACGAGCAGCTGTTCTACCTGCGCTCGCGCGGCATTCCCGAAGACGTCGCCCGCCGTCTGGTGGTGCGTGGCTTCTTCCACGAGATCATCCAGAAGATCACGGTCCCCGAGGTCCGGGAGCGGCTGGAGGCGGCCATCGAGGCCGAGCTCGCCACTGTCGGCATCTGACACCCCTCATACTCCCCACGAAGGAATTCGAATTCGATGACCACCTTGGAAATCAAGGACCTGCACGCCGAGATCACCACCCCCGAGGGTGAGTCCAAGCAGATCCTCAACGGCGTGAACCTGACCGTGAAGTCCGGCGAGACGCACGCCATCATGGGCCCCAACGGCTCGGGCAAGTCGACGCTGTCCTATGTGATCGCCGGTCACCCGAAATACACCGTCACCCAGGGCACCATCACCCTCGACGGTGAGGACGTGCTGGAGATGTCGGTCGACGAGCGCGCTCGCGCCGGCCTGTTCCTGGCCATGCAGTACCCGGTCGAGGTCCCCGGTGTCTCGATGTCGAACTTCCTGCGCACCGCCGCGACCGCGGTCCGTGGCGAGGCCCCCAAGCTGCGCACCTGGGTCAAGGAGGTGAAGGAGTCGATGAAGGAGCTCGAGATCGACTCGGCCTTCGCCGACCGCAGCGTGAACGAGGGCTTCTCCGGTGGCGAGAAGAAGCGCCACGAGGTCCTGCAGCTGGGCCTGCTCAAGCCGAAGATCGCGATCCTCGACGAGACCGACTCCGGCCTCGACGTCGACGCGCTGCGCATCGTCTCCGAGGGCGTCAACCGCTACAAGGAGCGCGAGAACGGCGGCGTGCTGCTGATCACGCACTACACCCGCATCCTGCGCTACATCAAGCCCGACTTCGTGCACGTGTTCGTCAACGGCAAGATCGTCGCCGAGGGTGGCTCCGAGCTGGCCGAGGAACTCGACGCGAACGGCTACGTGCGCTTCGCCTCCGCCACCGCTGGAGCCTGACGACGATGACCGCTGTGTCTCTCTCGGGTCCCGCCCTCGACGTCGCCCGGATCCGGGCCGACTTCCCGATCCTGAACCGCACGGTCCGGGACGGGAAACCGTTGGTGTACCTGGATTCCGGGGCGACCTCGCAGCGTCCGCTGCAGGTGCTGGACGCCGAGCGTGACTTCCTGCTCACCCGTAACTCGGCCGTGCACCGCGGTGCGCACCAGCTGGCGGAGGAGGCGACCGACTCCTACGAGGACGCCCGCGTCGCCATCGCCCGCTTCGTCGGTGCCGACGCCGGGGAGATCGTGTTCACCAAGAACGCGACCGAGTCGCTGAACCTGGTGGCCAACGCTTTCGGTGACGACCGATTCCCCTACAAGGTGGGCCCGGGCGACGAGATCGTCATCACCGAGCTCGAGCATCACGCGAATCTCGTGCCGTGGCAGGAACTCGCGCGCCGCACCGGCGCCACGCTCCGGTGGTACGGCATCACCGACGACGGCCGCATCGACCTGGATTCGCTCGAACTGTCGCCCGCGACCAAGGTGCTCGCGTTCACTCACCAGTCGAACGTGACCGGTGCGGTCGCGCCGGTGGCCGAGCTGGTCCGCCGGGCCAAGGATGTCGGCGCGCTGGTCGTGCTCGACGCCTGCCAGTCGGTGCCGCACATGGCGGTGAACTTCCGGGAGCTCGGCGTGGACTTCGCCGCGTTCTCCGGCCACAAGATGCTCGGCCCGATGGGTGTGGGCGGACTGTACGGCCGTCGGGCGCTGCTCGAGGAGACTCCGCCCTACATCACCGGCGGGTCGATGATCGAGACCGTCACGATGGAGCGGACCACCTACGCGCCGCCGCCGCAGCGCTTCGAGGCGGGCACGCCGATGACCTCGCAGGTCGTCGGGCTGGCCGCCGCGGTCCGCTACCTGGAAGACCTCGGCATGGACGCGATCGCCGCCCACGAGCACGCGCTGACCGGCGCCGCGCTCGACGGGCTCGGCGCGATCGAGGGCGTGCGGATCATCGGGCCGACCGAGAACGTGGACCGCGGCGGCGCGGTGTCGTTCGTGGTCGACGGTATCCACGCCCACGACGTGGGTCAGATCCTCGACGACCAGGGTGTCGCGATCCGGGTCGGGCACCACTGTGCCTGGCCGCTGCACCGCAAGTTCGGCGTCGCGGCGACCGCGCGCGCGTCGTTCGCCGTGTACAACACCCTCGACGAGGTGGACGCGCTGGTGCGGGCCGTGCGGAAGGCCCAGAGCTTCTTCGGCGTGAGCGCAAGCGAGGGCCGATGATCAGACACTGTGGAGTTGCATAAGTCATGCGCATGGAGCAGATGTACCAGGAAGTGATCCTGGACCATTACAAACATCCCCACCACCGCGGGCTGCGGGAACCGTTCGGTGCCGAAGTGCACCACGTGAACCCGACCTGCGGTGACGAGGTGACCCTGCGCGTGCACATCGACGACGCGGGCGAGGTCGCCGACGTCTCCTACGACGGGCAGGGCTGCTCGATCAGCCAGGCCGCCACCTCGATCCTCACCGATCAGGTGATCGGGCTGCCGGTGCAGCAGGCGCTGAAGGTGGTCGACTCCTACAGCGAGATGATCTCCAGCCGCGGCACCGTCGACGGTGACGAGGACGTGATCGGCGACGGTATCGCCCTGGCCGGCGTCGCCAAGTACCCCGCGCGCGTGAAGTGCGCGCTGCTGGGGTGGATGGCGTTCAAGGACGCCGTCGTGCGGATCGTCTCGGCCGAAGAAGTGAAGCCTGCCATGGGAAATGGGGAAGCGTGATGAGTGAGACACCGGCTGTCGAAGCCACCGAGGCCGCCGCTCCCGAGGTGGAGCTGACGCCCGAACAGGCCGAGCACCTCGAGAATCTCGAGGAGGCCATGCGCGATGTCGTCGACCCCGAGCTCGGCATCAATGTCGTCGACCTCGGCCTGGTCTACGGCATGTCCGTCGACGACGACAATGTCGCCACCCTCGACATGACGCTGACCTCGGCGGCCTGTCCGCTGACCGACGTCATCGAGGACCAGTCCCGCAACGCCCTGGTGCGCAGCGGCCTGGTCGAGGACCTGAAGATCAACTGGGTCTGGATGCCCCCGTGGGGCCCGGACAAGATCACCGAGGACGGCCGCGAACAGCTGCGCGCTCTCGGCTTCACGGTCTAGCGAACATCGCGAAAAGGTCCGGATTCCTTGGGAATCCGGACCTTTTTCGGTCTCTGCGCCACCGTCGAAATCGCCGCTGTGGGCCGATATGTGGTTGCGGTCGAGGGCGGGGCGAGCATTATGGAGGAATGGCCGAGTCGAGCAGGAGCATTGTCGCCGAACGCGGTCGACACGCGCTCGTCGGCGGCGTCGCCGCGGTAGTTCTCGCGCCGGTGGCGGCCGCGACGACCGCTGCTGTCTATCGATTCCCCGTGCCGCTCGTCGGCTATACCCGTGGAATCGGTGGCGCCCTGACCGCGGCGGTCGGCAGCCTCTTCTACCTGGTACTCGGCGGCGCTGTGGTGCTCGCGGCGGCGGGCGCGCTGGGTGCGCTGCTGATGACATGGGGGAATCCGGCGCCGACCCGGCGGACATATCTGCGAGCGGGCGCGGCCGGCGTGTGCGCGGCGTTTCTGGGTGCGCTCGGACTGGCGCTGCTGGAATTCGTCGTCGGGCCCTGGTGAGTTCGCGCGGTGATGTCTTCGTTTGTCGCGCTGTGATTTTGCTCAATGGTATTGGATGTACGCCGGTGTTCGGCGATGATCTGGGGGCTCCGGATTTCCGGGGCAGTTTCCAGAGGAGAATTGTTCGATGAGTTTCTTGGGTAAGGCCGGTCTCGCCGTGGCGGCGCTCGGCCTTGCGGCGGGTTCGGTCTTCGGCGCCGGTGCGGCGAACGCGGAGACCCTGCACGCGGCGATCTCGTTCAGCGACGCGGAGTGGGCCTTCGCCTACAGCGTGAACAAGCCGAGCGCCGAGGCCGCCGCCGACGAAGCGCTCGCCGCTTGCGATTTCGCCGACTGCCACATCTGGGCCTCCTGGGCCAACGGTTGCGGTGTCATCGTCGAGGGCGACGGCGGCG
This sequence comes from Nocardia sp. MH4, assembly GCF_019266065.1. Lineage (GTDB taxonomy): Bacteria > Actinomycetota > Actinomycetes > Mycobacteriales > Mycobacteriaceae > Nocardia > Nocardia canadensis. The sequence continues at coordinate 29,028 of NZ_LPNR01000094.1, read as the reverse complement.
CGATCGGGGTCGGCACGGGTGCCACCAGCCGTGAGGCGGAGACCGCGGCCTACGCCACCCTGGGCGAGCTGGAACCGCGGGCGCTGCTGGCGAACACGGGTTCGGCCGCGCTGAGCGGGGCTCACGTCGTCAAGACGATCTGCACGGCCAACGCGCGCTGATCACCGCATCACCGAAGGGCCCGGATCCGCAGGGATCCGGGCCCTTCGCGGTGGGTGGGCTTAGACCGGCTCCGGCTCCGGCTCGGTGAGCGAGGCGATCCAGGCGCCGATCATGTCGGCGGTGTGGTCGATGACGACCTCGCGATCGAGGCCGTCGTCCTCCATCTCGACCGAGCGCAGCGCGGTGGCGAAACCGGCGTTGAGGACGACGAAGGCCATCGTGTCGACATCGATGTCCTTGGTCGGGCCGAGCAGGTGGATCAGGTAGAGCTTCATGATCATCCGCAGCCGGGGCTCGAATTCCGGGATGCCGCTGCCGTAGAAGTGCAGATCGGCCACCAAGGCCCGCACCAGGGGGCCGTTGGCGACAAGGATCTCGACGGCGATCCGGATGACCTCGGCGACGGCGTCGCGCGGCGGCTTGTCGGCGGAGACGGTGAGCAACCGCGCGTAACGGTCCTCGACCTGCAGGAACAGGCTGTCGGTGAGCTCCTTGACGATCTCGTCGCGGTCGGTGAAGTACCGGTACAGGGTGCCGATGCTCATGCCCGCCTCGGCGGCGATCCGGTTGGTCGAGGTGTTGCCGATACCGCGGGTGCCGAAAAGATGAGCGGACACGGTGAGTATGCGGGTGCGGGTTTCCTTCGCCCGATCCTGCTTGGGGCGTTTGCGCTGCTTATCGGCGTGCGGTGGCATTCGGCGACCTCGGTCGAAAGAGGAGTAGAAGGTGAGCAGTTGCTCATCCTAGAGTCATGATCACGGAGAAACCGGAGTGTAGGCCATCACAGGGGCCGGGCACTACGGCAGCTGAACCACCGCCGGCCCCGCCGACGCGGTGTGGAAGGAGTCGACGATGATGACGATCCCCGTGGACGGAGCCCCGATGTGGCAGCCGCTGCGCGATGTCCGGACGCTGTCGGGCACGCTGGTGAGCCACTTCGTCGAGACCGTGGCCACCTGTCGAACGCTGCCCGGCGACGCGATCTCCGGTGACGTCACCGCGGTCACCCGATTGTGCCTGGAGATCGTCGGCGGGATGCTCGACGGTCGCGACGAGACCGAGCGGCTGAACCGGCTCTCGGTCGCCGCGGCGGGCTGGGCGCGCGAGGGTGTGCCGATCGACGCCATCTTGCACGCCTTCCACGAGGGTGTGCGGCTGAGTTTCGACGCGGTCTTCGACGCCGGCGCCGACGACGACCGGGCGAGCCTGCTCGACGGCTTCCGCCGGGCGGTCGCGATCTCGGATCAGCTGTGCACCACCGTGACCCGTGCCTACATCCGTGAGCACCGCGATGTCGCGGGCGAGCACCACACGGCCGTGCACACGCTCACCTCGGCACTGCTGGCGGGCCAGTCGACGGTCACCATGGCGCGCGAGTGCGGGATCGCCGTCGCCGACGCGTATTCGGTGCTGGCGCTGTCGATCCGGCGCCGCGGCGAGGCCGCCGACCCGCGGGTCGACCGGGCCGTGGTCGCCCGGCGCGCACTGCGCCGGGTGCAGGCGGCGCTGGCGCACCACGGTGGCGACCAGGTGTTGTCGCTGCTGTCGGTGGACGGTGGAACCCTGCTTGTCCCGGCCGAGCTGATGGACACCACCGCCATCGACGCCCTGATCGCGACGTTGTCGCGCGCGGCCGATGTCGACGTCACCGGCGCGCTGGTCCCAGCGACCATCGAGGAGATCCCGGCGGCCGCCGAGCGCGCGCACGAGCTGCTCGACATGGTGGAACGCCTCGATTGCGAACCCGGCCTCTATCGCTTCGGTGACCTGGCCCTGGAGTATCAGCTCACCCGTCCCGGTCCCGGCCGGGCCCGCCTCGGCGAGCTGCTCGCGCCGCTGGACGACCACCCCGAACTCTTCGAGACCCTGCGGGTGCACATCGCCAACAATATGAATCGCAGGCGCACGGCCCGCCTGCTGCACATCCACACCAACACCGTCGACTATCGCCTGCGCCGCATCGCCCAGCTGACCGGCCTGGACCCGGCCCAGGGCTCGGGCCTGTGGCAACTGCGCTCGGCGATGATCGCGCGCAGCTTCCACACCGGCCCCACCGTGGAAGCGCGCCTGGCCTGACCGGAAACCGGTGGCGGAGGCCGACTCCCCGATATATGGTTCACTAGACCAAAACCGGGGAGGGATCATGACCGTCGACACCGTCGACCAGCTGCGCCAGGCGATCGAGCAGGGTGCGACACCGAAGTACCTGGCGTTCTGGGGGCACACCCCACGCCCCGACGGCACGATCGGTGCGAGCTGCCTGAGCCAGTGGTGGCCCACCGATTTCGTCGTCGACGGCACCGCGTTCCGCAGCGCCGAGCACTACATGATGTGGCGCAAGGCGCTGCTGTTCGACGACGAGCGCACCGCCGCCCGCGTGCTCGAGGCCAACCATCCCGGTGTGGCCAAGAAGCTGGGCAGACAGATCCGCGCCTTCGACGACACCGTCTGGGAGCGCGCCCGCTTCGAGATCGTCGTCGCGGGCAGCGTGGCCAAATTCGGCCAGGACGACGACCTGCGCGCCTATCTGCTCGGCACCGGCGCGCGCGTGCTCGTCGAAGCCAGTCCGGTGGACCGGATCTGGGGCATCGGGCTGGCCGCCGACGACGCGCGCGCCACCGATCCGGGCCGGTGGCAGGGCCTCAACCTGCTCGGTTTCGCTCTCATGCGGGCGCGGGACGTGCTGGCCGCGGCGAGCTAGGCGGGAAAGCTATTTCTCGATGGCGCGTGCGGCGGTTCATGATTGGTTCGGCTTCGACCTCGAAGCCGACTTTTCGATGGGGAGATTCACTGATGTCTGTTGTGGGCAAATATGCCCTGGGTGTGGCCGCCATGTCCGCGGTGGCCGCGTTCACCGTCGTGAACGCGGGCTCGGCCGCGGCGGCCGAGAGCGGGGTGGCGATCGCCGAGGCGCCGGGTTACACGGCCGTCTCGCGCGACGGTGGTTTCCAGGCCGCCGCCGGTGATCTCTACGGCGCGCTGGCGTTGTCGTCGAAGGAAGCCGTGGTCGCCTCGGCGGTCAACTACGGCAGCTGGGCGGCCGCGAGCCAGGCCGCGCTGGCCGAGTGCGGCGTCTGGGACTGCCAGATCGTCGTCGAGTTCCGCAATGCCTGCGGCGCCGTCGCGCAGGGTGCCGACTACCGCTTCGGCTGGTCCTGGGATCACTCCCTGGCCGCGGCCGAGCGCTCGGCGATCGATGTGCTCGGGATCAGCGCACCGCCGTTCCCCGACCCGGGTTCGGCCTCGCCGCGCGCGGCGAGCGTCATCCTGTCCGCCTGCACGGCGAACGTCTGACGAACGAGCGGAAACGGGGTGCGGACCGATTCGGTCCGCACCCCGCTTTTCTTCGTCGCCGATATTCTCAGCGCCGCAATACCTTCCGGGCCAGCCAATTGCCGAAGAACTGCACGCCCTGCACGCCGGCGATGATGATCAGCGTCGCCACGATCGTGACTTCCCAATCGAATTGCTGATAGCCGTGGACCAGCGCGAAATCGCCGAGGCCGCCGCCGCCGACCGTGCCCGCCATGGCGGAGATGTCCACGATCGAGATCACCACGAAGGTGTAGCCGAGGATCAGCGGCCCGAGCGCTTCCGGAATCAGCAGCGTGAGAATGATCCGCAGCGGACCCGCGCCGACCGCGCGCGCCGCCTCGATCACTCCCGGATCGACCGTCACCAAGTTCTGTTCGACGATCCGGGCGATGCCGAACGAGGCCGCGACGATCATCACGAACAGCGCCGCCTCGGTGCCGATCGTGGTGCCGACGACCTCGAGGGTGACCGGACCCAGCGCGGCCAGCAGGATGATGAACGGGATCGGGCGCACGATGTTGACCAGCACGTTGAGCACCAGATAGAGCGGCGCGTTCGCCAGCAGCCCGCCTTTGCGGGTGGTGTAGAGCGCGGTGCCCAGCGCCAGGCCGATCACCCCGGCCACCACGAAGGTCACGCCCACCAGATAGACGGTGGTCCCGATCGCCTCGAACAGCGTGGGCCGCAACTTCTCCCAGTTGGTCTCCATCAGCGCGCCCTCCGCTCCAGGTCGGCGATCACGCGGTCCACCGCGTCGTCGGGACCGTGCAGCGCCAGGGTGATGCTGCCGAAGGTCTTGTCCTGCAACGTGCTCACCCCGCCGTAGACGATCTCGAAGCGCACGTCGGCCGTGGCCGCGGCGGCCAGCGCGGCGCCGATCCCGCTGTCGTCGTCGACGTCGACGGTGACCAGCCGGCCACCGTGCAGGTCGCGCAGCCGCTCGAGTTCGGCCGCGTCGGGCCGGTTGTGCAGCACGGTGGCCACGAACGAGCGGGTCGACGCGGCCCGCGGTGCCGCGAAGACATCGAAGGTGGGCGACAATTCGACGATCCGGCCTTCGGCCAGCACCGCCACCCGGTCGGCGACCGCGCGGATCACCTCCATCTCGTGGGTGATCACCACGATGGTCACCCCGAGCTCGGCATTGATCTTCTTCAGCAGCCGCAGCACCTCGGCCGTGGTCTCCGGGTCCAGCGCCGAGGTCGCCTCGTCGGCGAGCAGCAGCGACGGCGAGGTCGCCAGGGCACGAGCGATGCCGACGCGCTGCTTCTGACCGCCGGAGAGCTGATCGGGATAGGCGCGCGCCTTGTCGGTGAGGCCGACGAAGTCGAGCAGCTCGGCGACGCGCGCCTTGCGTTCGGCGCGCTTCCAGCCCGCGACCCTGAGCGGATATTCGATATTGCCCGCGGCCGTGCGCGACCGGAACAGGTTGAACTGCTGGAACACCATGCCGATATCGCGGCGCAGGGTGCGCACGGCCGACTCCCGCACCCCGGTGATCGGGGCGCCGGCGACGGTGATCGTGCCCGAGGTGGGCTTCTCCAGGGCGTTGATCAGCCGGACCAGGGTGATTTGCCCGCTCCGGAATAGCCGATCACGCCGAAGATCTCGCCCGCCTCGATCCGCAGATCGACGTCGTCGAGCGCGACGTGCCGCTCGGCGCCGCGGCCGAAGACCTTGGTGACCGAACGGAATTCGACGGCGGCGTCGGGTGCGCTCACTTGTTCGCGCGGATGCCCTGCTGCACCCGGTCGAGGATCTGCTCGAGCTCGGCGCCCGGACGGGTCACGGCGACCGCGGTGTTCTTGGTGACCTCCGCGTGCGCGGCGGCCACGGCCGGGTCCTTCCAGATCTCGACCAGCTTCAGGTAGGTCGGGTTGGTCTTGTCCTCGGCCCGCGTGACGATCACATTGATGTACGGCTCGGCGGACGGGTTCTTCGGATCGTCCTTGTACAGGGCCGACTGCGGGTCGATGCCGGAGCGGTCGAGGAAGGTGTTGTTGATCACCGATCCGTCGACCGAGGCCAGCGACAGCGCGGTCTGCGCGGCGTCGACCGGGGTCACCTTCACCTTGGAGGCGCCCTTGTCGATGTCGGCGGGGGTGGGCTGGGCGAAGGAGCCCGTCAGCTTCAGCAGTCCGGCGGCCTGGAGCACGAACAGCGCGCGGGCCTGGTTGGTCGGATCATTGGGGATCGCGATCTCACCGCCGGCCGGGATGTCGGCCAGTGCCTTGTGCTTGGTGGAGTACAGGCCCAGCGGCACGATGTAGGTCGAGCCGATCGGGGTCAGCGTGTCCGAGCTCGCCACGTTGTACTGGCCGAGGAATTGCAGGTGCTGGAACAGGTTGACATCGATCTGTTTCTGCGACAGCGCGGCATTGGGCTGCTTGTAGTCGGAGAAGTTGGTGATCTTCAGCGTGATGCCCTGCTCCTTGGCCTTCTGCTCGAAGACGTCCCAGGCCTTGTCCTTGTCGGTGGTGCCGATACGCACCACCGTGCCGGACTCGGTGTCGTCCGAACCGCACGCCGTGAGGGTGAGGGCCGCGGTTGCTACCAGGACCGGGATCGCCAGTACCCGACGGAATTTCACTTGATACTCCCGAATTGCTCGCTGAGGGTGAACCCGGTCATCCAAGCCGTGGTTCGTACGCGGAAACAACGGTTTGCGTTGCCTCGAGCGAAACCCTCGCTAACTCTTGGACGGGCGTCTAGTTTGCGGACGATGCGATTCCTGCGCCGTCTGCTGGTGCTCCCGGTCCCGGTCACGCCGGCGGTGGGTGTGCCCGCCCCGTGACGCCCTGGTGCCGATCGGGGCGACGGAGATCTTCCCGCTCACCCTGTACCACGATCCGGAGGTCGTCGCGGCGATCCGGGCCGAGACCGGCTACGCCGGGATCTTCGAGACCGGCGTGCTGAAGGAGTCCGGGTACGCGGCACTCACCGTCGACGCGGTCGCGGCGCGGGCCGGGGTGAGCAAGGCGACGATCTACCGCCGCTTCGCCACCAAGCAGGAATGACGGTCGCGGTCGTGTTGCACGGCCTGGACGAGGCCCCTCCCGCCGACACCGGCTCGCTCGAGGGCGACCTGGCCGCGCTCATCGAGCGGACCGGCGAGCAACTCCGTCATCGGCATGCTGCTCGACCGCGCGATCGCCCGGGGTGAGCTGGCTCGTCGCCCCGATCCGGCGATCGCAGGCGTTGCTGCTCGGTCCGCTGTTCGCGTGGATCGTCGTGCTCGACGAGGACCCCACGCGCGCACCGGAACTCGCGCGCATCGTCGCCCGGATGGTCACCGACGCGCTCGCCGCGGGCGTGGTGCCCGCCGCTGCGTCCTAGCGGCGGCGAGCACCACGAGCGCGGCCAGGGCGAACCCGGCCGCGATCGGCGGCAGCGCCGCGGCGCCCCACGTGCCGAGCGCGACGCCGCCGACCAGACCACCGAGCGAGACGCCGAGGTAGGTGCCGGAGGTGTTGAGCGCCAACGCCTGTGGCGCCAGCGGGCCGGTCAGCGACGCCAGCCGGGCCTGGATCGCGGGCGCGTTCCAGAACGCGGCCGTGCTCCACACCGCGAGGACCGGCAGCACCGCCGCGATCGGCACCGGACGCACGACCCACGTCACCCCCAGGTATCCCATCGAGACCGCGATCGCGGTGATCCCGGCCGCCAGCGCGCGCCGCGGACCCCACCGGTCGGTCGCCACGCCACCGCCCCACATTCCGGCGATCCCGGCGACTCCGGCCAGCCCGAACGACACCGCACGGGCATCGACGCCCGACCCGGTGACCTCGGTGAGGAACGGCGCGAGATAGGTGAGCATCATCATCGACCCGGTCATCAGCGAGACGTTCGCCAGCAGGCCCACCGCCACGGGTCGCCGACCGAGACTGCGCAGCTGGGCTCGCCAGTCCGGCACCACCCCGTCGGGGCGCTGCCGGGGCAGGGTTGCGAGCAGCCCACCGAGGGCGAGCGCGCCGCCGACGGCCATCGCGGCGAAACTCGCGCGCCAGCCGTACGCGCCGCCGATCCAGGTTCCGATCGGCACACCGACCGCGATCGAGCCGGTCACGCCCAGCGTCACCACGGCGAGATAGCGGCCCGCCTTGCCGTCGGGCGCCCGCTGGAACGCGGTGGCGAACAACGACGGGGTCGCGGCCGCGGCCGCGGCGGCCGCCACGATCCGCCACCCCATCAGGACACCGAACGACGGCGTCAGCAGCGCGCCGAGATTGGCCGCGACGAAGACACCCAGACAGGTCACGAGCAGTGCGCGGCGCGCGACGCGCGCGAGCAGCACACCGGCGACCGGCGCCACGATCGCGACGGTCACGGCGAAGACCGTCACGAGCTGACCGGCCGCGGCCTGACGCACACCGAGATCACGGGCGATCTCGGGCAGGACACCGGCGATCACGTAATCGTCGGTGTAGAAGACGAACGAGGCGGCGAACAGCGCCACCAACCATCGAGGCATAGCAGACTCCCACTGGTACCGAGCTGACTGCGCGCGTCCCGGCGACAGGGGGACGCGCGACAACGGGCAGACAGTGGCCGGCCGGTGTGTTCGGAGCACGACGAACCGCCGTGCCTGTCGGCACGGTGTCGTCGCGTCGGGAACGGCCACCGGCGGACCGGTGGCTAGAGTCTGTCGGCCTCGGTAGCGGTGGTCACGATCGCCAAACTACCGCACCGAAATCCTCGGCGCCGCCGAGTTTTCGGCGCTCAGTCGCCCAGATACTGGTGGACCAGCATCACGGCCATCGAGCCCTCGCCGACGGCGGCCGCCACCCGGCGACCGTTGTAGGCGCGCACGTCGCCCGCGGCGAAGACGCCGGGCACGGTGGTCTCCAGATGCAGCGGCGGCCGGGGCAGTGGCCAGCGCGCGGCGGCGAGCGGGGCGGCCGCGATGTCGGGTCCGGTGAGCAGATAGCCGTTGTCGTCGCGGGCGAACCCGGGGGCGAGCCAGCCGGTGGCGGGGTCGGCGCCGATGAAGGCGAACAGCCAGGTCGCGGCCACCTCCTCGGCGGCGCCGGTACGCCGGTCACGCAGGGTGAGGCGTTCGAGGTGGGTGCCGCCTGCCGCCGCGGCGACCTCGGTGCCGGTGCGGACGTGGATCTCCGGAATCGACTCGATCTGCTCGATCAGGTAGGTCGACATCCGCGCCGCCAGCGACTCGGCGCGGACCAGCAGGAACACCCGCCGGGCGCAGCTGGCGAAGTAGACCGCCGCCTGGCCCGCCGAGTTGGCGCCGCCGACGATGTAGACGTCGGCCCCCGAGCACAGCGGCGCCTCGGTGAGCGCCGAGAAGTAGTAGACGCCGCGACCGGCGAAGTCCGCGATGCCGGGCGCGTCGAGGGTGCGGAAGGTCGCGCCGGTGGCGATGATCGCCGAGCGCGCCGTGACCGTCGTGGCGCCGCAGTGCGCCGTGACGCCGTCGGCGTCGGCCGTGAGCGCGTCGGCGGCCAGGCTGATCACCAGTTCCGCGCCGAACTTGCCCGCCTGGCGACGCGCCCGATCGGTGAGCTGGGCGCCGGAGATGCCGTCGGGGAAGCCGAGATAGTTCTCGATGCGGGAACTCAGCCCGGCCTGCCCGCCGATCGCCCAGCGTTCGAGCAGGACGGTGTGCAGCCCTTCGGACGCGCCGTAGACGGCGGCGGCCATCCCCGCGGGCCCGCCGCCGACGATGAGCAGGTCGTAGCCGCCGGAACTCGGCGTGGTGTGCAGCCCGGCCCAGCGGGCGAGTTGTTCCTCGTCGGCGGGGCGCAGGGCGCGCCCGTCCGGCCCGATCAACACGGGGGTGTCGGCGGCGTCGAAGCCGTGCGCGGTGAGCAGCTCCCGGCCCGCCGGATCGGTGGGGCGCACCCACCGGCAGGCGATCTCGTTACGGCTCAGGAAGGTGCGAATGGCCGCGCACGCGGGCGACCACACCTCGCCGACCACGGTCAGCGCGGCGGAGTCGTGCTCGTCCGGTGCGGTGGGAGCCACCCGTCGAGGATAGGCCCGTTCAGCGGCGCGGGTGCTCCACCGACAGCCTGCCGCGCCGGATCAGATCGTGGCGGGTGGTGGCCGACATCGGCGGCAGCGGCTGTTCGCCGCCCGCCTCGTCGGGGTTCGGGCGCACGAGCAGGGTGACGGTCGCGGCGGGCACGAAGCCGGTGCTGGTCATCAGCGCCGCCGAGGCGCTGTTGCGGTCCTCGACATCGGTGACGATATGGCGGGCGCCGCGCGCGAACAGCGCCTCCGAGCACACGTTCACCAGCCGCCGGGCGATGCCGTGGCCCTGCATGTCGGGCGCGACGGCGATCCATTCGAGGTAGGCCCAGTCGTCGCGGTGCTCGAATTCCATCGAGCCGAGCACGAAGCCGACGACGCGGTCGGAGTCCAGGGCGACCCAGCAGGCGTTGTCGGGGCTGTCCAGATGCTCGGCGACCGCCGTGAGCGACCACGAGGTGTAGGGCTTGGTGGTCGTGTCGAACACCTGGTGGCCGAGATCGAGGACTTGACGCAGATGTCCCAGCCCCATCGGCACGACAGCGATCGAGGAGTCCATGCGGGCCAGTCTGCCCTACGCGCCTTTGCGCGCCGCGGTCTTGCTGTCGGCGGATTTCTTCGGCGCGGCTTTCCGGGGCGCCGCTTTCTTGGCGGGCGCCTTCTTCGCCGCCTTCTTCGCTGGTGCCTGCGCCGAGTCGGCGTCGCGGCGGCCGCTCGCCTCGAGACTGCGTTGCAGCGCGGCGACCAGATCGACGACCTCGGCATCGGTTTGTTCGGCGGGCTCGGCCGCCGCGGTGGACTCCACCTTGCCCGAGCCGCTGGCGATCGCCTCGTCGAGCAGTTTCTGCAATTCGATCTGGTATTCGTCGGTGTATTCGCTGGGATCGAAATCGCCCGACATGGATTCGACCAGCGTCTCGGCCATCTTCAATTCCTGCGGGCGCGGCGCGGGCGCGTCGTCGAGGGCCGGGAAGTCGACGGCACGCACCTCGTCGGGCCACAGCAGGGTTTGCAGCACGAGCACGCCGTCGCGCACCCGCAATGCCGCCAGCCTGGTCTTCTGTCGCAGCGTGAAGTGGACCAGCGCGGTCTTGTCGATGCGCTCGAGGGTGGCGGCCAGCAATTGGTAGGCCTTGGGCGTGGCCGAATCCGGTTCGAGGTAGTAGCTCTTGTCGAACAGCACCGGGTCGATCTGTTCGGAGGGCACGAATTCCAGCACCGGGATCTCGTGCTTCTCCGCCGCGGGGAGTTTCGCGAAATCGGCGTCGGTGAGCACGACCTGGTCGCCGTCGGGGGAGACGTAGGCCTTGTCGATGTCGGAATACTGGACGGAATTGCCGCACACCTGGCAGACACGGTCGTATTTGATCCGGCCGCCGTCCTTGGCGTGGACCTGATGGAACCGAATATCGTGGTCCTCGGTCGCGGTGTAGACCTTGACCGGGACATTGACCAGCCCGAATGCGATCGAGCCCTTCCAGATCGATCTCATTTCCCCATGATGGCCGAGATATCGCCCGGGGGCGAGCGGCCGCCGCCGAACCGGTGCCCGTCCGTGACGCGGCGGTGCTTGAAATCGTCGCGTCTGATCCAATCGACGGGTGCACGCCGAGCTGATCATCTGCGGACTCGGCCCCGCGGGCCGGGCGGTGGCCCATCGCGCCCTGACCCGTGGGCGGCCGGTGACGGTGATCGATCCGCACCCCGACCGCGTCTGGACGCCCACCTATGCCGCCTGGGCCGACGAACTGCCGGACTGGCTCGACCCGGCGGTCGTCGCCGCGACCGTCGACCGGCCGACGGCCTGGGCGCTCGGCGAGCACCGGCTCGAGCGCGCCTATCAGGTCCTCGATACCGCGGCGCTGCAACGATCGCTGACGATCGACGGTGCCGAGGTGATCGCCGATCGAGTCGTCGACCTGGACGCGCGGGCGGGCACGGTGCGCACGGCGAGCGGGATCACCCGAGCCGGCCGGGTGATCGACGCCCGCGGCCTGACCAGATCGGCACGCCGGGCCGAGCAGACGGCGTACGGCATCGTCGTCCGCCGCGACGCCCTCGACGCCGACCAGCCGACGCTGTTCATGGACTGGCGGTCGGACAACGGCGCCGGCACCGATGATCCGGCCTCGTTCCTCTACGTCGTCCCGCTCGGCCCGGACACCATGTTGTTCGAGGAAACGTGCCTCGCGGGCAGGCCCGCTCTCGGGCTCGAGGTGCTGCGGCGCAGGCTGGAACACCGCTTGCGCGCCCGCGGCATCGCGGTCACCGGTGCGGAACCGGTCGAGCGGGTGCGCTTCCCCGTGGAAGGTGGCAGGCCGGGCGGTGGCCGGTTCGGGGCCGCGGGTGGCCTGACCCATCCCGCCACCGGGTACAGCGTCGCCGCCTCGCTGCGCGCGGCCGACCTCGTCGTCGCGGGCGGGACTGCGTGGACCGGCCGGGCGCGCGCCGTGGCCGCCCTGCGCCGCGCCGGTCTGCGGGCGCTGCTGGCGCTCCCGCCGCGTGACGTCGCGATCTTCTTCGCCGCCTTCTTCGCGCTGCCCGACACGCTGCAACGGTCGTACCTGTCCGGTGACGACCTGGGCGGCACCCTGGCGGCGATGCGCGCGTTGTTCGCTGCGCTACCTCCGCGCCTGCGCCGCACCCTGGTGATCTCGGTGGCCGGAATCGGGTGAGATCCGGCCCGATCGCGACCGCCCGACGTGCCGGGTGCTGGCGCGCCGAGCACGACGAGCGGTGCTCGCGCGGCGCGGTGTAGCGGACCGGTCGCTGACCCGGATCCGGTGGGTGTGCGCGGGGTCGGCCCGAGGCCCGGCGGCGGCGCCACGAAGTTGCTACCATCGCCGAGCGAACGCGCCCACCCGCCAACAGGATCGGGCCGACGAGGCGGATGGCCGGGAGTTCCCCCAGCCCCGCGCGTCGATGTGCGTGCCGCCCAGTTGCGTGACTAGTTAGGGGAATATCGGTGTTCGAATTCACCAAGCGGCGCAGCCGCTGGGTGCTCGGCGTGTTCGCGGTGCTCGCGGTGGTGCTCGGCGCACTCGGCGCCACGCTGTTCGAGCGGGTGGAGGGCGGCGGATACACCGACCCGGGCAGCGAATCCAGCAGAGCGCTCGAGGTGCTGCGCGAGGAGTTCGGGCAGTCACCGCCGAACCTGCTGCTGCTGGTACAGACGGAGTCCTCGGTCGAGGACCCCGAATCCACTGCCGCGGCAACGGCGCTGGTCGCCAACCTGCAGGAACGCGAGGGCGTCACCGACGTCGCCTCCTACTGGACCACCCACCAGCCCGCGCTGCGCAGTGTCGACGGCAAGCAGGGCCTCATCGTGGCCAGTGTGCTCGGCAGCGAACGCGAGATCGACGAACGCGTCGCCGCGATCGCCGACGAGCTCAGCGGCACCCACGGGACGCTGCAGGTGCGGGCGGGCGGCTTCGCCATGCTGATGCACGAGACCGTCGAGCAGGGCAAGCGCGACATCGCCAAGGGCGAGGCGATTGCCTTCCCGCTCACACTGCTCGCGTTGCTGTTCGTCTTCGGCGGGCTGGTCGCGGCGAGTCTGCCGCTGCTGGTCGCGTTCGTGACCGTGCTGACGACCATGGGCGCGCTGTGGATGCTCACCCTGTTCACGCCGCTCTCGGTGAGCGCGACCAACGTGGCCACCCTGCTCGGCCTCGGTCTGGCCATCGACTACAGCCTGCTGATCGTCAACCGCTATCGCGACGAACTGTCCGAGGGCCGCACCCCGGCCGGCGCGGTGGCGACCACCCTGCGCACCGCGGGCCGCACGGTCGCGTTCTCGGCGCTGACGGTCGCCGTCGCGCTCGCCGGTCTGCTGTTCTTCCCGCTGCTGGCGATCCGGTCGATGGGATACGCGGGCATCCTCGTCGCGGCGCTGGCCGCGACGGTCTCGCTGACCGTGCTGCCCGCGACCCTGCTGCTGCTCGGGACCCGCATCGACAAGGGCCAGCTCGGCTGGTGGTTCCTGCGGGCGCCGCGGCCGGCTCCGGGCGAGGGCGCCTGGCACAAGCTGGCCACCGCGGTGATGCGCAAGCCGATCCCGATCGGCCTGGCCGTGACCGCGCTGCTACTGATCCTGGGCGCGCCGTTCCTGGGCGTGCAGCTGGGCTTCCCCGACGAGCGCAGCCTGCCCGCGTCGATGCCCTCGCGCCAGGTCACCGAGATCGTGCACGCCGACTTCGGCGAGAGCGACCAGAACCCCCTGGTCGCCGTGCTGCCCGAGAGCGCCTACAGCGCGGCGGGAGTGGACGCCATCGCCCGCCGGATGTCGGATCTGACGCACGTGCGCCGGGTCGACACCGCGACCGGCAGCTACGCCCAGGGCGGTCTGCTCACCGGTCCCACCGCGGCCAACGCCCGGTTCCGGGCGGATCGGGCCGTCTACCTGTCCATCGTGCCCGCCACCACCGACAGCGCCGCGCTGTCGGACCTGGTCGGGCAGGTGCGCGCGGTCGAGACGCCGAGCGAGCTGCTGGTCGGCGGCGTACCCGCGGCCAACGTCGACTCCATCACCGCCATCGAGGACGCCCTGCCCTGGGCGCTCGGTTTCGTGGTGATCGTGATGCTGCTCGTGCTGTTCGCGCTCACCGGCAGCGTGGTGCTGCCCGTGCTCGCGGTGGTGCTGAGCGCGCTGAGCCTGACCGCGACCTTCGGCGCGCTGGTGTGGATCTTCCAGGACGGGCACCTGTCCGGGCTGCTCGGCTTCACCGTCACCGGCGATCTGTCCGCCACCGTGCCGGTGATGCTGTTCGCCGCCGCGTTCGGTCTCGCGATGGACTACCAGGTCTTCCTGCTCTCGCGCATCCGCGAGGAGTACGACCGCACCGGCAAGAACGACACCGCCGTCGCGCTCGGCCTGGAGCGGATCGGCCGCATCGTCACCGCCGCCGCGATCCTGATCTCGGTGGTGTTCCTGGGCTTCCTGGCCTCCGACATCACCTTCATGAAGGCCTTCGGCATCGGCCTGCCGCTGGCGGTCATCGTCGACGCCACCCTGGTGCGCGGCTTCCTGCTGCCCGCCGCGATGAAGGTGCTCGGCGACGCCAACTGGTACGCACCGGAATTCCTGCGCCGCCTGCACGATCGGTGGGGCCTGGACGAGGGCGGCGCCGGCCGGTCGCTGAATCACGATGTCCCCGTGCGTGATCCGCTGGGTGTCACCACCGGCAGGCCGGTGGCCGAGACCGAGACCCTGGTCAACGACCCGCTGGCGCGCGCGCAGGCGGCCCGCGCCGAGGAGGGCTTGGCCGCCGCCGGACGGGAGTCCGCGGACTGACCCCGACGTCGTAGTTCCGCTGGGCGGCATCGGTTTCGCGTGGGAAACCGATGCCGCCCTTGCGTCGGTCAGATGCCGCCGGTGGCGAGCAGGCCGCCGTCGACCCGGACGCAGTCGCCGGTGATCCAGGCGGCTTCGTCGGAGACCAGGAACGCGATCAGCTTGGCGACGTCCTCGGGGACGCCGAGGCGCTTCAAGGGGTAGACGCTCGCGGCGCGGTCCTCGTCGGCCGAGTACAGGGCGTCGGCGAACTTGGTCTTCACCACGCCCGGCGCCACCGCGTTGACGCGGATGTTCGGGCCCAGCTGCCAGGCCAGTTCCTCGGTGAGCCGGATCAGCGCCGCCTTGGAGGCGCCGTAGGCGGAGATCACGCCCGAGGACCGGATGCCGGCCACGCTGGCCACGTTGACGATCGCGCCGCCGTGCTCGGCCATCCACGCCCGGTAGGCCTGCTGGATGTAGCCCAGCGAGGCCACCACGTTCACGTCGAAGATCTTGCCGACCGCGCCCAGGTCGGCGTCCATCAGCGCGCCGTACACCGGGTTGATGCCGGTGTTGTTGACCAGGATGTCGAGCGAACCGAACTCCGCGACCGCGCGGGCCACCGCCTCGGCGCGCGCCTCGGCGTCGCCCGCGTTGCCCGCCAGCGCGCTCACCTGCCCCGGGTGTCCGAGGGCGCGCAGCTCGGTGGCCGCCGCCTCGAGCGGTTCGGGTTTGCGCGCGGTGATCAGCACGTTGGCCCCGCGACGCAGGAGTTCGGCCGCGGTGGCCAGGCCGATGCCGCGGCTCGCTCCGGTGACGAGGGCGGTCCTGCCCAGTAGATCGGTAGTCATGCGACGAGAGTAACCACGCTCACACCGGGCGGCGCCGGTTCGGTCGCCGAGTCCGCGGACGGTAAAATGAGTGGTTCTTGCCGACATCGACGGTGCACGATGGGTCGAATCGGCGCTCACCATTCTTTTTCGACACGAGGAGAAGCCCTGTGATCACGGCGACCGACCTGGAGGTCCGGGCCGGAGTCCGCACCCTGCTCTCGGCCCCCGGGCCGGCGCTGCGGGTGCAGTCCGGCGACCGGATCGGACTGGTCGGACGCAACGGCGCGGGCAAGACCACCACCTTGCGCATCCTCGCGGGTGAGGGTGAGCCCTACGCCGGAAAGATCACGCGCTCCACCGAGATCGGCTACCTGCCGCAGGACCCCAAGGAAGGCGATCTCGATGTGATCGCCCGCGATCGGGTGCTGTCCGCGCGCGGCCTGGACACCCTGATCCGGGACATGGAGAAGCAGCAGGCGCTGATGGCCGAGGTGGCCGACGAGAAGGAACGCGAGAAGGCGATCCGCAAGTACGGCCGCCTCGAGGACCAGTTCTCCTCGCTCGGCGGCTACGTCGCCGAAAGCGAAGCCGCCCGCATCTGCAACAGCCTCGGCCTGCCCG
This sequence comes from Nocardia sp. MH4, assembly GCF_019266065.1. Classification (GTDB taxonomy): domain Bacteria; phylum Actinomycetota; class Actinomycetes; order Mycobacteriales; family Mycobacteriaceae; genus Nocardia; species Nocardia canadensis. The sequence goes on along the minus strand of NZ_LPNR01000094.1, from coordinate 12,834 downwards.
ACCGGGTCCTGGGCCAGCAGCTGCGCACGCTCTCCGGCGGTCAGCGCCGCCGCATCGAGCTCGCGCGCATCCTGTTCTCCGCCTCCGACGGCTCGGGCGGGCGCTCGGACCGCATCCTGCTGCTCGACGAGCCGACCAACCACCTCGACGCCGACTCGATCACCTGGCTGCGCGGGTTCCTGCAGAACCACGACGGCGGCCTCATCGTGATCAGCCACGATGTCGAACTGCTCGAGGCCGTGGTCAACAAGGTGTGGTTCCTCGACGCGGTGCGCGGCGAGCCCGATGTCTACAACATGGGCTGGAAGAAGTACCTCGACGCCCGCGCCACCGACGAACAGCGCCGCGTCCGCGAGCGCGCCAACGCCGAGAAGAAGGCGAGCGCACTGCGTCAGCAGGCCGCCAAGCTCGGCGCCAAGGCCACCAAAGCCGCTGCGGCACACCAGATGGTGCGCCGGGCCGAGCGCTTGATGGCCGAGCTCGACGACGTGCGCGTGGCCGACAAGGTCGCCCGCATCCGCTTCCCCGAGCCCGCGCCGTGCAGCAAGACGCCGCTGATGGTGAACAACCTGACCAAGCTCTACGGGTCGCTGGAGATCTTCACCGGCGTCAACTTCGCCGTCGACAAGGGCAGCCGCGTCGTGGTGCTCGGCCTCAACGGCGCGGGCAAGACGACCATGCTCAAGTTGCTCGCCGGTGTCGAGACGCCGACCTCGGGCGGCATCGAACAGGGCCGCGGCCTCAAGGTCGGCTACTTCGCCCAGGAGCACGACACCCTCGACGATCAGGCGACGGTGTGGGAGAACATCCGGCACGCCTCCCCGGACGCGGGCGAGCAGGAGCTGCGCAGCCTGCTCGGCGCCTTCATGTTCACCGGTCCGCAGCTCGAGCAGCCCGCGGGCACCCTGTCCGGTGGTGAGAAGACCCGGCTGGCGCTGGCCGGGCTGGTGTCCTCGGCGGCCAATGTGCTGCTGCTGGACGAGCCGACCAACAACCTCGACCCGATCTCGCGCGAGCAGGTGCTCGAGGCGCTGCGCACCTACGCGGGCGCCGTCGTCCTGGTGACGCACGACCCGGGCGCCGCCGAGGCGCTGAACCCGGAACGCGTCATCCTGCTGCCGGACGGCACCGAGGACCACTGGTCGAAGGAATACGCCGAGCTGATCGACCTCGCCTGAGCCGTCAGGGGCCGGAGGCGGTAGCGCAGCGTCACCACGGAGGTCCCCGGCTCTGGCGCTGTCCTACACCGCCTGAGCCGTCAGGGGCCGGAGGCGGTAGCGCAGCGTCACCACGGAGGTCCTCGGCTCGGGCGCTGTTCTATACCGCCTGAGCCGTCAGGGGCCCGTGACGGCGGTGTGTCGCGCGTGAAACGCTGTGTCGGGAGGGAACTCGCGGCACTCGCGTGAGTTTCATCACTGTTTTCGTTGATCACCGACTCCGGAGTGTCTAGCCTGGAATCAGCTGCTCGGCGACTCGGAGGAAGCCATGAGCGACAGTGCGAGACAGGCCGCTAGGTCGGCCAAGGGCAAGACGACGATCGGCAAGGCCGCGCTGGGAAAGGGCACCCGGGTCACGGGCAAGTCCCGCGACCGGTTGCAGTCCCAGCTGAAGAAGCAGTACGAGGCGGGCGCGAGCATCCGCTCGCTGGCCAGGGCCACCGGCCGCTCGTACGGCTTCATCCACAATGTGCTGGTCGAGTCGCACGTCGAGTTGCGCGGCCGTGGCGGCGCCAACCGGCGCAAGAATCCGGCCGACTGAGGCGCGCTCACCAGCCGGGGACCGCACCGTCCCCGTGCACGAGCAGGTTCGCCAGGCTGGTGAACAGCGGCAGGCCCGTCTTGATCTCGAGATAGGCGAACTGCCCCTGTGGGTTGACCTCGAGGAAGTAGTACTCGCCGTCGTTGCCCAGTCGCAGGTCGACGACGCCGAAGCTCAGCCCGAGGGCCCCCATCAGGGTGGCCAGCGACTTGCTGACCGAGGCGGGCAGCCGGTCGCGGGCGAAGCCGACCGAGGTGTCCAGCCGGGAATCGACCCGGCCGACGCCGGCCTGGGAATCGATGCGCACCGACCACTCGATGCCGTCGACCCAGACCACCCGCAGATCGCAGCTGGCCTCGACGTAGTCCTGGAACGTGGTCGGGGTCGACCGGATCGAGCCGAGCCTGCTCAGCTCCGGCCGGGTGATGATCCTGGTCTCGGAGAATTCGCCGCGCCCGGTGCCCGTGCGCTTGTATACCACTGGGCCGGAACGGGATTCGACGAAACTGCGGGCTTCGTCCGGATCGTTGGTGATCAGTGTCTCCGGGATGGCGAACCCGGCCCGCTGTGCCGTCTCGAGCTGCACGATCTTGCGGCTGGCGGTGCGCTCGGCGGCCGGATCGTTGATCCAGTACGCCGGGATCGACCACAGCATGCCCTGGAGGAACCCGTCGCATTCGGCCTGGCGGAACTCGTCGTCGGCGGCGCGCACGCCGTGCGGTACCAGACACGGGTGCGGCCTGCGCCACCAGACCGCGCGCACGTCGTCGAGACCGTGGATGTGGGCCAGCGCGCGATTGGTGCCTGCCTTGTTCAGCCGGAAACTGCCTGTCTCCCTGGGGAAGTCGCGCAGATCCAGCCGAATCGGGTCGAGCCCGTGGTGTTCTCGTAACGTGGCGGCCAGCGCATCGGCGTGCAGGTCGTCGGTTTCGGAGACGATGAGCACCGCGTCGGTCGCGCGTTCCATGACCGTGGGCCGTTCAGTCGAGGCTGTCGCAGTTGATGCCGTCGCGGAAGGTGAACGTGGCGCCGGTGACTCCGCCGCGCTCCGCGATCCGCAGCTTGGCCGCCCAGGCGCGGGTGGCCTGGGCCAGCAGGTCGTCACCGAGTGCCTCGGAGGGCTCGGGCGCCAGGGTGATCGGCCGGTCGACCAGTTCCACCCGCATCCGGCGGGTGAAATCGGCGGTCGCGCCGGGCCGGATGTCGACGCGCACCTGCCGTTCCCCCGCGGTGGCGCGGTCTTCGGTGAGCCGCACGACGTCACGCCGGTCGAAGGTCCACGTACCACCGTCGACCCGCACCGAGATGTCGCGCTCGGACTCGGCCACCAGCAATCCGCGCAAGGCGGGGCCCCGATCTCGGGACGACGCGGTAGCGGGGAGGTGGATGGCGTCGGTCATGGGCACTCACTCCGATCTTCTCGTCTGCTCGCGATTTGCCAGAACCCCCGAAGGTGCTACGGATCATAACGCGCGAGCGGGCGTCACCGAGTCGGTTCGCAAGATTTGCGGGGCCTCGGGCAAACCGCCGAGCGGCGCGTGATCGCCTAGCGGGGAGAGAATTTCGGACAACTCGACCAGGGATCACACCGTCGCACCGGCAATCGATCAGCTAACGATGTCGGGTACGCCGACGGCCCGCATCGCCGCGAGATTGCTGAACGATACGGGCCGTGTCGGCTCGGGTTCAGAGGCCGAGGAGCTCCGGGCGTTCGGCCAGAGCGCGAAAGTGCTCGCCGGGGTTGGGGACCAGCTTGCGCTCGGTCAGGTCCATCGCGCCGGCCACCACGGTGATCTCCGCGGACACCGTGCCGTCGAGTTTGATGATCTGGTGGTGGAAGCGGAAGACTTTGCCGCCGTCCCATTCGCAGGTGGCCGTCACGGTCACCTCGTCGCCGCCGCGCAGTTCGCGCCGGTACTTGATCGTCGATTCGAGGACGACCGCGCCGATCCCGCCGGCGAGGAACTTGTCCTGCGGGATCCCCGCCGCCCGCATCAGCTCCCAGCGGGCGTGCTCGCCGTACTGGTGGTAGACGGCGTGGTTGAGGTGGCCCTGGGTGTCGAGCTCGTAGCCGCGGACGAGGACCGGTACGGAGAACGTCATACGGCGTATAACCAGGGGTTTCGCCGCTATTGTTCCCGCGATGACTGCAATCTGCGCCACAGACTGCTCGGTTCGGTATCGCGGGTCAGCGGCGGTGGGCGTTGCGCTCGGCCCACCAGGCGGGCGCGTCGACGAAGTGGTTGTCGAATTCCTCTTGGGCGGCGACGAATTCGTCGTGCGTCGCCTCGCCGCGGATCAGGCGGTCGAGCAGACGGAAGTACTCGAAGCGCTGCACGCCGGGCATCAGGGCGATGAGGATGCGCGCGCCGCTGTCGGGGGTGGCGCCGAAGGCGTGCGGCATGTGGCGGGGGACCACCAGGGAGCCGCCCGCGCCGACGGTGTGGATGTGGTCGCCCGCCATGACCTGGAGTTCGCCGTCGGCGACGTAGAACAGCTCGTCGGAGCGGGTGTGGAAGTGCGGCGCTGCGCCGTCGGCGCCCTGCGCCATGGTGACCTCCAGCGTGCTGACGGTGCCGTCGCTGGCGTCGGCGTCGGTGAGCAGGCGCATCCGCACGGACTCGGTGCCGAGGGTCTCCGCGTCCTCGGGCAGGCAGAGGGCGATATCGCGGGCGTTCGTCATGGCTTTTCCATTCGCTGGTTGATAATTCGCTACCGAACTATATCGCAGCGAATAGAATTGCGTCCATGGATGATCCGGATGCCGTCGATGCCATCGCCGCCCAGTGGCGGCGCGAACGCCCCGACCTCGACCTGGCGGCGATGGCCGTCTTCGGCAGGCTCGGCAGGCTGATGACCGTCGCCACGGCCCGCATCGAGGCCGTGTTCACCGCGCACGGATTGCAGCGTGGTGAGTTCGATGTGCTTGCGGCACTGCGCCGTTCGGGGGCGCCGTACGAACTCAACCCCTCGGTGCTCGCCGACACGCTGATGCTCTCGCGCGCCGGGATGACCGGGCGGATCGACCGGCTGGAGACGGCCGGACTGGTCCGCCGGATCGCCGATCAGGGCGATCGCCGGGCGGTGCGCGTCGCGCTCACCGGCGCGGGGCGCGAACTCGTCGACGTCGTCGTCGGCGCGCACATCGAGAACGAGACGCGCATGCTGTCGGTGCTCGATCCCGCCGATCGTGTGGCGCTGGACCGGATCGCGCGCATCATGCTGCGCAGCCTCGAAGGCTAGCCGATCCCGCAACGCGCAACCATCGTCATCGGAGATCCCGCGCACCGCAATCGGTGAGTCGGCAGTGGGTGCACCGACGAAAGAACCGCCGCGGTGTTCCGGAAAACATTGCGGCGGTTCGGGTTCCGGAGCTCAGTCGCGACGGCGGACGGAGGCTTCGACGAGATCGAGGACGGCGGAGAGGTTGTCGTCGGTGTGGCCGGAGGCGATCCGGGCGATCAAGCCGTCCAGCACCAGGTCCAGATAGCCGAGCAGGACGTCGGTGGGGACGTCGTCGCGCAGCGCGCCCGCGGCCTTGCGGCGTTCCAGGCGGGCCAGGGTGGCCGCGGTGAGTTCGGCGGAGCGCTGGGTCCAGCCTGCGCGGAATTCCGGGTCGGTGCGCACCCGGCGCGCGATCTCGAGGCGGGTGCCCAGCCAGTTGAATTCCTCGGGGCGGGCGAGCATGTCCCGCATGACCTGCACGATGCCCTGGTTGGCCGCGACCTCGGCCATGCGCTCGGCGTCGTCCTTGGCCAGGGCGAAGAACAGCGCGTCCTTGTCGCGGAAATGGTGGAAGATGGCGCCGCGCGAGAGGCCGATGGCCTCCTCCAGACGGCGCACCGTGGCGCCGTCGTAGCCGTATTCGGCGAAGCAGCGCCGTGCGCCGTCGAGGATCTGGCTGCGGCGGGCGGCGAGGTGGTCGTCGCTGACCTTGGGCATGAGTCCTCCGACTGACGATACACCGACCCCCGCCCCGGAGTGCGGAGCGGGGGTCGATGATGAATTGGCTTGTGGCCGAGCAATGGTGGATGAGGTCCGAGCAGGAACCCACCCCGTCGGGAGCGAGCCCGACGAGCGATGTCCGGGGCCGCCCCGCCGCCGGGCACTCGAAGCGCATGCGCCGCAGGCGCGAGTCTCGAGTGTCCGGCGGCGGGGTCACGAGGCCCCGGACCCCGCCGCGAAGCGGCGCATGATCTCAGCCGCGGATCATGTTGCGCAGGACGTACTGCAGGATGCCGCCGTTGCGGTAGTAGTCGGCCTCACCGGGGGTGTCGATGCGCACGACCGCGTCGAACGTGGTGACCTTGCCGTCTTCCGCGGTGGCGGTGACCTTGACGGTCTTCGGGGTGACACCCTCGTTGAGGGCGGTGATGCCCTCGATGTCGAAGGTCTCGGTGCCGGTCAGGCCCAGCGACGCGGCCGACTGGCCGGCCGGGAACTGCAGCGGCACAACGCCCATGCCGATCAGGTTGGAGCGGTGGATGCGCTCGAACGACTCGGTGATGACGGCCTTGACGCCCAGCAGGCTGGTGCCCTTGGCGGCCCAGTCACGCGAGGAGCCCGAACCGTATTCCTTGCCACCGAGCACGACCAGCGGGATGCCCGCGGCCTGGTAGTTCTGCGAGGCGTCGTAGATGAACGCCTGCGGGCCGCCCTCCTGGGTGAAGTCGCGGGTGTAGCCACCCGAGACGTCGTCGAGCAGCTGGTTGCGCAGCCGGATGTTGGCGAAGGTGCCGCGGATCATCACCTCGTGGTTACCACGACGCGAGCCCAGCGAGTTGTAGTCCTTGCGGGCCACACCGTTGGCGTCGAGGTACTGCGCGGCGGGGGTGCCGGGCTTGATCGGGCCGGCCGGGGAGATGTGGTCGGTGGTGACCGAGTCGCCCAGCAGCGCCAGGACGCGGGCGCCCTTGATGTCGGTGACGGGGCTCGGGTCCATCGACATGCCGTCGAAGTACGGCGCCTTGCGGACGTAGGTCGACTTCTCGTCCCACGCGAAGGTGTCGCCCTCCGGGGTGGCCAGGCCCTGCCAGCGGGCGTCGCCGTCGAAGACGGTGGCGTAGGAGTTGCGGAACATGTCCTGGCTGATCGACGCCTTGATGGTGTCGTCGATCTCCTGGGCCGAGGGCCAGATGTCCTTCAGGAAGACGTCGTTGCCGTCGGCGTCCTGGCCGAGGGCGTCGGTCTCGAAGTCGAAGTCCATGGTGCCCGCGAGCGCGTAGGCGATGACCAGCGGCGGGGAGGCCAGGTAGTTCATCTTCACGTCGGGGGAGATACGACCCTCGAAGTTGCGGTTACCCGACAGCACGGCGGTGACCGAGAGGTCGTTGTCGTTGATCGCGGCCGAGATCTCCTCGGGCAGCGGGCCGGTGTTACCGATGCAGGTGGTGCAGCCGTAGCCACCGACGTAGAAGCCGAGCTTCTCGAGGTAGGGCCACAGACCGGCCTTCTCGTAGTAGTCGGAGACGACCTGCGAGCCCGGCGCCATGTTGGTCTTCACCCACGGCTTGGTCGACAGGCCCTTCTCCACCGCGTTGCGGGCGAGCAGGGCGGCGCCCAGCATGACCGACGGGTTGGAGGTGTTGGTGCAGGAGGTGATACCCGCGACCACGACGGCGCCGTGATCGAGGACGAAGTCACCGCGCTCGGACGAGCGCACCTCGACCGGCTTGGACGGACGGCCGTTGGCGCCCTTGGCGGCCGAGTGGGCCGGGGTGTAGGTGTCGTCGGCGGCGTTGGCGGACACGGCGACCGAATCCGACGCAGGGAAGGACTCCTCGCCCGCCTCGTCCAGCGCGGACAGCTCGCCCTGGCCGACGTAGTTGACGATGTCGGAGCGGAAGGCCGCCTTGGACTCGCTGAGCAGGATGCGGTCCTGCGGGCGCTTCGGGCCGGCGATGGACGGCACCACGGTGCTCAGGTCCAGCTCCAGGTACTCCGAGTACGCGGGCTCGTTGTCGGCGTCGTGCCACATGCCCTGTTCCTTGGCGTACGCCTCGACGAGCGCGAGCTGCTCGTCGGTGCGGCCGGTCAGGCGCAGGTAGTTGATGGTCTCCTCGTCGATCGGGAAGATCGCCGCGGTGGAGCCGAACTCGGGGCTCATGTTGCCCAGGGTGGCGCGGTTGGCCAGCGGCACCTCGGACACGCCGGCGCCGTAGAACTCGACGAACTTGCCGACGACGCCGTGCTTGCGCAGCATGTCGGTGACGGTCAGCACCACGTCGGTGGCGGTGACGCCCGGCTTGATCTCACCGGTCAGCTTGAAGCCGACGACGCGCGGGATCAGCATGGAGACCGGCTGGCCCAGCATCGCGGCCTCGGCCTCGATGCCACCCACGCCCCAGCCCAGCACACCCAGGCCGTTGACCATGGTGGTGTGCGAGTCGGTGCCCACACAGGTGTCGGGGTAGGCCTGGCCGTTGCGGACCATGACGGTGGGGGCCAGGTACTCGATGTTGACCTGGTGGACGATGCCCATGCCCGGGGGGACGACCTTGAAGTCGTCGAAGGCACCCTGGCCCCAGCGCAGGAACTGGTAGCGCTCGCCGTTGCGCTCGTACTCGAGCTCGACGTTGCGCTCCAGCGCGTCGGCGCGACCGAAGACGTCCAGGATCACCGAGTGGTCGATGACCATGTCGGCAGGGGAGAGCGGGTTCACCTTGCTCGGGTCGCCGCCGAGAGTGGTGACGGCCTCACGCATGGTGGCGAGGTCGACGATGCAGGGCACGCCGGTGAAGTCCTGCATGATCACGCGCGCGGGGGTGAACTGGATCTCGACGCTCGGCTGCGCCGAGGGGTCCCAGTTCGCGATCGCGCGGATGTGATCGGCGGTGATGTTGGCGCCGTCCTCGGTGCGCAGCAGGTTCTCCGCCAGCACCTTCAGGGCGTAGGGCAGCTTCTCGGTGCCGGGAACAGCCGAGAGACGGAAGATCTCGTAGGAGTTGCTTCCGACCTCGAGCGTGCCCTTGGCGCCGAAGGTATCAATCTTCGTCACGTCAGCTCCACTCATCTGTGAGGGTGTGCCGCCGGCGGGGCTGTGCCGGCGACTCGCGTCTTCGGAGGGGGTTCGGCGCCGTGAGCGCCGGATTCCTCGCCGTACGAGCCTAACAGTACGCTTGTCCTATGAAATACGCGGGGGCGGTTCGGCGAGCCGTGTGAGCGTGTCCGCGCGCACCGTCGGCTACTGTGCCAGTCGAGCGAGTCGGGGAATGACGCGTTGACGCTCACCCTGCAGTGTTGGATGCCCGTCGCAACGCAGGCGATCGAGGCTCGACAGACCGGATGGAAGATGACCGTCTTGCACACCTTTGCGCCGATGGCCGCCGAACTGCCGCCGAACACCGTGCTGAGCAGTGTCCGGTCCGATCTCGCCGACAATCATGTCGCCGCTCCCAAAGGCGTGAACCAGGAGAAGCTGGCGGCGATCGTCGCCGAGGCGCGATCCGAGGGGATCCCGCTGAGCGTCGTCGTCGTTCCCGGCAACCCCGGCCACGACTCGAGCCTACGTGACCTGGCCACCGAGGTGGGCAAAAGTACGCAGGGCACCGTCGCGGTCTTCAGCGACGACTGGATCGGCACCTACAGCGACGGCATCAGCCGCGTCCGGCTGGAGTGGGCCGAGGACGGCGCCAAATACAAGGGCAACCATCCAGAGGAGGCCGTGCAGGCCTTCGTCGCCCGGCTCGAGGAGCCCGAAGGTGTGTCCTGGGGGGTGATCACGGCTGTGCTGCTGGTGCTCACCGCGCTCGTGATCGCCGGTCTGTATCTCGTCAAGGTCCGTCGCGGACCCGAGGGCGAGGAGCGGGATCGGGTCGCTGTGGCGCACCGCGATGCGGGATCCCCCGAGTAACAAGTCTCCCTTTCGTCACATTTCCAGACCTCTGGTCTGTTTTTCGCGTGCAAACCTGTCGCTCGTAAGGCTAATTCCGGGCAATCGGCAAATTACACCCCTGTCATCCTGTGGCAGATGTTTCCTTTGTGAACTATGTGTCGTACGGTTGCGGTGATCGCGATCGTGAAAGCAGTGGTACAGGGGGCATTGGTCGACTTGTGTGGTCGATGGGTGGGCTGATGCACCGGTGGCGTATGTCGAGTCGAGTCACTCGGAGGTGCCGTGCGCGGTGCGGGCAGGCAGGACGAACCAGGGCTATTACGGGTAGCGGCAGGATTGCTGATGGCGCTGGCCGTTCTCGCGAGTGCGGGACCGGTCGCGGCGGTGCCACCGCCGCCCCCCAATCCCTCCGACGGCGAGATCGCGGGCGCGGGCGCGCAGGTCGACGCGCGGGTCGGCGAGATCGGTGTGCTGATCAACCGCGTCGCCGCGGCCGATCAGCAGCTGCGAGCCCTCGACGACGTGCTCGCCGCCAAACGCGAGGCGGTCAACCAGGCGCTGGTCGATCTGCAGACCGCCCGTGACGCCGCCGACGCGGCCGCGGCCGCGGTCACCGATTCCCAGGCGCTGCTGGCCGACGCGGGCGCCAAAGTCGGTGTGGCCCGCCAGGAATTCGATCAGCTCGCGACCCAGGCCTACGTGCGGCCGGTGAACAGTTCGGTCGTCACCTACCTGGCCTCCTCGACCCCTGATGCCGCGATGGATCGCGCGCAGGTGCTGAGCATGGTGTCGAAGAACCAGCGCCAGGTGCTCGACGACCTGCGCCGCACCCAGATCGCGCAGGCCAACCAGAACGCCGCGGCCCGTCAGGCCAAGGCCGACGCCGACAGTGCCGCCGACGCCGCCGAGCAGAAGAAGAACGCCGCCCAGAACGCGGTGGCCGTGGCCAAGTCCGAGTACGACAGCCAGACCGTGACCCGCGACAACCTCCAGCGCGATCGCGCCGCGGCGCAGTCCGCCCTCGACGTCGCCCGCCAGACGGTGGCGGGCCTGCAGAGCCAGCGCGAGGTGTTCCTGGCCTGGGACGATCAGCGCCAGGCCGAGGTCACCGCGCTACTCGCCGCCGCCAACGCCGCCGCCCAGCGCGCGGCCGCCGATCAGGCCGCCCGCGACCGCGCCGCCCGCCTCGGCGAGGGCCAGCGCCCCCACACTGAGCTGGAGTCCACCCCCGCCTCGCCGCGCAAGACCCAGCCGAAACCGACCAAACCGCAGGTCACCGGATCGGCCGCGATCGAGACGGTGATCGACCGGGCGATGTCGCAACTCGGGGTCACCTACGCCTGGGGCGGCGGGGACGAGGACGGGCCGACCCTGGGCATCCGCGACGGCGGCACCGCCGACGCGCACGGCGACTACAACAAGGTCGGCTTCGACTGCTCGGGACTGATGCTCTACGCCTTCGCCGGGATCGGCGTCTCGCTGCCGCACTACAGCGGCTACCAATACAACGCGGGCACCCGCGTCGACGTGGAGGACCGCGAACGCGGCGACATGCTGTTCTGGGGACCGGGCGGCAGCGCGCACGTCGCGCTCTACCTGGGCAACGGGAAGATGATCGAGGCTCCCGAATCCGGTGACGTCGTGAAGATCTCGCCGGTCCGTGAGGACGGGATCATGCCGTACGCGGTCCGCATCGTCACCGAGTAGGCGCTGCACCGGGTTGTGCGCCTGGGCCGGGTCGGGCACCTGGGGTTGGGCTGCGGTCCTGGGGTCGTGTTGTGCCGACCTGGGCTCGGGCTGCGGACCTTGGATCGGGTTGCGCGTCTGGGGCCGACCTGCGCACCGAGGCCGAGCCAGGACCGGACCCTGATGGCTATTCCGCTCAGGTGGTGTCACCGGGGTCAGGTGGTGGCGACCAGGGTCGCGGAGACGATGACATTGGACAGGTAGCGGCGCTGGGCCGGGTCGAACGCGCCGCCGCAGGTGATGAGGCGCAGGCGGGCCGTGCCGTCGTCGGCGAACACGCGCTCGGTCGGGAACTGCGTCTTGTCCACCGACTCGGTGCGGTCGACGACGAACCGGACGGTGCTGCCGTCGGCCCTGGTCAGCTGGATCTCGTCGCCCGCGGCGAGCTCGGCGAGCCGGAAGAAGACGGCGGGCCCGCCGGTCGAGTCGACGTGTCCGAGGATCACCGCCGCCCCCGCCTCCCCGGGACTGGCGCCCGGCTCGAACCACGACGGGCGCTCGAAGTCCGGGGGCGCGGCGAGTGCCCCGGCCGCGGTGGTCCCGCTGCGCTCCACGCCGGTGTCGAGCCCGATCCGCGGAATCTCCAGCCGGACCGGTGCCGAGCGGCCCAGCGGGGCGGCCGCCGCCACCGCGCCCGGCAGCGCGGTGGCGACGTGGGCGGGCGGCGGTGCGGCCTGCCCCGGAACCTGTGTGGCGGCGGCCCGGAAGAACGCCGCCGCCACACCGACCAGGACCACCGCTACCACGACGGTCCGCCACCCCTGCCTACCGCGCATCGCCAAAACTCGTTCTGCGCCATGCTCGATCGCGCCGTCGACCGCCGCCCGACCTGGAACCACGTCGTTTGCCTGCCTCGGTGTCGTCCGGACCGAGCGGTCGAGTGTCAGCGCGGCCGCGGCGCCGAGCAGTGCCGGAGCGCAGCGCTCGTGTTCGTTCGAGCCGGGTGGGGTCGGCATCGGTGGCCCATCGGACCCGGGTGTGGTCGGGCCGCGGACCGGCTGTCGATCGAGTGGTCACGGTCGGGTCCTTCCTGCGCGGCGCTGGTCGCGAGTCACGGCGACGGCGGCGCCGAGCAGTGCCAGCACGCCGAACCCGGCCAGCATGAGCCGGTCGTCGCGGAACCGGCCGCCGGCACCGGTCTCGGGTGCGCCCGAGGGCATGCCGTAGCCGCTCGCGGCGGTCGCTGTTCCCGTGCCGCCGGTTGTGGTGGCGCCGCCGGTGACGGACGCGCCACTGGAACGGCCGTTGTCCGGCTTCGTCGTGTCGCCGGAATTCCCTGCGGGCGTGTCGGACCCGTTCCGAGCGCCGGCGCCCGGAGCCTGTTCGACAGGCGAAGGTGCGCCCTGGTCGCCGGAGGCGCCGGGCCCCTGAGCCGACCCCGACCCTGCCAACGCGCCACCGAGCACCGCGCCACCGACTGCGGCGCTGCCGAGTGCGGCGCTGCCGAGTGCGGCGCTGCCGAGTGCGGCGCTGCCGACCGCGGCGCTGCCGACCGC
>NZ_LPNR01000093.1 GCF_019266065.1 Nocardia sp. MH4 | reverse complement strand
CGCCGCCGAGGCCGACGACGTCGCGTCGAGTCGGCTGCCCGAGGTGATCGCCGCCTGGCGCGGTGCCGCCGACAGCCGCCCCGAGCCACCCGCGCCCGTGCGCACGCCGCCGGGCGCCGGCGTCGAGATCGGCGCGGTCGCCGGGGCGCTGGACCGGGTGCAGACCACCGCCTTCGACCTGGCGTCCGAACAGGCCCTGGTGCGGCGCAACACCACCGAGTCGATGGCCAATCTGGCTCGCCGCAATCAGAATCTCGTGCGCAGGCAGCTCGGGCTGATCAGCGAGTTCGAGCGCGAGGAACTCGATCCGAAGGCGCTGTCGAACCTGTTCGAACTCGACCATCTCGCGACCCGCATGCGGCGCAACGCCGAAAGCCTGCTGGTGCTCGTCGGCGAGGCGAGCCCGCGCCGGTGGGCCGAGCCGATCGCGCTCACCGATGTCATCCGGGCCGGCCTGTCGGAGGTCGACGACTATCGCCGCGTGGTGTTGCGCCGGGTCGACGACATCGCCATCGCCGGCGCGGTGGTCAGCGAACTCGCCCACGTGCTGGCCGAACTCATCGAGAACGGGCTGGCCTTCTCCCCGCCCGACCTCGAGGTCGAGGTCTACGGCCGCAAGGTGGCCGGTGGGTATCTGCTCGCGGTCGTCGACCACGGCGTCGGCATGCCCGCCGACCAGCTCGCCGAGGCCAACGCGCGCCTGCGCGGGGAGCAGGACTTCATCGTCGCCTCCACCCGCTACCTCGGTCACTACGTGGTCGGCCGGCTCGCGGGCCGCCTCGGCATCGACGTGGAACTCAACACCTCCCCGGTCAGCGGCATCGTCGCCCGCCTGCTGCTGCCCGCGAGCATTCTCGTCGACGACAGCGCCCGACCGGCCGAACCGGCCGAGGCCAGGAACCGCTCCGCCGCGCCGGAGCCCGCCCGAGCGGCACCCGGCCGCAACGGCGCCGCGGTCGCGCCCGACGTCGCCAGAGCCGTTGTCGTACACGATGATTCCGGAGCACAGTCGATGAGCGGAGCGACGGCGCCGCGGCAGTTCGACGCACCCGGCCGCGCGCGGCACACCCGGGACCCCGAATCCGCTGCGGCCGACGACTCCGTTCCCGCCGCGCCCGGCGATTCGGTCTACGCGCAGTTCCTCAGCAGCACCACCAATGCCATCGCCTACCACGGCTCGCCGAACGATGCGGCCCCGGCGATCTCCGGGGCGGGTGATCACCCTCGCAACGGCGTGGCACCGGCCGACACGAACGGCGCGCGCAACGGCGTGGCACCGCCATCGGCCGGCGCCGACCGCGCGCGCAACGGCCGGGCGCCGGTGCCCGGCGTGCACCCGGTCCGCAACGGCACCCCACCGGAAACACCCACCGTCGACCGCGGCCGAAACGGCGCGGCCCACGGTGATTCCGCGGCGACCGCGCACACCGCGTCGCCGACCGCGCACGATCTGTCGGCCGTCGACCCGACCGGCCCCGCCGCCGTCGAACGCACCCGCAACGGACTGGTGAAGCGCAGCAAGCGTGCCAAGATCACCGGCTCGCCCGACCGTCCGCGCCGCGAACCGGTGACCCGCCAGGACCGGCCGCCGGTCGCCGACCGGACCCCCGACCAGACGCGCAACATGCTGTCGTCGTTCCGCACCGGCCACGAACGCGGTGGCGACACCCGACCCGGCCCCACCCCGCACGATCCGACCCACTGACCGTTCGGACCCGACCACAGGAGCTCCCGGTGACCACCCATCTACCGACCGCCGACCCGCACACCTTCAACTGGCTGCTCGGCAACTTCGTCCGCAACACCGACGGGGTGCGCGACACCGTCGCCGTGTCCTCCGACGGGCTGCTCATCGCCATGTCCGACGGCCTGGACCGCACCGGCGCCGACCGGCTCGCGGCCATGGTGTCGGGCCTGTCCAGCCTCGCCCGCAGTGCTTCGCGCAGTTACGACTTCGACGGCCTGAAGCTGATCATGATCGAGATGAAGCGCGGCTTCCTGCTGGTCTCGGCGCTCGGCGACGGCAGCTGCCTCGGCGTGATCGCCGACGGCGGCTGCGACGTGGGACTGGTCGGCTACGAGATGGCGGTGCTGGCCGAACGCGCGGGCGCGCTGCTCGACCCACGGCTCATCGGTGAACTGCGAGAGACGTTGCGCAGATGAGAGATCCCGATCGTCCCCGGCTGCCCGACCCGCGCATGATCCCGATGAACCGTCCCATCGGCTGGCGCGATCAGTTACCGCCGCCGGTCCCGGTGACGCCCACCGACAGCGACGACGTCGACGACCGCTTCGTCCGTCCGTTCGTGGTCACCGCGGGCCGCACTGTCCCGGTGCTGGACGGGCTGCGCATCGAAACCCTCGTTCAGGCACCGCCGTCCGCGCTGTCGGCACCGCTGCGGTTCGAGGAACGCACCGTCGTGCAGTTGTGCCTGCGACCGCACTCCATCGCCGAAATCGGTGCCGCCCTGCGGGTTCCGGTCGGCATCGCCAAGGTGATCGTCAGCGACCTGGCCGCGGCGGGCCACGTGTCGGTCCGCGACGCCCCGGAACTGTCGACCGCCGCCATCGAGAGGATCAGGGATCTTGTTCGGGCACTCTGAATTCCGCACCGCCGCACCGGCGATGCCGTCGTCGGTGAAGATCGTGGTCAGCGGCGGCTTCGGCGTCGGCAAGACCACCTTCATCGGCGCGATCTCCGAGATCGAGCCGCTGGTCACCGAGGCGTCGATGACCGAGGTGTCGATCGGCGTCGACGACCCGGGCCGTCGCGCCGACAAGACCGCCACCACGGTCGCGCTGGACTTCGGCCGGATCACGCTGGACCAGTCGCTGATCCTCTACCTGTTCGGCACCCCGGGCCAGGACCGTTTCGTGTTCCTGTGGGACGACCTGGTCGACGGTGCGCTCGGCGCGGTCATCGTCGTCGACACCGGCCGCGTCGAGGACTGTTACCCGGTGCTGGACTACTTCGAGGAGCACAACACCCCGTTCGTCGTTGTGGTCAACCGCTTCGACGACGCCACCCATTTCGATCTCGCCGAGGTCCGCGAGGCCCTGGGCCTCGACGACTGGATCCCGGTCCTGGACTGCGACGCCCGCGACCGCGACTCCGTGCGCGACGTCCTGGTGGCCCTGCTCGAACAGGTCCTGCTGCATCGCGTCCAGCCCCGGCACCGGGAGGTGAGCTGAACCCGCCGCCCGGTGCCGCGACATCAGCGTCGATGCAGGGTGAGGTCCCACAGCGCGACGTGGAATCGGCTGTCGGTGACGTCGACCGAGGTGTCGGTGAAGCGATGGCCGCCGAGGGCGTTGCCGACGAACTCGCGCACCGCGACCGGCTGGGCGTCGAGGGTGTCGAGCAGCCGCTGGGGTACCTCGACGGTGCCGTCGAAGACGCGCGGTTGGCCGGTGATGCCGGGCTGCTGCGGGGTCTGACGCAACCCGTCGACGGTATGCAGGACGAGGTCGAGCCCGGTGCCGTCGGCGAAGTCGATGCGCAGGGGAGTGGTGGAGACGGCCTGGTCGAAGGAGCGCACCCGGGCGGTCCAGCCCAGCGCGGACGCGCCCTGATAGTCGTACGGCGACGGCGGTCCCAGTGTCTCCCCGGACCGATTCGCCCGTGAGTTCTGCAGTGCCGCACCGGCGAGTGGCTGATCGGTGGGCACGAAGCTCCACGCGGGATCGCTGAGCATCTTGCGCCAGTAGCCGGTGCGCCCGCCGTCGCGCCCCTCGACCCGCAGCTCGCGGGCGGCCGACCCGGGCGCGGTCCGGTGCACCGAGATGCGGTCGGTGATCTCGCCGGGCACCTTCGGCTGGGCGACCCAGTCCGGTGCGGGCAGCTGGATAGCGGCGTAGCGGCTGTCGACACGTTCGGCCGGCATGTCCGGCGCTTCGGGCAGCCCGCGCTGATCCTGGTAGGAGTAGCGGAAGAACACCTTGTCCGCGCCGGAGATGTCGAAATCGTAGAGGCGCGTGTAGAAGTCGCCGAACCGGTTGACGACCAGCGAGGTCGACGCGCTGGTCGACAGGGCCACCGCCTGGAAGCGCCCGCCCAGTGGCGTGCCCATCTCGTAGCTGTGATCCACCGGCAGCCACGGATCGACGTACTGGATCCGCTGACCACCGTGGGTCAGCGCGAACACGTGCGACACCTTCGCCCCGCCGACCGGATGCTCGTTGCCCGCGGTGTCGGTCCAGACGTGGTCCTCGGTGGGGGACAACACCGACCACGACCAGGTCAGCGTCCCCGGCGGCAGGGTGTTGCCCGGCCCGGTCCACAGTGGCGTGCCGTAGCGGCTGCTCCAATTCCAGTCCCTGGGCGCGCTGAGCGCGTGATCCATGGTGATGAACCGGCCGTCGTGGTCGATCAGCATCACCTCGTCGTCGTCGGCCGAGACGCCGGCGATCGTGCCCGCCAGGCAGCCCGGCAGCGCCACGGTGCGCCAGCCACCCAGGGCCGTGGCCTCTTTCACGTAGACGTTGCCGTCTCGGGTGGCGAAGCTCCAGCGCCGGTTGAACGACTCGGTGGTCGAGCGCAGGTGCACCTGCTCGGGCAGGGCGACCGTCGCGGGGGCGAGATCGGCCAGGCCGGCAGTGGATTCGTCGACGGTCACCTCCGGTGTGCCGACCGTGCCGACCGGCAGACAGCCCGGATCGGCGACCGTCGCCGAGGGGGTCGTCACCCCGGCGAATACCAGTCCGGCCGTCGCGAGCAGCACACCACGCCGGACGGCGCGCCCGCGCCTCACAGCCACCCCGCCGCGCCGAAGGCGATCAGGGCGATCGCGTCGATGCCGAAGATGGTGCCGACCACCAGCGCCTTGGTCCGCACGTTGGGCAGGTCGTACACGGAGAAGCAGACGGCGAAGAACGGCACGTAGCCGATGATCCAGATGAGGAACGGGAAGCCCGGCTGCCACCACGACCAATCCCAGGTGAGCACACCCGCCTTGTTCAGCAGCACCTCGACGCCGACCGCGGCGGCGGAGTTCACCGCGATGAGCACCGGCCGGTTCGGCAGCCCGAAGATCCGGGTCTGCCTGGGCGGCAGCATCTTCGCTGCCGCGACGCCCATGATCGCGAACATGAAGCAGATCTCGATATTGAGCCCGATCAGGATCTGATACGCCGTCGGCCCGCTCGCGCCCCAGACCGGCGCACGGTCGGTGAGGTGGAAGACCAGCGAGTTCCAGATCTCGTTGAACCAGTCCATGCCCCACAGCGCCAGCCCGGCGAACAGTACGTTCCAGTTCCGGCGCTCGACCTCGACCGCGTAGATGTAGATGACCATCAGCAAGAGCGGAATGACATACCACTTGAACTGACCCGCATCGCGGAGTATCTCCAGCGCGGCCCGTGCGTTGTCGGTCACCGGGCACCTCCTGCTCATGAGCGACGAATTCGGCGAGTATGATACAAATCAACATCGAACGTCAATATGTATCGCCGAGTTGGTCGGTGGGCGGAGTGTCGGCGAAGGTCCCTTCGCCGCAAGAGATTTCGCCGGGGTGCGGGTCTCGGCCGCACCCCGGCGGGTGTTCAGCGGCTGCCCAGTGGCGTGCCGAAGAGGGTGGCGAACTTCGCGGCGAGGGTGTCGCCGAGGAAGTCGAGCGCGCCCGGTGTGGCGGCCATGGTGCCCGCGTCGGAGGTGGTACAGCCGGTGGTGGCGGGGATGCCGTCGAGTCGCTCGCGCAGCCACAGCAGCGCTGCGGGGCCGCCGACCACCTCGGCGACGATGTGCTCGCTGGCGTGGTCGCGGGTGTAGGTGACCGAGGCCTTCGGGTCCCGGCAGTACGTGTCGACCAGGGTGTCGGTCGCGCCCAGCGGCAGGATCTCGTCCCACGCGGAGTGCCACAGGAACATCGGCATATCGGGGGTGGACTTGCCCATGCGGGTGGCCTCGAGCATCGTCGCGACCGGCGGGTCGTCCAGCGGGTTGCCGTCGGAGCCGATCATGCCGGTCAGGTTGAGGAACGGCAGCAGTGCCGACTGGTACTGCACGCACAGCGGCGACTTGATCGCGGACAGGCCCCTGCCGAGTGGATCGAGCCGCTGCTCGAGATAGGCGGCGAAGTCCGGGTACTCGCGGGTGAGGCCGAGGACCGCGGCGAAGACCAGGCCCGAGGTGAGCTGGTTGTTCGCCATGCTCAGCGCGGCGCCCAGATCGGCGCCCACCCCGCCCTCGGCCGCGCCCACGATGTTCAGTTCGGGGGCATAGGTGGCCTTCAGTTCGGCGGCGTGACCGGTCGCGATCGAGCCGCCGGAGTAGCCGTAGAGCCCGACCGGTGCGGTCGGCCCCACCTCGAGCGGTGCGAAGGAGGTCGCCGCGCGAATGCCGTCGAGGGTGATCCGCCCGGCCAGTGGTCCGGCCGCGTACGCCGAATTCGGGCCCTGGTGGTCGGGAACGACGACGGCCCAGCCCTGCGCCAGCGCGGCCTGGGCGAACAGGAACTCGGCGGGCACGACGATCTGGCCCGCCAGTGGGGCCACCGAAAGATGTTGCAGCGCATAGGAGGGCGCGCAGTAGCCCGCGGTCGAGTCCTCGGCGAGCTGCACCGAGAGCAGCTTGCGCGGTTGCGGCGCCTGGCCGCGCGGCTTGATCACGGTGGCGACCGCGGGGATCGCCTCGTCGCGGCTGTTGTTGGAGCGGTAGGACACCTGCCAGGCGTCGACGTCGATCGGCAGCACGCCGAAATCGGCGATGCGCACCTGCCGGGCGGCGATGATCGCGCCCGGCGCCGTGGCCGCCACGACCTCGGCGGGCGGCAGGTAGAAGCCCGGATCCAGTTCGGGCGGGAGCGGAATCACCGGGGCGGGCGCCACGGCGGCCGGTTCGGCCGCGACCGGTCCGGCCACCACGACCGTAGCGGCCGCGAGCACGCCCGTGGCCAGGGCCATCCATCGCAGAGCGAAGGGAGATCTCATCGTGCACAGTCCTCACGTGAATTGAGACGCCTTCGTCTCAATGACGGCTACTATGGCACGGGTGTGGCGTAGATCGCAATCAGCGGTCGGGTGACTAGGCCGCGGTCAAGGCATTGAGCAGCGTGGAGAACACGTCGACGAGCTCGTCCACGGGTGGGCGCGGGTCGTCCAGACTCCACTGATGCACCGCGCCGTTGACGGCGCCGATGAACGCGGCCATCGCGACGCGCCAGCCACCCGGCGGTATCCGCACCCCGTCGCGTCCCTGCGCGATCGCGGCGACCACCTCGCCCCACTGGTCGCGGACCTGCGCGCGATGGGCCTCGATCGCGGGGCTCACCCCGACGATCTCCACGAAAGCCACGGTGACGCAGCGGATATCGTCGGTGATCGCCTTCGTGTAGGCGCGCACGGCGGCGTCGATGAGCGCGCGCAGGTCGTCGGTGTCGGCCGCGGCCAGCGCCGCGGCGACCGCGTCCCTGGCCTTGCCCTGCACCGAGTCGTAGACCGCGACGAGGAGTTCCTCGCGTCCGGCGAACTGCTCGTAGAACTGCCGCCGCGACAGTCCGGCCGCCGCGCACACGTCGGTCAGCGAACTGTTGGCGTACGACTTCTCCGCGAACACGGTCAGCCCCGCCTCGATGAACAGCGCGCGGCGCTCGATCTGCCGCTCGGCGACCGAGGTACCGGTGTAGTTGTGTCGGGTGCGCGCTGTCGTCACGACATCGACCCTACGTTCGCGGCGACGCCGCGGCATCCACGGAGGTCAGTCCTTGCGCCCCGTGAAGGCCAGCGAGGTGCCGAGTCCGATCATCATCAGCCCGCTGGTGCCGCCGACCGCGGCCAGCCGGCGCGGCGTGCGGGCCAGCCAGCCGCGCACGGAATCCGCCGCGAGCGCCCACAGCGTGTCGAAGATCAGCCCGAACAACGGGATGCAGATGCCGAGCACCAGCATCTGCTGCGGGACGCCACCGCGGGCGGTATCGACGAACTGCGGCAGCAGCGCCGCCAGGAACACGATGGTCTTCGGATTGGCGAAGCCGACGACGAACCCGTCACGCAGCACCGCGACGGTGGAATAGCCGGGCCCGGCCTGGCCGGGCTGTAGCGCCCTGGCCAGGTCGCTCCGGTGCCGGATCGCCTGGATTCCCAGATAGACCAGATACAGCGCGCCGACCAGTTTGACGGCCGTGAACACCGCCACCGAGGTCGCCACGAGTGCGCCGAGCCCGACCGCGACCGCTACGACCTGCACGTACACCCCGGCCGAATTGCCGACCACGGTCAGTATCGCCGCCCGCCTGCCGACCGTGAGGGCCCGGCTGATCGTGAACAGCACACTCGGCCCCGGAACCACGACGAGCAGCAAGGCCAACCCCGCGAAGGACGCGAGATGCGTCATCGACACCATGCTGATCAACGCTAACGATCCGGCTCCCGGCAGGCAATGGCACGACACCGACCACACCTACACTCGCCGCCATGGGCGAGCAGAAGCAACGGATGCTGAGCGGGCAGTGG
Source organism: Nocardia sp. MH4 (assembly GCF_019266065.1). Classification (GTDB taxonomy): domain Bacteria; phylum Actinomycetota; class Actinomycetes; order Mycobacteriales; family Mycobacteriaceae; genus Nocardia; species Nocardia canadensis. The sequence goes on along the minus strand of NZ_LPNR01000093.1, from coordinate 69,649 downwards.
TACAAGGACAGCGATCCGGAACTGGTGGGCGAACGGCAGCGGGCGCAGCGGCTGTGCGACGAGTTCAACCGGACCGGACCCGACGAGACCGAGCGCCGCACCCGGTTGCTGGGTGACCTGCTGGGCAAACTGGGCGAGGGATCGTGGATCATGCCCCGGTTCCAGTGCGACTACGGCTATCTCGTCGAGATCGGCTCGAACAGCTTCCTCAACTACGACGCGATCCTGCTCGACTGCGCGCCGATCGTCATCGGCGACGACTGCTCGATCGGGCCGCGCTGTCAGCTGCTGACCGCCCTGCACCCGATGGACGACCACGAAAAACGCAGGCAGCGTTGGGAATCCGCGGCACCGATCCGGATCGGTGACAACGCGTGGTTCGGCGGCGGGGTGATCGTGTGCCCCGGGGTGACCATCGGTGACGACGTCGTGGTCGGCGCGGGCAGCGTGGTCACCCGGGACCTGCCCGACCGGGTGTTCGCGGCGGGCAATCCGGCGCGGGTCATCCGGTCGCTGTAGGGGTGCTGGATACGGTGAACCGCACGCACACGATCCCGGCATCGAAGGAGACACCCATGCGCCACGGAGAAGATCTCGCGCTCACCCACGTCATGCTGCTGGTCGGCGACCAGGACGAGGCCAAGACGTTCTATGAGGACGTGATCGGCCTCGAGGTCCGCACCGATATGCCGTTCGTCGACGAAGCGCGCTGGCTGTCGGTGGGTCCGGTCGGCCAGCCCACCATCGAATTCGTCCTCGAGGTTCCGCAGATGGCGCCCGACGAGGCCCGCCGCGCCGCCGCTCGGGCCCGGCTCGACGGCGGGATGCAGTCGACGATCATCTTCGCCACCGACGACGTCGACGCCACCTTCACCCGGATCCGCGACCTCGGCGGCACCGTCGCCCAGCCCCCGGTCGACCAGCAGTACGGCCGCGACTGCGCCTTCGTCGACCCCTGGGGCAACCAGATCCGCTTCACCGGTCGCCGGAAGGGCTGATCGAGGCCGCGTGGTGCTCGGCGCGGCCGAGCACCACGGGCGTCGTGGCCGGGCGGGGCGCGTCGCCGGGTCGCGAGACGGCGACGGCGGCAATACTGTCTTTCCATGGGCGAATCGCGAATCGTGCAGGAGCAGGAAGCCACCCGGCCGCTGCGCGAGGACATCCGGTTTCTCGGCGGCATCCTGGGTGACACCATCCGCGACCACGAAGGGCCGGAGGTGTTCGACCTGATCGAGCGGGTGCGCACCGAGGCGTTCCGGGTGCGTCGCGAGGAGGTCGAACGCAGCGCGGTCGCCGACATGCTCGACGGCACGCCCACCGAGACCGCGATTCCGCTGATCCGGGCATTCAGCTACTTCGTGCTGCTGGCCAATCTCGCCGAGGACATCCAGCGCGACCGGCGCCGCGCCGCGCACGTCTCGGCGGGCGAGCCGCCGCAGGACTCCTCGCTGGCGGCCACCTACGCCAAGCTCGACGCGGCCGCGCTCGACGGCACGACGGTGGCCGAGCTGCTCACCGACGCGCTGGTCTCCCCGGTGATCACCGCGCATCCGACCGAGACCCGCAGGCGCACCGTCTTCGACGTGCAGGCCAAGATCACCGAACTGATGCGGCTGCGGCGCAGGCTCGAACCCGGCGACCCCGGCTTCGACGATTCCGAACTGCGGATCCGTCGCGAAGTCCTCACGCTGTGGCGCACGGCGCTGATCCGCCTGGCGCGCCTGCGAATCCAGGACGAGATCTCGGTCGGCCTGCGCTACTACGACCTGACCCTCTACGACGTCATCCCGGCGATCAACGCGCAGGTGCGTGCCGCGCTGCGCTCGCGCTGGCCCGAGGCCGACCTGCTGCCCCGCCCGATCCTGCGCCCCGGCTCGTGGATCGGCGGCGACCGGGACGGAAACCCGTTCGTGACAGCGGAAGTCGTGCACACCGCGGCCCAGCAGGCCGCCGCCTACGCCTTCGGCCGGTACCTGGACGAGCTGGTCGAACTGGAGAAGACGCTGTCGCTGTCGGCCCGGCTGGTCCAGGTGAGCCCGGCGGTCGCCGCGCTCGCCGAGGCCGGCTACCCCGACCCGGCCGTCTTCGCCGACGAGCCGTACCGCCGTGCGCTGCACGCGATCCGGGCCCGGCTCAGTGCCACCGCCGAGCTGGCGCTGGGCACGCTGCCCGACAACGGTCTGGCCGCGGGTGCCCCGCCGTACGCCACCCCGCAGGCGGTCCTCGACGACCTCGACGCGGTCGACCTCTCGCTGCGCGCCGGCGGTGACGCCCTGCTCGCCGACGACCGCCTCGCCGCGCTGCGCCACGCCGTCGAGACCTTCGGCTTCCATCTGCAAGCCCTGGACCTGCGGCAGAACTCCGAGGTGCACGAGCAGGTCGTCACCGAGCTGCTGGCCTGGTCGGGCGTGCACGCCGACTACCCGAGTCTGTCCGAGGCGCAGCGCGTGGAGCTGCTGTCGAACGAATTGCGCACCCGCCGACCGCTGCTCGGCCCGCACGCGCAGCTGAGCGAGCTCGCCGCCAAGGAACTGGGCGTGCTGCGCGCGGGCAAAGAGGTCATCGATACCTTCGGCGCCGCCGCCATCCCGAACTACATCATCAGCATGTGCACCTCGGTCAGCGACATGCTCGAGGCGGCGCTGCTGCTCAAGGAAGCGGGCATCCTGGATCCGGGCACCGCCGAGGGCACACCGAGCAGCCCGGTCGGCATCGTCCCGCTGTTCGAGACCATCGAGGACCTGGGCGCGGGCGCGGCGACGTTGGCGGCGGTGCTGGACGTTCCGGTGTATCGCGAGCTGGTCGCCGCGGCGGGGATGCGGCAGGAGGTGATGCTCGGGTACTCGGATTCGAACAAGGACGGCGGCTACCTGGCCGCGAACTGGGCGCTGTACCGGGCGGAGCTGGATCTGGTGGAGGTGGCGCGCAAGTCGGGCATCCGCTTGCGGCTGTTCCACGGTCGCGGCGGCACCGTCGGCCGAGGTGGCGGCCGCAGTTACGACGCCATCCTGGCCCAGCCCGCCGGCGCGGTGCAGGGCTCGCTGCGGCTGACCGAACAGGGCGAGGTGATCGCCGCGAAGTACTCCGAACAGGGCGCGGCCCACCGCAATCTGGAGTCGCTGATCGCCGGCACCCTGGAATCGACCCTGCTGGACGTGGAGGGCCTCGGTGAGGACGCCGAGCCTGCCTACGAACTGCTCGACGATCTGGCGGCCCGGGCCCGCGCCGCCTACGGGCGGCTGGTGCACGACACGCCGGGCTTCGTCGAGTACTTCCGGCAGTCCACCCCGGTCGCCGAGGTCGGCGACCTCAATATCGGCAGCCGCCCGGCCTCGCGCAAACCCACCAACTCGGTGGCCGATCTGCGCGCGATCCCGTGGGTGATGGCCTGGAGCCAGGCGCGCGTCATGCTGCCGGGCTGGTACGGCACGGGCACCGCGCTCGCGGACTGGGTCGGCGAGGACCCGCAGCGGCTGGTCCGGCTCACCGATCTCTACCGGCGCTGGCCGTTCTTCCGGACGGTGCTGTCGAACCTGGCGCAGGTGATGGCCAAGAGCGATCTCGACATCGCCGCCCGCTACGCCGACCTGGTCGAGGATCCGGCGCTGCGCGCGCAGATCTTCGGGATGATCCGCGACGAGCACGCCCGCACCATCCGCATGTACCTGGCCGTGACCGGCCACGAGGAACTGCTCAGCGACAACCCGTCACTGGCGGAATCGATCCACAATCGCTTCCCCTACCTGGAACCGCTCAATCAGCTCCAGGTGGATCTGTTGCGCAGGCTGCGCGGCGGTGACGATTCCGAACTGGTGAAGCGGGGCATCCTGCTCACCATGAACGGACTGGCCACCGCCTTGCGCAACTCGGGCTAGCCGCTAGAGGCAGACGGTGACGGTGACCGGGCCGACCGGGATACCGACGCAGACGGCGACCGAGCCGACGACGGGCTCGGCGGCGGCGGCCGAGGCGGTACCAGCGCCGACGGTGATCACGGACAGGGCGAGTGCGGCGACAGCGAGCGGGCGGGCGATCTTGGCGAACATGGCGGATCCTCGGGTAGAACGGGCGGAACAGCCCCCGCAGGGGCCGTCCCATCTCAACACGGGGTGCTGCGTGATGTCGGAGACATCACCGGAAACGCTGTGGCTCAGTCTGTTACGACGGCGATGGCGTCGATCTCGACCAGCATCTCCGCCCGCGGCAAGCCGGTGAAGACGGTGGTCCGCGCCGGCAGCACGTCACCGGTCGTGTGCTTGGTGACGAATTCACCATACGCCTGGTTCATGACGGCGAAATCCTCCCTTCGGGTGAGGTAGACGCGCAGCATCACCACGTCGTCGAAGGTGGCGCCGGAGGCATCGACGATGGCCTTGACGTTCATCAGCGTGCGGGTGGTCTGGGCGGCGACGTCGCCGGGGTGCAGGTACTCGTTGGTCTCCGGGTCGACGGGTCCCTGGCCCGAGACCTGCACGAACGGGCCCTTGCGGACACCCTGGGAGAAGGTGTGCGCGGGCGCGGGGGCGTCGGCGGTGCGCACGGCGATCTTCTCGGACTTGTCGGTACCCATGGCAGTTCAGCCTTTCCTCGCGGTGACGTCTCGGTGGGGGGCCCAGCCGAGTTCGGTGGAGATGGCGTCGGCGGTCGCCCTGACCTGCGGCAACAGCGCCAGCACCTGATCGTGGTCGAGCAGCACGTCGGGTACCGAGACCGACACGGCGGCCACCACCGCGCCGATTCCGTCGCGCACCGGCACGCCGATGCAATTGACGAAGCTCTCGTGTTCCTCGTGGTCCTCGGCATAGCCCTGCGCGGCGACCAGTTCCAGCTCGGCCAGATACTGCTCGGGCGTGCGCAGGGTGCGGGTGGTGAAGGGGTGGTAGTCCAGCCGCGCGGCGACGGCGCGCCACTCGGCCCGGGGCAGGGCCGCGACCAGGACCTTGCCGACCGCCGTGCAGTGCAGCGGCGCGGGTCGGCCGATCCGGGAGTACATCCGGACGGCCTGTTCGGCGTCGACCTTGTCGATGTAGACGGCGTCACCGGATTCGTAGGCGGCCAGGTGGACGGTCTGTCCGGTGGCGGCGCCGAGCGCGCTCAGATGCGGCCGGGCCACGGTGCGGACATCGCGGTTCTCCAGCGCGTGACTGGCCAGTTCGAACATGCGGGTGCCGAGCGAGTACCGGTGGGCGTTGTCGCGCACGACGAAGCGCTCGGCCTGCATCGTCTGGAGCAGTCGCAGCACCGTGGACTTGTGCACGCCGAGCCGCCCGGCCAGCTCGTCGAGGGACTGTGAGTCCTCGCCGAGGGCGATGAGAATGGACAGGGCCCGCGACACGCTTTGACTCATGGCCTGATCGTCCCATCCAGTGCGTCCGGATAGCGCAGCCCGGCCCACGCCGCCGCCGGCAGCTGCGCGAGTCGCCGAATGTCATGTACCGGAGGAATTTTCGCCGCGTCACCGGTGGCGGTGAGGGCGGCGGCGGCACACAGGTGGCCGTAGCGCAGCCGGGTGCGCAGATCCGCCTCGTGCAGGAGCGCGGCGAGGTAGCCGCCGGCGAAAGCGTCACCGGCGCCGATTCTCTCGGTGATCTCGAGTGCCAGCGCGGGTACCTCGACGACGGCGTCGCCGTCGAATCCGGTGACGGTGTGCTTGTCGTTCTTGACGATCAGCTGGGCCGGTTCGGGAAACAGCGCGCGCAGTGCGCCCGGATCGCCGGTGCCGAAGATCTCCTCGGCCTCGTCGGCGCCGAGCAGCGCCACGTCGGCGCCGCGGACGTGCGCGGCGAGTTCGTCGGCGGCCTCGGCGATCCGCGAACCCCACAGCGCCGGACGGTAATTCAGGTCGAAGCTCACCAGCCGCCCGCGCCGGGGCAGCGCGATCAACGTGCGGGTCAACTGGTTCGCCGACTCCGACAGCGCCGGGGTGATGCCGCTGAAGTGCACCAGGTCGGTGCTGTCGAGCAGGCCGGCCGCCGCCCGGGTCGCGAGATCGGCGGGGGACAGGGCGCTGGCGGCGGACCCGGCGCGGTAGTAGTGCATCCGGCTGGCGTGGGCGGGCAGGTCGTGGGTGGCGCCCGACCCGCTGCCGCGCTCCTTGACGTAGAGGCCGGTCGGCCGGCCCGGATCGACGGCGACCGCGCCGACATCGACCCCCTGGCCCGCCAGCTGCGCGACCAGATAGCGGCCGAAGCCGTCGTCACCCACGCGCGAGAGCCAGGCCGCCGCGACCCCGAGCTGGGTGAGCACGGTGGCCACATTGGCCTCGGCGCCGCCGGCGCTCCGGTCGAAAGACGGGGACTGCTCCAGCGGGCCGGGCCGGGCCACGAGCACGGCCAACCCCTCGCCCACGGTGACCGCCCTGGGTGGCGCTGATGTTGCCTGGGTCACCTTTTCTGCCCTTCCGTGGTTGCGGTCACTGCCTCTGGGATGCACAATAACGAGCGGAAACATTCAGTGCAACCAGCGTTGCGTATTATGCAATGTCTACCCGATATGACCGACCGGCCGGGAAACCCGCGGGCGATCGACGGAAAGGGATGCTGTGACGATCGACAACGCCGTCGTGGACGCGCTCGCCGACGAGGCGATCGGCCCGCGCGACAAGAGCGTGCCGCCCGCGGCCTGGGGCCGGACCGTGCGCGAATACCTCGCGGACGCACCGGAACTGGATCGGTGGGAAACGCCACTGCTCACCCTCGACCGCGGTCTGCTGGCGGACAACATCGCGCTGATGGCGCACTGGACCGCGGCCGCGGGCGTCGCGCTGGCGCCGCACGGCAAGACCACGATGGCGCCCCAGCTCTGGCGCGCCCAGCTCACAGCGGGATCCTGGGCGATCACGCTGGCCACCGGCTGGCAGGCTCAGCTCGCGCGCTCGTTCGGGGTCGGGAGGATCATGCTGGCCAACGCGCTCGTCGATCCGGCCGCCCTGACCTGGGTCGCCGCCGAATCCGCGCGCGATGCCGGGTTCGAGTTCTACTGCTGGGCCGACAGTGTCGCCACCGTCGAACTGATGGACAAGCTCCTGCGCGACACCCCGCCCAGCCCGCGGGTCCGGGTGCTGGTCGAACTCGGCGGCCCGCACGGGCGCACCGGCGCGCGGTCCCGTGCCGAAGCGCACGCCGTCGCGGCCGCGCTGCGGGCCAGTGACCGGCTCGCGCTCGCCGGCGTCGGGGGATACGAGGGCGCGCTGGCCCACGATCGCAGCAGTGCGGGCATCGCCGCCGTGCGCGGCTATCTCGGCGAACTGGCCGCCCTGCACACCGAACTCGTCGCCGCCGGGGCCTACCCCGGCCCGGCGATCGTGACCGCGGGTGGCAGCGCCTATCCCGAACTCGTCGTCGAGGAACTGGCCGGACTGGCCGACGCGACCACCACGGTCGTCCTGCGCAGCGGCGCCTACCTCGTCCACGACGACGGCTTCTACGCCGGCATCTCCCCGCTGGCCGCGCCCGCCGTCGACCCCGGCCTGCGGGCCGCGATGCACGGCTGGGCCCGCGTGGTCTCCCGGCCGGAACCGGAACTGGCGCTGCTCGACGGCGGCAAACGCGACTTCCCCTTCGACGAGGGCCTGCCGGTCCCGCAGCTGGTGGTCGGCGGGGCGCTGCCCGCGGGCGCGCACGTCAGCGCGCTCAACGATCAGCACACCTTCCTGCGCCTGCCCGGCGCCGATGCCGCCGATCTGCCGGTCGGCAGCATCGTGCGGCTCGGGCTGTCGCATCCGTGCACGGCGTTCGACAAGTGGCGGCTCATCCCGGTGATCGACGACGCCGCGGCGCAGCGCCCGCGTGTGGTCGACCTGATCCGTACCTTCTTCTGACCGATGACCATGACCGACTTGCTGTTTCGCGACATCGACATCGTCGACGGCACCGGCGACCCGCACCGCCGCGGCGACGTCCTGGTCCGGGCCGGGCGCATCGCCGAGGTGGCGGCGCCGGGATCGATCGATGCCACCACCGCGCGAGTGATCGCGGTGCGGCCTGGCTCGGTGCTGAGCCCCGGATTCATCGACATGCACGCGCATTCGGACCTCTACCTGCTGACCCACCCCGAGCACTTCCCGAAGATCACCCAGGGCGTCACCACCGAGGTGATCGGCCAGGACGGCCTGTCCTACGCCCCGATCGACGACGCCGCGCTCGCGGTGGTGCGCAAGCAGATCGCCGGGTGGAACGGCAACCCAGCCGACTTCGATTTCTCCTGGCGCACGGTCGGGGAGTACCTGGACCGGCTCGATCAGGGCATCACGCCCAATGCCGCCTACCTGGTGCCGCAGGGCACGCTGCGCCTGCTCGTCGTCGGCAGCGACCGGCGTCCGGCCACCACCGCCGAGATCGACCGGATGTGCGCGCTGCTGGCCCAGAGCCTCGACGAGGGCGCGGTCGGCATGTCCAGCGGGCTCACCTACACCCCCGGCATGTACGCCGACACCGGCGAACTCGCCGCGCTGTGCGCGGTCGTCGCCTCCTACGGCGGCTTCTACGCCCCGCACACCCGCTCCTACGGCGCCGGCGCGCTGGAGGCCTACGCGGAGATGATGGGACTGGCGAAGGCCACCGGCTGCGCGCTGCACCTGACCCACGCCACGATGAACTTCGGCGTGAACCGCGGCCGCGCACCGGAATTCCTCGCGCTGGTCGCCCGGGCCCGGGCCGACGGCTGCGACGTCACCCTCGACACCTATCCCTACCTGCCCGGCTCGACCACGCTGTCGGCGCTGCTGCCGAGCTGGGCGATGTCGGGCGGGCCGGATGCCGCGCTGGCCCGGCTCGACGACCCCGCCGAACGCGCGAGGATCACCGCGGACGTGAACGTCCACGGGTCCGACGGATGCCACGGCGTCACCGTCGAATGGGAGACCATCCAGATCAGCGGCGTCGGCGACGACGCGCTGTCGGCCTACGTCGGACGCACCGTCGACCGGATCGCCGCCGACGAGAACCGGGCGCCGGTCGAGGTCTTCTTCGATCTGTTGCGCCGCGACCAGCTGGCGACCACGATCCTGCAGCACGTCGGCCACGAGGAGAACGTGCGCGCGATCATGGTCGACGCGGGCCACATGGGCGGCAGCGACGGCCTGCTCGTCGGCGCTCGGCCGCACCCGCGCGCCTGGGGTACCTTCCCGCGCTACCTGTCCCGCTACGTCCGCGAGCTCGGCGTGCTCGGGCTGGAGGAGTGTGTGCACCACCTCACCGGCAGGCCCGCCGCCCGGCTGCGACTGGCCGAACGCGGGCTGATCCGTCCCGGGCACGCCGCCGACCTGGTCGTCTTCGACCCGGCGACGATCCACGACACGGCGACCTTCGACCATCCCCGACAACAGGCACGTGGCATCCAGCATGTGCTGGTCAACGGCGAATTCGCGCTGGAGAACGGCAGCGCGACCGGAGTGCGTGCCGGTCGCGCGCTGCGGATGGACGCCACCCGAGAGGAGACCCGATGAACCCGCTGCAGAGCTCGTCGTCCGAAGCGCTGGCGGTGATCCGCGCCGACCGCGCGCTCACCGTGGTGCGCGCACCGGCCATCCCAGACCCGGTCGCGCTCGCCGAAGCCCTGGCCGGTGCGGGCATCCGCGCGGTCGAGCTCACCTTCACCACCCTCGGTGTGCTCGACGCTGTGCGCAAGGCCTCGGCGGTGAGCGCCGCCGTGATCGGCGTCGGCACCGTGACCACCCGCGATCAGGCCGAAGCCGCGATCGAGGTGGGGGCGAAGTTCCTGGTGACGCCCGCGCTGCGCCCCGAGGTGGCCGAGGTCGCCATCGCGCACGGCATTCCGGTCGTGATGGGTGCGTTCACCCCGTCGGAGGTGCTCGCGGCCGTCGAGATGGGTGCGGCCGCGGTCAAGATCTTCCCGGCACGCGCGCTCGGCCCCGCCTATCTGAAGGATCTGCTCGGTCCGTTCCCGCACGTGTTCCTGATCCCCTCCGGTGGCGTCAACTCCCACAACGCCCGCGATTTCCTGCGGGCGGGAGCGATCGCCGTCACCGCGGGCACCGAAGTGGTCGCCCCGCTGGACGTCGCGAGTTCGCGCTGGTCCCACATCGGCTCCAAGGCCGCTCGCTTCGTCCATTCGCTTGATTGAGAGGTATCCCCATGGGCGCCACTGTCGACTGGTTGCGCACCACCACCCCCGGGTTGCTGGTGCTGTGCGGTCTCGCGATCGCCGTGCTACTCATCGCCATCATCAAGGTCAAACTGGAGCCGTTCGTCGCGCTGCTGTTGACCGGTCTGTTGCTGGCACTGGCCGCCGGACTCCCGGTTTCCCAGATCGTCGGCACACCGCTGAAAGCCGGTGAGTCACTGCTGGAAACCGGCTTCGGCGGCATCCTCGGGCACATCGCCGTCATCATCGGTCTGGGCACCGTGCTCGGCGCGATCCTCGAACGATCCGGTGGCGCCGACGTGCTCACCGACAAGCTGCTGAAGACCTTCGGCGAGAAGGGCGCTCCCGTCGCGATGGGTCTGCTCGGCCTCATCTTCGGCATCCCCGTCTTCTTCGACATCGGCATCTTCGTGCTCGCGCCGCTGGTCTACGTCGCCGCCAAGCGTGGCGGGCGCTCGCTGGTGCTCTACGCCATGCCGATGCTGGCCGGTCTGTCGATGACGCACGCCTTCCTGCCGCCGCACCCCGGTCCGGTCGCGCTGGGCGGTCTGCTCGGGGTGAGTCTGGGCTGGCTGATCGTGATGGGATTCGTCTGTGGCATCCCGGGTTTCCTCGCCGCCGGCATCGTGTGGGGCACCTGGATCGGAAAGCGCGTGCAGGTCGACGTGCCCGCCGAGTTCCTGCCGCTCGAGCCGCCCGGCGCGGGCACCGGCGACGGTGCCGACGGTGCCATCGGCGCCGATTCCGTCGGCGGATCCGGCGGCACGGCCGTGCTGACCAAGTCGCCGCCCTCGGTCGCCCTGATCGGGTCGATCATCGCGATCCCGCTGGTACTGATCCTCGGCGCCACCTTCGGTTACCAACTGCTGGACAAGGATTCGGCGCTGCTGCAGGTCCTCACCTTCTTCGGCACGCCGGCGGTCGCGCTGCTCATCACCGTGCTGGTGGCGTTCTATCTGCTCGGTATCCGGCGCGGCTCGACCGTGCAGGAACTGAGCACCATCACCGCCGAATCGCTCAAGCCGGTCGGCATGGTGCTGCTGGTGGTCGGCGCGGGCGCCTTCTTCGGCAAGGTCATCTCCGCCACCGGTATCGGCACCGCGCTCGCCGACACCATGTCCGCGGCCGGGTTGCCGGTGATCGTGCTGTCCTACCTGATCAGCTGCGGTCTGCGGATCGCCCAGGGGTCGGCGACGGTCGCGATCGTCACCACCGGTGGCATCGTCGCGCCCCTGGTGACCGAGCAGGGCTACTCGCAGATGTCGATCGCGTTGATCGCCATGGCGATCGCGGCGGGCTCGATCATCGCCAGCCACGTCAACGACGGCGGCTTCTGGATCATCTCGAAGTACTTCAACATGACCGTGAAGCAGACGTTGCAGACCTGGACCGTCCTCGAGACCATCCTCTCGGTGGTGAGTTTCGCGGTGGCGGCGGTGCTGTTCGCCGTCGTCAGCTGACGGTCAGGGCGCCGACCAGTCGGCGCAGCGCGGCGCGGGGATCGGTCTCGGTTCCCGCGCCGCCGAGCCGGTGCACGACGACTCCGTCGAGATAGTCGACCAGGATCGACGTGTCCCCGGGGTCGATCCCGACCTGCGCCGCCATCCCGATCGCCCATTCCCGGAGCCGGTGATGCCCGCGCTGCAGTGATGCGTGCAGTGCGGGCATCGTCTGCGCCTCGCCGAACAGTGCGAACCTGGCCAGGGTGCGGGTCCGATCGGGGCCGGTGGCGTGCAGGATGAACAGGGCGAGGCCCTCGACGAGGTGCTCGATCGTGGCGGGGCCGAGCAGGCGGTTCAGCGTCGTCCAGTCGGTGCGGTCGCGTTCCTCGAGCCGTTCGGCGACCCCGACCAGCAGCGCTTCGCGGGTGCGGAAGTAGTTCGACGCCGATCCGCTGGGGACGCCCGCCGCTTCGTCGGCCGCGCGGTGGGTGAGTGCTCGCGGCCCCCGGGTGCCCAGCACCTCGATCGCGGCGTCGAGTATCTGTTCGCGTTTCGTGGCCACTCGGAGAGACTACACCCGTAGTGATGAACACTACATCGGTAGTCGAAGTCACTACGGCAGTAGTACGGTGATCCGGTACCTGCAACGAGGGGAGAAGGCGATGTCCACGGCAATCGTCGTCGGGGGTGGAATCGGGGGACTGGCCACCGCGCTGGCGTTGACGCGGCGGGGCTGGTCGGTGGAGGTGCTGGAACGCGCGCCGGAGATCGCCGAGGTCGGCTCGGGAATCTCGTTGTGGTCCAATGCTTTGCGCGCGCTCGACGCGCTCGGCATCGGGTCGGTCGTGCGGGCGCAGGCGATCGGGGACGTCTCGGCCGGAATTCGCGATGCGCGGGGCCGCCGGCTCTCGCGCACCGACGCGGCGACCCTGCGCGAGCGTTTCGGCGCTCCGGTGATGATCCACCGCGCCGCACTGCTCGACATCCTGCGCGACGCGCTGCCCGGGGACGCCGTGCGGACGGGCGTCTCGGTGTCGGCGGCCGAGCCCGGCGGAACGGTGGTCCACTCCGCGGGGGTGTCGCGCGCGGATCTGGTCGTCGGCGCGGACGGCATCCACAGCGTGGTCCGGCGCGCGGTCTGCGGTGAGGTGCGGGCCCGGTACGCCGGGTACACCGCCTGGCGCGCCGTGGTCGACCTGCCGGAGCGGCTGACCGAGTTCGGTGAGACCTGGGGTCGCGGAGCGCGGTTCGGGATGGCTCCGCTCGCCGACGGTCGCGTCTACTGCTTCGCCGTCTACAACGCGCCCGAACACGCGCCGGGCACCTTTGCCGAGGTTCGTGCCCGCTTCGCCGACTGGCATCACCCGATCCCCGCGCTGCTGGCCGCCGCCGACGCGGACACGGTGCTGCACAACGACATCTACGACATCCCCGCACTCCCGGCATTCACCGCGGGTCGCATCGCCCTGATCGGCGACGCGGCCCACGCGATGACGCCGAACCTCGGCCAAGGCGGCTGCCAGGCACTCGAGGACGCGGTGGTGCTGGCCCGTCTGGCCGGCGAACCCGACGGCCTGACCCGCTACGACCGGGAGCGCCGCCCCCGGACCCGGATGATCGCCGCCCGCTCCGCCCGCATCGGCACCGTCGCCCAGCTCTCGGCGGCGCCTGTGGTCGCGCTGCGAGACACCGCGTTGCGGCTCACGCCCGCCTCCGTTTCGCTGCGGGCGATGGGCGAGATTCTCGACTGGACGTGCTGACCGGCCCGACCACCCGTGATCGGCCGCACGGCCGTCGGCCGATCGAGTTCGGACGGCGCTACGTGGACAGCGGGGCGTCGACTGCGCTCGGTCTCGGCGGGCGGCGCGCCATGTCGTCGCGCGCACGCTCCTTCTTCGCTCGGGTGCTTCGCGTCAGCGCGATTCGGTGGCCGATGCGGGGGCGACGAGGGTCTCAGATCGATGCTTGGTAGCGCGCGTGCATGGCGGCCGCCGTGGTGGCCAGCGCGGTGCGGAGTTCGGGTGGGGCGAGGACTTCGAGGTGTTCGCCGAGGGGGAGGAGGGCGTGGGCGAGGATGTCGTAGGACTCGCCAGGGATAATGATGTCGACCCAGCCGGTGTCGTCCGGCGGGCTCGCCGACGCCAGTGCGTCGCGGACTGCGGCCGCGTCGTTCATCAAGCGCAGCAGGCTCAGATGGTCGGCCGAGACGCGGCACCGCGCATGAACGCGCAGGATGGAGCGGGCGAACTCGTCCGCCGCCGCCGCCCAGTGCGCGGTGAGATCGAAATCCGCAGGGCGGGTGAAGGATTCGCCGGTAGGCGTGGCCGAGACGATGCGGCTCGCGCGGTAGGAGCGGATGTCGGTGTCCTCGCGGGCGACCAGGTACCAGGTGCCCGCCTTCATGACCAGGCCGAGCGGATCGACCGTGCGCTCGACGATCTTGTCGCGGCGCCGGTAGCTGATCGCCAGGCGGCGGTCGTGCCACAGCGCGTCCGCGACGTCCGCCAGCGCGGGGGTGTCGTCCGGGCGGTGGAACCAGCCGGGCATGTCGATGTGGACGCGCTCGGCGATGCGGGTGGCGCGACCGCGCAGTTCGGGCGGCAGCGCGGCCAGCATCTTGAGCTGGGCGGTGGCCAGCACGGTGCCGAGACCGAGGTCGGCGGCGGCGCCGGGCAGTCCGGCCAGCAGGACGGCGTCGGCCTCGTCGGAGGTGAGGCCGGTGAGCCGGGTCCGGTATCCGTCGACCAGCCGCACTCCGCCGCCGCGGCCCGGCTCGCTGTACACCGGCACCCCGGCCGCCGAGAGCGCCTCGACATCGCGGTACACGGTGCGCACCGACACCTCCAGCTCCCGCGCCAGCTCGGTCGCGGTCGCCCCGCCCTTGGCCTGCAACAGGAGCAGTAGCTGCACCAACCTGCTCGCTCGCATGTTCTCGACACTAGCCGCAAACCTTGACACAGGATGTCAAGGTTGCGTCGTACTGTTCGACTATGACCACATGGAGCCAGTTCACCGAGGAAGCACCGCGAATCTCCGCCCTGTTCCTGCGCAGGCACCAGGCGACCGGCAATCTGTGCATGCTCGGCACCGTGCGCGCCGACGGGTCGCCCCGGATCAGCCCGATCGAGCCGACCATCTTCGAGGGCATGCTGGTGCTGGCCGGCATGCCCCACACCAGGAAGTTCGACGACCTCGCCCGCGACCCGCGCTTCTGTCTGCACACCGCCACCGTCGACACCAAGGTCACCGACGGTGACGCCAAACTGTTCGGCACGGTCACCGACATCACCGACGAATCCGTGCACGCCCGCTTCGCCCAGAAACTGTTCGACGACAGCGGTTTCGACATCCGCGGCGAGAAGTTCGACCACTTCTTCGTCGCCGACCTCACCGGAGCCTCCACCGTCGAGGTCGACGACGACCACCTCGACATCACCGTGTGGAAGCCCGGCGCGGGCGAACAGGTGGTCCGCAAACACTGACCGCGCTAGTCGGTGTTCGCCGCCGCGAGCAGGGCCTGGATGCGTCGGTAGTCGGGTGGGGCCGACGGTTCACTGAGGTCGCCCCTGACCGTGCGGGCCAGCCCGACCGCTGCGCCGAGGGCGGCCCGGTACAGGGCCGACCCGGTGCTGATCCGGCGGACACCCAGTGCCCCGAGGGTATCGATATCGGGGCCGGTCGGTGCGTACAACGTGTTCAGCGGGAGCGTCGTCGCGGCGACGAGCGTGCGCAGCGTGGTCGGGTCGGTGACACCCGGAACGAACAATCCGTCGGCGCCCGCCGCCGCATACAGCCGTGCCCGATGGACCGTCGAGTCCTCGTCGATGCCGAACCAGTACGTGTCGACCCGGGCGTTGACGAACAGGTGTGGTGTCCGGTCCTTGATGATGGTGATGAGGTCGGCGTGCTGGTGCGGCGCGGCCAGCCGGGTGTTGTCGCGCCCGTCCTCGATATTGATTCCGGCGACACCGAGGTCGGCCAGCCGGGCGACATAGTCGGCCACCTCCGCGGGATCCTCGGCGAACCCGGCTTCGATATCGACACTCACCAGGACCGGCAACCGCGTCAATCGTGCGGCGAGGGCGAAGGTTTCGTCCGCCGACGCGGCCTTTCCATCGGGCAGGCCCGCGGCCGCGGCTACCCCGAGACTGGTGGTGGCGATCGCCGGGAATCCCGCATCCACGAGCAGAGCACCGGAGGTGAAGTCCCAGGCATTGGGGAGAACGAGGGGGCGCCCATCGCGGTGGAGGGCATGGAAGGCATTCGAAGACACCGTGTTTCGGCCTCGCGATCGGTGTTTCGTCGCCCCGCCGTTTCCTGTGGCGACCGAGGTGTTGCCCGGGCTTGCATTGAGCGAATCGTGTGTGTCGGCGGGATGGTGTGGCTCGGCGGAGTGACGCGGGTCGGCCGGGTGGCGTGCGGTTTCGGATGCGAGGATCCCGCCGGCGAGGGCGACCGCGAGTTCGCTCCCGGGGCACCGGTGCGGTCCCGCGCCGAAGCCCAGGCCTGGGTGCCGCAGATCTAGTTCGGTCACCACGCCGTCGACGAGACGCCGGGTGGCGCGCAGCGGCGGTGTGGTGGCCATGATCAGCGCGGGCCGGTCCGCCGGGGCGCCGAGGTGTGACGCGCGGGCGGCCGCGATCAATTCGCCGGTGGCCGCGCACGCCTGGACCAGGATGCAGATCCGTGCCGCGATTCGCTCGTCCTCGGTCGGGGGCTCGCTCCCGGACTCTTCGTCATCGCCCGGGCCTCGGTCCGCGTGCACCGGACTCGCTGTCCGGTCCGGAAAGGCCATGTCGTCGACCACCGCTGCGCGGGCGGCGACGTGTGCGCGGACCGGCTGATGCAGCGCTCCGGCCGGCGATGTGCCGGTGTGTGGGGAGGCATTCGTCGGCTCCGCGCACAACGCCACGAGTTCCCCCACCGCCGCATCCGCCGCCGGGGTGATCGGTTGGTGGGGTTGATAGGCGTCGGCGACGGCGCACACCGCCGTGACCGCACTCTCCGGGATCCCCATCGCGGCGAGCAGCACTCGGACATGGGCCAGTGGCTGCCCGGCCCTGGCCGCGGCCTCGGCGCGGAGGACTAGGGGATCGAGTCGATCCAGCTCGCGTTGCAGCGCTGCCCGGCGGCGCCGATGGACGGGGCCGTCGCAGAACCGGGGCACGTGCGCCCGCAGCCACGCGATGCCCGGTCCGGGCGCAACGGGCACCGGCGGCATCGGCGCGGTGGACAGAAGTTCGCGGACGAGCTCGGGATCGCTGATCACGCCGTCGACGGTAGGTCCGCGACCTTTCGATGGCCGCCGAACAATCGCGGTCGCATGATGGGGAGATGCCTGCCCGCGCCGCCGTCCTCGCCGACTGGGCCGCCGTCCTCGCCGACCGGACCAGAGCCCACATGTGCCTGGCCCTGCTCGACGGCCGCGCCTGGACCGCGGGCGAACTGGCCCGCCTGACCGGCGTCGCGCCCTCTACCGCCACGGCCCACCTGGACCGCCTGAGTACCGCGGGTTTGATCACCGAACGCAAACAGGGCAGGCACCGCTATGTCGAACTGGCGAGCCCCGCGATCGCCCAACTCCTGGAAACCCTGCTGGCGGAACTCGATCCGACCCCCACCCCGCCGAAGAACCTGCGCGCCGCGACCGCCGACGCGGCGCTGGCCCGCGGCCGAACCTGCTACAACCACCTGGCCGGTCGCCTCGGCGTCACCATCACCGACGCCATGACCCACCGAGGCCTCCTCGACCCGGACAGCGCCCACACCCTGACCCCCGAGGGCATCACCTGGCTGACCGAAACCCTCGGCATCGACGAGCCCACCCTCACCCGCGCCCGCCGTCCCCTCACCCGCCCCTGCCTGGACTGGACCGAACGCCGCACCCACCTGAGCGGCCCCGCCGCGGTCCTCCTGCGCCGCCGCCTCCTGACCCTCGGCTGGATCGCCCCGTCCGGCACCGGCCGCGCCGTCCGCGTCACCCCCGCCGGAGAAGCCGGCCTGACCGAAACCCTCGGCCTGGACCTCGCCGACCTACGCTGACGCCCCGGACCCGGCTTCTCAGTCGAACACCTGCTGATCGCGGCACGCGGAGACTCGCTCGGCCGCCTCCGCCGGTACCTGAACTCCGCGACACCGAAGAATCAGCGGCACATCCTTGGCCCGAGCAGCACCAAACCTTCGTCCCGGCCTACTTCTCGCAGGGTCTGAGCAAGGGGTCCGTGGAAGCTAGACGAGTTCGATGAACCCGCACCGTACTCGCGATCGAGCGGCTGATCACCGGTGATCACCGAATTCCGGCGAGCCGGGCCGACGACGCGCTCAGGCATCGCGCAGGGAATCTCGTCGGTGGCGGAGGTAGTCGCGTTCGATGTCGTTGGGGGTGAGGGCCAGCGCGGTGTCGTAGGCGGTGATGGCTTCGGCGAAGCGGCCTGCGCGACGGAGGAGGTCGGCGCGGAGAGCGTGGTAGAGGTGGTGGTCGGGGAGGTCGATGGTGGTGAGTTCGGCCAGGGCTGCGGTGGGGCCGTGGACTTCGGCGAGAGCGACGGTGCGGTGCAGGGCGACGACGGGGGTGGGGGTGAGGGTGTACAGGTGGTCGTAGAGGGTGAGGATCTGGGGCCAGTCGGTGGTGGCCGCGGTGGGGGCGTCGGTGTGGACGGCGTTGATGGCGGCTTGGAGCTGGTAGGGGCCTGGGGCATTGCGGCGCAGGCATTCTCGGAGCAGGGCCCGTGCCTCGGCGATGAGGTCGCCGTCCCAGCGGGTGCGGTCCTGGTCGGGCAGCGGGATCAGGCGCCCACCGTCGGTGCGCGCGGCCCGGCGGGCTTCGGTGAACAGCAGGAGCGCGAGCAAGCCCATGATCTCCGGCTCGCCGGGCAGGAGATCGGTGAGCAGTCGAGCGAGCCGGATCGCTTCGGCGCACAGGTCGGCGCGGATCAGATCGGGGCCCGCGGTCGCCGAATAGCCTTCGGTGAACACGAGATACACCACGGCGAGCACAGCGGGGAGCCGCGCGGGCAGTTCGGCGTCGGCGGGCACCCGGTAGGGGATGCGGGCGTCGCGGATCTTGCCCTTGGCGCGGACGAGCCGTTGCGCCATCGTCGATTCCGAGACCAGGAACACGCGCGCGACCTCGGCGGTGGTGAGTCCGCCGAGCAGCCGCAACGTCAACGCGACCCGGGCGGTGGGAGCCAGCGCCGGATGACAGCAGGTGAAGATCAGGCGTAGCCGGTCGTCGGGGAATCCGTCGGTGGGTCCGGCCGGGTCCGCGTGCAGCAGAGCGGCTTCGGCGTGCCGGTCGGCCCGGGTCGCCTCGCGGCGGAGCCGGTCGATCGCGCGGTTGCGGGCCGTGGTGATGATCCAGCCCGCCGGGCTCGGCGGCACACCGTCGACGGGCCAGCGCACCACCGCGGCGGCGAACGCTTCCTGCACCGCGTCCTCGGCGACGCCGATGTCGCCGAAGACGCGGATCAGCGACGCGACCGCGCGCCCGTAGTGCTCGGCGAAAACCGCCTCGATGTCCATCTAGCCGCTCGCCACCGGCCGCACCTCGATCGGCAGAGTGAGCACCGCGGCCAGCCGGCCCGCCCAGTCCAGGGCCTCGTCCAGGTCGGCGGCCTGGATGACGGTGAAGCCGCCGATATGTTCGGTGCCCTCGGCGAAGGGGCCGTCGGTGATCAGTACCTCGCCCTCCTTCGCTCGTACGACGGTCGCGGTGCTCGCCTCGTGCAGGCCGACCGCGAACACCCAGGCGCCTGCCGCCCGCATCTCCTCGTTCAGCGCGGACAGTTCGTCGAGGATGGCGTCGATGTTCGCGGGCGCCGGTCCGTCGGGCTGGTAGACGCACAGCAGGTATTGCTTCATGATCGTCCTTTCGCGTGGTGGGGCTTCATCTCCTAGACGAACGGGACGACGCCGTTTCGACAGGCGCGGGTGATCCGATTCTCGTCCGGACCTCCAGCGAGGTGTCCCGGTTCGCCCGACTCGCCGTGCCACGATGAGGCGCATGGAGCTGCTCGCCGCCGCCGACGGCCCGTCGCCGATCGTCTCGCTGTTCTGGATCGCGCTCGTCGCGGTGCTGGCGCCGCTGCTGTCGCGGGCGCTGCGCGGGTTCGTGCCGGATGTGGTGATCCTGCTGGTGGCGGGCACGGTCCTCGGGCCGTTCGCGCTCGGCTGGGCCACCGCGGACGGCGGGGTCGACCTGATCAAGGAACTCGGGCTGGGCATGCTGTTCCTGCTCGCGGGCTACGAGCTGGATCCCCGGTTGCTCGGCGGCAAGTCCGGGCGGGTCGCCTGGCTGGTGTGGCTGGCCGGTCTCGTCTTCGCGTTCGGACTGGTCACCGTGCTGGCCGACAGTGAGTCGACGACCGAGCACATCGCGGTCGCCATCGCGATGACCTCCACCGCGCTGGGCACCCTGCTGCCGATCATCAAGCAGGCCGGGCTGCTCGACACCGCGCTGGGCCGGGCGGTGCTCGCGCACGGCGCCGTCGGTGAGCTCGGCCCGATCGTGGCCATGTCGGTGCTGCTGAGCAGCCACGATATCGGCGCCGCGCTGGTGGTGCTCGCCCTGTTCGTGCTGGCGGCGCTGCTGGTCGGGGTGATCCCGGTGCGGCTGTTCGGGCGCATCCCCGACCTCGGGGCGGCACTGGCCAGGATGGACGGCGGCACCTCCCAGCTGCCGGTACGCGGGTCGATCCTGTTGCTGCTGGTGCTCATGGTGGTGGCCGAACGCTTCGACCTCGATGTGGTGCTCGGTGCGTTCGCCGCGGGCATGGTGCTGCGCAGGCTCATCGCCGCGGGCCACCCGCGGGTCGACGAGCAGCTCGAGACCATCGGCTTCGGGCTGCTGATCCCGGTGTTCTTCGTGGTCTCGGGCATGGCGATCGATCTGTCCGCCGTCGCGGACCGGCCGCTGCTGTGGGTGTCGTTCGTGGCGGCCATCGCGGTGGCTCGCGGGTTGCCGGTGTGGTTGAGCGAGCGGTTCGTCCCGCACGGGCGCAATCTGGCATCGCCGCACGAGCGCGCCCAGCTCGCCCTGTTCGCCGCCACCGGCCTGCCGATCATCGTCGCCGTCACCCAGGTGGCGGTGTCGACGGAGCTGATGAGCGCGGATACCGCGTCGGTCCTGGTCGCCGCCGGCGCGACGACAGTGCTGCTGTTTCCCCTGGTCGCGCGGCTGATCGGGGGGAAGGCGCCGCTCGCGACCGCACCTGCCCATGAATGAGCTTGCATAGTCGTGCATAATCATCACATGGTTGATTCGTCGGGAGGACCCGCACTGCGGGTGGCGGTTGCCGGTGCGAGTGGATACGCCGGTGGCGAAGTGTTGCGTCTGCTGCTGGCCCACCCCGAATACCGAACCGGGCGCCTCGAGATCGGGGCGCTGACCGCCGGATCCAACGCGGGCACCGCCCTGGGCGCGCTCCAGCCGCATCTGCTGCCGCTGGCCGACCGCGTCCTGCAGGAAACCACCCCCGACGTCCTGGCCGGGCACGACATCGTGTTCCTCGGCCTGCCGCACGGCCAGTCCGGCGCCATCGCGCAGGCACTGCCCGAGTCCACGGTCGTCATCGATTGCGGCGCCGACTTCCGGCTCACCGATGCCGCCGCCTGGGAGAAGTACTACGGCAGCGCCCACGCGGGCAGCTGGCCCTACGGCCTGCCCGAGCTGCCCGGTGGCCGCGCGCGGCTCACCGGCGCCCGGCGCATCGCCGTGCCCGGCTGCTACCCGACCGTGTCCAGCGTCGCGCTGGCGCCGGCCATCGCCGCGGGCATCATCGAGCCTGCCGTCAACGTCGTCGCCGTCAGCGGCACCTCGGGCGCGGGCCGCAAGCTCGATATCGGCCTGCTCGGTTCCGAGGTGATGGGCAGCGTCCGTGCCTACGGCATCGCCGGCGCGCACCGGCACACCCCCGAGATCGCGCAGAACCTGAAAGCCGCGGGCGGCGTGGATGTCTCGGTGTCGTTCACCCCGGTGCTCGCCCCGATGCCGCGCGGCATCCTGGCCACCTGCACCGCCCCGGTGAAGGTCGACGCCGCGCAAGCGCGGGCCGTCTACGAGAAGGCCTACGCCGACGAACCCTTCGTGCACCTGCTGCCCGAAGGCGTCCTGCCGCAGACCGGTGCGGTCCTGGGCTCCAACGCCATCACCCTGCAGGTCGCCGTCGACACCGACGCGGGCCTGCTCGTGGTGATCGGCGCGATCGACAACTTGACCAAGGGCACCGCGGGCGCCGCGGTGCAATCGATGAATCTGGCCGTCGGATTCGACGAGACCGCAGGACTTTCCACCGTAGGAGTGGCACCGTGACGACCCCTGATCCGCACACGACGGACCACGGCAATTTGATCCACACCCAGGGCGTCACCGCCCCGCTCGGCTTCCGCGCCGCCGGTATCGCGGCGGGCATCAAGGCCAGCGGCAAGCCCGACCTCGCGCTGGTGCTCAACGAGGGCCCCGAGTACGCGGCGGCCGGCGTGTTCACCAGCAATCAGGTCAAGGCCGCGCCGGTGCTGTGGTCGCAGCAGGTGCTGAAGTCGGGTCGCGTGCGCGCGGTCATCCTGAACTCGGGTGGCGCGAACGCGTGCACCGGCCCCGGCGGTTTCCAGGACACCCACCGCACCGCCGAGGAACTCGCCGCGGCACTGAGCAATTGGGGCACCGAGACCGGCGCGGGCGAGATCGCGGTCTGCTCGACCGGCCTGATCGGTGACCGGCTGCCGATGGACAAGCTGATCCCCGCCGTCACCGAGATCGTGCACGAGATGGGCGGCGGCATGTCCGGCGGCTCCGACGCCGCGCACGCCATCATGACCACCGACACCGTGCCGAAGGAATCGGCGTTCCATCACGAGGACAAGTGGAACGTCGGCGGCATGGCCAAGGGCGCGGGCATGCTCGCCCCGTCACTGGCCACCATGCTCGTCGTACTCACCACCGATGCGGCGGCCACTCCCGAGCAGCTCGACCAGGCGCTGCGTAAGGCCACCAAGTACACCTTCGACCGGCTCGACGTCGACGGCTCCTGCTCCACCAACGACACCGTGCTGCTGCTGGCCAACGGTGCCAGCGGCGTCGCCCCGTCCCAGGAGGACCTCGAGGCCGCCGTCTTCACCGTGTGCGACGACCTGGCCGCCCAGCTGATGGCCGACGCCGAGGGCGTCACCAAGCGGGTACGGGTCACCGTCAGCGGCGCGGCCTCCGAGGACGAGGCCCTCACCGTCGCCAGGGCGGTCGCGCGCGACAGCCTGGTCAAGACCGCGCTGTTCGGCTCGGACCCGAACTGGGGCCGGGTGCTCGCGGCCGTCGGCATCGCCCCGGTGACGCTGGACCCGAACCGGATCGCGGTGTCGTTCAACGGCAATCCGGTGTGTGTCGACAGCGTCGGCGCGCCCGGCGCGCGCGAGGTCGACCTGTCCGGCGAGGACATCGACGTGCTGATCGAGCTCAATGTCGGCGAGGGCACCGCGATGGTGCGCACCACCGACCTCTCGCACGCCTACGTCGAAGAGAACTCGGCGTACAGCTCATGAGCAGCGGTGTGGTGCAATCCCTGTCGGCGCTGGACAAGGCGCATGTGCTCGCCGACGCGCTGCCGTGGCTGCAGAAGTTCCGGGACAAGGTCGTCGTCGTGAAGTACGGCGGCAACGCCATGGTCGACGACGAACTCAAGGCCGCCTTCGCCGCCGACATGGCGTTCCTGCGCACCGTCGGCGTGCACCCGGTGGTGGTGCACGGCGGCGGCCCGCAGATCAACGCGATGCTGAAGAAGCTCGGCATGGCGGGGGAGTTCCGCGGCGGCTTCCGCGTCACCACCCCCGAGGTGATGGACGTGGTGCGGATGGTGCTGTTCGGCCAGGTCGGGCGCGAGCTCGTCGGGCTGATCAACGCGCACGGCCCGTACGCGGTCGGCATCTCCGGTGAGGATGCGCACCTGTTCACCGCGACCCGGCGCACCGTGACCGTGGAGGGCGTCGCCACCGACATCGGCCTGGTCGGCGACGTCACCGAGGTCAACCCCGGTGCCGTGCTCGACCTGATCGATGCCGGGCGCATCCCGGTGGTGTCCACCATCGCGCCCGACGCCGACGGCGTGGTGCACAACATCAACGCCGACACCGCCGCCGCCGCGCTGGCGGAGGGGATCGGCGCGGAGAAGCTCGTCGTCCTGACCGATGTCGAGGGCCTCTACACCGACTGGCCCGACCGCTCCTCGCTGACCAGCGAGATCGACGCGACGGCGCTGGCGGAGTTGCTGCCGCGCCTGGATGCGGGCATGGTGCCGAAGATGGAGGCGTGCCTGCGCGCCGTTCAGGGTGGGGTGCCCAGCGCCCATGTGATCGACGGCAGGGTGCCGCATTCGGTACTACTGGAGTTGTTCACCGGAGAAGGAATCGGAACGATGGTGACCGCATGAGTGAAGTAGAGAAGCTGCAGCAGCGGTGGTCGGCCGCGATGATGAACAACTACGGCACCCCGAAGGTCGCGCTGGTCCGCGGCGCGGGCGCGGTGGTCTACGACGCCGACGGCAAGCGCTACGTCGACTTCCTCGGTGGCATCGCGGTGAACAGCCTCGGCCACGCCCATCCCGCCATCCTGGAAGCGGTCACCCAGCAGCTGGGCACGCTCGGCCACGTGTCGAACATCTATGCCAGCGAACCGGTGATCGAGCTGGCCGAGAAGCTGCTCGCGCACTTCGGTGACGGTGAGGGCAAGGCGTTCTTCTGCAACTCCGGCACCGAGGCCAACGAGGCCGCGTTCAAGATCGCCCGGCTGACCGGCCGGTCCAAGATCGTCGCCGCCGAGGAGGCCTTCCACGGCCGGACCATGGGCGCGCTCGCACTCACCGGGCAGCCGTCCAAGCGCGAGCCGTTCGCGCCCATGCCGCCCGGTGTGGTGCACGTGCCCTACGGTGACGCCGCCGCGCTCGAGGCCGTCGTCGACAGCGACACCGCCGCGGTGTTCCTGGAGCCCATGATGGGCGAATCCGGGGTGGTCGTCCCGCCGTTCGACTATCTGGCCCGGGCTCGCGAGATCACCTCGCGGGCGGGCGCGCTGCTGATCCTCGACGAGGTGCAGACCGGAATCGGCCGTACGGGAACGTTTTTCGCGCACCAGGCGGCGGGCATCGTGCCCGACGCGATCACCCTGGCCAAGGGGCTCGGCGGCGGTCTGCCGATCGGTGCCGTGCTGGCGCAGGGCCGGGCCGCCGAGCTGCTCACCCCGGGCATGCACGGCACCACCTTCGGCGGCAACCCGGTGTGCGCCGCGGCGGCGCTGGCCGTGCTGCGCACGATCGATGCCGAAGACCTGCTCTCCCATGTGGAATGGGTCGGCAAGAAGCTCAGCGACGGGATCGCGCTGCTCGAGCATCCCGAGATCGATCACGTCCGTGGCGCGGGTCTGCTGATCGGCATCGTGCTGCGCGACGACATCTCCGCCTTTGTGGACGAGCGGGCGCGGGAGGCGGGCTACCTGATCAACCCCGCCAAGCCGAACGTGATCCGGTTGGCACCGCCCCTGGTGCTCACCGAAACCCAGGCCGACAACTTCGTCGCCGACCTGCCCGAGATCCTCGACAAGGCCGCCGCCGATGCGAAGGGAGCCAGCAAGTGACCCTGCGCCACTTCCTGCGCGACGACGATTTGACCCAGGCCGAACAGGCCGAAATCCTCGCCATCGCCGCGGATCTGAAGAAGAACCCGTTCGCGCACCGGCCGCTCGACGGTCCGCGCGGGGTCGGGGTGATCTTCGAGAAGAACTCCACCCGCACCCGGTTCTCGTTCGAGCTGGGCATCGCCCAGCTCGGCGGGCACGCGGTCGTCGTCGACGGCCGCGACACCCAGCTGGGCCGGGAGGAGACCCTCGGCGACACCGGCAGCGTGCTCTCGCGCTATGTCGAGGCCATCGTCTGGCGGACCTTCGAACAGTCGCGCCTCGACGAGATGTCGTCCACCGCGACGGTTCCCGTGGTGAACGCGCTGTCCAACGAGTTCCATCCCTGCCAGGTGCTCGCCGATCTGCAGACGATCAGCGAGCGCAAGGGAGCCCTCGCCGGGCTTCGTCTCACCTACTTCGGCGACGGTGCCAACAATATGGCGCACTCGCTGCTGCTGGGCGGGGTCACCGCGGGCATGCACGTGACCGTCGCCGCGCCCGCCGGTTTCGAGCCGTTGCCGTGGATCCTCGAGGCCGCCGCCAAGCGGGCCGCGGAGACCGGCGCGACGGTGAGCGTCACCGACGATCCGGTGGCGGGCGCGACCGGCGCGGACGTGCTCGTCACCGACACCTGGACCTCGATGGGCCAGGAGAACGACGGCCTCGACCGGGTCGGCCCGTTCCGTCCGTTCCAGGTCAACGACGCCTTGCTCGCCGCCGCCGATCCGGAAGCCATTGTGATGCACTGCCTTCCGGCGCACCGCGGTGAGGAGATCACCGACGAGGTGCTCGACGGCCCGCACAGCGTGGTCTGGGACGAGGCCGAGAACCGGCTGCACGCGCAGAAGGCGCTGCTGGTCTGGCTGCTCGCGAAAGCCGCCGCATGAGACCGCGAACCGGGGCCGGCGTGGGGGTCGGTCGATGAGCGCGCCCGAGAAGGGGTCGCCCGCCATCGCCCGCACCCGCGCCGGCCGCCAATCGCGCATCGTGGAGCTGCTGTCCGCGCATTCGGTCCGCAGCCAGACCGAACTGGCGACGCTGCTGGCCGCCGAGGGCATCGAGACCACCCAGGCGACCCTGTCGCGTGACCTCGACGAACTCGGCGCGGTCAAGCTGCGTGCCGCCGACGGTGGCGCGGGTGTCTACGTCGTGCCCGAGGACGGCAGCCCCGTCCGCGGCGTCACCGGCGGCACCGGCCGCCTCTCCAAGCTCCTCGGCGACCTGCTGGTCTCCACCGACGCCAGCGGCAATCTCGCCGTCCTGCGCACCCCACCCGGCGCCGCCCACTTCCTGGCCAGCGCCCTCGACCGCGCCGCCCTGCCCTTCATCGTCGGCACCATCGCCGGCGACGACACCATCGCCGTCATCGCCCGCGAGCCCCTCACCGGCGCCGAACTCGCCGCCCGCATAGAAGAATTGGCCTGATCCTTCTCGCCCCCGCGCGATCGACTGCTCGCGCACGCGCTGGCCGTCGGCCTGGCCCGTTGCCCAGGCAGTCCGCGCAGATGCCGAACCGGTTGCCCGGATAAGCCGGCTATTGCCTGGATGCGCCGTCCGGCCAGACGACGTCCACCGGGATGCCGTGGGCGCGGGCGGAGGCGACGACGGTGGCGGTGCCGCCGCGTTCGCCATCGTCGCCGTCCCAGACTGCGAGGAGGCGATCGCAGTCGGCGACGAGGATCTGGTTGGCGGCTTCGTAGGCGCTCCTGCCCGCCGTCTCGAAGTCCATCACCCGCACCGTGCTCGCACGGTCGATCAGGGCGTCGAACTGGGACGCGTGGTCGGGCTTCACCTCGGCCGAGCGGTAGTCGCGCGAGGGCAGGACGACTTCCAGGCGGCCGCCGGCCGCCAGCACGGCCTCGGCGAAGATCGAGTCCGCGCCGCGGGCCAGGCAGGTGATCCCGATCAGGTCGGGGCAGTCGGTGAGCAGGGCCGAGATCGCTTCGCGCACCAGGGTTTCGGTGGTGGGCGTGAGGTTCATGTGGCCGGTGACGCTGATCCGCATCAGGTCATCCTGCCGGCGCAGCCGGGGCGCGCAGGCCGGCCAGGGCGATCTCGGTGAGCAGGGGAGCCGACTCGGGGGCGGCCTGGCAACCGGCGCCGATGCCGTGGCCGAGCCGCAGGATGTCGCGCGGGCCGACGTCACGGCGCACGAGCCCGGCCTCCTGGACGGGGACCAGGACGGATTCGGCGGACTCGGCCAGCAGGGTCGAGCAGGCGGTGAAGACGTCGGAGGTGCGGTCGATCGCGGCCTTGAGGGTGGCCGCCAGGCCGTGCCGGTGCAGGATGTAGGAGACCAGCTCGCCGAACCACTCGGTGAAAGCGTCCGGGGGAGTGCGGGTTTCGCGCAATTCGGCGGCGCGGGCGGCCAGCGCCTCGATATTGGCGCGGTAGACCGCCTCCATCAGCGCCGTGCGACTCGGGAAGTGGCGGTACAGCGTGCCGGGGCCGACGCGGGCGCGACGGGCGATGTCGTCGAGGGGCGCCTCGATGCCGTGCTCGGCGAAGGCGTCGCGCGCGCATTCGACGATGCGTTCGTAGTTGCGGCGCGCGTCGGCGCGCATCGGCCGCGACGGTGCGTCCACTCGATCCTCCACTGGAAACGGATGAAGTCTCCGTTTAGGCTTGCGGAAGCGGAGACTTTCTCCCTATGCTAGCTCTGTCATAAACGGAGACTCTCTCCGTTTAGCTTCCCCTTCGATGGAGCTCACTTGACCACCACCACACTTGCGGCGAACGCCCAGGTCGCGCGTGCCCGGCCGGGCATCGTCCTGGCCACCCTGCTGACCTGCCAGCTCATGATCATTCTCGACGTCACCGTGATGAACGTGGCCCTGCCGCGCATCCGCACCGACCTGGAGTTCAGCGCCACCGGCCTGTCCTGGGTGATGAACTCCTACACCCTCGTCTTCGGCGGTCTGCTGCTGCTCGGCGGCCGCGCGGGCGACCTGTTCGGCAGGCGCAGGCTGTTCATCGTGGGCACGACGCTGTTCACCCTCGCCTCGCTGGCGGGTGGGCTCGCACCCTCGGCGGGCTGGCTGCTCGCGGCCCGGGTCCTGCAGGGCATCGGCGGCGCGATGGCCGCGCCCAATACCCTTGCGCTGCTGACGACTACGTTCACCGAGCCCAAAGCACGCATCCGCGTCCTCGCGTTGTTCTCCGGCATGTCCAGCGCCGGATTCGCCATCGGGCTCATCGTCGGCGGGCTGCTCACCGAATGGGTCGGCTGGCGCTCGGTGCTGTTCATCAATGTGCCGTTCGGACTGCTCATCGTGCTGCTCGCGCTGCGCTATCTGCCCGACGCGCCGCGGCGAGCCGCCCAGCTCGACCTGCCCGGCGCGGTGACCGCGACGGCCGGTGTCGCCGCGCTGGTCTACGGGTTCATCAGCGCGGCCGCGGAGGGCTGGGGCGCGCCGGGCACCGACATCTCCCTGGCGGTCGGCGCGGCACTGCTGGCGGCGTTCGTGGCGATCGAACTCCGTGCGCCGCAGCCCTTGCTGCCGCTGCACCTGTTCGCCGACCGCAACCGGGCCGCCGCCTATCTCAACATGTTCCTCGGGCCGATGGCGGGCATGTCGATGTTCTTCTTCCTGACCCAGTATCTGCAGGATGTGCGCGGGATGAGCGCGCTGGCAACGGGATTCGCCTTCCTGCCGACGGCGGGACTGATGTTCGCGATGATCCGGCTGATTCCCCGGTTACTGGCCCGCTTCGGCCCGAAACCGGTGACCGTGACGGGCACCATCGCGATGACGACCGGGCTCGTACTGCTGACCCGGCTGTCGGCCGACAGCGGCTACTTCCCGCTGCTGTTCGTTGCGATGCTCGCCATGGGCTGCGGTATCGGGCTGGCCTTCTCGCCGCTGAACGTGATCATCATGTCCACGGTGTCACCGGAAGAGGCGGGCGCGGCAGGCGGTGCGTTGCAGACCATGCAGCAGACCGGCGGCGCGCTGGGTCTGGCCGTCCTGGTGACGGTCTTCGGCACCGCGGCCCGCGAGGCGGGCGGTTCACCGACGCACGCCCTCGTCGGCGGGATGACCGCCGCGTTCGGCGCCGCCGCCGTGATCGCGGCCCTGACCTTCGTGGTCGCCCTCACCTTCCGCAGTATCCGATCATCGCAGTAGACCGAAAGCCTTGATCCACCTCGACGAGCGGGACGCGCGACAGGTGACCAGTGCTCGACCACGAAACCGGCTGTCTGCGTGCGGGAGTCCTAGTCGAGGTGGGTGAGCGCGCCGAGGAAGAGGGCGACGAGCGGGCCCCGCGGCCGACGCGCCCTACCGGGTGGTGGCCCGCCCGTCGTCGAGGTCGCGCGCCGGGAGTGTCAGAGCCGTCGCCAGGTCCAGGCCACGTGGACATCCAGCGGCGTGTCCGGCGTGACCATCCGGGGATCGGTATTCAGGCCGTTGGGCGGACCCGACTGGGCCTCCACCGACAGCGACTCCGTCGGCAGGGTCCACACGACGACATCGGTGACGGGCGCGGCGATCGTGAATTCCAGGAAGCCGGGCCAGGTGAGGCGCGCGAGGACACCGTCGGGCATCCCGAAGCAGTCGTCCCACGGCGGGGGAGACGGCGGGAGGCGGCGGCCCGTGGGCAGATAGTCCGGCCCACGCTCGTATTGCCACCCCGGCTGGAACTCGAGGACCAGCGGCCCGGACGCCGCGGCGACCTCGCGCAGGAACCACGGATGCCAACCGCCCTGGGCGGGAAAGGGATCGGCGTCGGTGGTGATGCGCAACTCGAGGGTGAGGCCGGTGTCGGTGAGGGCGAACCGCTGGGTGACGGTACCCGCGAACGGCCACGGATCGGTCAGCCGGTGCCGCAGCGTCGCCTCGGTCGCCGAGGCGGACACGACATCCCACGCGCCCTCGCGCGCGGTGCCGTGAATGCTGTGTGGCGGATTGTTGATCGGCATCCGATAGGTCCGGTCGCCGACGGTGAAGGTCCCGTAGCCGAGCCTGCCCGCCCAGGGCGCCATGACGAAACACCCGGTCCCGGGGTCCTGGCGGAGCAGCTCGGTCCCGTCGACGGTGAGGCTGTGCAGCGCGCCGCCGTCTCCCGGAGCGATGGTCAGTCCAGCGGTGCCCGCGTGGAGACGCACGTCGTCGGCGGCCATGCCGGGGAGGTTAGCGGCGCGCTCCGCTCAGCGGCGGGAGCCCACGCCGGATCAGTTGAACGGATACTGCCCGCCGCCCGCGCCGCCGCCCGGAGAGTCCGGAGTGGCGACGTCGATGATGTCCTGGACCAGGGCGACGAGGGCACGGCCGACATCGAGCACACCGTTGCCGAGAGTGGAGAATTCCTGTGCGACGTAATGGAGCATCTTGTTCGTCCTCACGTTGGCGAGCCGAATAGTGCTCTCCCAGAGTGCCACACACCGCCGGCAGGGGCACTACATTGCACACGTGCCCGAGAGTTCCGCGACCGTCCGATTCCAGCCCGTGCCCGATCCCCGGCCCGACGACAAGCCCTGGCCGGACATGGTGTGGCCGGTGCCCGACGGCGCCCGGTTGCGCGGCGAGACGGTGCGGCTGACCACGGTCGATCCGTCGGCGGACGCCGGTGAGCTCTTCGCCGCCCTCGACGCGGACGCGGTCTGGGCGCACCTGCCCTGGCGCCCACGCGCGGCGAGCGAATTCGCCGATCATCTCCGGGAATTGAACGCCCACCCCGACTGGCATGTCTGGATCGTCCGCGCGCGCACCGAGATCGGCGATCGAGCGGCGGGCGCGGTGCTCGGCGTCACGTCCTACCTGGATGTCCGCCCGCGGGACGCGGCGCTGGAAATCGGGTTCACCGCCTACACGCCGTCGGTCTGGGGCGGTCCGGTCAACCCGGAAGCCAAACTGCTGCTGCTGGAATACGCGTTCGACGAGCTCCACGTGGGTCGGGTGCAGCTGAAGACCGATGTGCGCAACCACCGTTCGCAGCAGGCGATCGCGCGGCTCGGGGCGCAGTACGAGGGCACGCTGCGGCGTCAGTTCCGGCGCGAGGACGGGACCGTGCGCGACAGCGTGCTGTTCTCGATCACCGCCGAGGACTGGCCGCGGGTGCGGGCCGGGCTCACCGAGCGCCTGCGCGCGACCGGGCGCTGCTGACCGCGCGGCGGCTCAGGAGGCGAGGAAGTTCAGGATGGCGAGCGCCAGCGGGGCGCTCAGGTCGAACAGCACGCGGCCGACGTGCAGGCCCGCGGTGGCACCCGCTTCGTAGTTGTCGGACAGGAACTGCAGGATGGTGTCGACCATGGATGCTCCCGGGGTGGTGAGGGCGGGGATCAGGCGAAGAAGCCCTGGAGGATCGGCGTTCCGAGGTCGATCACCGTCTTGGCGACCGTCAACCCCAGATTGCCCAACCCGATGACGACGGCCCCGATGAGGTCGTAGTTCGCCTGGGCGAAATCACGTAGCTGCTGCATGTCCACTCCTCGACCCCGACCGATGGGTAGTTGGTGTGACCAGCGTCTCACAGTTGATGCTTGCTGCCAAGTTGCTGACGCGATGTCACCGCAGGTAGCAGGCGATTTCGTGGGAATCGGACGAGGTCGGGCGCGACGTCACTACCCCCGGGTATGAATGAGATTGCATCATCGTGCATAATCATTTGCAGCAGCGGCGCGAGCCGACCGGCGGCCGGAGCATTCATACTGCTCCAGGCAGCCCGTGCAGCGGAACGACCACACACTTCGAGGAGCACAACAGACATGTCCGATCGCGTCGTACTCGCCTACTCCGGTGGGCTTGACACCTCCGTCGCCATCAGCTGGATCGCGAAGGAGACCGGTGCCGAGGTGGTGGCCGTGGCCATCGACCTGGGCCAGGGCGGCGAGGACATGAACGTGGTGCGCCAGCGCGCCCTGGACTGCGGCGCCGTCGAGGCCATCGTGGTCGACGCGCGCGACGAGTTCGCCGACGAGTACTGCCTGCCCACCATCCAGGCCAACGCGATGTACATGGGCCAGTACCCGCTCGTGTCGGCCATCAGCCGCCCGCTGATCGTCAAGCACCTGGTCGAGGCCGCGAAGTTCCACAACGCGACCACCGTCTCGCACGGCTGCACCGGCAAGGGCAACGACCAGGTCCGCTTCGAGGTCGGCATCGGCGCGCTCGCGCCCGATCTGGAAGTCATCGCCCCGGTCCGCGACTACGCCTGGACCCGCGAGAAGGCCATCGCCTTCGCCGAGCAGAACAACCTGCCGATCAACGTCACCAAGAAGTCGCCGTTCTCCATCGACCAGAACGTGTGGGGCCGCGCGGTCGAGACCGGCTTCCTCGAGGACCTGTGGAACGCGCCGACCAAGGACGTCTACGACTACACCGCCGATCCGACGGTGAACTTCGAGGCGCCCGACGAGGTCATCATCACCTTCGACAAGGGTGTGCCGGTCGCCATCGACGGCCGCCCCGTCACCGTGCTGCAGGCCATCGAGGAGATGAACACCCGCGCCGGACGCCAGGGTGTCGGCCGCCTCGACATGGTCGAGGACCGGCTCGTCGGCATCAAGAGCCGCGAGATCTACGAGGCCCCGGGCGCCATCGCGCTGATCACCGCGCACCAGGCCCTGGAGAACGTCACCATCGAGCGCGAGCTGGGCCGCTACAAGCGCCAGGTCGAGCAGCGCTGGGGCGAGCTGGCCTACGACGGCCTGTGGTTCTCCCCGCTCAAGCGCGCGCTGGACGCCTTCGTGCAGGACAGCCAGCAGCACGTCACCGGCGACATCCGGATGGTGCTGCACGGTGGTTCGGCCGTGGTCAACGGCCGCCGCTCCGAGCAGTCGCTCTACGACTTCAACCTGGCCACCTACGACGAGGGCGACACCTTCGACCAGTCGCTGGCCAAGGGCTTCGTGCAGATCCACGGCCTGTCCTCGAAGGTCGCCGCCCGCCGCGACCTCAACCAGAAGTAGTACGAGAGCACGTCGTAGTCTCGACACCGGCCGGTCCACGCGGACCGGCCGGTGCCGTGCCCAGCCATGCCCGCCAGCCGACCGGAGGAAACCGCGACCATGACCCACAGTGGAACCAACGAGGGTGCGCTCTGGGGTGGGCGATTCGCGTCCGGCCCGGCCGAGGCGATGGCGGCGCTGAGCAAGTCGACCCATTTCGACTGGGCGCTGGCTCCCTATGACATCCGCGCCTCCAAGGCGCACGCCCGCGTCCTGCACAAGGCCGGGCTGCTCTCCGACGACGACCTGACCGGCATGCTGGCCGGCCTGGACGCCCTCGCCGCCGACGTCGCCTCGGGCGCCTTCGGGCCGGCCGAGTCCGACGAGGACGTGCACGGCGCGCTCGAGCGCGGCCTGATCGAGCGGGTCGGCACCGAACTCGGTGGCCGGTTGCGCGCGGGCCGCTCGCGCAACGACCAGGTCGCGACCCTGTTCCGGATGTGGCTGCGTGACGGTGTGCGCCGCGTCGCCGTCGGCGTGCTCGATGTGGTCGATGCCCTGGTCGCCCAGGCCGCCGCGCACCCGGACGCCGTGATGCCCGGCAAGACCCACCTGCAGGCCGCGCAGCCGGTGCTGCTCGCCCACCATCTGCTCGCGCACGCCCATCCGCTGCTGCGTGATCTGGAGCGCCTGCGCGACTTCGACAAGCGCGCCGCGATCTCCCCGTACGGTTCGGGCGCGCTGGCGGGTTCCTCGCTGGGTCTCGACCCCGAGCAGATCGCCGCTGAACTCGATTTCACCGCCTCGGCCGCCAACTCGATCGATGCGACCTCTTCCCGGGACTTCGCGGCCGAGGCCGCGTTCGTGCTGGCCATGATCGGCGTCGACCTGAGTCGGATGGCCGAAGAGATCATCATCTGGAGCACACCGGAATTCGGGTACGTCACCCTCGCCGACGCGTGGTCGACCGGCTCGTCGATCATGCCGCAGAAGAAGAACCCGGACGTCTCCGAGCTGACCCGCGGCAAGGCGGGCCGCCTGATCGGCAACCTGACCGGTCTGCTGGCCACCCTGAAGGCCCAGCCGCTGGCTTACAACCGCGACCTGCAGGAGGACAAGGAACCCCTGTTCGACTCGGTCGCCCAGCTCGAACTGCTGCTGCCCGCCATCGCGGGCCTGGTCGCCACCCTCACCTTCCACACCGACCGGATGGCCGAGCTCGCCCCCGCCGGCTTCACCCTCGCCACCGACATCGCGGAATGGATGGTGCGCCGAGGTGTTCCGTTCCGGGTCGCGCACGAGGCCGCGGGCGCCTGCGTGCGGGCCGCCGAGGCGCGCGGCGTCGGTCTCGACGAACTGACCGACGAGGAATTCGCCGCCGTCGACGCGTCGCTGACCGCGGGGGTGCGCGACGTGCTCACCGTCCAGGGCTCGATCGCCTCCCGCAACGCCCGCGGCGGCACCGCCGGTGTCCGCGTCGCCGAACAGCTCGACGAGGTCCGCAAGAACGCCGAAGACGCCCGCGCCTGGCTGAACTGACCGCGGGCGTGTCACCGCCGCGCGGCGGTTACCCTGCGGCCATGACCCTGGTCCTGCTGGCACTGGCCATCGCCTCCGAAGTCACCGCGACGGTGTCGCTGAAGCTCTCGGAAGGTTTCACCAAGCTCGTTCCCTCCATCGTCGTGGTCATCGGCTACGCCACCGCGTTCTACTTCCTGTCCCAGGCGCTGAAGCGGGGCATGGCGATCGGGGTGGCGTACGGGATCTGGTCGGCGGTGGGTGTCGCGGCGATCGCGCTGATCGGGGTGCTGTTGCTGGGGGAGCGGCTGACCCTGGTGCAGGTCGGCGGGATCGGGCTGGTGATTCTCGGTGTGCTCGCGCTGGAACTCGGTGGCGCGCACTGACGTCGGTGCGCTACAGCTCCGCGCGGACCCGGAATCCCGCGTCGCGCAACGCCTCCAGGACGTCGTCGCGGTGGGCGGGGCCGCGCGTCTCGACGGTGAGCGAGACCTCCACCTCGTCGACCTCGAGCCACATCCCGGTGCGTGAGTGGACGATGTCGACCACGCTCGCCCCGGCGCGCCCGACCACCCCGAGCAATGCCGACAGCGCGCCCGGCCGATCGGCGATGGTCACTCGCATCGCCAGGTAGCGGCCCGCCGCGCTGAGGCCGTGCCCGATCACCCGGGTGAGCAGCAGCGGATCGATATTGCCGCCGGACAGGATGGTCACCACCGGGCCGGGCAGCGCGCGGTCGCGCAGCGGGGACAGCAGCGCGGCCACACCCGCCGCGCCCGCCGGTTCGACGATGAGCTTGGCCCGTTCCAGGCACAGCAGCAGCGCCTTCGACAGCGCGTCCTCGTCGACGGTCACGATTTCGCCAACCAGCTCCGCGACGTGCGCGAACGGCACCGCGCCGGGCAAGCCGACCGCGATGCCGTCGGCCATCGTCGCCATGCGCGGCACCCGGACCGGCTTGCCCGCCGCCAGGGAATCGGGCCAGGCCGCGGCCTCTGCCGCCTGCACCCCGATCACCGTGACCCGCGGCGCGAGCGCGTGCAGCGCCACCACCACACCGGCGAGCAGGCCGCCACCGCCGGTCGGTACGACGACGGTGCCGACGTCGGGCACCTGCTCGAGGATCTCCAGCGCCACCGTCGCCTGACCGGCCACGATATCGGGATGATCGAACGGGTGGATCAGCGTCGCACCCGTCCGCTCGGCGAATTCCTGTGCGGCGAGCAGGGATTCGTCGATGGTGTCGCCCACCTGATGCACCTCGGCGCCGTAGGCGCGGGTCGCCACCAGTTTGGGCAGTGACGCGCCGATCGGCATGAACACCGTCGAGGTGATGCCGAGCTCGGCGGCCGACCACGCGACACCCTGCGCGTGATTGCCCGCGCTGGCCGCCACCACCCCGCGCGCCCGCTCGGCCGCCGGGAGATTCGCGATCCGGTTGTAGGCGCCACGCGGCTTGAACGAGCCGGTGCGCTGCAGGTTCTCGCATTTGAGCAGCACCTGCGCACCGACCCGTTCCGACAGCACCCGCGACCCCACGGTCGGCGTGCGCCGGATCACCGGCGCCAACAGCCGCGCGGCCGCCTCGATCCGCTCGAGTCCGACGGTCTCCATGGCCACATCGTGCCAGCCGGGCGTGGGGACCGGTGATCACCACGCGCCGGTGGCGATGGCGATGACGGCTAGGCGGCCTTGGCGATGTTGTGGGCCATGGTGCCGAGGCGGGTGAGCCGGGCGTCGCCGAGGGGCGTGAGTTTGCCGCCGAGCCGGTTGGTGACGAAGGCCAGCGACATCCCGGTCTCGGGGTCGGCGAAGGCGCCGGAGCCGCCGAGGCCGAAGTGGCCGAAGGCCGAGATCGGTTCGGCCTTGGACGGTTTCATCGGGACTCCGTGGAATCCGAGGGCCCACGGAATGCGGAAGGCCAGCACGTAATCGGGAGTGAAGACCTGGCGGGTGGCGAAGCGGCGGATCGACCCCGGTTCCAGGATGCGGGTGCCGTCGAGTTCGCCGTCGTGCGCCAGCGCCGCGTAGACCCGGGCCAGCGCGCGCGCCGAGAACACACCGTTGACCCCGGGCATGACCGAGTCGTGCACGCGCGGATCGACGATGAGGTCGGCGAACCCGCGCGGGGTGGTCTCCGCGGCCGCCGCGTATCTGGTGCGGGTGAGCAGATCCGAACCCCGGTCCCAGTCCATGCCCGCGGCCCGCAAGCGCGGAAAGGTGGTGGCGATGCGGTGACGCTGCTCCGTCGGTACCCGGAACCAGAGCTCCTCGGCGCCGAGGGGTTCGGCGAGTTCGGTCCGGACCACGTCGACGAATTCGCGTCCGGTCACCCGGCGCACCAGTTCGGCGGCCAGATGTCCGTAGCTGATCCCGTGATAGCCGCTGGTGACCCGGTGCCGGGGATCGGGAGTGGCCGCGGCCAGCGCGGCGGTGACGGCCTCGTCGTCGAGGAAGCGTTCCACGGGCCCGGGCAGCAGGCCGCGCAGCCGATGCAGGCCGGCGCGGTGGGTGAGCACGTCGCGCACCGTGATGTGTTCCTTGCCCGCCGCCGCGAACTCGGGCCAGTACTCGGCCACCGCGGTGTCGTAGCCGAGGTGGCCGCGCTCGGCGAGCTGATGGATCACGGTGGAGGCGACGCCTTTTCCGGTGGAGAAGGCCAGCGCGACCGTGTCCGACGCCCACGGCACCCCGGGACTCGCGTACCCCGCCCAGACGTCGACGACCGGCTCGCCGTGCAGGTACACGCACAGCGCGCCGCCGCCGTGCGACGGTTTGCGGAAGAGGCGGTCGAACATCGCGACCAGGCTGACGAAACGGCGATCCACCGACTGCGTTGTCGAAACTCCCATCGTTCGAGCATGCCACCCCGCACACAGGACCGGTCGGTACGGTGATCGTTTCCTGACCGTCACATAGCGGACAGCGCTCGCAATACATCGTCCATAGCATGTGGGTATGCCCCCGAGAAGACGATCGGCGCTGCTCGCGAGGCTCGTGGTGGACGAGCCCGGCCGCCCCCAGGTGATCCTCGGCGAACTGCGCCGGGTGATCCTCGACGGCGCCGTGCCACCGACCACCGTGATTCCGCTGCGTGAGGTGGCCGTGCTGTTCGGCGTGAGCCACATCCCCGTGCGCGAGGCGCTCAAGACGCTGATCGGGGAGGGGCTGGTCACCCATCGCCCGCAGCGCGGCTACCAAGTGGCCCAGCTCACGCCCCGGGAATTGCGTGAGATGTACATCGTGCGCGACACCTTGGAAACCGCCTCGCTCGCGGCCGCGGCGACCAACGCCGGCGAGGCCGAACGCGCGCATCTGCTCGCGGTGAACGAACTCCTCGAGCGCGCGATCCTCGACGACGACCCGGAGACCTATCAGCGCCAGTCGCGCAGCTTTCATGTCGCGCTGACCCGCCCGTCGCGGATGTTCCGGCTGCTGCACATGCTCGAAGCCGCCTGGAACGTCACCGAACCCGTGCAATCCATGGTCCACATCGATCGGTGTGACCGGGAGCGATTGCACTCCGACCACATCGCGATGCTCGACGCGTTCCTGGCCCGCGATGTCGAGCGGCTGCTCGCGGTCGCCGACGAACACCATCGGCGCCTGGAATCGGTGATCGCGACTCTGCCCACCGATACCGGATTGCTCGCGCCCGAAGATATATCTTCCGTGCAATAGCCGGGAAATTGTCGGGAAACCGAAGGGCAACTGCTGATACTTACCGTCAGCGAAGCAGATTCACCCTTCGGATGGGAACGACCATGACCGATACCATCACCTCCTCGGCGGGCGTACCCGCCGGCGATCCACCCGCCTACGATCCCCGGCTGACCAACGAGGATCTGGCGCCGCTGCGCACGCAGAGCTGGGGCACCTACAACATCTTCGCGTTCTGGATGTCGGATGTGCACAGCGTCGGCGGATATGTCACGGCCGGTAGCCTTTTCGCACTCGGCCTGGCCAGCTGGCAGGTGCTGGCGGCCTTGCTCATCGGTATCACCATCGTCTATTTCTTCTGCAATCTGGTGGCCAAGCCGAGTCAGGTGACCGGCGTGCCCTATCCGGTGATCTGCCGCAGCGCTTTCGGGGTGCTCGGCGCGAATATCCCGGCGATCATCCGCGGGTTGATCGCGGTCGCCTGGTACGGGATCCAGACCTTCCTCGCTTCGGCGGCGCTGGATGTCGTACTGGTGAAACTGTTTCCGGGATTGGCGCCGTACGCCGTCACCGCCGACTACGGGTTCCTGGGCTTGTCGCTGCTCGGCTGGGGTAGCTACCTGCTGCTCTGGGTGGTGCAGGCGTGCGTGTTCTGGCGCGGCATGGATGCGATCC
Source organism: Nocardia sp. MH4 (assembly GCF_019266065.1). Classification (GTDB taxonomy): domain Bacteria; phylum Actinomycetota; class Actinomycetes; order Mycobacteriales; family Mycobacteriaceae; genus Nocardia; species Nocardia canadensis. The sequence continues at coordinate 30,705 of NZ_LPNR01000093.1, read as the reverse complement.
GCAAGTTCATCGACTTCTGTGGTCCTGCTGTGTATGTCGTGATGTTCGTGCTGTGCGGATATCTCATCGCGAAAGCCGGCTGGGGCGCGATCGACCTGAACCTGGGCGAGGTGACCTACACGGGCTGGGCATCGGTGCCGGTGATGCTCGGCGCGATCGCGCTGGTGGTGTCCTACTTCTCCGGGCCGATGCTGAATTTCGGTGACTTCTCCCGCTACGGCAAGAGTTTCCAGGCCGTGAAGACCGGCAATCTGCTCGGCCTGCCGGTGAATTTCCTGGTGTTCTCGTTGCTGGTCGTGATCACCGCGTCGCTGACGGTGCCGGTCTACGGTGAATTGATCACCGATCCCGTCGCCACCGTCGCCAAGATCGACTCCACCTTCGCGATCGTGCTCGGTGCGCTCACCTTCACCATCGCCACCATCGGCATCAATATCGTCGCGAACTTCATCTCGCCCGCGTTCGATTTCTCGAATGTGAGCCCGCAGCGGATCAGCTGGCGCGCGGGCGGCATGATCGCCGCGGTCGGTTCGGTGCTCATCACGCCGTGGAATCTGTACAACAATCCCGATGTCATCCATTACACGCTCGAAGTGCTCGGCGCTTTCATCGGCCCGCTGTTCGGCGTGCTGATCTGCGACTACTACCTGGTGCGCAAGCAGAAGGTGATCGTCGACGATCTGTTCACCATGTCCGAGCAGGGGACCTACTGGTATCACAAGGGCTATCACCCGGCCGCGGTCGTCGCGACCGCCGTCGGCGCCCTCGTCGCGGTGTTCCCGGTGCTGGCCAACAGCCTGCCCGGCATGCACACCGCCGCCCAGTACAGCTGGTTCATCGGCTGCGGTCTCGGCTTCCTCACCTACTACGCGCTGACCGCGGGCAAGCGCGCGGCGGCCGCCCAGGAGGTCGGTGCCTGATGCGGATCCGGGTCGTCAACCCGAACACCACGCGAGCGATGACCGAGACGATCGAGCAGTGCGCCCTGGCCGTCGTGGGCCCGGGCACGCTGCTCGACGCGGTCACCTCCGAGACCGGTCCGGCCTCCATCGAGAGTCACTACGACGAGGCGATGAGCGTGCCCGGGCTCCTCGCGGCGATCCGGCGCGGCGAAGCCGACGGCGTGGACGGCTACGTCATCGCCTGCTTCGGTGATCCGGGGCTGGACGCGGCCAGGGAACTGGCGGCGGGCCCCGTGATCGGGATCGCGGAGGCGGCGATGCACACCGCGAGCCACCTCGGCCGCGGGTTCAGTGTGGTGACGACCCTCGGCCGCACCCTCGGCCGGGCCGCGGATCTGGCCGAACGCTATGGCATGCAGCGGTTCTGCCTCGGCATCCACGCCTGCGAGCTCCCCGTGCTCGCGCTCGACACCGACCCGGACGCCCGCAAGATCGTGACCGAGGCGTGCCGGACCGCCGTGTCCGCCGACGGATCCGACGCGGTCGTGCTCGGTTGCGCGGGGATGGCCGACCTGTGCGCGCACATCAGCGCCGAGATCGGCGTCCCGGTGATCGACGGCGTGGCGGCGGCGACCCTGACCGTGCAGTCACTGGTCACGCTCGGCCTGCGCAAGTCGGGCAGGGGAGAGTTCGCCACGCCGCCGCCGAAGACCTACACCGGGCTGCTGGAGTCGTTCGGCTCCTGAGCGCCGGGTCAGACCCCGATGGCTTCGGGGGTGAGCTCCGCCAGCACGGCATCGAGATCGTCGACGTCGACGACCAGGCGGGTGAAGTCGGGTCCGTCCAGGTCGATGCGGACGGCGCTGCCGCCGAAAGTGGTGTCCCAGAACTCTTTTCGGCCCTTGCCGCGATAGACGCCGGCCGCGATCACCCCGGGGATGAAGGTGCCGGGGGCGCGGACCCACGGCGGGCGCAGGTCGACCTCGGCGGGGCGGATGCCGGTGATGGCGGCGCGGTCGATTACGACCTGCTGGCGCAGGGCGAGCAGGCGATGCCCGCCGAGTACATGGACCGTCACCGTGTCGTCGTTGATCTCGACCTCGACCATCGCTACCTCACTCGCCGTCGGTGGAACCGTTCCCTGTTCAGAGTCCCCGTCCGGCCTGGTCGGCGACTGTGGCGAGCCTGTGATTTCACCAAGAACATAAAACATTGGCAGATATAGATATGCGCATCTAACTTTCTCCTCGGAGTAGGCGGACAGCGTCCTGGCCGGACAAACGGCAAGGAGGGGAGGGGTTAGGCCTGGCCGGCGGCGTGCGCCCGGTCGGCGATCTCGAGCACCTCGGCCAGCCACGGCGTGTACCGGCTCGGATGTTCGGCGAGGTCGGCCCGCAGGCTGCCCGGGGCGATCCACGCCCAGGTGGCGACCTCGGCCGGGTCGGGCTGCGGCGGCACCTCACCGGCCACACCGATCAGGACGTGGTCGTACTCGTGCTCGACCCGGCCGGTGGTCTCGTCGCCGGCGCGATAGCGGAAGGCGCCGACCTCGGTGAGTTCGGCGGCCATGCCGAATTCCTCGCGCAACCGGATGGCGGCGGCTTCGAGCACCGGCTGACCGGGCGCGGGGTGCCCGCAGCAGGTGTTGGCCCACTGCAGCGGGAAGCGAGTCTTGACCGCGGCGCGCTGCTGGATCAGCACGTTGCCGTGGCGATCGAACAGCAGCACCGAGAAGGCGCGGTGGAGCGTGCCCGGTGGCCGATGAGCATCGGCCACCGAGCACGCTCCGATCGCCACACCCGCGTCGTCGACCAGCTCCACGGGCAGGGCTTCGCGGTCGGTCGACGGTTCGGCGAGCTGTTCGGTCACCTGGCCACCTTATCGGCGACGATCATCAGGTACTGGAAGCTCCCCTCGCGGTAGGCGGTGAGGAAGGGCTGCTCGACGCCGGTGGCGAGCTCGGAATGAGTGCGCAGCTCCCAGTAGGGGATGGTGTCGGGCGTGAGGTCGACCACGGTGGTGGGGACCAGACCGTTGTCGGACAGGGCGCGGAAATACTCGCTGCGCGGATGGATCATGCAGCCGTAGTGCGCGTCGATCCAGCTGACCGAGGCCGAGCGGCCCCCGGTCACGTCGTTGGAGCAGCCGGTGATGCACACGTACCGGCCGCCGGGTTCCAGCAGCCGGCTGAACTCGTCGTACAGATCGAACAGGTCGACGTACATGGTGGTCTCGTTGGTCCAGATGCCGCGCACCGATTCGTCGGCGAAGCCGGTGTCGAGCATGTTGCGGAAGTGGAACCGGACCCGGTCGCCGACGCCGCGGGACGCCGCCTGGTCGTTGGCGAAGCCCACCTGGTACTCGGAGATGGAGACCCCGTCGACCTGGCAGCCGAAGCGATCCGCCGCCATGAAACTGGTGCCGCCGCGGCCCGAGCCGCCGTCGACGAGGCGGTCCGCGGTCTGGATCGGACCGAGATGGTCGAGCAGGTAGTCGGCCTGGGCGGTCTCGAGCCGGTGCAGTTCCCGCACGATGCGGTCCTGCCTGGTCGATTCCGGTCCCTCGATGACCGACCAGTCGGGGGCGCCGATGCCGTAGTGGTGGTGGTAGAGACCGTCGACCTCGCCCAGTTTGGTGTTGACCCGGTCGTCGTTGGGATTGTTGTTCCAATACGCCGCGACGGAGCGCTGGTAGGTGGTGCGCAGGACAGTGCTGTCGGTGCGGGGGTTCGCGATGGTCATCGGTCGTCCTCTCCTGGTGCGATGTCGTGGTATCGGCGGCTGCCGGCGTGCCAGGCGCGGTTGCCACCCATCCAGGCCCACAGGCCGGCCAGAAAGCGGCGCAGCTGGGGTGAGCCCGCGGCGGCGAGCGGGGCCGCTTCCCGTTCGAAGCGGTGCATGAGCTCGTCGTGGATCTGTGCGGTCCGCAGGACCGCCTCGGCGCGGCTACAGCCCTCCTCGGCGGCCAGGACCGTCGGCAGATTGAACTCCCTGCCGCCCGAAAGGTCCTCGCGCGCCATCGAATACAGGTCGTTCACCATCTGGGCGGCCAGCGCCGCGGTGGTGGTGACCCGTCGGACGGCCGGATCGGTGTACTCGGGGGCACCGAGCTCGTAACCCCCGACGACGTCGATCGGCGCCATACACGGCAGGAAGCTGTGCGGCTGCCGGTTGGTCAGGTACTCCCAGACCGGGGGCATCCGGTCCGCGGCGCGCCAGCCGGCCTCGGCGCCGAGCGCGATGAACCAACCCGCGATCTCGGTGCGTAACCTGGCCAGCTGCGCCGGGCTCGCGTACCCCGCCAGGCACGCGAAGGAGGTGCGGAAGGCGCGCAGGATCGGGTCGGCCTGCATGGCCTGTTCGAGCCGGGGCGCGTACCGCGCGGGCAGGTGCGCCGGGTCCATCGCGGCCGCGGCGAGCTCGAGCCGGGGGCCGAGTTCGGCGGCGGCGCTGGACGGGGTGCCGTCGGGTGCGGTGTCGCCAGGGGCGTCCTCCTCGCAGTAGTAGTCGTCGACCGACCATTCCGCGACCGCGCAGCGGGCGGCCCCGAGGAGCAGATCGGGGTCGTCGCAATCGGGATGGGCGAGCATGATCAGCCGGCCGAAGTCGGCCTTGCCGAGTTCGTCGAGTCGTCCTTCGTAGAGGCCGATCTCGGCGGCCCAGGCGAGCAGGCCGACATTGACGGCCTCGGCCAGGGCGGGGTCGTCACGTTCGGGTGGTGGACAGTAGAGAGCCGGAATCTGCTGTGGTGCGGTGGGTGTCGTCTCGACGGCGGCACTGCGCCAGAGACTGGTGGTGCCGATTCCGGTCGGGCCGGGTAGCCGGCGCGGACCTGCCGATGGACGCACCGTCGGTGGAACACGCTGCGGGAGAACGGCGGCCGAGGTGCCGAGCCGGGCGAACAGGACCGCGGGTGCGGTCGCGTCGTGGAGCAGGGCGGCCACCGTGCCCGTGAGCTCGGTACTCGCGTGGGGCGCCGCCGCCCTGGTGAGGATCGACACGGCGCGCGCCGCTCAGTCGGCCCGGCGCGCGACGAGGACGTCGTCGAGAACGCCGAGCGCGTCGGGGACCAGCACAGCGGCCGAGTAGTAGCAGCTCACCAGGTACGACATGATCGACTGGTCGTCGATCTGCTTGAACCGGACGTTCAGGCTCGGCTCGTACTCGTCGGGGATACCGGTCTGGTGCAGCCCGACCACACCCTGGTCCTTCTCCCCGATGCGCATCGCCATGATGGAGGTGGTCTGGGTGCCGCTGACGGGGATCTTGCCGCAGGGCAGGATCGGCACGCCGCGCCAGCCGGGTACGCGATGGCCCTGGAACTCCACCGGGTCGGGATACAGTCCGCGGCGCGAACATTCGCGACCGAAGGCCGCGATCGCCTTCGGGTGCGCGAGGAAGAACTTGGTGCCGCGGCGCATGCTCAGCAGCTCGTCCATGTCGTCGGGGGTCGGCGGTCCGGACTCGGTCGTGATGCGCTGCTTGAGATCGCAATTGTTCAGCAGGCCGAACTCCGGGTTGTTCACCAAGTCGTGCTCGCGGCGTTCGTAGAGCGCTTCGACAGTCAGCCGCAGCTGCTGGTCGACCTGGTTCATCGGGTCGTTGAACAGATCCGCGACGCGGGTGTGGATGCGCAGCACGCTCTGCGCCAGGCTGAGCTCGTACTCCCGGGGACTGGCGTCGTAGTCGACGAAGGTGCCCTCGAGCAGGGGCTCCCCGGAATGGCCCGAGGAGATCTCGATATCGGCCTCGCCCTTGGAATTCTGTGTCCGCTGCGGCGTCCGCGCGGCATCGGTGCGAATGCGGGCGAGGTCGGGATTCGTTTCCAGGAATTGTTCGAACGATTGTCTGGGCAGACACAGAATCGTCGTTCTGGTCACCGTTTTCACGGTGTCGGGCCAGATCGCCGACGGGTCGGTGAGCATGTCCTCGCCGTAGTAGTCGCCGCCCGACAGCATGCCGAGCTTGGTGGCCTCGCCGTATTCGCCGGAGCCGATCCTGGCGAGTTTTCCGTGGACGACCAGAATCACCTGATCCATCGGATTGCCGAATTCGGCCACCACGGCGCCGGGATCGAGATCGTATTGGACGAAATTGTCGGCCAGCGGGCGCAGCAATTGATCGTCGTCGACATCGCGCAGCGGGGGCAGTTCGCGCAATTCCTGGGGGATCACTCTGGCGCGCGCACCGTCGACGATGAACTCGACCTCGCCGTTGCCGACGGTATGGGTGAGCCGGCGATTGACGCGGTAGATACCGCCCGCGACCTGCACCCACGGCAGGGCGCGGGACAACCACCGGGAGCTGATGCCCTGCATCTGCGGCTCGGATTTGGTGGTGTGCGCCAGCTGATGCGCCGCGGTGGTGCTGAGGCTCTTACGGACGGAATTGTCTGTGGGCAGCGGCATTTCGATGGTCATGGAGATCCTCACCTCGGGACGGAAATCGGCACGGCCGATCGGCCTGTGCGGCGCGACGGTGCGCGACAGGCTGGGGGTGGGCAACGATGCGAATCGAATGGTCCTGCGCGGATGAAACCGGGCTTGTGAAACGGTGTTACACGAAATGAGAAGCGTGTCAGTGCGTTCCGGACGAGATCGATGGTAGGTGGTCGGTGGCGCGGTTCGCGAGTTATTCGCGAAAACATGGCTGTGACCGGGAGATCCGTTGCGGGGGAGGCGATTGCGGCGCACCAGATGTCCTGGGATGAATCGCGGATCGATGCCGGGATCGGATTCGGAGTAGTTATCGTCGGACCATGTTCACCTGGATATACGAGCTACCGATCTGGCTGGACTTCCTGCTCATCACCGGCACGGCCGTGGGGCTCACCGTGACCGCGATTCTGCTCAGCAGACAGGCGGTGCGGCGCGCGTTCGGGCCCGAGACCGGCTGGAACGAGACCGTCACCATGGTGCTCACCGTCGGTGGGGTGTTCTACGGGTTGCTGCTCGGGCTCATCGCGGCGGCGACCTACGAGTCCTACGACGTGGCGCAGAGCCGCGTCGCCGACGAGGCCGCCGCGGTCGGCACCCTGTATCGGGAGGTGAGTGCCTACCCGGAGCCGTATCGGGAGTTGCTGCGCGACGATCTCGCCGACTACACCCGCGACGTGCTCGACGTCGTCTGGCCCGCGCTGCGGGAGGGCGAGGAGCCGATGGGCGGCACCGCGCTGGTGACCAGGTTCCAAGGTCACCTGCTCGAGTTCCGGCCGGCGAGCAGTGCCGAGGAAATCCTGCACGCCGCCACCATCGACCAGTTCGCTCGCTTCGATTCCGACCGCAGGCACCGGATCAATGCCACCAAAGGCGGCATTCCGGACGTGCTCTGGTGGACGATCCTGGTCGGCGGCGCGGTGAACCTGGTGCTGCTGTGCCTGTTCTGCCTGGGGAAACACGCCCATCTGGTGCTCGGTGGACTGTTCGCGTTCTTCCTCGGTGCGATGATCTTTCTGATCGCCGCGCTGGATTATCCGTTCCGCGGTGATCTCAGTGTGAGCAGCGAGCCGTTCGACAGCGTCTACGTGAACGTGATGGGCCGCTGAACCGCCACGGTGTGACCCGAATCGCCGCAACATGCGGCCTGTCACAGCCGACACATAATGGAGGTCCGGTGTGGTTAGCTCATATGAGCACATCGGGGTGTGTGAGGTGTGTCACTTTCAGCAGGTAGGCCAGGTGGGAACGGTGGATATCAGTCCAAAAGGTGTGGTCGGTTCTATGCAGCGGTTGCTGGCTACCGCGCAGAACGGGCTGGAGGTGATCCGCTTCGGCGGATTGGCACACGACGTCGAGTCCTCGCCCTTCGAGGTCGTCGAGCGCCGACGTATGTACCGGTTGCGCCATTACTTCCCCGACGACATGACGCCCGGCCGTCCGGTGGCGCTGCTGGTGCCGCCGTTGATGGTGAACGCCGACATCTGGGACGTCAACGCCGCGGGCGGCGCGGTCGGCATTCTGCACGCCAGCGGAATCGACTGCTGGGTCATCGATTTCGGCTCGCCGGCCACCGAGGAGGGTGGCTGGGAGCGTGACCTGGCCGACCATGTGCTCGCGGTGGACTCGGCCATCGACACCGTGTGCGAGGCCACCGGCGCGCAGCTGCACCTGATGGGCTACTCGCAGGGCGGCATGTTCGCCTACCAGACCGCCGCCTACCGGTACGGCAAGGGCGTGGCCTCCATCGTCACCTTCGGCAGCCCGGTCGACATCGTCGCGGGCATGCCGTTCGGGCTGCCCTACGGCGTGGTCTCCGAGGTCGCCGACTTCCTGGCCGACCACGTGATGCACCGGCTGCCGATCACCGAGTCGATGGTGCGCATCGGCTTCCAGATGCTCGACCCGGTCAAGACCGCCAAGTCGCGGATCGACTTCCTGCTGCAACTGCACGACCGGGAAGCGTTGCTGCCCAAGGAACGTCAGCGCCGCTTCCTCAACAGCGATGGCTGGGTGGGGTATTCGGGCCCCGCGGTCGCCGATCTGCTCAAGCAGTTCGTCGCGCACAATCGGATGATGCTGGGCGGCTTCGTGATCCGCGATCACCCGATCTCGCTGGCCGAGCTGCGCTGCCCGATCCTGGCCTTCGTCGGCGAGGTCGACGACATCGGCCAGCCGGGTGCCGTGCGTGGCATCGTGCGGGCCGCGCCCAACGCCGAGGTCTACGAAGCCAGTTTGGTGGCAGGGCATTTCGGTCTCGTCGCCGGTTCGACGGCGACCAATCACACCTGGCCGATGGTGCGTGACTGGATCGCCTGGATGGACGGCAACGGCTCGCTGCCCGAGCAGATCGTGCCCATGCGCGAGCACGTCGCGAGCAACGCCCCGCGCACCGCCGCGACCCGGGTGGTGCACACCGCGGCGTCGCTGGCCGAGGCGGGCGCCGGCGTCGGCAAGGCACTGGAAGGCATCGCCGGCAACACCATTCGTGGTTCGCTCGAGATGGCGGGCGAGGCCGCGCGGGCGCTGCCACGCCTGACCCGGCTCGGCATGATCCAGCCGCACACCCGCATCTCGCTGGGCAAGCTGCTGCACGAGCACGCCAAGCGGGCGCCGCAGAAGGACCTGTTCCTCTTCGACGACCGGGTGCACACCAATGCCGCGGTCGAGGTGCGCATCGACAATGTGGTGCGCGGTTTGATCTCGGTCGGTATCCGGCCCGCCACCCGGGTCGGCGTCGTCATGGAGACCAGGCCGAGCGCGCTGGCCGCCGTCGCCGCGCTCTCGCGCCTCGGCGCCGTCGCGGTCCTGCTGGCCCCCGGCGCCGAGCTGGACCGGGCCATGGAGCTGACCGGCGTGCAGACGCTGATCACCGACCCGGAGAACCTGCGCACCACCGCCGCGACCGGGGCCAGGGTGCTGGTGCTCGGCGGTGGTGACGCCCGGCGGCTCGCGCTGCCGACCACCGACCGGGTGATCGATCTCGAGCAGGTCGACCCGTCCACGGTGCGGGTGCCCGCGTGGTACCGCCCCAACCCGGGCCTGGCGCGCGAGCTCGCGTTCATCCTCGTCATCGGCACCGGTGACCGGCTGGAGGCGAAATACATCACCAACCATCGCTGGGCGCTGTCGGCGTTCGGCACCGCGAGCGCGGCCGACCTCGACCGCCGCGACACCGTGTACTGCCTCGCGCCGCTGCATCACTCGTCGGGGCTGCTGGTGAGCCTCGGCGGCGCGATCGCGGGCGGTAGCCGGATCGCGCTGGCCAGGCCGATGGACCTGGAGCCGGGCCGTTTCGCCGAGGAAGTGCATCGCTACGGCGTCACCGTCGTCACCTACACCTGGACGATGCTGCGCGACCTGCTCGACGCGCAGGTCTTCCCGGCCGGGCACAACCACCCGATCCGGCTGTTCATCGGCTCCGGTATGCCCGCTGGGCTGTGGCGGCGCACCGTGGAGCAGTTCGCCCCGGCCCGGGTGCTGGAGTTCTACGCCTCCATCGACGGCGACGTGGTGCTGGCCAATGTGCCGGGCGCCAAGATCGGCTCCAAGGGCAGGCCGGTGCCGGGCACCGCGCATGTCGAGCTGGTCGCCTACGACCCGGTCACCGAGCAGATTCTCGTCGGCGACGACGGTTTCGCGCGGCGCTGCGCCGACAACGAGCCGGGTCTGCTGCTCGGCAAGTCGGTCGACGGCGGTGACCTGTCCGACGGTGGGTTGCGTGGGGTGTTCCGCGCCGGGGACGCCTGGTGGCCGACGGAGAACCTGTTCCGGCGCGACAGCGACGGTGACTACTGGTTGGTCGACCGCCGCGACACGGTGATCCGCACCCCGCGCGGACCGGTGTTCACCCAGCCGATCGTGGACGTGCTCAACGACATCACCCCGGTCGACATGGAGGTCGCCTACGGGCTGCCGACGCCGTCGGGCGTCCTGGCCGCGGCCGCGCTGAGCGTGCGCAAGGGCTTCCGGATCGAACCGGGTGACGTCACCGAGGCGATGCGTGCGCTGGCCCCCGATCAGCGACCCGATCTGGTCTACGTCGTCGACGAGATCCCGCGCAGCACCAGCTTCCGGCCCTCGGCCACGGCGGTGCAGGCCGCGGGTCTGCCGAAGGCGGGGCCGAACACCTGGATCTACCACCGGGAGACCGACACCTACGAGGTGCTCACCGACGCGGCGGCCGCCACCCTGTTCGGCGGCCACTGACTCGGGTATCCGGGCCGATCGGTCGACTCGGGTAGATTGCCCGCGGCACTGATCGGCATCCCCGCGTTCCGGCGTGGGCGGACTCGGAGGTTCGGTAGTGATCGGTTCACGGACGCTCTCGGCACGACTGGCGGCCCCGGTGGCCGTGCTCGCCGCCATGTTCGCGGTCGGTGCGCCGGTCGCGGTCGCCCAGGACGGGCAGGCCGGGCCCGAGTTCTTCACGCCCGCGGCGGATCTGGTGCCGGGCGAGCACGGCTCGGTGATCCGGTCGCGTCCGCTCACCGGCGATCCCGGGGTGCCGGGTGCGCGCAACCACCTGGTGCTGTACCGCTCGGTGGACATGCGGGGCAACCCCGTCGCGGTCTCGGGCACCCTCGCGGTGCCCCAGGGCGAACCGCCCGCAGGCGGCTGGCCGCTGATTTCGTGGGCGCACGGCACCACCGGCACCGCCGACGTGTGCGCACCGTCCCGTGAAACCGGCGCGACATTCCCCGCGCACGACTACACCGCCCTGGCCCGCGAGGTCCAGGCGCGGTGGGTGGCCGCCGGTTACGCGGTGGCCCAGACCGACTACCAGGGGCTCGGCACGCCGGGCCCGCACGGCTATCTGATCGGGGAGGCCGAGCAGCGCGCCGTCGCTGATATGGCCACGGCGGCACGGGTGATCGCGCACGAGATCGGCAGCGGGTGGGTGGCGATGGGGCACTCGCAGGGCGGACAGGCCGCGGTGTTCGCGAACGCGCGGTCCCAGGAGTGGGCGCCGGGGATGCGGCTGCTCGGTGCGGTGGCGATGGCGCCCGCGTCGCACCTGGGGCCGGTGGTGCGTGGGCTGGGGCTGATCGGACGGGACGGTGCCGCGGCGGAGGTGGTCCCTGCCGGGTCGGTGGCGTTCCTGCCGCTGTTCCTCCGTGGCGCCGAGACCGTCGCCGCGATCGATCCGGCGACTTTCCTTGCGCCGCAGGCCTTGTCGATGCTCGGACAAGCCGACGACCGCTGCATCGGGCAACTGCGGGCGGCCGATTCCTGGGGCGGACTCGACCCGGGCACGGTGTTCACCGAGGATCCGCGGGTCGACGCGCTCGCCAGGGTACTCGACGCCAACGACCCCAGCTCGCTGCCGCTGACCACCCCGCTGCTGGTGCAGCAGGGTTCCGGCGACACCGTGGTGCTGCCGCTCGCGACCGATGCCATGGTCGCCCGGCAGCGGGCGGCCGGTCACGCGGTGGACTATCACACCTACCCCGGCGTCGATCATCGCGGCCTGCTCGCCGCGGGCTACGGCGCCGCGCTGGCCTGGGTGAACGCGCGCTTCGGCCGCTGAGAACCGGCTGGTGCCGGGCGACTACACCTGGAACTCGGTGACCGCGTCGATGACGCGAGCCTGCTGCGCCTGCGACAGCAGCGGCCACAGCGGTAGCCGCACGATCGTCGCCGAGAAGTTCGCCGATCGGGTGCACGGCACCGGCGTGCGGCCGTACTTGAGCCCGGCCGGGCTGGAATCCAGCGGAATGTAGTGGAACGGCGCGACGATGCCGCGCTCGGCGAGGTGGCCGATGATGCGGTCGCGGCTCTCCTCGGTCGGCATCCGCAGGTAGAACAGGTGCGCGGTGTGGCCGCGGTCGGCGGGCACCGTCATGGGGCGCACATCGTTGCGGGCCGCCCACTCCGGCAGCGCCGCCGCGTAGGTGTCCCACACCCGGTGCCGCTGCCGCTGGATGGTGTCGAACTCGGCCAACTGGGCGTCGAGGACCGCCGCGTTGAGCTCGCTGGGCAGGTAGCTGGAGCCGATGTCCTGCCAGGAGTACTTGTCGACCTGACCACGCAGGAAGCGGGCGCGGTCGGTGCCCTTCTCGCGCATGATCTCGGCGCGACCCATCAGGATCTCGTCCGAGAGCAGCAGCGCGCCACCCTCGCCGCAGTGCACGTTCTTGGTGTCGTGGAAGCTCTGTGTACCCAGCGTGCCGATGGTGCCGAGCTGCCTGCCGCGCCAGGTGCCGCCGAGACCGTGCGCGTTGTCCTCGATGATCGCCAAGCCGTGCTGGGCGGCCAGCGCGAGCAGCGGCTCCATGTCGGCGGCCACCCCGCCGTAGTGCATGACGACGATCGCCTTGGTGCGGTCGGTGATCGCGGCCGCCGCGGCCGCCGGATCGATGTTGCCGGTCGAATCGTCGATGTCGACGAACACACATGTCGACCCGCGCAGCGCCATCGCCGTGGCCGCCGAGGTGAACGCGAAACTCGGGACGATCACCTCGTCCTCGGGGCCCAGTTCCAGCAGCAGCGCGCCGAGTTCGAGAGCGTGCGTGCACGAGGTGGTGAGCAGCGCGTGCCCGGCGCCGGTGATGGCCTTGATCTTCGCCGTCGCCGACTTGGTGAACGTGCCGTCACCGTGACTGTGATCGGAGTCGAGCACGGCCAGCAGATTGGCGCGCTCGGCGGCGGCGCGGAACGGCCTGCTGAAGATGATGCGCTCGTTCACTCGTGGTGACCCTTCTCCGCCGCGGCTGCCGGCGCCACGGCGTCGACTCGATGAGGCACAGCCGGCGCATGCATCGTATCCGGGCGCGGAGTCGGGGTCTCGACGGTCAGGTACAGCGGCTTGCCGACCAGGATGTGCAGCGCCACACCGAGATACTCGGCGATCAGGCCCAGCGAGAACAGGGTCGCACCCGAGCACAACAGCAGCACGACGATGATCGACGCCCAACCCTCGGGATCGTGGTTGTCCTGGGTCAGCGCCTGCACGATGACCACGGCGGCCATGATCACCCCGGCCAGCGCCAGGGTCACCCCGAGCATGCTGACCAGGCGCAGACCGCGGGTGCCGCTGCACAGCACCATCTTCCAGAACAGCGAGAACAGGCGGCGGTAGTTGTAGCCGGACTCCTCGCGGCCTTCGGCACGCAACACCACCGGCACCTGCACGGCGTTGCCGACCACCCAGGTCAGCGCCACGTCCAGGTACACACCGTTGGCGGCGACCTCGGCCAGCTGACGGCCGATGTCACCGCGGATCAGCCGGAAGCTCTCGAAGCGCGTCGAATCCGGGAACGCGAACACCGTCGCGAGCACGATCTTGGCTCCGCGCGAGGTGAGGTTGCGCAGGAAACCGTGCGGGCGGGTGTTGGTCGGCTTGGAGTAGACCAGGTCCGCGCGCGAGGCCAGCGCCGCGTCGAGGAAATCGGCGATGAACGCCGGGTCGTGCTGACCGTCCTCGTCCATGGTGACGATCCAGTCGCCGCGCGCGGCCGCCATCCCCGCGATCGTGGCGGCGTCCTGGCCGAAGTTGCGGCTCAACCAGACCGGGCGCACCTGCGGGTAGGTGCGGGCCAGCTCCTGCAGCACCACGTCCGACCGGTCGGGGCCGTTGTCGTGCACGAGGATGATCTCCTCGACCGCGAACCGGGCGCCGGCGGCGGACGTCGACGGACCGGTCAGCCGATCCAGCTCGGCGACCAGGGCAGCGATCGTCTCCTCGCCGCGATACACCGGCACGACCACCGACACCGAATGCACCGGGCGCGATCCGTCGCGGTCGGGCGCACCGGCACGCAGGACGGCGCCGGGGCGGGACGAGGGTGCGGGAGGAAGCGGCATCGTCGACTTTCGTGTGTTTTTGGCGGCGGGCGCCGAGGACAGCAGAGACTCCTGCGGTGGTGCGCACTTTAACACCGGAATGCGACACCTCGTGGTGTGGCCAGGGGCGATCGGGGACACCCGGTCCAAGCCCCGTGCGACGGTGCCGATGTGGTCGCTTGCCTGTAGGGTCTGGTCCTCGTGGTGGAAAGTAGAACCCCTCCCCGTCGTGCCGTGTACCTGTGGGGCTTGATCACCTCCCTCGGAGTGATCGCGGGCTTCGGCGCGGTTCTGCTGGCCAACGCCAGACACTTCTACACCGACGACACCGAATCCCAGTACGTGCCGCTGTGGGTGATGCTCGGCAGGCGGCTGCGCGACGGCGATCTGCCGGTGATGGTGCCCGAGCACTGGATGGCCGGAAACTACGCGATCGAGGAAGCGGGACTGCTGAATCCGCCGCAGTTGCTGATCGATCTGATCGCGCCCTCGGTGGACAATCTCGTGCTGTACGCGACCGTGGTGAAGCTGATCTTCGCGATCATCCTCGGCCTCGGCGTCTACCGGATCTGCCTGGCCTACGGCGCGAAGGTGCAGTGGGCCGCGCTGGCCGGCGTCTCGATCCCGTTCACCGGGTGGCTGCTGTTCTTCGACGAGGCCAGCTGGATGACCGCGTTCACCGGCACCGCCTGGATGGTGCACGCGTGGGCCTCGGGCGTGCGCTACGCGCGGGGCCGGGGCGGGCCGATCCCGGTGTTCGTCTACCTGTACCTGGCGATCTCGGTGCAGTACATCTTCCCCGCGGTCGAGGCCGGTCTGATGATCGGCGCTGTCGCGGTGGGCGAGCTGATCTACCAGAAGGCCTGGCGGCCCCCGCTGAAGCTGCTGATGGTCTCCGGACTGGCCGCGCTCGCCGGGCTGGCGACGTATCTGCCGTCCATGCTGTCGGCGAAGGTGACCTGGCGCGGTACCGCCCAGATCAACAACGACCAGTTCCTCACCGTGCCGTGGTCGGAATCGCTGAACGCGAGCCTGCCTTCGACGCTGCCCGCCTTCACCTCGTGGTGGGGCTATGTGCAGCCGCTGCCGGTGGTCTACATCGCCTGGTTCCTGATCCCGGCGCTGGCGTTCATCGACTGGGGCCGGGCGCGGGCCGCCTGGCGCGAGCTCAGCGGTATCGCGCTGTTCGCGATCGCGGCGCTGATGTGGACCGCCGGCCCCGGCACGATCGGCCCGCTGCGCTGGCCGGCGCGCGTGCTGCCGATGGTGGCGCTGGGTCTGCTGCTGCTGGTCTGCGTGCTGCTCGGACGGTTCGCCACCTTCAAGGACTGGCGTTCGCGCGGCATCGCCGCGGCGGTGCTGATCGGGCTGCTGTGGGTGCGCTCGTTCTCGGCCGACCCGCACAACTGGCTGGTCCACATCGGCGCCGCGCTGGTGCTGGCCGCGCTCGGCGCGGGCGTGGTGTGGCTGGCGGTGAACAGGGGCACCTCGGCGGCGGTCGCGCTGGCGATCGTCGCGGTCTTCCCGATCGCCTACTTCCAGGTCGACCGGGCGCAACCGACGCCGATGAGCTGGAACCTGCCCAGCGACCGCGCCGCGGCCATGGCGGCGTTCCCCGACTTCGCGGGCACCACCCTGCAGTTGGGTGATCGCGCGCTGATCCAGCCGGGGGAACGCACGCTCGACGGCGCCTACGGCTCGCTGGTGTTCGGCAACTACGCCAAGGATCTCGAGCTCACCTACGTCAGCGGCTACACCCCCAACGGGCACTACTGGTTCGGCGACATGCTCTGCATGCGCTGGGACACCAGCGTCTGCCCCGACGCGTACCGGCGTGCGTTCGCGGTCGAGCCGTCGACCGGCAAGACCATCGTCGACCTGATGAACGTCGACCGTGTCGTCCTGCAGCGCGCGCTCTACCCGGACGCGCGCGCCCAGGAAGCTCCCACGGGCTGGAAGTGGGTCGACTACCCGGGCCACGAGAAGTACATCGCGGTGCTCGAACGCGAGAACGGTCTGATCTCCACCCGCAACGGCCGCGTCTCCGCGGTCGAGGGCGGTACCGCGGTCTCGGTGTCGGAGACCGACACCACCAGCCGGGTCCGGGTCAGTTCCGACAACGGCGGCCGGGTGGTGTTCGCCCGGCTGGGCTGGCCGGGCTACCGGGTGAGCATCGACGGCAAGGACGTGCCGTTCAAGGTCGTCGCCAAGAGCTTCGTCGCGGTCGACATCCCGGCAGGCACCCGCAACGGCGACCTCGAGCTGACCTGGCGTCCGCCGGGCTGGAAGATCGGCGGCGCCGCCATCGCGCTCGGGTTGCTCGGCCTCGGGCTGTTCCAGTGGCTCTACGTGCGCGGACGCAAGCCCGAGGACGAACCGGACGCGCCCACGGCCGAGTCGATCCCGACCGAGGACGCCGAGCTCGCGGACGCGGTGCGATGACCACCGAGGCGGCGTCGGCCGGCGGCGTGCTCGAGACGCCGGGCCCGCTGCTGCGGATCGTCAAGCGTCAGGAGCTGGCGTTCGCGATCGTCGGCGGGTTCAACACCCTGCTCGGCATGGCGCTGGCCGTGTTCTGGCTGGGCGTGCTCGGCGACGGCAGGCCCGGTCTGGCGGTCGTCGCCGCGTACGCGGTGAGCACGGTCGTCGCCTTCGTGCTGCACCGGACGCTGGTGTTCCGGGTGCGCGGGCACCTGCTGCGTGACTTCGTCGCCTTCTGCGGGGTGAACGCGGGCGGATTGGTCCTCAACGTGATCCTGGTCGAGGTGGCCGTGACGGCCTTGGGGTTCCCGGCCGCGCCCGCCTCGGTGATCGTGATGGGTCTGGTCGCGGTGCTCAGCTTCTTCGGGCACCGCTACATCTCGTTCCGGCGGGCGCGGTAGGTTAGGGACATGGCGCACGAATCCACCCTCGACGCAACCCTGCTCGGCCTGCTGGCCTGCCCCCAGGACAAGGGCCCGCTGCAGCTGGTGCGCACCGAAGCGGACGCGAGCGTGCTCTACAACCCGCGCCTGCGCCGCGCCTACCCGATCGACAACGGCATCCCGGTACTGCTGATCGACGAGGCGCGCGACGTGAGCGACGCCGAACACGAGTTCTTCACCGCTCAGTCCTGAGCGGAACGGCGAACAGCGCCGCGGCCCCGGCGATCAGCGCGATCCCGGTCAGCAGCAGCGCCGCTCGTCCACCCCACACCTGCGCGAGTACCCCGATCGCCACCGTCGACAGGGCGACGACCGCGCTGTTGGTGACGGTCCAGGCGGTCAGCACGCGGGTGGTGACCCCCGGTGCGATCCGTTCCAGCCGGTAGGTCGCGAACACCGGGGTGAACACCGCCATCGCCGCCACGATCCAGGTCTGGATCACCAGCACGACGACCATCCCCGCCACGCCGGGCGGTGTCCACGCCAGAAAGATCGACGCGCCGACCCGCGCGATCCCCGCACCGCGCAGGACCGCGGCCGCGCCGACCCGGCGCACCAGCGGCCCGGTCAGCCGGGTCGCCGCGAGACCGCCGAGACACGGCAGCCCCAAGACGATGCCGTACTGCCAGGTCGCGAAGCCGAGATCGCGGATGAGCAGCACCGTCAGCACGGGCGCGCTGCCCATGATCAACCCGCTGACCAGGCAGGTGTGCACGCACAGCCGGCGCAGCGCCGGATCCGCGCGGATGATCCGCAGGCCCGCCCCGGTCCCGCCGACGACCGCCGACCCGGCCGCGACCGACTCGCGGGCCCGGATCCCGGCCAGCGCCCAGGCCGACCCGAGATAGCTGACCGCGTCGATCACCACCGCGATCACCGGCCCGAAGATTCCGAACAGCACCCCGCCGACGGGCGGCCCGGTCGCGGTGACCGCCCACTGTGTCGCCTCGAGCCTGCTGTTGGCCGACAGCAGCAGCTCCGGCGGCGCCACCGCGCGCAGCAGCGCACCACGCGCGGCGGTGAACACGATCGTCGCCGCGGCGGTGACAGCCGCGACCACCACCAGCAGCCCGTACCCGAGCATCCCCAGCCACCACGCCACGGCCACGCTCGCCAGCACCGCGCACCGCACCAGATCGGCGCCGATCAGCACCGCGCGCTTGGGCGCGCGTTCGGCCCAGCCACCCAGCGGCGCCGCCAGCACCGCGCCCGCCGCGGGCCCGATCGCGGCCAGCGCGGCCACCGCGAAAGCCCCGGCCCGCAGCTGCGTCACCGCGAGCAGGGCGAACGAATCCATCGCGATCCGGCTGCCGAGGGCACTGACCCCGAACGAGGTCCACAGCCGGGTGAAATCGCGGCCGAGTCGAGGCGCCCAGACGGCGGTGCTACGCATGCCCGACACCGAATCACCGCGCACCCCAGCCGATCAAACAACCGCAGCGCGCGATGCGCACAACCCGCGGTTGTCCGCCGAAGTCCGCGCGCCTGTCTAGGGTGGGTGCCGTGGATTTCCGAGCCGTCGCCACCTTCGTCGCCGTCGTCGACACCGGGCAGTTCCAGGAGGCCGCGGCCGATCTCGGCATCAGTCAGCAGGCGGTGTCCAAGCGCATCGCGGGCCTCGAGGCCGAGTACGGCACCCAGCTGTTCCGCCGCACTCCGCACGGCGCCGAGCTGACCGCGACCGGCCGGATGCTGCTGCCGCACGCCCGCGAAATCCTGCTGGCCTGCCGCCGCGCGGAGGCAGCGCTGCGGCCGCCGACGCGACCGCTGCGCGTCGACGTCATCGCCACCCGGGTCGGTTCGGCCGCCCTGTTGCGGCGTTTTCATCACGCCCATCCCGCCGTGCAACTCGACGTGCTGACCCTGCGCGGGGACGCCGCCCTGCGGGCGGTCGCGGACGGCGAGATCGACGCGGCGCTGCTGGCGGTCGCGACGCCGCTACCGGAGTCCGTCCTCGCCCGCCGGGTCTACGACGAACCGCTGCAGCTGCTCGTCGGCTCGGAACATCCTCTGGCCGAACGGCATTCGATCCGGCTGGCCGAACTGCGCGAGGTGCGCCTGTGGATGCCGGGTTTGGCGCCCGGCACCGAATGGGACGCCTACTACCGCGACCTGACCGCCGACTTCGCCCTCGACATCGACTGCGCCGGACCAAATTTCGGGATGGAGCACCTCCTCGACACGATCGGCGACGACCCACGGACCGCGACTCTGATCGGCGTCGACACCCGCATCGACGCCGGATCGCGCCGCACCCTGCGCCGCATCGAGCTGACCGACCCGACCCCCTGCTACCCCTGGTCGGTCTGCGTGCGCGCCGACGACCAGCATCCGGCCGTGTCCACCCTGCTCGACCATCTCGCCCGCGACCGCCCCGCCGAACCGGCCGACCGCTGGCTACCGCCGTGGGCGCCCGCCGAAAGCCTGCCTCACCGGATCTCGCCGGTCAGGTAGCGCTGCACCGTGGGACCGACCGCGGCGACGACCTCGTCGATCGGCATCGAGGCCAGCGGCTCGATGTCGACGATCTTGCGGGCGGTGAGCAATCCGACCATCTGCGACGCCGCCAGCGCCACCCGCGCGCGGCCGTCGTCGGTGGGGGTGGCGATCCGCACGCGCACCCGCTCGAGCACCACCTGGAGCAGGAACGTTCGGGCCAGATTCGTCTCGCCGCCGCCGAAGATGCTGCGCACCATGGCCACGATGCCCGGCCCGGCGGGGGAGTCCCACACCCCGACCACCGCGCGCACGATCGTCGGCCCGAGCTCGTCCAGCGGCGCGCGATCGACCGCGGCCAACGTCGCCTCCGGGTCGGCAGGGAACGCCACGACGGCGGCGAACAACTGCTGCTTGGTGCCGAAATAGTGGTGCACCAGGGCGGGATCGACATCGGCGTCGCCGGCGATCGCCCGGATCGAGGTCTTGTCGAAACCGGTGTCGGCGAACCGGATCCGGGCCGCGTCGAGAATCGCCGCGCGGGTATCGGTATTGCCGGGCCTGCGCCCGGTCCGACCGGAGCGCGCTGGGCCCGTACCGGATTCGCCGTCACTCATGGATCCGTGTCTCCTCGTCCGTCAGGGGGTCCGTCGACGCAGGGTAGCCGCGCCCAGGCACAGGGCGACCACCGCGAACCCGGCGACGATCGCGATGTCCACCCACATGGTCGCGGTCGGCTCCGGATGCAGCGATACCTGCTGCAGCGCGTCCACCGCATAGCTCAACGGCATCACATTGCTGATCGCCTCCAGCCAGTCGGGCAGCCGATCGCGCGGAACGAGCAAGCCGCACAGGAAGATCTGCGGGGCCACGACCACCGGCATGAACTGCACGGCCTGGAACTCGGTGCGCGCGAATGCGCTGGCCAGCAGGCCCAGCGCCACCCCGCAGACCGCGTCGACCATGGCGATGAGCATGACCCAGCCGGGATTGCCCGCCGCGTTCATCCCGAGCAGCCAGAACGCGACCAGGCAGGCGACGGCGGCCTGCGCGGCGGCGGCCAGCGAGAAGGCACTGCCGTAGCCCGCCAGCAGGTCGAGCTTGCGCAACGGGGTGGTGAGCAGACGCTCGAGCGTGCCCGAGGTGCGTTCGCGCTGCATCGCGATGGCGGTGATCAGGAACATGACGATGAACGGCAGGATGCCGAGCATGGTGATGCCGACCCGGTCGAAGATCGTCAGCGGGGCGTGCGGCGGGCCCGGGGCGTCCTGATAGATGAAGTACAGCAACGTCATCAGCAGCGCCGGGACCACCAGGATCATCGCCACGGTGCGGTGATCGTTGCGCAGCTGCCGCAGGATCCGGCCGGTGGTGGCGGTATAGGGGCGCAGGGTGGTACTCATGCGCGCTCTCCCATCGTGATCAGGGTGAGGAAGGCGGTCTCGAGGTTCTGTTCCTCGGTGCGTTCACGCAGTTCGTCGGGGCTGAGCTGGGCGAGCAGGTGGCCGTCGCGCATCAGCAGTAGCCGATCGCAGTGGTCGGCCTCGTCCATCACGTGACTCGAGACGAGCAGGGTCGTTCCCGCCGCGGCCAATTCGCGGAACTGCTTCCACAGCTCCACCCGCAGCACCGGGTCGAGCCCGACGGTCGGTTCGTCCAGGACCAGCAGCTCCGGTCTGCCGACCAGCGCGCAGGCCAGCGACGCCCTGGTCTGCTGCCCGCCCGAGAGCTGGTCGCCGAGCTGATCGGCGTACTCGCCCAAACCGACTGCGGTGAGCGCGGATTCGACGTCGTCGCGGTCGCGGCCGTAGAGCGCGGCGTAATAGCCGACGTTCTCGCGGACGCTGATGTCGGCGTAGATGCTCGGCGCCTGGGTGACGTAGCCGACCCGGCGCCGCAGCCCGGCGCTGCCCGCCGGTTCGCCGAGCACGGTGACGCTGCCCGATTCGATGATCTGTGTGCCGACGACGCTGCGCATCAGGGTGGTCTTGCCGCAGCCGGACGGGCCGAGCAGGCCGGTGATCGAGCCGCGCGGGATGTCGAGGGTGAGCCCGTGCAGGACGGTGCGTTTTCCGCGAGTGACGGTGAGTCCGTCGACCCGGATCGCGGTCGGTGGCGGAGCGGGGTGCGACATGGTCGCCTCAATTCATCGAGTGTTGAATTCACTACGTGATGAATTTAGCGCGACCCTGTCGGCGGGACAAGGGTCAGTGCGCGTGTCGAGGGGGTGTCCCGGCCTGTTGACCAGGCTCGACGACCACGAACTGGCCCATCATGCCCAGGTCCTCGTGCCAGAGCAGATGGCAGTGATACATGTACGGCGTGTCTGGGTCGGCGGGTCCGTCGAAGCGCAGCGCCAGCGTCGCGGTGGTGTTCGGCGGGAGGAAGATCGTGTCCTTGGCGCCGGTCAGCTCGGGCGGCGGCGGGGCGCCCGCGTAGTCGAGCACCCGGAACTGCACGTCGTGGACGTGGAAGTTGTGCGGCATCCCGTCGGCATTGCGGACCACCCATTTCTCGGTCGTGCCGCGGGTGACGGTCGCGTCGACGCGGTCCATCGCCATCGGCGCGCCGTTGATGCCGGCGAGGGTGAGATCGAAGTGGCGCTCCACCGCGGTGTCGGAGCCGTCCGGCGTCGACGGCGGGACGAGGGTGTCGGGCAGCGCGGGGGAGGGGCGCAGCGCGTCGGCGGCTCTGAGCTCGAGGACGTCGAACCGGTCGTCGCCCCCGGAGAACCGGTTGGTCCAGAAGTCCAGGCCGACGTCGAGTTGCTCGCTGCGCAGCACCGCGCGCTCACCCGGGTGCATCCGCACCACGATCTCGGCGCGCTCGCCCGGCGAAAGGCGCACGGCCGTCATCGTTTCCGGACGTTCGAGGAGGCCGCCGTCGGAGGCGATCAGCGAGAACCGCTTGCTGTCGCGGAAGGCGAAGTTGTAGATCCGCGCGGTCGAAGCGTTGAGCAGGCGCAGCCGGACCAGCTCGTCGCCGACCTCCTGGTACGGCGCGAGGGTGCCGTTGACCAGCAGTCGATCACCGAGGAAGCCGACATCGCGGAAGGTCGCGTGGCTGCCGTCGAAGCGGTCGCCGCGCAGGCGGATATCCTGCACGATCACCGGGATGTCGTCGACGCCGTAGGCGTCCGGCAGCGGCAGGGCGGTCGCCGCGTCGTCGTCGACGAGGAACAGGCCCGCCAGGCCGCGGCGGACGTGATCCTCGGTCGCGCCGTGCGGGTGCGGGTGGTACCACAGCGTCGAAGCCGGTTGCGCGACAGTCCATTCCGGTGTCCACGTCTGGCCCGCGTCGACCATCTGGTGCGGTCCGCCGTCCATCTTCGCCGGTAGGTGCATGCCGTGCCAGTGCACCGTCGACGCCTCGGGCAGCTGGTTGCGCACGCGGACCCGCACCTGCTCGCCGCGCGCCGCGCGCAGGGTCGGGCCGAGGTAGCTGCCGTTGAATCCCCAGGTCTCGGTCGACCGGCCGGGCTCGAATTCGGTGGTGCCGGAACGCATGTCGAGGGCGAACACCCGGGCGCCGTCCGGGTCGACGGTCGAGGGTGCCAGCGGGGGGATCGCCAGCGGCCGCGCGAATTCCGTGGTGCCGACGGTGGAGACGTCGGCACGGGCCCAGGTCCAGGTCACCAGCCCGGCGATCGCGAGCACCAGGGTGAGGGCGAGCGCGCCCGCGCCGAGCAGTATCCGGCGCACGCGGCCGGGGCGAGAAGGGGAAGCCATGTCCCGACGGTAGGGACGGTGCCGGGGCGCGCACATCGGGATGATTCCCCCACCCGACCCTGGCTCGCACCCTGATCGGATCGACATCCGGGCTGGTCACCGTGGATTTCCGGGTCCCCGGCAGGTTGTGTGATGTGAGTCACAAAGACGAGGTGTCACGTTCCTGCGAGGTCGTTTGTCCTATCGACATCCCACCGACAAGGAGCACCGCAATGAACACAACCACGCACCGCATCGTCGTCCTCGGCGCCGGCTACACCGGCATGCTGGCCGCGATCCGCCTTGCCCGGCGGACCCGCAAGCTCGACGTCGCGATCACCCTGGTCAACCCGTCGGCGCGGTTCACCGAGCGGCTGCGGATGCACCAGATCGCCGCCGGTCAGGAACTGGCGAACCACCACATCCCGGATCTGCTCGCCGGCACCGGGATCGATTTCGTGCAGGGCCGGGCGATCGCCGTCGACCCGGACGCGCGCCGTGTACACGTCGAGGGCATCGGCGAGCTCGCCTACGACGAACTGGTCTACGCCCTGGGCAGCACCACCGACACCACCACCGTCCCCGGTGTCGCCGAGCACGCCTGGACCCTGAACGATCCTCGCCTGGCGCACGAATTCGCCGGCGAACTCACCGCGCTCGCCGCGACCGGCGGTGCGGTGACGGTGTGCGGCGGCGGCCTGACCGGCATCGAGGCGGCCACCGAGATCGCCGAGAGCCACCCGGGCCTGCGTGTGACCCTGATCAGCTCGTCCGAGCCGGGCGCCATGATGGGGCAGCAGGCGCGTGCCCACCTGAACAGGGTGATGGACCGGCTCGGCATCGTGCGCGCGACCGGCCTGCGCGTCACCAAGGTGCTGCCCGACGCGGTCGAGCTCGCCGACGGCACCAGGGTCGAGGCCGATCTCACCCTGTGGACAAGTGGCGTGCGGGTCTCGCCGCTGGCCGCCGAGGCGGGCATCGCGACCGACGAGCGCGGCCTGATCGTCGTCGACCCCACCCTGAAGTCGCTGTCGCACCCCACGGTTCACGCGATCGGTGACGCCGCCGCGATCCACCAGGCCTGGGGACAGATCCACGGCACCTGCCAGAGCGGCCTGCCCACCGCCGCCTACACGGCCGACGCGATCGCCGCCGAGCTGCGCGGCAAGAAGGTGCGGCCGTTCCGGTTCGGCTACTTCCACCAGCCGGTGAGCCTGGGCCGCCGCGACGCGGTCATCCAGTTCACCAACGCCGACGACACCCCGCGCCGGTTCTACCTGACCGGCTGGGCCGCCCGGACCTACAAGCAGATGGTCAGCAGCAGCCCCGTCCCGACGTTCAAGGCCAGCCGGAAGATGATCATGAACGTCCAGCTGTCCAAGGGCGGCAAGGCGACTCGCGCCACCGCGTGAGCGAACCGAGCGAGCATGCCATGGTTGACCCCATGCCAGACCAGGATCCCTTCCTCGAGCACCGCAGGCTGCTGTTCTCGACCGCCTACCGCATGCTCGGCACCGTCACCGATGCCGAGGACATCCTGCAGGACGCGTGGATCAAGTGGAACGCCACCGATCGCGCCGCCGTCGAGCACCCGAAGGCGTACCTGGTCCGCACGGTCACCAACCTGTCGCTGAACCGGCTCACCTCCGCCAGGGTGACCCGCGAGACCTACGTCGGCCCCTGGTTGCCCGAGCCGGTGCTGACCTCACCCGACATCGCCGAGGACACCGCTTTGGCCGACACCGTCTCCACCGCGATGCTGGTGGTCCTGGAAACCCTGACCCCCGTCGAACGCGCGGTCTTCCTGCTGCGCGAGGTCTTCGGCTACTCGCACGCCGAGATCGCCGAGGCCCTGGACCGTTCCGAGGCGAGCGTGCGCCAGATCGCGCACCGCGCCAAGAACCACGTGCAGTCGCGGCGTCCGCGCTTCGATACCGACAAGGCCGCGCGCGCCCACATCACCGAGAGGTTCATGGCCGCCTGCGCGGGCGGCGACCTGAACGCGCTGATGGACCTGCTGGCCCCCGACGTGACCTGCTGGTCCGACGGTGGTGGCGTGGTCACCGCGGCGCGCAGGCCGCTCTACGGCCCGGACCACGTCGCCCGCTGGATTCTCGGCGTGCTGGCCAAACCGTCCTCGGCGGGTGCCGAACTCAGCGCCGCCGAGATCAACGGCGAACTCGGCACGCTCGCCTCCTTCGGCGGCAACCCCGGCGCCGCCTTCACCTTCGACCTCGTCGACGGACGCATCCAGAATCTGCGCTTCCAGGTCAACCCGGGCAAGCTGGCCGGGCT
This sequence comes from Nocardia sp. MH4, assembly GCF_019266065.1. Taxonomy (GTDB): domain Bacteria; phylum Actinomycetota; class Actinomycetes; order Mycobacteriales; family Mycobacteriaceae; genus Nocardia; species Nocardia canadensis. The sequence continues at coordinate 5,222 of NZ_LPNR01000093.1, read as the reverse complement.
CTACCGCGGCACCGAGCTGCTCGGCTGAACCGACCGGTCGCCATGCCGCGCGGCGCTCCCGCCGCCGACCTACTATTCGCCGGTGACAGATACATCTCCGGCGCCCAGCCTCGACGGCGGGCAGGTGCGGGTCTCCACCCTCGAACTGTTCTTCGATCTCGTCTTCGTCTTCACCATCACCCAGCTGACCCATGTCTTCGTGCACCACCCGAACTGGGAGGCGCTGCTGCAGGTGGCGTTGATGTTCGGGGTGATCTGGTGGATGTACGGCGGGTACGTGTGGTTGACCAACGAGGTCGCGCCGAGCAGTTCCTCGCGCCGCACCTGGTTGCTGGTCGGCATGTCGGCGTTCTTCGTGCTCGTGCTCGCCGTGCCGGATGCCTTCCACGGCACGGGGATCGCGTTCGGCGTGGGGTACGCGCTGGTGACCGCGATCCACACGGCGATGTTCGCCTCCGCGGGAGGCGCGTCGGCGAGCCTGGCGATCCGGCGGATCGGGCCGCTGAACGCGCTGTCGGCCGCGCTCGTCCTCGGCGGCGGATTCACCCATCCGCCGGTGCAGTACCTGCTGTGGGCGGCGGCGTTCGCGGTGCAGATCCTCAGCCCGTACCTGGTCGACGCCGGCGGATTCGTGGTGCGCGCCTCGCACTTCTGCGAACGGCACGGACTGGTGATCATCGTCGCGCTCGGTGAGTCGATCGTCGCGCTCGGTGTCGGCTTGGCCGAGGAGCCGATCACGGTCGGGCTGATGGCGATGGTCGCCCTCGGTCTGGCGCTCGCGTACGTGCTGTGGTGGGCCTACTTCGGCTTCGACGACGAACGCGGCGAACACGCCCTGGCCGCACGCCCGGAGACCGAACGGGTTCGCCCGGCCCTGGTCGCCTACGACTACGCCTACTACCCGCTGCTGATCGGCGTCATCCTGACCTCGGCGGGCATCGCGCTGAGCATCGCGCACGGCGACGAGCCGGTGGGCTGGGGTGCGGCGGGCGCGCTGTCCGGCGGTGTCGCGCTCTACTTCGCCGGCCAGGCCTGGTTCCGCGCGACGCTCGGCCTGGCCGGTGCCCGCGCCAGGCTGATCGGGGCCGTCGTGGTCGCCGCGACCGCGCCGATCGGGGTGTACACGGTCGCGTGGGTGCAGCTCGCCGCGCTGGTCACCCTCGCCTACGCGGTCGTCATCCTCGACGACCGGCGCATTCTGCGCGCGGGTCAGCACAGCGCCTACGCCTGACCCGCCCGCGCCGGGATGGGTGACAATGGCGGTCGTGTCCGCTCAGGAACTGGCCGTCGATCCACCCACCGCCGCGCGCAGGCTGCTCGGCGCGACCCTGTCGTCCGGGCCGGTGTCGCTGCGCATCGTCGAGGTCGAGGCCTACGGCAGCGATCCGGCAGGCCCGTGGCCCGATCCGGCCGCCCATTCCTGGCCGGGGCCGACCGCCCGCAACGCGGTGATGTTCGGCCCCGCCGGGCGGCTCTACGTGTACCGCTCCTACGGAATCCACCTGTGCGTCAACGTGACCACCGGCTTCGACGGAATCGCCGGCGCGGTGCTGGTCCGGGCGGGGGAGGTGGTCGCCGGCGGGGAGATCGCTCGCCAACGGCGACCCGCGGCCCGCAGCGACGCCGATCTGGCGCGCGGACCGGGCAATGTCGGCAGCGCGCTCGGAATCAGCCTGGCCGACTACGGAACCGAGCTGTTCGATCCCTTCGCCGAGATCCGGCTGCACCTGGCCGAACCGGTCGCGGCGGCGCGGATCGAGGCGGGTCCGCGCGTCGGGGTGAGTGTCGCCGCCGAGGTGCCGTGGCGGTTCTGGTTGCCGTCGGCGGCGGTGTCGGTCTACCGCCGCAGTCCACGCGCTCCCGAACTCGCGCCGAAAAATTCTTCCCGGGGGCGATGAATTCCGCGGAACCGGTCCGTCCTATCTGGTGAACGCGCTACCCACCGAGCGCGACCGACCCGGAGGACACGAAATGACCACCACCGCCACCGCTTCCGCGACCTTCTCCAGCACCGCCTACCGCCCCGGCAAGATCCGCAACCGCGTCCTGTGGACCCTGCAGGTCGTGCTCGGCCTGTTCTTCATCATCGCCTCGGGCGGGCCGAAGCTGGTCATCCCGCACCTGTTGATGGACAACGCCCCCGCCAACCTGACCATCCCGATGGGGCTGCTCATCTTCATCGGCGTCGCCGAAGTGGCCGGCGGCATCGGCCTGATGGTGCCGCGGCTGGCCACCCTGGCCGCCGCGGGACTGTCGGTGCTCACCGTGCTCGCCGCCGCGACTCAGGCCTTCATCGCCGACGCGCCCTCGATGGCGATCTTCCCGCTGGCGCTGGCCGCGATCTTCGCCTGGATCGCCTACGAGCGCCGCGGCAGCCTCACCTCGCTGGTGCGGTGAGTCGCCGACCGCGCTGAGTATCGCCGGACCGTCTGGTCCGGCGATTTTCGGCGTCCGCGGACAACGGTGGGTTGTCCGCGGGCACAAGGTCTCGGCGCGGAACTCGTTGGCGAATCCTATGGGACGCAGGTCACTTCCGATGCGACGATCGAGGCCTACATGCCCGCCCCTTTCGCAGGAGACTTCGTGTTCACCTTCACCAGCAGCGACGGCATCACCATCCACGTCCGGAGCTGGTCGCCCACCGCTGCCGAACCGGTGGGCGTCGTGCAGATCGCGCACGGGATGGGCGAGCATTCCGACCGGTACAGCCACCTCGCCGCCACGCTCGCCGGCCTCGGCTACGCGGTCTACGCCGCCGACCATCGTGGTCACGGATACAGCATGTTCTCCGAACCCGGGCAGCTCGGCCCCGACGGCTGGAACCTGCTGGTCGCCGACCAGGTGACGCTGACCGGTCTGCTGCGCGAGCGTCATCCCGGTCTGCCGCTCACCCTGTTCGGGCACAGCCTCGGCTCCTTCGCGGTGCAGCAGTACCTGCTCGATCACTCCGACCTGGTCGACGAGGCCGTGCTGTGCGGTTCGACGGCGGTGGACGGGCTGTTCGACGCGATCGTGGCCGCGGGCGGCGACCTGACCACGTTCTTCAACGCGCGCTTCCAGCCGACCCGCACCGACGCCGACTGGATCAGCAGCGACGAGGCTCAGGTCGACGCCTACATCGCCGACCCGTGGTGCGGCTTCGCGGTCGACGACGCCAATATGGCGCTGCTGGCCACCACCGCCTACCAGCGCCTGACCGATCCGAGCACCGTGCGCTCCGACCTGCCGGTGTACGTCATGGTCGGCGACCAGGACCCGCTCAACGACGGCACCCGGCTGTCGGACCTGCTCGTCCAGCGCTACCGCGACGCCGGGCTCACCGACATCACCTACCGGATCTACCAGGGCGCCCGGCACGAGGTGCTCAACGAGGTCGACCGCGACCAGGTCGAGGCCGACCTCACCGCCTGGGTCACCCGGGCTCGGGTCTGAGCGCCCCGCTCGGCGAACACCGCCCGACCTGCGCGCGGGCGGCGGAACGAGTACGGAAAGATGGAACACCGTGACCGGCGACATCTTCGACGAACTGACCTGGCGCGGCCTGATCGCGCAGTCCACCGACCTGGACGAACTGCGAGCCGCGGCCGCCGCCGCGCCGCTGACCCTGTATGCCGGCTTCGACCCCACCGCGGCGAGCCTGCACGCGGGTCACCTCGTCCCGCTGCTCGCCCTGAAGCGTTTCCAGCGCGCGGGTCACCGGCCGATCGTCCTCGCCGGTGGTGCCACGGGCCTGATCGGCGACCCGCGCGACGTCGGCGAACGCACCATGAACTCCACCGACACCGTCGCCGAATGGGCGGGCCGCATCCGCTCCCAGCTCGAGCGCTTCGTCGACCTCGACGATTCGCCGACCGGCGCGATCATCGCCAACAACATGGACTGGACCGGTCCGCTGTCGACCGTCGACTTCTTGCGCGACATCGGCAAGCACTTCTCGGTGAATGTCATGCTGGCCCGCGACACCGTCAAGCGGCGGCTGGAAGGTGAGGGTATCTCCTACACCGAGTTCAGCTACATGCTGCTGCAGGCCAACGACTACCTGCAGCTGCGCCGCGAGTACGGCTGCACGCTGCAGGTCGGCGGCTCCGACCAGTGGGGCAACATCATCGCCGGCGTCGAGCTGAACCGGCGCGTCGACGGCGCGCACGTGCACGCGCTCACCGTGCCGCTGGTGACCTCGGCCGACGGCAAGAAGTTCGGCAAGTCCACCGGCGGCGGCAGCCTCTGGCTCGACCCCGAGCTGACCAGCCCCTACGCCTGGTACCAGTACTTCGTGAACACCGCCGACGCCGACGTCGTGCGCTACCTGCGCTGGTTCACCTTCCTGAGCCGCGAGGAACTCGACGCGCTCGAGCAGGCCACCGCCGAACGTCCGTTCGCGCGCGAGGCCCAGAAGCGCCTGGCCGCCGAGATGACGACGCTGGTGCACGGCGAAGCCGAGACCGCGGCGGTGGAACTGGCCAGCCAGGCCCTGTTCGGTCGCGGCGAACTGCGTGACCTGCCGGTGTCCACCCTGGGGGCCGCGCTGCGCGAGACCGCGATCGACGGCAAGGTCGCCGAAGTGGTGCCCGGCGAACCGAACACGATCGTCGACCTGCTCGTCGCCTCCGGCCTGGCCGAGAGCAGGGGAGCGGCCCGGCGGGTGGTGACCGAGGGCGGTGCGTCGGTGAACAACGAGCGCATCGGCGACATCGACTGGACCCCGTCCGACGCCGACTACCTGCACGGCGAGTGGCTGGTGCTGCGCCGGGGCAAGAAGAACATGGCCGGCGTGCGTCGCATAGCCTGATCTCGCGGTGGAGGCCTGAGTCACACCCGTGTGATTCAGGCCTGCGCGTGGGCCGGACACACGGCGCTGACCAGCGCAGTTGCCCTGCTGTCCAGGCGATTTGACGCAGCGTTTTCCGGCGCGTAACTTATTGGAAGTCAGAGCGACACGGACACCAACCCGGAGCCGAGACGCTGATCCAGAGGGTCGGCGGGCAAGGGACAACGAGGTAGGACGGGGAGCGCCTGGCGTTGCCTCGACTGCGTGAACAGCGTTACGATTGACATCGCCTGGAAGCACAGTTAGGCTGGAACAGTTGCCCTGCAGAAGATCCGGACGAGAGCCGGTGGTTCTGCTTGTGCGTGTGTTCTTTGAGAACTCAATAGTGTGTCGATGAATGTCAGTGCCAATATTATTATTGGTTCCGGCCTCTCATACCCCCCGGTTGACGAGG
>NZ_LPNR01000092.1 GCF_019266065.1 Nocardia sp. MH4 | reverse complement strand
GGGGTTGCCGATCCCTGTGGTGCCGACGACGACCTTGTAGGTGACCGAGGTGCCGACGCCGATCTGCTCGGCGCTGGCGGTCTTGTCGTAGACGTGCGTGACGCCCCAGGTGCTGATGTCCTGCTTCTCGGCGTGACTGGTCACCGCACAATTGCCTTCGGCGGCGGCGGTGCCGGAACCGAGTGCGACACCGACACCGGCCACCACCACAGCGGTGGTGGCGACGCCGGCGGCGAGACGTGAAGTCCGGATCATGATTTTCCTCCAAGCCCCGGCGAGTCGGCCGGGACGATTGTTGTCGACTGGTCCGTCACGACACGGTGACGTGCTGTGCCGGACCGCTGTTCGCCGGAACGGGAAAGACTGTCGTTCCGGCGAAGATTCGGGGTTTCATCGGCTGGATGCGTGGACGCGGTGAGCTGTCATCGGGCGTCGTCCCACATCCGCAGGAAGATCTCCGCGCCGCGGAAGACATCGGCCATGACCTCCGGGCCGCCGAGAATCCGGACCGCCTCGAGCCAGTCGGCGTAGGACCCGTAGGTGGCGGTGCCGTCGGTGTTGAAGTCGAATGTGCGCTCGCCCCAGCGCTCTCGATCGAAACTGACCTGTCCGTCGTGCGAGGTGAACGGATACCGGATCGTGCCCGGTCCAGGAGCGGCGCCTTGGCCTGCGATGCCGTTCATGTCGGAACCGAAGCCGAAGCCGAACTCGCCGCTCGGGCGGGGCATGGCGCGGGCATCGCGCCACGCCCGGACGAAGGTCGCGGGTTCGCTGGCGTAGGGCACGGCGAAACCGCCCGCGGCATAGACTCGCGCCGTGGTCTTTTCCGAGTCCCAGCCGTGGGAGGACACGACACCGGAATAGCCGCGCTGTTCGATGATGGACATGACCCGGTCGGCGGTCGCCTCGCTCAGATGATCGACCTCGATCAGGAATCCGTGGTCGATCATCCGGTTGATCAGATAGCTTCCCAGGTCGGTCAAACCGCGCGCATTACAGTGCGGTCCCGCCGGATACAGGGGGAGTGGGGCGCCCCCGATCAACGGTCCGGTGAGGTTGGCGAGGAACTGATTGATGTGCCCGGCGATCGGTATCGAGGGCTGGGTGCTGTCGTGTTCGGGGCCGGGGCAGGCCTGCACATTCCAGAAAGTGCCGGTCTGCATGAAGTTTCCCGCGTTGACCAGCAAGCCGGTGACGTCGTGATCCATTTTCGTGCCGCCGAACGCATTGTCGAACTTGTGCACCGGGAAGAAGCTGCTGACGCCGATGTTTCGCAGCTCGGCCAACCAGCGATCCACGTCCGCCCGCGTGCATTCCGGCTGACCGAGAAAGACTCCGCACCCCAACGGATCGGACAGTTCCATGCCGAGGACCACGGCGAGTTTGCCTGCCTCGGCGATCCGGCGCGCTTCGCCCGGATCGGTGGCGATGCGGAAGAATCCCTGCCCGGGCCCGCCGGCTTGGGCATCGATGTAGTCCTGCAGGGCGCGCAGCCCCGCCGCCTGGATGCGCACCGAGGCCATGTCGTCGCACGGGTTTCGGCGGTCGGTCATCATCGTGCACAGCGACTCGTTGTCCACGAGGTCGACGGTCATCACGCGCAGCCCCGCCTTCCATGACCGCTCGATGCTGGTCCAGTAGGCACCCTCGGTGGTGAGTACGGAGGGCTTGGGCCAGTCGCGGAAGGTGGGCCACCCGGCGGTGTCGGAAACGTGGAACGGTTCACCGTGATCGAGGAAGTCGGCGATCAGACCGTTGGTGCCCGTGCGGTACCGAGCGCAGTCGGGCAACGCGTACTCCACCCCGTAGGGGTGCCAGGGACGGCCGCAATGGAAATTGCCGCCCATGAATTCGAAGGCGGTGATGTGCGCGTGCGCGTCGATGGTGCCCTGGATGGGACCGTTCGTGGCGCCGGGCCCCGGCGTGCCGGTGGCGCCCGACCGAGCCTCGGGAAATTCCGCGCAGCCGGTGTCCGGGGTGAACGTGGCGGGCGAGGAGGTTCCGGTGGCGGTGTTGCGGATCGTGAATCCGCTTGCCCCGGAACCGTCCACCGTCCATACGGCGGCGGCGGAGGGCTCCTGGGCGGGCCGGATCGTGGAAGCCGATGCTTCCAGAACCTCATGATCGCGCCCATAGAGCAGGTACTCGCCGAGCGTGGTCGCACGCATTCGATACGGGCCCGCCGCCGGAACCAGCGGACCGGCCGGCGTGTCGATCCGAAAGCAGCCGTTGACCAGCGAATAGCGGGTCTGTCCGGGGTCCGCGGTGGCGGAACCCGAACTGGACCCGGCCAGGCCCGCGGCGACCAGGGCTGCGGCGGCGAGGATCGTCGCCGGCCGCCTCCTCGTGCGGATGGTGGTGGAACGCAAGACTTCTCACTTCTGAAATAGTGATGTTTCACTTTAGGCGCAGCCGGTGCCCACGGCGGCGACGGTTGCCCGTCGCCGCGCGCCCGTCGCCAAAATACTATGGCGCATAGTTTTTTGGTGGCGGTTTCAGATCATGGCCAAAAACGCTGCCGCCGAGCCGAGCCCGACCGCGAGCACCGCCGTCACCGGCACCAGCAGCATCGTCCCCGCCAGTGCCCAGGCCGCCCGGCGCCGGGACGCCGAACGGAACTTCGGTGCGGCGCCCAGACAGGCCAACCGCATCGCCAACGAATCGTGGGTCGGATCCACCGCCGACATCGACATCGGGGCACCGTGAACGGCCACGGCACGCAGCGCGGAACCCAGCGACTGCGGATCGGTCCGGGTCGCGGCGGCTCGATCGGCCGCCAGTTCGACGAGTGTCGTCAGCGCCGACGGCGCGGCGGCGAACAACGGAATCCGAGGAAAGGCGCCGGCGAGCACCTGGCATACCCCGAGGATGTGATGGTGGCGGCCGCGCAGATGCGCGTGCTCGTGGGCGAGCACCGCACGCCACTGCGCTCGGGTCAGGCACCGCGCGAGCCCGTCGGTGACCACGACGTACCCGCCGTGTCCGGCGACGCTGTACGCCATCGGCACCGGATGCTCGAGCCACACCACGCCCGCCCCGCCGGGGTCGGCGCGGCCGAGCACCCCGATCAGCTCCGCGTGCCGTCGGCGCCGCGCCGACGCGTGCCGACGGTGAACGACGGCGACCCGGGCCACCAGTCCGGCCGGCACGATCAGGCCGCATATCGCGGCGGGCATGATCAGTTCCGCGGTCCAGGTGATGATCATCGGCTCGACCTCGGCCAGGCTGCGCGCCAGGGCGCCCACCCGGGAGTTTCCCGGCGGGTCACCCGGCCATGCCAGCGCGGCCAACGCCAGCATGCCGAGCCCGATCGTCGCGGACATCGCACCCACCCAGGCCACGATTCCCACCACGGGCGCGGCACCGAAGTCGATACGGAGCAGCACCGCCGGCGCGACCAGCGCCAGCATCGTTGCAGCCGCCACCAGCGCGATGAGCAGGATCATGGACCGCCCTCGCCGGCGGACAGTCCCTGCCGCAAGGCTTGGATCTCTCGCTCGCTGGCGGTGCGGGCCAGGTGCAACAGCGCGCCGGGCGCGTCCGGGCTGGCATCGAGGATCTCACGCAGCAGATCGGTGGTCGCTTCCGCCCGGGAACGACTGGGGCGATACCGGTAGCGCCGACCGATCTTCTCCCGCCGAACCCAGCCCTTCTCCCAGAGGTGCGTCACCACCGTCAGGACCGTGGTGTAGGCGGGGGTCCGTTGCTCCCGGCCGAGCCGGTCGACCAGATCGTGCACCGACAGCGCGTCCGGAACGTCCCACAGCACCGCCATCACCTGGTTCTCCAGCGTTCCCAGGCCTTTCACCATCGCCCCATTCCCTCTCACCGCCGCGCTATCGCCATGACCACCGATACCGCAGGCACAACATACTGGCCGCTACCGATTCCGGTGACCTACTCGGCCGAATCGCCGGGAACGACGATCGGCATCGAGTGCCCGTGCGTCCGGGTCGGCATCGCGCCAGCTGTGCGCCGGTGTGTCGGCTGTCCGGAGCTTTCCGGGCTCCAGGCGTGGGGCCGCGGCGGACGTGTCCGAGCGTGGTCGACCTCCGCTACCGCAGCTCGGTACGCGACATCAATGCGGGCAGGGGATGGGCCCCGAAAGCGACCGGTCGGTTGTAAAGCGCTGTGGTGGAAGGGATTCGGACGCAATCCAGCAGAACGGCGGCCGCGAATACCCTGTGATCGCTTCCATCCCGGCAGGAACGGAGTCGCGGAATGCTCGGAATTCTGTTGCAGCTGGCGGTATTGGCGCTCTTCGTCGCCGTCGCGGTGGGGATCTTCGTGCTGGGGGACCGGGTGCGGCCCGAATCATGGCGGCACGACGATGATTCCGGTGCCGGGTCGATGACACTGGACATGGTCAACATGTTCTTCGCCGCCATCGTGGCGTTCGTGGTGGTGATCCTGTGGCAGCAGTTCGACACCTCGCACGCGCACACGGTGTCGGAGGGCAAGGCCCTGGTGAACGTGTACGAGTCCGCGAACAGCATGTCCGAGCCGGATCGGGAGAAGATCCAGGGCCTGGTCACCGTCTACACCCGGCAGGTGATCGACGAGGAGTGGCAGGTCATGGACGAACAGCGCCGACTGAGCGCGTCGACCCAGGTGACTCTGGATGAACTGCGGGAGACCGTGGACGCCGTGCCCGCCGGCACCGCCGACGCGAAGGCCGTCCAGGACGAGACGGCCACCGCCGTCGCGGCGATCACCGATGCCCGCTTCGACCGTGGCCTCGACGCCGGCTACCGGTTGCCCGGGTTCCTCTACCTCGCCTTGTGGTTCGCGACCGCCATGCTGCTGTTCGGCACCGTCTTCTCCGGTGTCGTGGTCACCAAGCGCAGCATCCTCATGACCGGATTGTTCGGCCTGGTGATCGGTGCGGTGATTCTGGCTGTCTACCAACTGGATCAGCCGTTCGCCGGCGGGAATCACGTCGCCAAGGACGCCTACGAACTCGCGCTCGCGCGCTTCCAGGACCTCGCCGCGGAACAACCCGCCGGCGGCGATATTCCTCGTTGACCGGGGCACACGGCGATCAGTACTGGGCGATCGGAGGCACGGTGGGCGGGATGCGAACAGCGGTACGAGGATCGATGGCGTTGTCGGTGGCCGCGGCTGTGCTCGCCGTTCACGCTGCACCGGGTGCGGCTGCCCCGGGACTCCCGACCATCGACGAGATCGTCAGCGGCAGTGCGGCTCCGGGTACCGAGGTCGCGCCGGGCGACGGACCAACCGGTGGGCTGGAGCTGGGGCTCGGCACCGGCAGCGGCGCCGCGAGTGAGCCGGGCTGGTCGGCGGCATCGACCGGCAGTGCGGCGGGGATGCTCCCGGATCCGCCGGTCGGGCGAGATCTCGGTCTCGGTGCGGGATTTCCCGGCGGCGCCGGCGGCGACCACGCGATGACCGATTCGAGCGGGGAGACCGGGGCAGCCGAGTCCTCGCTCGATCCCGCACCGAGGACTGCCGTCGCCGGCCCGGGCACGCTGGGCGGTCTGCTGCTCCACAACCCCGACTTCGTGCTTCCCGCCTGTGTCGGCAGCGCGGCGGTCGGCAGCGCCGCGCTGGGGTCCGCGATCGTCACCGGCAGCGGCACGGGGTCGAGCCTGATCGGCGTCGGTTCCAGCGGACTCGTCGGCTCGGGCTCGGCCGGTGCGGGCAGTGCGGCGGTCGGCAGCGCCGCGACCGGCAGCGCCGTGCTGACCTGCCTGCTGTTGCTGCCGGTCCCGGGTGCGCCGGAGCCCGGCATCCCGCTGGCCATTCCGCCGGACCCGGTGGTGGCGCCGCCTGTCGTCCCGGTCCCGGTGCGACTGCCCGAGGTGATCCCCTCGATCCCCGCGGCGATTCCGCCGCCGGCGCTGCCGTCGCCCCGGGTCGACTACGCCGCACCTGTGCAGGCGCCGCCCGCGGCTCCGCTCACCGCGCTCCAGGTGATGACGGTCATGATCGTCACGATCATCGCAGGCGCGCGTGCTCGCCTGCGTGGCCGATAGAGGCCGTACCCGCCGCCCGCGACACTGCCAGTCGAGCCGGACGGTGGGAAACGGGACATGTCCCTCGGATGATGTCCCACTCCGCGGCCCCCACCGACCCGGCGAGCGAGTGCTCGATGACGAGTCGGCGCAAGTAACAGCGTTGGGGGACAGGAAGTTTCCTGACAGCGCGAGGACCTGAACTGTTACCGACCGGTATGTCGCGCCGATCCGGGCGGTTCCATCGGTGTGGCAGTGTCGTCGCGATGTGTTGATGGCAGAGCTCGGGTACACCTGCCGTCCCTCGGGAAGGAACACTGTCTGTGGAGGACGTCCATGTCTCCCGTCGGCTCGCGCCGCGGTCGTCGTACGCCGAGCAGGATGCTGGTTGCCCGGTGCAGGGGCACGTCTACGCGCCCGAGTTCGCCGCCGATCCGCACGGGAACTACCGCGCCATGCGCGAAAAGTACGGGGCGATAGCGCCGATCGAGCTGTCGCCGGACGTCCCGGCCAACCTGGTGCTCGGGTATCGCACCGCGGTGCGAATCCTCAACGACCCCGACAACTTTCCGGCCGATCCGCGGCCGTGGCAGGACAGCATTCCCGAGGACTGCCCGGTGCGGCCGATGATGCAGTGGTACCCGAACGCGCTGCGCAATTCCGGGCCGGTCCACGCTCGCTATCGGCAGGCCTACGTCGCCGCGATCGACTCCATCGACCACCACGCCCTGCACGCGACCGTGGAACAGATCGCGATCTCACTGATCAATTCGTTCTGTGCGGCGGGTTCGGCGGATGTGTTGACCCAGTACGCGTTTCCGCTGGTCTTCGAGACGCTCAACCGGGTGGTCGGGTGCACCCCGGAGCTGGGACAGCGGGTGGCCACCGGCATGGCCGCGCTGTTCGACACCGTGAACGCGGCCTGGGGCATGGAGCATCTGTCGGCGGCGCTGATCGAGCTGATCACCCTGCGCCGCGCGAACCCGGGCGACGACCTGACCTCGCGACTGGCCCACCACAGCGCGGGTCTCGACGACGAGGAGATGCTCTACAACCTGATCAGTTTCTACGGCGCGGGTATCGAGCCGATGCAGAACCTCATCAGCAACGCGCTGCTGCTCATCCTGACCGACTCCCGATTCGGCGGCGGTGTGATCGCGGGCAGTCTGTCCACGCGCGACGCCCTCGACGAGGTGTTGTTCCTGGACCCGCCGATGGCGAACTTCTGCACCACCTATCCGCGGCAGCCGGTCATGATCGACGACGTGTGGCTGCCCGCCAACGAGCCGGTGGTGATCAGCCTGTCCGCGTGCAACAACGACCCGTCGATCGCCCAGGGCGACCGCAACGGCAACCGATCCCACCTCGCCTGGGGCGCGGGCCCGCACGCCTGCCCCGCTCGCTCGGTCGCCTATCAGATCGCCCAGGACGCGCTGGACCAGCTGCTCGACGTGCTGCCCGACCTGACCCTGGCCGTGCCCGTGGCGGAGATCGCCTGGCGGCCGGGGCCTTTCCACCGCGCGATGACGACGCTGCCGATCGACTTCCCGCCGTCGGCGCCGCTGTTCGTCCCCTGAGCGGTCCGGCCGCGCGGTAAGTTGCCCACCACGCGGCCGAAACAGGCTGCGGCACTATCGATCACGGGCCGCGGTCCCTGATATGAAGGAGAATGTCATGGAACCGATCGTGCTGGATACCACCGGTGCCGATATCCAAGGTGAGTCGGCGCGCATTCAGCAGCGCGGCCCGGTGACGCTGGTCGAGCTGCCCGGTGGGGTGCCCGCCTGGTCGGTCACCGACCAGGCCGTGCTCCGGAGCCTGCTCGCCGACCCCCGCGTGTCGAAAGACCCCAGGCAGCACTGGATGTCGTTCATCAACGGCGAGATCACCGAGGCCTGGCCGCTGCTGCCGTGGGTGGCGGTGGACAACATGTTCACCGCCTACGGCGCCGATCACCGCAGGCTGCGCCGGTTGGTCTCCCCGGCGTTCAGCCACCGTCGCAGTACCGCGCTTCGTCCGCGCATCGCCGAGATCACCGAGAGCCTGCTCGACGCGCTGGCAGCCGTCCCTGCGGGCGAGCCGGTCGATCTGCGCAGCGGCTTCGCCTATCCGGTCCCCATCCGGGTCATCACCGAACTGGTCGGTGTACCGGACGGGCTGGGACCCGCGCTGCACAAGTGTGTGGACGGCTTCTTCGACGGTTCGTTCACCGCCGAGCAGGCGCAGGCCAACTACCTCGAAATGTACGGATTGATCGGCGAACTCGTCGCCTATCGGCGCGAGCACCCCGGTGACGACGTGACCAGCGTGCTGATCGCCACGCGCGACGACGACGATTCCCACCTGTCGGAGAAGGAACTCGTCGACACGTTGATGCTGGTCATCAACGCCGGCCACGAGACGACGGTCAACCTGCTCGATCAGGCGATCGTCGCGCTGCTCACCCATCCCGAGCAGCGCGCCGCGGTGGCCGAGGGCCGGGTGTCGTGGGCCGACGTGGTGGAGGAGACCCTGCGCTACCAGGCCCCGGTGGCGCACCTGCCCCTGCGGTACGCGGTCGAGGACATCGACGTCGACGGCGGGCATCGGATCAGCAAGGGCGAAGCCATCCTGGCCTCCTACGCGGGTGCCAGCCGCGATCCGAAGGTCCACGGCGCCACCACCGCCGAGTTCGACCCGACCCGGGCCACCCGCGAACAGCATCTCGCCTTCGGCCACGGCGCACACCACTGCATCGGCGCGTCACTGGCCCGGCTCGAAGCGGCCGTCGCCCTGCCCGCGCTGTTCGATCGATTCCCGGGAATGCGCCTGGCCACGAGCCCGGCCGAGCTGGCGCCGATGCCCAGTTTCATCTCCAACGGGCACGCCGCTGTTCCGGTGTATCTGCACGCGGACTAGGTCGAAGGTCGCCGCTCCCTGCCGTCCTTCGGCGGCGGGGCGGAGTCGGGCATCACCATCGTCGTGGCGATCGACGGGTGCTCGGGGAGGCTCCGGTAGGCGCGGGCGGCAAGTCCCGCGCCGTCGGTCCGCGCGGAACGTTGAACAGCGCCCGGCGGCCTTGGTACCGTGAATCGGGGACCGCCGTTCGGGCCGGTGCACCGTGCGGCCGCCGCCCGAGCACGATCAAGGGGCGCAGTCGATGCCGGTATTCATCGTGGAGCGGCAATTCGCCGAACAGCTCGAGGTGGCCCCGGAGACCGCCGCGGAGATCAATCGGATCAACGACGAGTTCGGCGTGCGCTGGCTCAGTTCCTTCCTGTCGCTGGACAAACGCAAGACCTTCTGCCTCTACGAGGCCGACAACGTCGAGGCGATCCGCGCCGCCGCGGTCCGGGCGGGCATTCCCGCCGACGCCATCCTGGAACTGTCCGGTACCGTCACACCCGACGGCGCCTTCGCGCCGCTGTCGACCGCGGACGGGCCGGTCACCGGCTAGAACAGCAGTCCGTGTTCGGTGGCGAAGATCGCGGCCCTGGTGCGGTTCGGCGCACCCGTCTTGATCAGGATGCTGCGCACATGGTTGGCGGCAGTGTTGGCGCTGATGAACAACCGCTCACCGATCTCGCGATTGGACAGACCATCGGCGACCAGACGGAGCACATCCACCTCGCGGTCGGTCAGCCCGTTCGGGTGCGGGACGTGCTCGGAACGGGGAGCGGGATCGGCGTCCAGATCCCGCAGAATACGGCGGTGCCCGATCCGTCGCGCCAGGGCGCGGGCCTCGGTGGCGAGGTCGACGGCGGCCGGCCCCGACACGGCATCGGGGTGTCGGAGCCGGTGCCTGCACCAGGCAGCCAGGGTCTCGGCCTGATGGGTCACCGCGCCCATCCGGCGGTCCATCGCGAGCGCCCGCTCGAAGTGCCGATCGGCGCCGGGCGCGTCGAGCACGGAGTCCAGCTCGCCCAGATAGCGATCAGCGCTGCCGAAAACCGCGACGCTCGCGCCCGCCATCAGATTGGCGCCGGCGTACTCGGCCAGCAACGGGCGCAGTGTCGCCGCGACCGCGGTGTCGTCGAGCCGGACCGCCGCCTCGGCGGCGAACGCCAGCACCCCCGCCCATTGCGCCCCGAAGCGGTGATCGCCGAGCCGGTCGCACAGACAGGTCAGCACGCGCGCGGCCGCCTCCCACATCTCCAGTTCCGTGTACAGGGCCAGCAAGCCAGGCAACCAGTGATCGTCGAAGCTCTCGTGCCCGGAGATGAGCGGACGAATCTGTTCCAGGCCGCCGGTGACCCGCCGGAGCATGAACTGTTGCACGCCCCATGACCCCTCGGTCGCGCCGCCGAACTCGTGGGCGAACTGGTCGTCGAGCCAGTCGCTGATCCGCTCGGTGCCCGCGAAGTCCCCGACGGCGAACCGGTGCGCGCAGCGCGAGCATCCCGCGACGTACCGGAAGAACGGCTGTCCGCGGGCCAGCGCCAACTCGGTCAGATCGCGTTGGGCTCCGCTCCACGCCGCCTCGTCGCCGAGAAGGTAGGCGAACACCGCGCGGTGGAAGGCGGCGGGCCCCCGGTAGTCGTCGTCACCGAGGCGCGCACCGATCGCGTTGAGCTCGACCGCCCGCGCCAGCAGCTCGGGCGCCAGGTCCGGGCGCAGGCCTTGCCACAGCGTCGTGCACAGGGCATGCGCGGTCAGCTCCGGGTCGTCGATGGTCCTGGCCCGCGTCAACGCGTCCTCGCCGATCCGGCGAGCCCGCCGGAAATCGCCGGTGAACGACGCGGCCCGTCCCATGCTCGCGCGGGCGCGGACCGACAGCGGATCGTCGTGGTCCAGCGCCGCGGCATGCAATGCCTCACTCAGCAGCGTCAGCGAGCGCTCCCCGCTCGCGGAGGGCCGCCACGACGCGTCCTCGTGTCCGATCGCGGCCGTCAGCCGGACACGCGGGTCCCCATCCGTGGCGAGCTCTTCGTAGAGCCGACGGGCGGTCGGGAAGTCACCACCGTGCAGGTGACAGCGCGCCGCCGCCGAGAGGAGTTCGACCCGGGTCGGTCCTCGCGCGACGCGCACCTGCGCCGCGCGCTCGTACAGCACGGCCGCCTCGCGATGGGCGATCCCGCGCTCGGCCTGGCGGGCGGCGAGTACCAAGTAGTGCACGGCCTTGTCCGCGTGTCCCAGGGCGCGCGCCCGGAAGTAGTGATGGGCCAGCGCGGCCACCCGCGTCGGGTCCCGCTTCTCGACGGCCACGGCGACCCGCGCGTGCGCGGCCGCCAGGTCGCCGGCCGACATCCGGTCGAGCACGGCCTGACGAGCCAGGGCATGCGCGAACCGATAGTCGCCGTCTGCCGCACCCGCGACGAGCAGGCCCGCGCGCACGCCGAAGTCGATCCCCGCGAGGACCTCGGTCGAATCGAGTCCGTCGGACAGGGCCTCGGGGTCGACGACGTCGCCGGCGACCGCGGCCAGCTCGATCACGCGTGCGTGGCGCACATCGAAGGCCGCCAGCCTGCGAGCGAGTGCATCCTGGACCGAACGTGGGGCGGCGACGCCGGAACGGACCGCGGTCAGACCGCCACGGCCGGCCAGATCGTGCCAGTACTCCTGGAGGAAGAACGGGTTCCCGCCGGTGTGGTCACGCAGCACCGGCGCTGCCGATCTCGCCGACGCGCGGGACACCCCGGCAGCGCGAACGAGATACTCGGCCACGTCGTCGGTGCTCAGGCCGACGAGGTCGATCCGGGCGACACCGTCGAGACGATGCAGATCGGCCAGCGCGAAGCTGACCGCGTCGGTGCGATCCGGGGCGGTCGTGCGGAGGGTCGCCAACACGAGTAGCCGCTCACCGGCCGTGGACTCGACCAGATGAGACAGCATCGCCAGCGTCGGTTCCGAAGCCCACTGCAAATCCTCGAGGACGATGACCAGGGGGCGGCGCTCGATGGTCGCCAGCAGTACCCGCAGGAGAGCGTCGAACAGCACGGGCCGGGAGTCTCGGTCGCCCGGGTTCGGTTCGGCCGACGGCCAGTACCGCGACACGCTGGTGGTCAGGCGCAGCAGCGGGGCTGCCGCCGCGGGCGCGATAGTCCGCAGGATTTCCGGCGGGGTCTGTTCGATCGCCTGCTCGAGAATCGCGACGAAGGGCCGGTACGGAATGTCGAGGTCTTCCCGGCACGCACCCCACAGCACCGTGGCACCGTGCGCGCGCAGCGCCGCGGCCGCCTCGCTCACCAGCCGGGTCTTGCCGACGCCGGGCTCGCCGCCTACGAAGACGACCTGTCGCCGATCGTCCTCGACCGCGGCCCAGACGGCCTCGAGCCGCGCGACTTCCGCGCGGCGGCCGACAAAGGCCGTGCCACTTCTCGGCGGAGCCGATTCCGTCACTTCTCGACCATAGCCGGATTCGACGACCACGGAGATAGTCCGATCTGACCCCCTCGCGGCGACGCCGATTCGATCAGATCAGGTCAGGCGCACCGGGCGGGCGCTCCGTAGCGTCACAGGTAACGCCGACCGAGGAGCACGCCATGGCAACGCCGATCGAGGACCTGCCCATCGAGGTCGCCCAGGGCGAGTTGGTGACCCGGTACATCGAGTGGGGCGACATGGCGATCCGGCACGCCAGCGTGCCGGCCGGGACCGATTTCGGCCCCGTCCTGCACGGTCTTCCCGACGACCGGTGCCCCTGCCCGCACTGGGGAATCGTGCTGGCCGGGTCGTTGCGGCTCGAGCACGCCGACGGCACGGTGGAGACGGCGAACGCCGGAGAGGTCTATTACTGGCCGGCCGGGCACACCGCCACCTCCGCCGGGGGAGCCGTCTTCCTCGAGGTCGGTCCGGTGGCGCAGATGCGCCAGTTCCACGACCACGTACTGCGCGGCTGATCGCCGCACCGGCTCGACTCGACCTCCAGGAGCAGACATGAACGGCACGCCGGCACTGACCATGCTCGAAGCGGTTCGCGGTGAGGTGATCACGGCGCAGTCGCTTGGCTACGACCGGGCGCGCTCGGTCTACAACGGGATGATCGACCGCACGCCTCTCGCGATCGTCGGCGCCGTCGACGTCGCCGACGTGCGCACCACCGTCGACGCCGCCCGGGAGAGCGGACTCGACCTGGCCGTTCGCGCCGGCGGCCACAGTGTCCCCGGTTTCGGCACCGTCGACGACGGCATCGTCGTGGACCTCTCCGCGATGAAGGGCATCCGCGTCGATCCCGAGCGGCGGATCGCCCGGGTACAGGCCGGCTGCACCTGGGGCGACTTCGACCACGCCGCGCACACCTTCGGCCTCGCCACCACCGGCGGGATCATCTCGACCACCGGCGTGGCCGGTCTGACCCTCGGCGGCGGAATCGGGTACCTCGCCCGTGCCTACGGTCTGTCCATCGACAACCTCCGATCCGCCGACGTGGTCCTGGCCGACGGCACCTTCGTGACGGCGAACGCGACCGAGCACCCCGACCTGTTCTGGGCACTGCGCGGCGGCGGCGGCAACTTCGGAGTGGTGACGGAATTGGAGTTCGACCTGCATCCCGTGGACACCATCTACGGCGGACCCATGTTCTTCGAGCTCGACGCCGCCGAGAAGCTGTTGCGGACCTACCGTGACTGGATCGCCGCGGCACCGCGCGCGATGGGCGCCTTCCCCGCCTTCCAGATCGCCCCGCCGCTGCCCTTCATCCCCGAAGACCGGGTCGGTGAGCCCTTCATGCTCGTGGTCTCGTGCTTCAACGGCAGCGACGAGGAGGGCGAAGCACTGCTCGCGGACCTTCGAGCGGTCGCGACGCCGGTCGCCGAGCACGTGGGCCGGATGCCCTATCCGGGGCTCAACAGCGCCTTCGACGCGCTGCTTCCCGCCGGACTACAGCACTACTGGAAGGCGGCGTTCCAGCCCGAGCTCACCGACGGCGCCATCGCCGCCCATCTCGCGTTCGGTCCCCGGGTCCCCGCCATGCAGTCCACCATGCACCTCTACCCGATCGATGGCGCCGTGCACGACGTCGCGGTGGACGCCACCGCGTTCGCCTACCGAAACGTGAACTTCGCTCCCGTCATCGCCGGTATGTGGCCGGACCCGATCGACAACGAATCCAATACCGAGTGGGTGCGCGACTACCACGCCGCGCTCGAACCGCACACCGCCGACGGCGGCTACATCAACTTCATGGCCTCCGACGACCAGAGCCGCATCCGCGCCAACTACGGCCCGAACTACGACCGTTTGGCGGCGGTCAAGAAGGCCTACGACCCGGCCAACCTGTTCCATCTCAATCAGAACATCGCCCCGGCCGCATAACGCGATCACCGGGCCCGCGAGGGCTGCGGCCGGGCCTGCCGGCACCCGGCTCGGACCGCGGTGATGGGCATTCCGCGCATTCGATCTAGAACACGTTCTACACTCCGGCCATGGACCTTGTCGCGATCGAGGAGATCAAGCGTCTCAAGCACCGGTACTTCCGCACACTCGACCTGAAACTGTGGGACGAATTCGCGGACTGTCTCGCCGAGGACATCTCCGCGCGCTATGGCACCCAGGCCATGGCCGAGCCGCTGCATTTCGACAGCCGGGCCCGTGTCGTGGCGTTCATGGAGCAGAACCTCGGGCCCGGGATCGTCACGGTCCACATCGCCAACCATCCCGAGATCGACGTCGACGGTGATACCGCGCGGGGTTCCTGGGCGTTCGAGGACACCGTCCTGGTGCCGGACGCGAAGGTCCAGATCCGCGGCGGCGGATACTATTCCGACACCTATCGTCGCGACCCGGACGGTGCGTGGCGGATCGCCTCGACACGCTACGAGCGCATCTACGAGGCATCGACCTCGCTGGCGGACCTCCCGAGCTTCACGATGCTCGCCAACCGGTGGGACCCTTCGCTCGAGCACTGACCACCGTGGTGGGCAGACCGTCGGTCGGTCGCGTCAGCGCTGTTCGGTGAGCGCCCGGCGCGACTCCTCGTGCAGGATCGCGAGGAGTTCCTCCTCCAGCGCGACGAACTCGGGCGCGGTGATCATGGACAGTCCGCGCGGGCGCGGCAGGTCGATGCGCAGTTCGTGGCGCACGGTGGCCGGGCGGGCCGACAGCACGATCACGCGGTCCGACAGATAGACCGCCTCACGGACATCGTGGGTGATCATCAAGACCATCCAGCGGTAGCGTTGCCAGACCTCCTGCAGCCACGACTGCATCTCGGTGCGGGTCAGGGAGTCGAGTGCCCCGAAGGGTTCGTCGAGCAGCAGCAGTTCGCGCTCCTGGACGACAGTCCGCAGCAGCGCGGCCCGCTGCCGCATCCCACCCGACAGCTGGGACGGGCGGGCGTCCTCGAAGCCGGACAGCCCGAAGACCGGGAACAGCGCGCGGGCCCGGCGCCGCGCCTCCGCTTTCGGGACGCCCTGGACACGTAAACCGAGGATGGTGTTGTCCAGCACCGATCGCCAGGGGAACAGCAGGTCCTTCTGCGGCATGTAGGCGCAGTGCGACGCGGTGTCCTCGCCGTCGGCCGCGCGGAAGCCGACGCTGCCGGAGTCGGGGGATTCGAGTCCGGCCAGCATGTTGAACACGGTGCTCTTGCCGCACCCGCTCGGTCCGATGACGGTGACGAACTCGCCCGATCGGACGGTGAACGACACCCCGCCCAGCACCGCGAGGTCCGGGCTGCGCCGACCGGGTTGCGGGAACGACTTGGTGAGACTGTCGACGACGATGCGGTCGCGCTCGGCGTCAGTCACGTCGGCTCCTGTTCTGCGCGCGCGACCACGGCGCGACGAGGCGTTCGATCGCGAAGGTCGACAGGTAGAGCGCGATGCTCAGCAGCGCCGTGACCAGCACCGCCGCCAGCACCAGGTCGGTGCGGAACGAATTCTTCTGCAGGCTCATATAGATGCCGAGACCGGCACTCGCGCCGACGTACTCGGCGAACACCGCGCCGACGACGGCATAGGTGATCCCGATCCGCAGCGCCGTGAAGAACCGTGGCAGGGCGGACGGTAGTCGCACATACCGGAACTCCTGCCACCGGGAGGCGCCCATGCTCCGCAGCAGCGCGCCCGCGTCGCGGTCGGCCGCGGCGAATCCCTCGATCAGGCCGATGGCCATCGGGAAGAAGGTGACCAGCGCGACCACCAGGATCTTCGGCAGGAGACCGAACCCGAACCAGATGATCATCAACGGTGCGATCGCCACGATCGGCACGGTCTGCGACGCGACGAACAGCGGCACCAGCGCCCGCCGCAGCCACGGCGAGAAGTCGACGATCACCGCCAGCACCCACGCCAGCGTCAGCGACACCGCGAACCCGGCCAACGTCACCTGCAACGTCGCGGCGGCGTGGGACAGGATCTCGTCCCGGTGCGCCCACCCCTGCTGGACCACCCGCAGCGGCGACGGCAGCACCTGCGGTCGGACACCGCTGCTGGTGACGTAGACCTGCCAGCCGGCGACGAGCGCCGCCACCGTGACGAACGACGGTATCGCCCACCGGATCCCGGCCCAGCGCGCCGTCCCGCCGTCGTCGCCGGTGGGGGCCGGCGACGACGCGGCTACGGGCAGCTCACCGGTCGGCGAGGTACTCATCGGTGAAATAGGTCGACCAGTCGGGTTCGGTGGTCAGCGGCTTGCCATCGGGGCCGGTCAGCAGGCCGCTCCGGTACAGGAAGCCGGAATTGGCCGACCACTGCTCCACCGTCTGGGTGCCCACCGTGCCCTGGGCATCCTTCATGAACTGTTCGGCCAGCATGCGCTGGCTCTCGAAGACCAGCTTCTCGTCGGTGAACGCGCCCGGGTTGGCGGTGATGAGATCCTGCGCCGCCGCGTCCGGGTTGTCCGCGGCGAACTGGTAGCCGCGTTGCAGCGCCTGCACGAATTTCGCGGCGCGGTCCGGGTTCTGGGCCAGCCAGCCCTCGTTGGCGTCGATCACGATCGCGTAGGAATCCGGGAAACCGAAGTCGGTGTAGCGGAAGTATCGCATCGGGGTGCCGTGGTGTTCGGCCTCGATCCCTTCCCACGCCAGGTACGAGACAGTGAAGTCCGCCTTGCCGGAGTAGACCGCTTCGTAGGCCGACGAACCCAGCACCACCGAGGTGAAATCGCCGCGGCCACCGTCGTTGCGGATGACCTGCTGCAGCGCCTCCCGCTCACCCGGGTCGCCGAAGCCGGCGTAGGTCTTGCCGTCGAGATCCTTCGGGCTCGCGAGGTCGGCGCGATCGGCGCGCACCCCGATGCCCGTCGCCCAGTGCTGCAGCGGCGCGAGCACCGACTTGACCTGCGCGCCCGACGCGCGGGCGAAGGTCGACGAATTGTGGGTACTGATCCCGAATTCCGCGTTGCCGGCGTCGATCATCGTATCGACCGAGGTGTTGTTGTACGGCAGGACCTGCACATCCAGACCGGCGTCGGCGAAATAGCCGCGCTGCAACGCGACGTAGAGCCCGGCGTGGTTGGTGTTGGGCGTCCAGTCCAGCGCGAACCGAATCGTCTGATCGGAGCCGCCGCCCGAACCGCAGGCGGTCAGCAGCGACAGCGCCGCGACGGCGGTGGCCATGACCGCGAACGCGCGGCGAAGACGCCCGCTCATGCGGCAGGCCAGGGCTGCGGATGCAGGGCGGTGTCCCAGAACATCAACTCGTAGCGCACGGCGAGGACGAACGCCTTCTCCATCGCCGCGCACTCCTGCTCGCTCGCCGAGTCGGCGGCGGCGTCGACCAGCGAGCGGGCCGTGGCCGCGGACTGCTGGAACTCCGCCGCGCCGTAGGTGCTGACCCACTGGGCGTACGGATGGGCGGGATCGGTCGCGATCACCTTCGCGGCGCTCTCGGCCAAGCCGCGGCCCACGTCGGCGTAGATCCAGAAGCAGGGCAGCGCGGCCGCCGCGGCGACGGCGTAGGACTCGGTCGCGGCCGCGGCGATCAGGAAGGACACGTAGGCGAGGCAGGTCTGCGAATGCTCCGCGTCGCCCTGCCGCGGGGGCAGCGCTCCACCGGTGAGCAGCTGATCGTGCATGGCCGACTCGACCGCGGCGGCGTTGGCGGACGAGGTCGCCCAGAACGCCGCGGTCTGCGGGTCCGGCGACTTGGCGGCCAGGATCGCCAGCGCTTTCGAGTACCCGGTGAGATACAGCGAATCCTGCTCGATGTAGGTGCGGAACACCTCGAGCGGCAACGTGCCCTCGCCGAGGTGGCGCAGGAACGCCAGCTCGTCGATCGCACCGCGCAGGACCTTGGTCCGGTCCCAGAGGTGATCGGTGAACAAGCCGGTATTTGTGGTGTGGGCGCGCAACACCGTGACATCCCTTCGTCAGCATTACCTGAACAGGTTCAGCGGGTCTGTTCTCAGCCTCGCGGTCGCGAGACACCCCGTGTCGGAACTCGACCGACACTAGCAGCGACCACCGACACGCGGACGCCGCCCGGGTGCGCGCGCAGCCCCGCTCACGGTGGTAAGTGTTCGGCCGCGGATCGGCACCCAGTAACTTGGCTGCCAAGGAAGCCGTCTTCCGCACCCGTCGGACCCGCCGAACGAAGAGAGCTGAGCAATGTCGACCTCTACCGCGCGTGCACACATCGGTGTCACCGGCCTGGCCGTGATGGGCAGCAACATCGCCCGCAACTTCGCCAAGCACGGCTACACCGTCGCGCTGCACAACCGTTCCGTGGCCAAGACCGACGCGCTGCTCGCCGAGCACGGCGACGACGGCGACTTCGTCCGCACCGAGACCGTCGAGGAGTTCGTCGCGGCGCTGGAGAAGCCGCGGCGGGTGCTGATCATGGTCAAGGCAGGCGAGGCGACCGACACCGTCATCGAGGAACTGGCCGCCGTGATGGAGCCGGGCGACATCATCATCGACGGCGGCAACGCCCTCTACACCGACACCATCCGCCGCGAGGCCGCCCTGCGCGAGCGGGGCCTGAACTTCGTCGGTGCGGGCATCTCGGGCGGCGAGGAAGGCGCGCTCAACGGTCCCGCGATCATGCCGGGCGGACCGAAGGAGTCCTACGAGTCGCTCGGCCCGCTGCTGGAGTCGATCGCGGCCCAGGTCGACGGCACCCCGTGCTGCACCCACATCGGCCCCGACGGTTCCGGGCACTTCGTCAAGATGGTGCACAACGGCATCGAATACGCCGACATGCAGCTGATCGGCGAGGCCTACCACCTGTTCCGGGACGCGCTCGGCTTCGACGCCGGGCAGATCGCGCAGGTGTTCACGCAGTGGAACTCCGGCGACCTGGAGAGCTACCTGGTCGAGATCACCGCCGAGGTGCTCGCCCAGGTCGACGCCAAGACCGGCAAGCCGCTCGTCGACGTCATCGTCGACGCCGCCGAGCAGAAGGGCACCGGCCGCTGGACGGTCAAGTCAGCGCTCGATCTCGGCGTGCCGGTGACCGGCATCGCCGAGGCGGTCTTCGCCAGAGCGCTGTCCGGTTCCCGGGCCCAGCGCAAAGCCGCGGTGGGCCTGGCGTCGGGCACCCTGGCCGACAAGCCCACCGATGTCGAGCAGTTCACCGAAGACATCCGGCAGGCGCTGTACGCCTCGAAGGTCGTCGCGTACGCGCAGGGCTTCGACCAGATCGCCGCGGGCAGCGCCGAATACGGCTGGGATCTGCACCCCGGTGATCTGGCGACCATCTGGCGCGGCGGCTGCATCATCCGGGCCCGGTTCCTGAACCGGATCAAGGACGCCTACGAGCAGGACCCCGCCCTGCCGAGCCTGATCCTGGCGCCCTACTTCCGCGAGGCCATCGAGACCGCGATCGACAGCTGGCGGCGCGTGGTGTCCACCGCCACCCTGCTCGGAATCCCGGTCCCGGCGTTCGCGTCCTCGCTGTCCTACTACGACGCCCTGCGGGCCGAGCGCCTTCCGGCCGCCCTGACCCAGGGCCAGCGCGACTTCTTCGGCGCCCACACCTACGAGCGCATCGACGCCGACGGCAAGTTCCACACGCTGTGGAGCGGTGACCGCAGCGAGGTGGCCGCGGACTGAGCGCCCGCTACTGACAGTTCCGCTCGTCGGAGCCGTCGCCACAGTCGTCGTCACCGTCGCACAGCCATTGTTTCTGAACGCATCTGTCGTTGTCGCAGGTGAATTCGTTCGGCTCACACAGGTGCTTACCGCTGTGACATTCGCTGCGGGCTCCGCCCGGACCGAATGCGAACGACATCAGCGTCTCGGCGTCGACGGTGGCGGCGACTTCGGCCACGGCCGGCGCGGACAGCAGCGCCAGCGTTGTCATGGTCGCTCCGAGAGCTGTCGCGAGGACGGTAAAGACACGCATTCGAGCGACCTCCTGCTGAGATTCGTTCTCCGTGTAAGAACTTCGGTCTCCAGCGAACAGTCGAGCGTCGATTCCCTGTCGAGGATCGCACGCCGGACCACCGAATCCGGGGAAGCGGATGGCACAACCCGGATCGCAGGTCGTCGGTCCCGATCCCGCTCGGCCGGCGCGAAGGTGGTGGCGACCGCTCGCGCTGAGACAAGCACCCCGTTGTGCGAAACGGGGTTTTATGGCTTCTGACGGGGCGCAATAACGTCGAATACGTGGAGTGGAATTTTCAGTCGGCCGAAGAGTTCTCAACTGCCCTGCGTGCCGGTTCGGTGAGCTCGGCAGAACTCACCGAGGCGGCGATCGCCCGTATCGAGCGTGAGGACCGGGCGATCAACGCGATCTGTGTACCGGACTTCGACCGCGCGCGGGCCGCCGCACATCGTGCCGATCAGGCGCGTGCCCGCGGCGAGGATCGGCCGCTGCTCGGCATCCCGATGACGGTCAAGGAGTCCTACGACGTCGCCGGGCTACCCACGACCTGGGGTATGCCGCAGCACGCGAACTATGTCCCGACCGAGAACGCGGTCCAGGTAGCGCGGCTCGAGGCCGCGGGCGCGGTCGTGCTCGGCAAGACCAATGTGCCGCTGGGCCTGCAAGATATCCAGAGCTTCAACGAGATCTACGGCACCACCACCAACCCGTGGGATCACGAGCGCACCTCGGGTGGATCCTCCGGCGGCTCGGCGGCGGCCCTGGCATGTGGGTTCGGCGCGCTGTCCCTCGGTTCCGACCTGGCCGGTTCGCTGCGTACTCCCGCGCATTTCTGCGGTGTCTACGCGCACAAGCCGACAGTCGGGCTGGCGCCGACGCGCGGCATGGTCGCCCCGGACGCGCCCGCCCTGCCGATCGATCTGGACCTCGCGGTCGTCGGTCCGATGGCGCGCACCGCCCGCGACCTGGGCCTGCTGCTCGACGTCATGGCCGGACCGGACCCGCTCACACACGGCCGGGCCTACGACGTGACGCTGCCGCCCGCGCGTCACGAGCGGCTGGCCGACTTCCGGGTCCTGGTCGTCGAGGACCATCCGCTCATACCCACCGGCGCCGCCGTGCGGGCGGGGGTGAACCGGGTGGCCGACGCGCTGATCGACGGCGGCGCCCGCGTCGAACGGCACAGTCCGCTGCTGCCCGACCTGACCGAAGCCGGGACGCTCTACACACAGTTGCTGTTCTCGGGCTCGGTGGCACGATTTCCCGTCGACGCCTACGAGCAGCTGCAAACCCGCGCCGCCGAACTCCACGCCGACGACCGGAGTCTCGACGCCGCGCGGCTGCGCGCCATGGTGTTCACCCACCGCGACTGGCTCGCGGTGACCAACCGTCGCGAACTGCATCGCCACGGCTGGCGTCAGCTGTTCGCCGAGTTCGACGCGGTGGTGTGCCCGATCACACCGACTCCCGCGTTCCCGCACGATCACAACCCTGATCTGCTGGAACGCCGGATCGACATCGACGGCGGCGCGTACCCGTACTTCGACCAGCTCGTCTGGGCCGGTCTGGCCACGATGCCCGGCCTGCCCGCGACCGCCATCCCGACGGGTCTGTCCACCGCAGGACTGCCGGTGGGCGTGCAACTCATCGGACCGATGTTCGAAGACCGCACCCCGTTGCGGCTGGCCGAACTGCTCGAGCAGAAGATCGGCGGCTTCCGGCCGCCGAGGTAGCCCGCCGCACCGGGTCACCGATGAGTTCTCGCCGCCGGACACGTCACTATCGGCATGACGACACACACGCTCGCTACTCCCGGCGCAACGCTCATCTACGACGTCCACGGGCCGCTCCCGACCACCGACGGACGGCCGCCGCTGCTCATGATCGGCCTCCCGATGGACGCGAGTGGCTTCACCGCGCTCGCGTCGCATTTCCCCGATCGCACGGTCGTCACCTACGACCCGCGCGGGCTCGGTCGCAGTGTCCGCACCGACGGCCTGGTCGACAACGTCCCCGCCGTGCACGCCGAGGACGTCCACGCCGTCATCGAGGCGCTCGGCGCGGGCCCGGTCGAGATCTTCGCCAGCAGCGGCGGGGCCATCGTCGCGTTCGCGCTGGTGAGCGCGCACCCCGACGACGTGACCACCCTGGTCGCACACGAACCGCCGTTGCTGTCCGCGCTGCCCGATGCCGCCGCGGCCGAGCGGGCCGCGGCGGGGTACCGCGAGGCCTACGCCGCGAAAGGCTTCGGCACGGGCATGGCGGCTTTCATCGCGATGACCTCCTGGCAGGGCGAATTCACCGACGACTACTTCGCCGCGCCCGCCGCGGATCCCGCGTTGTTCGGCCTGCCGGCCGAAGACGACGGCGCCCGCGACCACCCGCTGCTCTCGGAGCGATCCCGCCCGGTCCTCGACTTCCGCGCCGACCTCCCCGCGCTCACCGCGGCGCCGACCCGGATCGTGCTCGGCTACGGCGAGGAGTCGACGGGCACGGTCACCGAGCGCACCTCGACGGCGATCGCCGATCGACTCGGCAGCCGACCGGTCGTCTTCCCGAGCCACCACGGCGGCTTCACCGGTGCGGAGTCCGGCTATCCGGGGCAGCCGGAGGCTTTCGCTCGTACCCTCCACGGAGTCCTCGACAGCATCCGGTGATCCAGTGTGTCCCGACGTCGCCGCCACGCCGGGCGAAGCTCACCACGGGTGTCGAGTTCCCCGCGATCGGTTCGGAAGCGCGACGTCGGGTATGCGCGAGGTGACGCCGCTGGATTCGGCGGCGTCGCCGACGGCCGATAGAGGAGGTCGAATTGGATATCGAACGAGGCAACACCAAGCATGGACCCGCCCACGACGCGGAGTTGGCCGACGAACTGGACAAGGCTCTCCGAGGCACGGGCCGGGTCGAGGACTGGCGTGAACCGGAACCGCTCTCCGGCGACGACACCGAGAGCGACATCGGATCCGACTACCGCAACCGTGCGTTCCCCGCCCCCACTGCTTCGCCGCGGCCTCGCGCGAGCACGCCGACGAAGGCGGACGGCGACGAGCGCAAGAAGGCACCGCTGATCGATCTCCGCGGGCTCACCGACCTGCCGAACGCCGTCGTGTCCGCCGCGTTCCAGACCGCGGCGCGGGTGCGGCACGCGCGGGTGTTCCACCCGCGGGGAATCCGCCTGGCCGGGCGATTCCGGCCGACGCAGCAATACGAACAGTGGTTCGGGGCCGGTGATCGGGCGGTCATCGCCCGACTGTCGAAGGGACTGGGTAGTCCGGTCGGGGTGCCCGACGTGCTCGGGTTGGCGTTTCGGGTGCTCGATCGCGACGATCACCCGTGGGATTTCGCGCTGGCGACCACGGGCCGCGGCACCCTCGGCCGATTCGTCTTCACACCGGCGCGCGGCTGGTCGACGGCCTGTTTCGGCTCGCTGTTGCCGTACCGGTTCGCCGACGCCTCACCGGCGTGGTTGTTCGCCGAGCCGCTCGACCCCGAGGCGCTGCCGAACACCGCGTCGTTGCAGGCGGTGGGCGACTACCTCGACAGCCAGGTGATGCGCTACACCCTCACCGCCGACGGGCTGGGCGGCCCCGCCGAGACGATCGGTGAGCTGGACCTGCGCCGCGCCGAACCGGGGGAGCACCGCACGGACTTCTTCGACCCGGTCCTCAACCATCCCGCCGAGGTGGCGTTGGTCCCGAACATGGTCAACCGGATCCGCGAGAGCGCCTATACCGGCAGCCGGCGCGGCCGCGATGACGAGGGACCGCGGCCCGGCTGAGGCGAACGTGGCCGCGGCCCCACAACGGCTACAGCGCGCGCCGGGTCCGGCCCCGATCCGCGATGCGGAATTCGACGGTGACGGGGATGGCGGCGAGGTCGAGCGCGGTGCGCAGGCGCGGCACGGCGTGGCCGAGGATGCGCCTGCGCAGGGCGGGCAGGTCGGCGGCGGGATCGGTGTCGATGAGCAGATGCAGGTCGGGGGCCGTCGCGCTACCCGCGAGACGTGCTGTCGCGGAACGGACTCCCTCGTAGGTCGCCACATCGGCGGCCACCGCGTCGGCGGCGGTGCCGGAGCCGAGAATCGTGCCGCCGTGCCCGGCGGTGTCGCCGAGCTGCCACACGGCACGCTTGGGCAGCCGGGTGAACTGGGCAGCCAGCCAGCGCAGCGAGATCAGTGCGAGCACCACCGCGCCGGCGATCACGAGGTAGAAGACGATGCTGGGCGGCTCTTCGGTGCCGGGAACCAGCGGGGTCGCGGGGGAGACCCGGAAGGCACCGAAGTGCGCCGCGATCAGCAGTCCGCCCGCCGTGGCGAGCACGATGCCGAGCAGTGCGAGCACACCGCGGTTCAGCCGGGCCGGCCGGTTGGCGGTGGTCATCGCGCACCCCCGGGGCCGATGGTGCGCAGGCTGGTGCGCAAGCGGGGGACCTCGGCCGGCTTGATCCGGTCGAGCCGCTCCGCGACCGCCACCCCGACGTCCTGGGCGGTCTGCTCGGCCGTGTGGTGGGTATGGCCCGACACCTGGATCTTCTTGCGACGCAGTCGGACCCGGGATCTGTCCAGGCCGTCCACCCCGCCGGTGGCGTCGGCGAGCGCGTTGCGCAGGCTGCGGCGGGCGATGCCGGCGTCGATGCCGTCCCCGGCTTCGAGCGCCAGCACCACCGGCTTGCCCGGCAGCGCCGCTACCGCCAGCAGGGCCAGGCCGAGTACCGCGACGACGATGCCGACGCCGAGCACCCATCCGCTACCCCACGCCGTCTGGTGCAGCCGGGTGGCGATGCTGTCGTAGGAGACCCATTCCCGTGTCCCGGTGAGCCGCTGGACCAGCGACACCACCACGAGCACCGCGACGGCGCACAGCGCCAGCGCGGCGACGACGGCCGGGACGACCCGGCGTGGGCGGCGTGTCATCGGACTCTCCTTTCGGGCGGTTCCGGCACCATGGCCGAGACCTCGATGTCGACTCGTGGCACGGTGAGCCCGGTCAGCTCCTCGGTCCTGGTGATCAGATGCGCGCGGCACTGCTCGGTCACGCCGCGCACCGACAGCGGATAGCGGACGGGGAGCCGGACGCGCAGGGTCGCGCCGGTCCCGACAACCTGCGCGCTCACCTGCACCTCGGGCCCGACTCCGGTCACCTCGGCGGCGGCCCGCTCGGCGATGCGGCGTACCGCGCGCTCGCCGATCGTGGTCGTGCCGGGGAGCGGGGCGGCGGCGCTGGTCACCGCCTGCCCCGATCCTGCGCCGAGCGCAACAGCCCGGACAGGTCGACCTCGCCGTCGAGCCAGCGCCCGATCAGCAGGCCGAGGCCACCGAAGATCAGCACGACAGCGAACGCGCCCAAGCCACCGAAGGCGGCGGCGAATCCGAGGGACAGACCCATGACGAGGCAGATCGTGGTGGCGTTCATGTCACTGCACCCGGTCGCGGCTCGGCGCCTGCTGCTCGGCGGAGTCGTCCTCGATGTAGACATCGTTGACGTTGATGTTGACCTCGACGACCTCGAGCCCGGTCATCTGCTCGATGGCCGTGATCACGTTGCGGCGCACCGCGATCGCCAGTTCCGCGATGGCGACGCCGTATTCGACGACGAGTTCCAGGTCGACGGCGGCCTGCTTCTCACCCACTTCGACCGAGACGCCCTGGCCGATGCTCGAGGACGCGCCCGGAATGCGGTCGCGCAGTGCGCCGATCGCGCGAGCGGTGCCGCCGCCGAGGTCGTGGACGCCCCTGACCTCCCGCGCCGCCAGACCCGCGATCTTCTGGACGACGGCGTCGGCGATCGTGGTGGTGCCCTGATCGGTCACCAGGGCGCTCGGGCGGTTCGACCCGTCCCGGCCGGCCCCGGCCTTCTCCACGGCCTTGGCGTTCTCGGTGGTCGTGCTGGACATGATGCCTCCCGATTGTCTTGTGTTCCAAGGGTTGACGAACTGTCATAGGTAGGACACCGCCGTCGGGCGATCGTCACGGTCCCGATGAGTGATCTGGATCGCTGTCGGCGGCGAAGGCGTCGACGTCGAGATCCACAACGTGCACGCGCAATCCGGCGCCGGCCCAGCTGGTTCCGGCCAGGACCGGCCGCACGGCCGAGTCCAGCTTCTCGAGCAGGGGCGCCAGCGGCAGCGTGGTGGCGACGACCCGGATCTCGACCGTCTCCTCGCCCAGGTCGACGGCGGCTCTGCCCGCGTTCCACGGCAGCCAGCGGCTGTTCTGCAGACCCATCGGGACCGCGGGGTGGGCGCCGTCGATGGCGTCGATCGCCGCGATGATCCGGTCGGTCAGGTCCTCGTCGCCGCTCACGGCCGCCCCGGTTCGATGTCGAGCACGTACACCCGCACCGAGTCGACCTCGGCGCCGGTGGATTCGGTGACGGCCTCGGCCACGGCCCGCTGCACGGCGCCGCCGACCTCGACGACGTTGCCCGATGCCGAGAGCGCCAGATCGATCTGGATGTCGAGCAGGCCACCGGCGCGGCGCACCCTGACTCCGGCCGACGCGGCCGGTTCGCGGCCGATCCACAACTGCCGCCCGGAGCGGGCGAGATGCCCGACCAGTCCGAGGACGCCCGGTTCGAGCCTGGCCACGCCCGGCACCTGCGCCGCCGCTCGGGCGGCCACGCCGGCGATCACCGCGTCCCCGACGACCAGCTCGGTCGCGGGGGCCGGGCCCGTCACCTGTCCTCCTCGTAGAGGTCGACCACGGTGATGTCGAGCCTGCCGAGCCGTACCCCGACCCGCGCGGTGGTCGCGGCCCGCGCGCGTTCACGCACCGCGGCGACCAGTGTGTCGATGGCGTGGGCGCCGTTGCGGACGGCGATGGTCATCTCGACCGTGATCTCCTGTTCGCCGTCGGATCCGGGTTCGCTGCTGCGCACCCGGCAGCCGCGTGCGCGCACGCCGTCGACGGTGTCGGCGGCGAATCGCAGCACGGTGGCCACGGCCTGCTCGCTGACCTGGACGGCGCCGGGGTGGGGCGTGTCGACGGACAGGGTGCGGCCGCGGCGCACATCGGCCCGCACAGCGGACATGATCCGGCCGAACAGGTCGGGCGGCGGCGGGTCGGGTTCGTCGATGAGCTCCCTGGTGGCGTTGCGCAGGGTGAGCAGGCTCTCCCTGGCCCCGGCGCAGTGCGGGCACGAGGCCTCGTGCTGGTCGGCGTCCGGCGCGTCGAGCCGATCCCAGACCTGCTCCAGGCCGCGTCCGCAGGGGAGCAGGTAGTCGTTGTCGGTCTGGTTGGTCACCGCCATGGCTTCATCACCTCTGCCAGTTGGGCTCGGGCACGTGCGATCCGCCCGCGCACCGCTGTGCTGTTGGCGCCGACGATCTCGGCGATCTCGTCATAGGACCGGCCGTGGACCTCGCGCAGCAGCCAGCACGCGCGCTGCTCCGGCGTCAGCTGCTGCAGCGCGTCGGTGAGCGCGGCCATCTGGCTGTTCACCTCCGTGGCGTGCTCGGGCCTGGTGTCGGTGCGGGTCGAGGCCGTCGTGTCGGGGTCGACATCGGCGGGGACCCGCCGTGCGCGCAGGACGTTGAGGCACCGGTTGGTCGTCATCCGGTACAGCCAGCCCGCGAAGGCCGCGTCGTCCTGTAGTCGGGTGATCGTGCGCCAGGCTTTGAGGAACACCTCCTGGGTCACGTCCTCGGCCTCGGCCCGGTCGGCCAGCATCTTGGCGGCCAACCGGAACATCGGTCCCTGGTAGCGCAGCACCAGCTGCTCGTATGCCCGGACATCGCCGTCACGCGCTCGCCCGGCCAGGGTCGCGTCGTCCAGCTCTGTCTCGGGTGCGGGCGACGTCGTGGTCACACCGGCACCTCCTCCGCTGCTCCTGTGATGGACACCGATGCGCAGGAATTCGTCACGGCAAACTATCAGTGATCGTCGTCTCACTCCGGCTGCCGACGAGTTCCGGGGGTGTCGCGGTCACCGGCCCTCGCGCCGGTGCACGAGCGGCGGTTTCCCGGGCGGATCCGCGGGTAGGCGCGGAAGAGAACGTCGTTCCCGGACCCAGGAGGTGTATGTCATGCCCCAGCAGACGTGGAGTGCGAAACGCGAACGGCAGTACAAGGACATCAAGAAGTCCGAGCGTGACCGTGGTCGCAGTGAGAAGCGCGCCGAGGAGATCGCCGCGGCGACGGTCAACAAGACGCGATCCCGGCACGGCGAGACCAAGGGCTCGGGCGGCAAGTCCGCTTCGGGGGCGTCGTCCAAGCGCGGCGGGCAGCGGGCCCAGGGGAGTGGGAAGACCCGCGATCAGCTCTACGAGGAAGCCCGCCGCCGCAATATCGACGGCCGCTCGAAGATGAACAAGCAGGAACTGGCCCACGCCCTCGGTCGCGCCTGACCCGCTGCGAAAGGTTCGCCATGCAGATCGGATTCAAACTGGCGGCCGAGGCCTTCGACCCGAACGAACTGGTGCGCCAGGCCGTTCGGGCCGAAGCGGTGGGCTTCGACTTCGTCGAGATGAGTGACCATTTCCATCCGTGGCTCGACAACCAGAACCACTCACCGTTCGCGTGGACCGTGCTGGGCACGATCGCGGCACGCACCGAACGGATCGGCTTGGCCACCGGCGTGACCTGCCCGATGATCCGCTATCACCCCGCGATCATCGCCCAGGCCGCCGCGACGACCGCGCTGCTCTCCGACGGGCGGTTCACCCTCGGCATCGGTTCGGGCGAACGGCTCAACGAGCACATCGTCGGCGGGGACTTCCCGCCGGTGCGGGTGCGGCATCGAATGCTGCGCGAGGCGCTCGAGATCATCCGGTTGCTGTGGCGGGGTGGCTATCGCAGCTACGACGGGCGATATCTGTCGCTGTCGGACGCCCGGGTGTTCGATCTGCCCGAGACCCCACCGGAGATCGCCGTGGCCGCCGGTGGTCCGCGCGCGGCCGAACTCGCCGCCGAGCTCGGCGACGGGCTGTTCGCCACCGAACCGAAGCCCGAGCTGGTACGGGCCTATCGGCAGTCGGGCGGTGACGGGCCGCGCTACCTCGAGGTGGGCGTCGCCTTCGCCGACGACGAGCGCGCGGGCGCGCAAGCCGCGCTGTCGACCAACCGGTGGTCGGTCGGCGGCTGGAAAGTGATGAGCGAGCTGCCCAACCCGGCCAACTTCGCCGCCGCCACGACCACCGTGCGCGTGGACGACATGCTCGATGCCATGGTGTGCGGCAGCGACCCGAAACCCTATGTCGACGCGGTGCGCGACGCCGTCGAGGCCGGCTACGACCGGGTGGTGTTGATGAACGCCGGACCCGACATGGACGCGTTCCTCGATTTCTACCAGGGCGAACTGAACGATCTGCTGCGCGCGGAGGTCTGAGGGAGGCGGGGATGGCGATGCCGATCGGCCCGGCCGAGGCGGTGGCGTCGTGACGGTCTACCCCGGCGCCGCCGAGTACGTACCCGACACGGACGACCTGGAAGCGGTCCGTGCGGCAGCGGGCACGTGTCATGGTTGCGACCTCTATCGCGACGCCACGCAGACCGTCTTCGGTGCCGGCACGCCGCACGCGCGCACGGTCCTGGTCGGCGAGCAGCCCGGCAACGACGAGGACCTCGACGGCCACCCCTTCGTCGGTCCGGCCGGCCGACTGCTCGACCGCGCCCTCGACGACCTCGGCGTCGACCGGGCCGCACTGTATCTCACCAACGCGGTCAAGCACTTCCGCTTCGAGCGGCGCGGGAAACGACGCATCCATCAGCAACCCCGCCGCACCGAAATCGTCGCCTGCGCCCCCTGGCTGCGCACCGAACTCGACCTGGTCGCTCCCGACCTGGTGGTCTGCCTCGGCGCGATCGCCACCCACGCGGTCCTCGGCCCGCGGGCCGAGGTCACCGAACTCCGTGGCCACACCGTCGAACTCGACGACTTCCGGGTGGGCGTGACCGTCCATCCGTCCGCCGTCCTGCGAGCACCCGATCGCGCACGGTCCTACACCGAATTCGTCGACGACCTGGCGAGGGTATTCGAGATGCGATGACCGTGCGGCGGTGAACCTTGCATCACGTGCAATTCGGCAGTGTCGGCACCGAGTTCGGAGCAGCGGGCCGGGAAAGACAAGACTGCTTCTCGCCTGGTCGGGTGAATGGGGTCGGTGGACCTGAGTGGTGAAGTGTTCGTCCTGACCGGACCTCCCGCCGCGGGAAAAACGTCAGTCGCCCGGTTGCTCGCCGGGACGGCCGATGTCCCCACGGTCCATCTCGAGACCGACGTGTTCTACCGCTCGATCCGTACGGGGTTCGTCCTGCCGTTCCTCCCCGCAGCGCATCGCCAGAACGAGGTCGTGATCGAGGCGATCGTCGCGGCGGTCGAGGCGTACTCACGCGGCGGCTACGACGTGGTCGTCGACGGCATCGTCGGGCCGTGGTTCCTGCCGCTGTTGCGCGCACTCGCAACGGACGTGATTGACGGAGCTGCAAGTGGGAATAGCCGCGTCGATACAGGCCACCACAGTAGGGGGGTGGCCGCAGCAGGAGGTCATCATGCAGTTCGTGACGCCCGAGGACACCCCGTCCGACGAGGCCGACCCGCAGTCCGACCACGCTCTGGTGACAGCACTCCACGATCACCATCTGCGCGGCCTGCTGGTCACCGCGGCGGGACTGTCGACCGAGTCGCTACTGCGCGTCGGCGCCGCGGCCGAGACACTGCGC
This sequence comes from Nocardia sp. MH4, assembly GCF_019266065.1. Lineage (GTDB taxonomy): Bacteria > Actinomycetota > Actinomycetes > Mycobacteriales > Mycobacteriaceae > Nocardia > Nocardia canadensis. The sequence continues at coordinate 46,428 of NZ_LPNR01000092.1, read as the reverse complement.
CGGACCGAGGGCCTGCATCCACTCGGCCTAACCGCCCAGCTCTGACCGACGTCAGGTGGCCGCGACGGTGAGATCGGTGATCGTGGCGCCGGGGGCGCTGTTCTGCACCGAGGCGATGCCTTTCTTCGCACCGTCCTTGGACTCATAGGCCTGCGACTGCGCGACGACCTCGTTGTTGCCCGCCTTGAGCCGCCACCGGAACTTACCCGCCGCGTCGGCGAAGATCTCGAACTTTCCTGCCATGACCGGGCCTCGCTTTCGTTCGCCGGGAAAACGTGCCTACCAGGGCAGAATACCCACTCGGACGGGTCTATTCTCGATCTTGTGGGTCTGGCGGTGCCGGCACCGATGCTGGCCACACCCGGACGGCCCCCGCGGCCGCCAGGTGGCTGGTGCGCGGAGATGAAGTGGGACGGCGTCCGCGCGATCGCTCGCTGCACCGGCGACGGGGTGAGCTTGTGGAGCCGGAACCTGCGCGAGATCACCGCCTCCTACCCCGACGTCGTCGCGGCGCTGACCGAGCTCACCGACGGACGAACCCTGCTGATCGACGGCGAGCTCGTCGCCCTCGATGCCGCCGGGGCCCCGTCGTTCTCCCGCCTGCAGCGGCGAATGCATGTCCAGCGGCCCGCGCCCGCGCTGCTCGAGCAGGTGCGCGTGGACTACCTCGGTTTCGACCTGCTCGCCCTCGACGACGACATCCTGCTCGCGGACCCGTACTCGTCGCGACGGGCCGAGCTGGCCGATCTGCGCCTCGACGACGGTGTGCGCGTGCGGGTTCCGCCGAACTGGTCGTTGGCCGAGGTCGACGCCGAGCGGCTGCTGCGCACCGCCGCCGAAACCGGTCTGGAGGGCATTGTCAGCAAGCGGATCGACTCGATCTATGAGCCTGGTCGCCGCTCCTCGGCCTGGATCAAGACCGTGCTGCGCGCCACGACCGAGGCCGTCATCGTCGGCGCGGTCCCCGGAACCGGCGCCAACGCCGCCACTTTCGGCGGTCTGATCCTGGCCGGACACACCCCTGACGGACACCTGCGCTGCATCGGCGGGGTCGGGACCGGATTCACCACCGAGGCCCGCCGCAGCCTCCACGCTGCCCTCGAGAAGGTCCGCCGCGACACCAGCCCGCTCGACGACCCGCCGCCTGCCGCGGCGGTGCGGGCCGCCTGGTGGGTCGAGCCGGTGTTCGTCGCCGACATCGAGTACCGCGAGATCAGCGCCGACGGAATGCTGCGCCACCCCAGCTTTCGGGGGATCCGGACCGACAAGACACCCGACGACGTCGCCGTGCCCTTCTAGGACCCGCGCGGTGCGCTCGTCACCAGGGCACGATTCCGGCGTAGTCGAAGAGTCCGCCGTCGGGCTGACCCAGCTGATCACGCTCGGACGGGCCTGCGCGAGTGGTGCCCGAGTCGTTGCGGGCGCAGCTCCGCGACGGCCACGCCACCGTGCCGGTGCCGGACGCACCGTCCGTCACCACCGTCATCGCCTGGCCGTCACACAGCAGATCGCGCGCCGTCGCGATCTCGTGCGGACGGCGATACGCCGGTAGCGGCGGCTACGAGCAGCTGTCGGGCGGCCGGGGAGCGAGCCGAGCACACCGCCCGCGACGACGCCGTTGGCGTCGCGAGTAGTGCGCGTCGGCTCACTCCCGCGGTCTATCCGGTGTCGACACCGTCCAGCGAAACGCAGGGAGCGGTCGGTGCCGTACGCATCCGGTCGACCGGCTCCACACAGCCGGGATGCCCGCTCGGCGTGGTGTGAAACGACGAAGCGGAGAGTTATGTCGCGATCGTTGTCGCCATCGACAACAGCAGCTCGAGCGCGTACCGCACCGATTGATCGAGCACCTGCGCCGGATCGCCGTCGAAGTGCCGATGGCTAGCTCGCGCGGCGCTGCGCGAAACGACGCAGAACCACACCGATCCGGCGGGTTCCCCGTCCTGCGGCCCCGGACCACCGACACCGGTGGTGGCGACGGCGATGTCGGCGTCCATCAGGGCCCGGACGCCCTCGGCCATCGCGGTGGCCGCGACCTCGGAGACCACCGGAACATCGGGAACACCCAGGACACGCTGCTTGACCTCGGTGGCGTAGGCGACGACGCCACCGCGGAACCATACGGCCGAATCGGGCGCGGCCCCCAGGGCGGCCGCGACATTGCCCGCTGTCAACGATTCGGCGACGGCCACCGTCAGGCCCCGCCGTTCGGCCAGATCTGCGAGCTGACGGGCGATCGCGCTCATGATCTCCTTCGACGATCGAGTCGTATCGGTGCGCTCCGTCAGCCTAGTGCGCCGGCACTCACGCTCGCGGCTGCCTGACGCCCGGCAGGAAGGTGGTCCAGTCGATTCGGGTGAGTCCGACGACCGCGGCGAGCAGCGCGATCTGAACGGCGATCCCGGCCGGCGAGGTCAGCGAGGAAACGAGCGTGGTACCGAGACTCCGCTCGGCCACCCCGGTCGCGCCGACATAGAAGGCGAAGCTGACCGTTCTTCCCGCGACGTGCGCCGCGGTGAGCGGAAGCAGGCGAAGCCCCATCAGACCCGCGGCCACGAACATCTGCGCCGACGGCAAGGGGGAGACGAGGAAGACCCCCAGCACCGCGACGGTGCGACCGCGCCGCCGCGTGAGATAGTCGCCGGCCGTTCGCAGGTTGGCTCGTCGGCGTGCACCGAGATGGTCGCCGAGATGATGGGTGGCGGTGGCGAGGAGGTAGCGACCCGCGCCGGACGCGACAGCGGCGACGACGACGAGCGGGACCGGATGGAGGTGCCAATTCAACGCGAAGAACACCACCAGCACCGCATTGGGCGGTCCGAACGCGGGCAGCAGATTCACCGCGAACACCACGGCGACAACGATCAGGAAAGGCAGGACTGTCACGTTCATGACGAGACCGTGGTGATCGGCGCGCGGCGGCGAGACAACTCCGCGGCCCGCGACCGGATCAGCGGCGCCGGGCGAGCCGGCGCAACCGCTCGTGCTCGAGAACGAACACCGCGACGGCGGCGGTGAAGCACAGCGCGGTGGCGATGGCGCCGAGCCACGCCCAGCCGGCGAAGCCGTAGCCGGCGGCGGTGAGTGTCGATGCCAGGCCGACGACGCCCGCGAGAAAGAGCAGAATGCCGGGGATGTTGTAGGGATCGGCGAGGCTCTCGCCCGGCTTGCTGTGGTAGACCGCGTCGGACGTGGTGTCGCTCATGGTGTTTCTCCGATTTCGTCGTCTTGCGCCAACCGCGACCTGGACAGGTTGAGGGTCAGCGGTATCAGGTGGGAATGGATGCGTGCCGTCCGGGCGAGTTCGCGATAGGTCGACTCGACCACGTAGCGCACGTACGTGCCGGGAACGTCGGGGAATCTGCGGGTTAGCAGTTGCGCGATGGCTTCCAGTTCGTCGGATGCCATCGGCGGTACCGTTTCCGCGACGGTGGAGACAGGCGCCGATCTCGGCGTCGCGTCCGTGGTGAGCGACTCGTCGACCGTCGGCGTGCTCATGAACTGTCACCTCTGCCGTCGGCGTGGACAATCCGTTTCGCGTACCCGGCGGTGTTCATCTCGGCCCCTTTCTGCCGGTCTCAGCGTGCACCGGGCGGCGCTTGCCCCGGCAGGGTCCGGAGACCCCGCGCGGGGGGCCTTTCGTCGTGTCCATCGGTGATGTCGGCAGGGACCCGCACGGGGCGAACGGCACTGCCGCCGGGGCTGCCCGAGAAGCGATGGTGACAGGGACGAATACCGATTGTCCGACCGTCGAGGAGGTCCCGATGCGCATCGAGACGGGAAAGCCGATGTGGCACCGCTGGATCGCCTTCGTCACCGTGGGCGAATTCCTCGGCTTCTCGCTACCGGCGATCGTGGCGACGGCGGTGTGGGAGCGCGGCGGATGGCCGGCGACGACGGCCCTACTGGCGGCAGGCCTGGGCGAGGGCATCGTGCTCGGCTGGTTCCAGGCGCGGGCACTACGCCCCGCGCTTCCCGAACTTCCCGGCCGCGCCTGGATCGCGGCGACCGCGCTCGGCGCGGCGATCGCCTGGTCCGTGGCGATGGTGCCGGTGGGCACCGACGGTTTCCGTGGCTGGCCGACAGCGGCGGCGATACCGGTGCTGTGCGCGGGCGGCGCCGTGGTGGTTTCGGCTATCGGGGTGGCTCAGTGGAGCGTGCTGCGCCGATATCTGGCACGGGCAGGCTGGTGGATCGGCGCGACCGCGCTGTCGTGGGCGGCGGGCCTGGTCGCGTTCGCGCTCTTCACCAGCCCCCTGTGGCAGCCGGGCCAGCAGCCGGCCGAGATCGCCCTGATCGGCCTGGCCGGGGGATTGCTGATGGCGTTCGTGATGGCCGGTGTCTCGGGCGGATTCCTGGTGTGGCTGTTGCGTGCACAGGCCGAGGACGGGCGCTGATTCGACCCCGCAGCGGGGGCCTTGGTACTCGCTCATGGTGCCTGTCGACCCTTCTCCCGGCAGCTCCCGCCGGCACATGGTTGACGGAGTCGGCCGGTCGGCCGCGATTCGGTAGGAGGCGGAGAATGTACTGGTATGACCACGACGTCAACGGTTGGGGATACGCGTGGATGGGAGTCGGGATGGTCTTGTTCTGGGCCCTGTTGATCGTCGGCTTCGCGCTCGCGCTGCGATACCTGTTCCGAATGGACGGCGAGCACCGGCACCCGGCACCACCCGGTCCGGAACATGTCCTGGCGGAGCGGTTCGCGCGCGGCGAGATCGATGCGAAGGAGTACGCGGACCGCTTGTCCGTCCTCCGGTCCGTCGACCGTCGATGAGCCGGTCCCGAACGCCTCCGGCACCCTGTCCGCCCCGCCTGCCGTGACAGGTGGGGCGGACAGGGTACCGGTGGCCCTTCGGGAGCCGGACAGTACGGGGGTCAGTCGTGGTGGACGACCATGACCGGGCAGTCGGCGTGCTGCACGAGCCAGTGGCTGGTCGATCCGAGCAGCAGGCCCCGGAATCCGCCGCGACCGCGGCTGCCGACGACGAGCAGCTGGGCGGTTCGTGACCAGCGCGCCAGGTTTTCGCGTGGACCGAACACCTCGACCTCGCGGCGCACGTCCACCTCGGGGAACTGCTCGGACCATCCCGCCAGGCGTTCGGCCAGCAGCGCTTCCTCGGCGACCGTGAAATCGTCGATGGGCAACTCGAGGTAACTGGTGCCGGCGAACTGGCCCTGGGCCAGATCGCTCCAGGCGTGCACCGCGACCAGTCGACTGTGGCGCAGCGCGGCTTCGGCGAACGCGGCGCCGATGGCGGGCTCGCCGACGCTGCTGCCGTCGACACCCACGACGACAGGACCGCTGTCGCGCTCGGGATCGGACCCGCGCACGATGACGACCGCGCCGTGCGCGTGCGCGGTCACCGCCAGCAGCGTCGAACCGAGGTGGGCGATCGGACCGACCGCAGCCGCCGCGCCGAGCACCAGCAGATGCGCGTGCGCCGAGGCATCGATGAGGGTGCGCGCGGGGTTGCCGGTGGTGAGTTCGGTGGTCACCGTGACCGACGGCGCGGCGGCGAGCGCGTCCTGGCGGGCGGTGGCCAGCGCCTGCTCGGCGGCCGACCGGATGTCGTGCATCGTGGTGTAGATGAACGCGTCGTAGGCGCTGCGGGGTGTGCGGTCGGCGACCGGGTCGGTGCAGTGCACGATGTGCAGGGCACGGCCGCGCGCCGCGGCGGTGCGGGCGGCCCAGCGCACGGCGGCGGTCGATCCGTCCGATCCATCGATTCCGACGACGACCGCCGCCGAGGCGACGCGGTGGGGGTTCTCGCTGTGCTCGGTCATGGCCTCAGCGTGGCACGCGGGCACTTCGCCGGTCAGAGCCGTGGTGCCCGGAACACGGGGACCAATGGCATCGGCTGGACCGCCGGCCGTGGGGGAGGAAGAGCAGTTCGGCCGCTGTTCGTCGACCATGGTCTCTCGCCGTTTCCGACTGTCCCGGCGAGGATCAGATCACCGGCTGCGCACCAGAAACGGGCCGGGCACCACATCGCCTACGTCGAGGTCGAGATGACAGAGCTACACCCCCTGGACTGGGGATTCATGGAACTGGAGGACGCTGATCGCCGCATCAGCCTCGGCATCGGCGCCGTCGCGATCGTGGCCGGGCCCGCGCCGACGCGCGCCGAGTTCGTCGCGTGGCTGCGGGAGCGGATCGACCACGTCGAAATCCTGCGCAGGCGAGTGCGCAGAAGGCCGCTGGACCTGTCCGCACCGGTGTGGGAGCGCGACCCCGGTTTCGACCTCGCACACCACATCCGGTGGACCGCTGTGCCCGGCCCGCGGGACGAGTCGGCCTTGCGGGAGCTCGTCGCCACCGAACTGGAGCAACGGCTCGACCGGGACCATCCCCTGTGGCAGTGCGTGGTCGTCGAGCAGCTGACCGGCGACCGATGGGCATTGATCGTGAAGGCCCACCACAGCATGGTCGACGGCCTGTCGGGAATCGCGTTGTTCGAGCAACTGTGCGATGCCGCCGTCGACCGCGCCGCATCGGCGAGCACTCCGACCTCGGGCACCTCGGGCGCCGGCCTCGGGGAATGGGTGAGCAGGGCGGTTCGGCTGCCGGTGACGGCGCCGCGCTTCGCTCTGTCGATGATGCGCGCGCTCGTGCCGGTGGTGTCCGCCGCGGTGGCTCCGGGCAGCCCGTCGTCTTTGAACGGGCCGCTCGGCCGCCAGCGCCGCTATGCCGTCGCGCGGGCGTCGATGACCGACATCCGCACGATCGAGACGGCGTTCGGCACATCGGTCAACGACGTGGCCTTGGCCGCCGTCACCGCGGCCTACCGGCGGCTTCTGCGTGACCGCGGCGAGGACCCGGCGGTGGGCGGAATTCGGATTCTGGTCCCGGTGTCCATGCGTGCCACCGATGCCGAATTCGCCTTGGACAACCGCATTTCGGCGATCATCCCGCATCTCCCGGTGGAGTTCACCGATCCGGTCGAGCGGTTGAGCGCCGTCCATGAGCGCGTCGCGCGCCACCGTGCGCGGGGCGAAGCCGAGGCCGAGAAGTCGATGTTGGCGGTGGCGCAGCTGCTGCCGTTCGCCGTCGGGGCGTGGGCGTTCCGGCTGGCCGGTCACTTCCCGCAGCGCAGTGTCGGCGCGCTGGCCACCAATGTGCCGGGACCCCGTGGACAGCTGAGCCTGGACGGTCGCGCGGTGACGGAGATCTGGCCCTGCATTCCCCTCGCGATGCGCCTGCGCACCACGATCGCGATCCTGAGCTACGACGACCGCCTGGTCTTCGGCATCACCGGGGATTACGACTCCACACCCGACATCGACCTGATCGCCGCCGGTATCGAGGACGGTGTTGCGGAACTACTGGCCCGCGCGCGATAGAACCGAGAGCGATCCGAGGACGCGGACGCGTTCCGGCCGCGACGATGGCGCGAGCTCGGCTCGACTACCGCCGTGGCGCCTGGTTCGCCGAGCGGCTCGGGGTGCGCAGATGGAGCGCGATCTGGATGACGCCGTCGCTGCGGTGAGCCGAGATCGGCAGGTCGGAATCGATGATCAGCCGCATGGCTTTGGAGTTCGTCGGCAGCACCTCGGCGATGAACCGGTCGAGGCCGCGGGCGCGACCGAGCTCGGTGAGCCGATGGAACAGCACGGTGCCGATGCCGTGGTGTTGTTCGTCGGCGGCCACGACCAGAGCGATCTCGGCGCTGACCCCGTCGTCGAGGACGACGAAATTCGCGACACCGACCAGCCGGTCGTCGAGGAACGCGCCGACCGCGCAGTGTGTGGGGTCGTGCGACGCGATCGAGCCGACCACCCGGTCGAGGTCCTTGGGCGGTGGGGCGAAGAACCGGAAGTAGCCGTCGGTCCGGTCGAGCCCGGCGTGGAGTTCGCGTACCGCGTCCCGGTCGGTGGGGCCGAGTTCGCGCAGGACGATGTTCCGCAGGGCGGTGGTCATCACGATCCCGCCTTCGACCGGGTGACGGCGACCTTCAGCGCGCCTGTCTCCGCGGCGCGCGCGAAAGTGTCGTAGGCGTCGACGAATTCGCCCATTGCGAAACGGTGCGTGATCAGCGGGGTGGGATCGAGGTGCCCGGATCGGATCAGTTCGATCAGGCGCGGGGTCGAATGCGTATCCACCAGGCCGGTGGTGATCGTCAGATCCCGGCTCCACAGGTTCTCGAGGTGCAGCGTGGCCGGTGCGCCGTGCACCCCGATATTGGCGACGTGACCGCCCGGACGCACGAGATCGACGGCCAGTTCGAAGGTCTCGGGTACCCCGACCGCCTCCATCGCCACATCGGCGCCTCGGCCACCGGTGAGCTCGGCGACCCGGGCGCGCACCTCGTCGCGTCGGCTGTTGAGCACCGGATCGGCACCGAGTGCGTGCGCGGCGGCCAACCGGGAGTCGGCGAGGTCGACGACGATGATGCGGCTCGGGCTGTAGAGCCGCGCGGTGATCACCGCGGCCAACCCGATCGGCCCCGCGCCGACGATGACCACGGTGTCGCCCGGCCGCACCCTGCCGTTGCCGACGCCGACCTCGTAGCTGGTGGGCAGGATGTCGGCCAGCATGAGCATCTGCTCGTCGCTGATGCCGGGTGGGATCGGGTGGGTCGACAGGTCGGCGAACGGCACGCGCACCGATTCCGCATGGGTACCGTCGATTTCGTGGCCGAGCAGCCATCCACCGCCGCCGGTGCACTGCCCGTAGCGGGCCTCCCGGCACGATGCGCACGCTCCACACGCGGAGATACACGACACGAGAACTCGATCCCCGACCCGCACGGTGCGCACCGCGCCACCGATGGCGGTGACGGTGCCGACGGCCTCGTGGCCGAGGATCCGCCCGCGCTCGACCTCGGGCACATCACCCTGGAGAATGTGCAGGTCGGTTCCGCAGATGGTGGCCGTGTCGACGGTGACGACGGCGTCGGTGCTGTCGAGGATCGTCGGATCGGGTACCTCGCGACGGTGTGGACGTCCTGGACCGTCGTAGACCATGGCGAACATCGAGGACTCCTTTCAGATCGCCGACGACCGGGCGAGTGACTCGGCACGGGTTCGGATGCCCGAGAGCATCTTTCGCTCCATGACCAAGCTGCCCGGCTCGGCGACGAGGCGGGTGAACAACCGTGTCCCCAGCGACGCCTCGGTCAGCGAGATGAGATTGCGACTGATCAGCCGGGTGCCTGCGGGTTCGGGATAGAGGGCGAACGACCAGACCCAGGCGCCGTCCTCGGAGGCGAACACCAGTGACCGGTCGGGTTCGAGCACGCGGATCCGCAGGCGGGGTCCGCGCGCGCCGAGGGCGATCACGTCGCCCAGCGCCGGATGCTGGAATCGCGGCAGGATCTCGTCGGCGCTGTGCATGTCGAGGCCGAACAGGTTCTCGATCCAGTCGTAGGTGTACGCGCCGCCGCGCCCGGGGCCGATCTGCACGAGCCACGGCCAGATCGCCGCGGGTTCGGCCGCGACGGTGATCGCCCTGGTCGTGCGAATATCGGGGTGCGGGAGCAGTTCGTCGCCGGGTATCGTCCGCTGCGCCTCGTCGCGGGTCGCGCCCCAGGTCGCGAACCGTTTGCGCAGCAGAACCGAGTACCCGAGTCCGAGTCCGGCGGCGTAGATCGCGGCACCGACGGCGAAGGCTGTCGTGTTCTTCATCGCAGGTCCTCGCCGACGGGATGCGCGACCATGACGGGGCAGTGGGCGTGCTGGACAAGCCAACTGCTGGTCGAACCGAGGACGAGACCGCGCAGCCCACCCCACCCGTGGCTTCCGACGACCACCATCTGTGCCGAGTCCGACCACTCCTGCAGGTGTTGACGCGCATCGGCGGGGTAGACCCGATGCGTCACCGGGACATCCGGGTACTTCTCGTTCCAGCCGGCGAGCCGCTCGGCCAGCAGCGCTTGGTCGGAGGCCTGCTGATCGTCGACGCTGAACTCACCGGCGAACTCCCCGAAGGACGTGTCGTTTCCGGCGAGTACGGCGACGAGGGGTGCCGTTCGCTCCGAAGCTTCGGTGAACGCCGCGGCGATGGCCTGCTCGCTGGTGGGGCTGCCGTCGACACCGACGACGATCGGCCCGGTGCGGCGGGGCGCCTGCCCCGTGCCGGTGTCGACCACCACGATCCGGCCCGAGCCATGGGCGGTGACGGCCAGCAGCGTCGATCCGAGATGCGCGAGCGCGCCGACATCCGGTGTCGCTCCGAGCGCGACCAGATGAGCACGGCGCGACAGCGAGATCAGTGTCCGCGCCGGGTGCCCCGCGACGAGCTCGGTCCTGACCTCGACTCCGGGCGCGGCCTCGCGGGCCGTGCGCTCGGCGTCGGCCAGGACGGCGGTGCCGTGGGCGCGCACCGCGTCGATCACCGCCGGTGTGACGACAGCGTAGGGGTTGACAGCGGCGGTGCGGGCCAGGTCGAGTCCGTGCACGATCAGCAGGCGGCGGCCCCGCTCGGCGGCGGTCTGCGCGGCCCAGCGGACAGCGACGTCGGCCGCTGCCGATCCGTCGGTCCCGACCACGACGGCGGACGTCGCGAGCTCGTGTGCTTCCTCGGTGCGATGCGTGCTCATGGTGGTGTGCCCCTATCGGCGTGCGGTACGAATAGGTCGACCGTACGAACCACCGGGGTCGGGTGACTGCTGGCGTAGGTCCCCGACCGAAGGGCCGATCGGACACACCTGGACCGCGCGGGCTGATCGAAGTCGTCGCCCTCGACCGGGTGCTCGCGGCCCCGTGAGCCCTGGCGCTGGGTGCCTGCTACGCCTACGCACCCCGCGTTCTCGGCTACTGCGGTCGCTCGGACGCGCGGGCACTACACAACGGGTCAGCCGCCGACGTCGGCGCCTGGCCCGGCACCGACTGCCCGGCGGCGCCCACGAGCAGTCGATCCGCATCCTGGACAGCTGCCGCATCACCTGGGGCAGGTGAGGTAACGACGGTGGTGCCGCGGCGATCCACTGTCGGCGGTCGGTGTCCGATGCTGCGGTCGTCCGCTCCGGGCCTGCGGCGCGCCGAGGTGGACGACAGTCGCCTCGTGACCGAGGTGACCGACGGCGACCAGGGGCCCCGGTGCACCGGGGCGCGCGCCCCGACGCCGGGCGGGCGCGGGCGCCGGCCATCAGTACGGCACGACAAGGACAGGTGACCGATCGGCGATCGACCGGTGTCCCTGCGAAGAGCTCGACCCCGGCCCGACAGGGGATGTCAGGGGTGCACGAGATTGCGGTAGGTCTCGAGGATGCGGCGAATGGACGAGGTCACCGGCAGATCACCGTCCAGGGGCGCCCAGACATAGCGGGCGTGGACGGAGAGCCGGATCGGTTCGGTCGCCGCGACATCGACCGCGAAATGCAGGCGGCGCACCGGGTGGGCGTCGGGGGACAGGTAGTCGAAATCCCCGACATGGTGCCGAATCCCGGTGACGACCAGGCCCGTTTCCTCGTGCACGCCCCGGACGACCGCCTCGGCGAGAGGCTCCCTCGGCAGCACGGTGGTTCCGGGAAGCTTCAGAGTGGCCTTGATCGGACCGGTGTCGTGGCGCGCGAGTAGTAGGACCTGTCCGCCGCGATCGATGATCGCGCCGACCCGAGGTGCGGTACCGTCGATTTCGGCCTGGCGAGACATTTCCTCGAACTCCGACTCAGACACCATAGGACTCACCGACTTTCGACTCCGACACCCATCGCCACCGCCGCCGGATCCGGCGAAGGTGGTCGGTGATTACGGTACGTGCCGGGCACTGTCGGCGTGGGCGAATCGGCCTGCCAGGCTTGCGAAGCCACGCCCGAATGTCGGGGCGTCACGGTCGGCGCGTCGAGTGGCACGTGAGTCCGATGTGGTCAGCCGAGGACTTGTGCGGACGTTCGAGTCCTACGATCTCGACGATGGTGATACAAAGCTGGCGGTGCATCTGCCGTTCGAACTTCGTGACTGCCCCAGTTACGGCTACGACATCAGCGCTGTTGAAACGCCGGGATCGGTTGATGTCACTCTGTCTCGCGGGCTGCACAAAGGGACGGAGCCGTGCCAGCAGGAGCCGTTGACGGGGCAACGTGGCTTCCTCATCATCGATCTGGAACGGCCGTTGGGTGACCGGGTCGTCCGCAGCATGGACCGCAAATGACCGAACGAAACGTCGAGGACGGAACTACCGTGTTGCAGTGGCAGACCATCGAACTCAGTGAGGCCGCGCTGTACATCGAACCCGCCGAATATGAGTGGCCACCGATGATCGACAGCGCCGCAGCTGGGTCACTGCTGGGAATCACGCGGGATTTCAAAGGCAACGAGAACGCCCAGATATGGGTCGGCTGGACCCACGGATTCATTCAGGTAGGGATCGGGTCGAGCCCCGTCGAGCCGGGCATGTCCCAGCTCGACGAGTGGGAGACCGTCGAGGAAGGGGCGATCGAACTCGGCGCATCCGCAATGCTGACCCGAACCACCTTGTCACACATACGGCCACCGGAACTCGATCAACTCCTACCGTTGCCCAGTGGGTTGCACCGTGTCAGGGTCAGCGCCCGAGGCCGGGCTCGGAACCGCAACGACGTAGCGATCGCGATCCAGCTTTGGCCCACCACGCAGCGAACCCCCCTCACCCAGATAAAGCACACCGACGCGTTCGACGTGGACGAATACGCGCGACGCCTGTCGAATCGCAGTCGCCATCCCGACCCCGACAGCGTGCTCACCACAACGCTCGCCGCGGCTGACTCACCGACGATCCGGCCGCCGGTCTCGGCTACCGTTGCGAACTCGATAAACGCCCAGTGGGCACGTTTGCGCGACACTATCGTGGCCGGTAGCCCCGACACGTGGGTGCAGCTTGTCCGCCCCGCTGCGCAACCGCGAGCCGTGGTCGATGCCGAGCAGCGTACCGGCGTCGAGTGGCCCGCCGAACTACGTGAATGGTTCTTCTTGCACGACGGCGGTGGTGCCGCTGAACTGCTGCCCAGCATGACGCTGCTCGGACTTGACCACATGATCGACATTCATGCAATGCAATGCGAAATCTGGGCAGACCTCGCCGCAGAGGACCCTGACCTTGGGAACGGCCGGACCTCTCCCGATGCCTACGCGCAAGCGCCGGCCAGTTCCGAGGCCGGTCAGTTCATCCCGCAATTCATCCCGATCGCAGAACGCGACGGCACAATGCTGATCTGCGACACCCGATCTGGCCCGCTACAAGGCTGTATCACCGAGTTCGGCAAAGACACCGCAGACGACTACCCGCCCACCTGGGCCTCCCTGAGTGCCATGCTCGCCGATCTCACCAACAGCATCGCCTCCGGCGCTCCCTTCCAAGCCCAGTACCAACCCGAACTCGACCACACCGGCCTGCACTGGACGCTTCCTGCGGTGTAGACCAGCACATCTGAACTCGATCAGCCGATACCGACCGGGAGGATTCCAGGCCATCCACGACGCACTCGCCGCCGACGGCCACACCATTGTCGCCGCACCCGTCGACGGCCCCTTCGGCCGGACCTTCACCTTCGCCGACCCCGACGGCTACCGGATCACCCTCCACGACCGCACCTGACAGGCGACGTCATCGAACGATCATGGACCGCCGCTACGATGCTCAGCCATGGCCGCGATCGAGTTCGGGCAGGACTTGGTGAAAGCGCTACTGCGCGAGCAATATCCGGATCTCGCCGACCTGGAGCTCCGAGATGTCGAGGGCGGCTGGGACAATCGGCAATGGCGCCTCGGACCGGAACTGGCGGTGCGGTTGCCCCGCACCGAGCGAGCACCTGCCCTGCTGCGGATCGAGCAGACCTGGCTGCCTGTGCTGGCGGAGCGCCTACCGTTGCCGACGCCCACACCGGTGCGTGTCGGCCACCCGTCGTCCCTGTTCCCGCACCCCTGGACGATCGCGCGATGGGTCGAGGGAGAGCCCGCCGATCGCGCGCCCATCACGAGTCTCGACTCCGCCGAGATCCTGGCAGGATTTCTGCGCGTGCTGCACGGCGACGCGCCCGCCGGCGCTCCGAACAACCCCACGCGCGGAATCCCGCTGGCCGATCTGCGCGAAAGCTCGGGCCTCTGGTTCGAGGTCATCGCCGATCCGGCGATCGCCGAGCACGCACGGGAAGTCTTCGACAAGGCGGTCGATGCCCCGACGTGGCAGAGTGTGCCGCAGTGGCTGCACGCCGACCTGCACCCGGCGAACGTGGTCGTCGATGCGGGGACGCTCGCCGGGGTGATCGACTTCGGTGAGATGTGCGCGGGCGATCCCGCGACCGATCTGTCGGCAGCCTGGATACTGTTGCCGACAGGCGGGGCGAGCCGATTCTTCGACGCCTACGCACGGGCGGACGCGGCCGCCGTCGCGAGAGCTCGGGGCTGGGCAGTGCTGCGCGCGCTCGGCCTGATCATGGTCGGGCGCAACGGCAGACTAGGTCTGCCCGGTGGCAAACCGAGCTGGGAACCGGCGGGCTACGCGACCCTGGAACGGGTCCTGGCGGCGGACTGACCGCCCGACGTACTTATCCGAGTTCTTCGGCCAGCCCGATGAGCAGGCCTTCGGGGCCACGGATGTAGCAGAGCCGATAGACGTTCTCGTACTGGACCACTTCGCTGCTGACGAGGTGCGCGCCGTGCTTGCCGAGGCGGGTGAGGGTCTCGTCGATGTCGTCGACGGTGAACATGACGCGAAGGTAGCCCAGCGTGTTGACCGGGGTTTGGGGAGCGGCGATCACCTGCGGCGCCAGGAAGCGGGAGAGCTCGAGTCGGCTGTGGCCGTCCGGTGTGCGCATCATGGCGATCTCGACGCTCTGGTCGCCGAGGCCGGTCACGCGCCCGGCCCACTCGCCCGCCACCATGGCTCGACCCTCGAGTTCGAGGCCGAGTTCTTCGAAGAACTCGATCGCCGCCGTGAGGTCTTCGACGACGATGCCGACGTTGTTCATCGCGACTGGCATGAGGTCATCCTAGGGAACTGGAGTCGGCCGTGCCCATCGATCGCCGGCAACGCGTGCCGCCGCGGTGTCGTCAGGACGGGTGGTTGTCGAGGAACAGCGGCGGCATGAAGTGCAGCATCAGGGTGGACCAGGTCAAATGCGTGATCAGGGAGGCCTGGATGCCGCCCGTGTGCTGACGCTGGATGCCGAACAGTGTGCCCATGACCGCGCCGGCCAGCACCAGCGCCGGGTTGCGCGTCGCGGTGGTGGCGAGGATGTAGGCGCCGGTGGAGACGGCGACGGGCGCACGCGGGGCCGCGTGGTAGACCGCGCCCCGGAAGTACACTTCCTCGGCGGCGCCGTTGGCCAGCGCGGTCAGCAGGACCGCCGGCGTCCGGCCCCGGTCGGCGTAGCGCAGGAGCCTCGTGATCGCCCTGCGTAGCAACGGGATTCGTCGGGCGACGAGCGCGCATCCGTAGAACACCCCGAACGCCGCGACGCCGGTCGTCGCCGGCGCGAGCACACGCCGGTCGGGCTGGTCCTCGATCGGCGCCGGAGTGGTGGCCAGACCACCGAGGGTCAGTGTGGTTGCGGTGGCGAGGGTGAGCCCGTAGAAGCGCCTGCTGGCGGGCGGCGCGGCCAGGGACGCGCCCAGCAGGCCGGTGCCTGCCAGACCCACGGCCGCGACCGTCAGTGGCCGCTGCCCATCCTGCCTCGGCCGCACTCCACGCGACCACGAGCGGGCCGTCATTCGTCGTACCGCATCCGGACGCGCTCGCCGAGCGCGCGCAGGACCGCTTCGTCGTAGCCGATCGTCTCGAACGGCAGCAGGTCCCGGATGGTGGTGTCGTGCACGACGACCTCGTTGACCATCGAGTCGACCAGCGACCGGCCGGTCTGGACATCGACGTCGGTGACCAGCGCGAGCCAGCGGGAGGACAGCCGCGGGGACAGGAACGGCACCGGCACGATCGGCGTCGGCCGTCCCTGGATCCGCGCCACCCGCCGCATCATGTCGATGTAGGCGAGGACGTCGGGACCGCCGATCTCATAGGTCCGGCCGGTGGTGCGTGGCTCGTCGAGCACACCGGTGAGGTACCGGATCACGTCGTCGACGGCGATCGGCTGGGTGCGGGTGCGAACCCAGCGTGGGGTGATCATCGCGGGCAGGTGCTCGACCAGCTGCCGGGTGATCTCCCAGGAGATGCCGCCGTGCCCGACGATGATCCCGGCGCGCAGTGTCGTGACGGGTACCCCGGCTTCGCCGAGCAGGGTTTCGACCTGCCTGCGGCTGCGCAGGTGCGCCGAGAGGCGATCGGTGTCGTCGCCGAGCCCGCCGAGGTAGATGATGCGCTGCACCCCGGCCTGTGCGGCGGCGCGGCCGAAGTTCCGGGCCGCCGCCGCGTCGCGCCGCTCGAAGTCCTCTTCGGCGAGCGAGTGCACGAGATAGTAGGCGCTGTCGCAATCTTGCATGGCCTCCGGCAGCGAGGCGGGGTCGGCGACGTCGGCACCGACGGGCGTGCCCGCCCCGTGATACCTCTCCGGGTGCCTGGTCATGGCCCGCACGGTGTGTCCGGATTCCTGCAGTTCCGGGCAGAGGCGCCGCCCGATGAACCCGGTCGAACCGGCTACGAGTACCTGCACAACGGATCCTCTCCACGCGGGCGGACATGCGGCCGGGCGTTTCGACGCCGACGGTGGAACCGGCGCCAGGCTACCCGCGCGGGGCGTCTCGGCGCCGGATCCCCGCCGCGAGAGTCGGGCTTCGCGTGTGGTCCGGGTGGACGTGTGCCGTCGATGACGTCCTGTCTCAGCTACCGACGACGGTGATCTTGGCCTGATCCGGGTTGATCTCCGAATCGGAGGGATTCGCGTCGGACTTCACCGTGATGCGCGACTTGTCGATGCCGTCGGCCTCGAGTTCGGCCGCGATGTTGTCACCGCGCGCTTGGGCCAGAGACTTGGCATCGGCCACGTTCGAATCCTTGGCGTAGGTCGAGACTTCGATCTTGGTGTCGTTGCCCTGCAAGGCGGCCGCCACGGCTTTGAGCGTGACGGTGTCGGTGGTCCCCAGGTCGGAACTGCCCGGGTCGAAGGTGATCGGGGCGGCGACCAGGACCTTGTTGATCGCGTCCTGCACTGTTTGCTGCACGCTGTCGCGTGCCGAACTCACCGCCGAGGACGCCGTCGCGGCGATACTGCTCCGCATGGTGTCGACCTGGGTGGTCGGGGTGGTCGTCGGTGTCGACGACGTGTCGTCGGAGTTGCAGGCCGCGGTCATCAGTACGACCGCCGCGATCGACGCTATCCCAAGGACGCTGCGTGTGCGCTTCACCGGAATCTCCTGGTCTGTGAATGTCGGAAAAGTGGGTCGTGCTCGACTGCGTCGCGCGGCAAGGGAACATCCGGGGCCGCTGCACCGCTCGCCCCGGACGTGGCGGCCGACAGTCGTCGGCCCGAGCGTGCGGGGACGCCGGACCACTGCTGTGCGGTCAAGCGGGTCGGTCCCCTCTCGTCGAGATCGCCGCCGTGCCCGCCGCGTCGGAGGACAGCACCGGGCCCTGCACTGGAGTTGATCCCATAGGCGCATCGTGCGCCGCCGCCAGGGCGCGCGCCTCACCCGAATCGGGTGAACCCAGCGAGCGTCATCCGTGTCGGCGCCGGTACGCGGCGCCGGCACCGGGGTGCAGGGGGATGGTCCCGGTGCCGATGAGGAAGCGGCCGTCGAGGAACTGGGCGCCTGCGGCCTCGGCGGGCACGAGCGAGTCCGCGTGCCGGACCAGCAGGTCGACGATGGCGGCGGCGAGCTCGTCGGGCAGCGTCGCGGTGGCGAGCAGGAGGTTGGCGACGCCGATCGTATGGACCGCGGGGCTGCCCGGGTAGGCATCGGCGGGGAGGGCGACGCGGTCGTAGACCGGGCCGTACCGCTCCCGCATCGGCGCGGCCAGGGCGCCGAGATCGATCAGCCGCATCGGGTCCGGGACGGTGAGCGCGCTGGTCGGCACGCCACCTGCCCACAGCAGGGCGTCGATGGTGCCGTCGGTCAGTGCCTGAGCAGCCTCGCGCAGCGGGCGGTGTTCGACGGTGACCTTGGCGGGGTCCAGACCGGCGGCGCTCAGCACGCGCTCACCGGTGACCGCGGCTCCGGACCCTGCGGCGCCGAGGTTGACGCGGCGCCCGCGCAGATCGCCGACCTGCGTGATCGGTCCGTCGGTGCGGACCGCCAGCTGCAGATAGTTCTCGTAGACCCGGCCCAGCGCGACCACGCGTCCGCCGAAGTCGTCCGCCGAGTCGGCCAGCGCGAGCGCGGTGTCGACCTCGCCGGTGGCGACCATCCGCAGATTCTGTTGGGAGCCCGCGGTTTCCACCGGCTCGATGCGCAGGTCGTCGGAATGTCCGGCGGCGGCGGTGGCCAGCAGCTGGGCGAAGGCGTAGTAGAAGCCGCCGTCCTCGCCGGAAGCGAGCCGTATCGTCGCGGGATCGGTCGTGCCGCAGCCGACGACGCTCGCCGACGCCAGCGCGGCCAGGGCCAGCATCCGGCGACGGCTGATCGACGGGCCGCTCATCGGGTCACCGCGGGGACGCGGACCAGGACGGCGAGCCCGTGCGGGTGCACCGCCTCGACGGACAGCGTGCCGCCACGCGCCTTGGCCAGCGCCTGCGCGATCGACAACCCCAGACCCGTCCCGCCGGCGGCGGCTGTCGAACCACGGAAGAACCGGGCGGTGAGCCGGTCGAGCTCGTCGGGTACCGCGCCCGGCCCGTCATCGGCGACCCGCACCGTCACCCCGTCCGGACCGGCCGTGACGCCGACGATCGTGTGCGCCCCGGATCCGGCGTAGCGGCATGAATTGCTCAGGGCCACATCGAGGATCTGGGCGAGGGCGGCCGCGCTGATCGCGGCCTCGACCCGATCGGCGCCGGGGCCAGGTCGGACCGTCGCCGTGGGGGAGTCGTCGGTGGGTGTCGCCGTCAGCCGGATCCCCGCATCGTCGAACGCCGAGGTCCAGGCGTCGACGCGGTCGGCGGCGACCTGGGCCGGATCACAGTGTTCCTCGGCGCAGGCCACGGTGCCGAAGGACGCGGGCGCCTCGGCGACGGCCAGCTGCAGCAGGTCGTCGAGGAGCGCGGTCAGCCGTTCCACCTCGGTGGTGGCGCCGCGGAAGGTCGCCGCCGCGCTCGCGGGGACCGCGGATTCCAGCGAGTCGAGCCGAATTGTCAAGGCGGCGAGCGGATTACGCATGGCATGGGCGGTATCGGCGACGAGCTGGTGTTGCGCGTCGGCGGAGTCGGCGACGGCCGTCGCCATCGCGTCGACGGATTCGGCGAGGGCACGGACCTCGGGCGGACCGCCGTACCGCCGGGTGATCGGGGCCCGGCCGCGTGGCTTGGGCAGCGTCGCGGTGAGCTCGGCGACCGCGTTCGACATGGCGGCCAGCGGGCGCAGCACCCAGCGGCTCAGGACGAGCGCCAACAGCACGAACACGACCATCGCGCCCAGTGCCCCGACCGCGATCAGCGCCCACATCCGAGCGATCGCCGAGCGGGCCGCGGCCGTCGACGCCTCGATCACGACGGCGCCGTTCACCTGTACGCCGGTGCCGACGGGACGCGCGACGAGCATCGCCGGCGCGCTCCACGGCGTCAGCCGGTCCACCTGCTGCGGGCGCTGGTTGCGCCGGGCGGCGGCCACCGCCGCCCGGATCCGCGGATCGTCCACCGCGACTCCGGCATTGACGATCGGCGCCCCGCGCGCATCGACGACCAGGACGTTCTCCCCGTAGAGCTCGTGATAGCGGGTGACCTCGTCGGCGAGTGCCCGCACCCCGCCCGCCGACCCGGCCGCGTCGGCGAGCGTGGCGAAACGATCGGCGTCGCCGGACCGGCCGAGCACCAATTGCTGGGTTCGGCTGGTGGCCGCGGTCAGCGACAACGGCACCGCGAACGCCAGCACCGCGAGCGCGGCGAAGACGGTGAGCGCGATCAGCAGTCGGCGCCGCATGCGCGTTCCCGGGAGGTCACTCGCCCCACCGATATCCGTAGCCGCGAATGGTGGTGATCAGCCCGGGCCGGTTCAGTTTCGCGCGCAATCCGGTCATGTGGACATCGAGCGAGCGCGAGACCGCGACGAAGGCGTCGCCCCAGATGCGGTCCATCAGCTGTTGCCTGCTCACCGCGGCACCCGGCCGTTCCACCAGCACCTCGACCAGTTCGAACTCCTTCTGGGTGAGCGGGATCGGGGTGCCGGCCACCTCGACCACGCGGGCGCGCAGGTCCACCCGGACATCCCCGGTGACGACCTCGGTCCTCGCCTGCCGGGCGACGGCGGCGGCCCGGCGCAGCACGGTCTCGAGCCGCGCCATCAGCTCGGCGATGCGCGGCGGTTTGACCACGTAGTCGTCCGCGCCGCCACGCAGGCCGCGCACGATGGAACGTTCGTCGCTGCGGGCGGTCAGGATCAGCACGGGGACGGCGCTGACCTCGCGCAGCCGGCGCAGCACCTGCAGCCCGTCGGCGTCGGGCAGGCCGAGATCGAGCAGGACCGCGTCGTAGTCGCGGTGGGCGATGAGCAGATCGGCGCCCCGGCGCAGGCGCTCGGCCCGGTAGCCGCGCGCGGTCAGCGCCTCGACCAGGGCATCGCCTACCCCGTCGTCGTCCTCGACCACCGCAAGCCGCACGCGCCGATCCTCCCACAGGGGCAGGACCGGCGCGGTTGCCGGACGGTCAGCCACGAACGGTGGCCATCGCCCGCTCCGGCTCGACCGGGTCGGCCTCGACGGCGGCTTCGGCGTCGATGGTCGACTCGGCCGAGGTCTCCCGCATGAAGTAGTAGGTGAGCAGCGAGATCGCGACACATCCGGCGACGTAGAAGAAGTACAGCGACTCCATCCCGGCCTTCTTCAACGCCAGGGCGATCATCTCGGCGGTGCCGCCGAACACCGCGACGGTGAGCGCGTAGGGCAGCCCGACGCCGAGCGCACGGATCTTGGTGGGGAACAGTTCGGCCTTCACGATCGAGTTGATCGAGGTGTAGCCGGTGACGATCACCAGCGCGGTCATCATCAGGCCGAACGCCGCGAACGGGTTGGCGGTGTGCGCCAGCGCCGACATGATCGGCACCGTCAACAGTGTGCCCGCCACACCGAAGAAGATGAGCAGCTTGCGACGGCCGATCCGGTCGGAGAGCCCGCCGGCGATCGGCTGCAGCACCACGAAGACCAGCAGCGCGACGAAGTTGATCCAGGCCACGGTGTCCTTGGAGATACCCGAGGTGTTGATCATGAACTTCTGCATGTAGGTCGTGTAGGTGTAGAACGCGACGGTGCCGCCCATGGTCAGGCCCACCACCAGCAGGCATTCCCTGGGGTACTGCAGCAGCACCCGCAGCGATCCGCGCGAACTGCCGACCGCCGCCGCCGTGGTCTCGCCGGAGTCCGCGACGGCCTTGAACGAGTCGGATTCGTCCATGCCGCGGCGCAGCAGCATCACCACGATGGCGCCGCCCGCGCCGATCAGGAACGGGATGCGCCAGCCCCAACTGTGCATCTGCTCGGAGGTGAGCACCTGCTGCAGGATGATCTGGACGCCGAGGGCGGTCAGCTGACCGGCGACCAGGGTCACGTATTGGAAGCTCGAGTAGAAGCCGCGCCGGCCCGGGGAGGCCACCTCCGACAGATAGGTGGCGCTGGTGGCGTACTCGCCGCCGACCGAGAGACCCTGCAGCAGCCGGGCCATGAGCAGCAGGACGGGTGCCGCGATGCCGATGGTGCCGAAGCCCGGGGTCACCGCGATCATCAGCGATCCGGCGGCCATCACCGTGACCGACAGGGTGAGCGCGGCGCGGCGGCCGAACCGGTCGGCGTAGCGCCCCAGCGCCCAGCCGCCGATCGGCCGCATGATGAATCCGACCGCGAAGACCGCCGCGGTGGAGAGCAATTGCGCGGTGGGGTCCCCATCGGGGAAGAAAGCCTTCGCGAAGTAGACGCTGAACGCGGCGTAGACGTACCAGTCGTACCATTCGACGAGGTTGCCGATCGAGCCACGCAGCACGTTCGCCACGACTCGCCGTTCACCGCCGGCCTGTGTTGTCGTCACCTTGAACCCTCCTCCATCGGCGCGGCCCTGCGCCGTCGGAGACCACTGTGTCGCCTGTCACAGGACGAGTGGAAGCAGTGGGGACGGTTCCTAACACTCCCTTAGGGCAATTCCTGCCGGACGGACCGCGCAGGCGCGGATCAGGGCATATCCAGCACGCTCACCGGAACTCCGTAGGGGAGGAATCGCACGCGACGGCGTGCGTCGGTGTTGTCGCGATGCGCCCGCAGGGCCTCGAGCTCGTTCGGAAAGACCTGGTCGACCCTGGCCTGCCCGTCGTCGTCGATGGTGTAGGCCGCCCACACGCCGCTGCCGGTCTCACCGGTCGTCGCCCCCTCGGGCGCGGCGGGGCGAGGTTGTTGCGTGAATTGGCCGAACAGCGACGTCAGCGCGCCGAGCCCGCCCTGATCTACCCGACCCAGATAGTCACCGGCTTTGCCGAGCAGGTCGCGAAGTTCGTCGCCGGTATCCCGGAGCACGCGTTCGAATTCCTCGGGATCGATATCGAAAGGCCCGAAATTTGCCATCGCATATTCTCCTCGCGGGACGACTCTGCCTGAGTGGGGCGCTACGCCACAGTGTCCTCGCGAAATGACGGCTTCGCTACAAGCCCCGGTATCAGCTGGTCCCCGAGACGACGCAGAACTCGTTGCCCTGGGGGTCCTGCAGAACGGTCCAGGCGAAGCCGGGCAGTGAATGTTCACCGAGGACACTGGCGCCCAGCGCCGTCAACCGATCGACTTCGCTCTCCCGGGCGGAGGTCTGGAAATCGACGTGCACCCGGTTCTTGGTCGCTTTCGATTCCGGGACCAGCTGGAACGCCAAGTAGCGACCCTCCCCGAAACCCACACCCGGCGGCGCGATCATGATGTAGTCCCCGGCGTCGGCCAGGACCGAATAACCGAGGGCCGACGTCCAGAACGCGGCGAGCTCGGCAGGGTCGGTGCTGTCGATGGTTACGCCACCGAAGGCGATGGTCTCAGACACGCCGCCGACGATAGACGATGCCACCGACACACCGGTCGAAGGCGCTCACCGCCCGGCGGAGCCTTCTGCGGCTCTCGGCCGCGGGCCGCTGACAGGCTTCGCGTGCTCTCGGCGTATGCCTCAGGGCCGCGCCGGACAACGTCGGCGCGGGAGGATTCGAAAAGCAGCGCTTCGCTTCGGCGTGACCGCCCGCCGCCGGAACGCCCCGTACTCGAAACGAGTACGGGGCGTTCGTTGTTCGGACGAGGGAGTTCGGCGCCGACTCAGATCCCGGCGTCGGGCCGCGGGATGTCGCCCCGCCAGGCCCCGGTTTCGCGCCCCTCGCTCTCGATGAACTGCTTGAAGCGCTTCATATCACCGTTCACGCGATGCTTCAGCACACCGAGTTTGTCGGCGGCGGTTTCGACGAAGCCCTCAGGGTCGACCTCCATCTGCGCGGTGATCCGGGTGTGGGTGTCGTCGAGGCGATGGAAGGTGATGACCCCGGCGTGGTCGGGTCCGCTGTCGGATTTCCACGCGACGCGTTCGTCGGGGTGCTGTTCGGTGATGGTGGCGTCGAATTCGCGCGTCGACGGACCGACGTGGATGCGCCAGTGGGTGTGCCGGTCGTCGAGCTGGCTGACCTGCTCGACGCCCTCCATGAAATACGGGAATGTCTCGAACTGTGTCCACTGGTTGTAGGCGGTGCGGATCGGGACATCGACATCGACAGTCGCGGCTACCGTGCTCACAGGTACTCCTTCCCCGGTTCGTCGGCGTCACCGCCACGGACCGGCTTCGGTCACTGCCGACGAGCCGTCGCAGGCTCGTCGACTCGTACAGTGCGGGCCATACCCTGGGTCCGAAAGGGCAAACAGGAGTGGGGAACTCGGTCAGAATCCGGCGAGACCGGAGGCGAGGTCGGGGACGTCGAGCGTGTGGATCACCTGATCGCGCACGTCCGGGCACTGCTCGAGGGTCACCGTGTCGAGGACCTCGCGGTGGCGGGCCAGCGAGATGTTGATCGCGCCGTTGCGCAACGCCCAGTTGTGCACGGCACCGTTGAAGCTCGTGCGGGCCACGGCGGTGCCCTCGGACTGCCAGTTCCCGACATCGGCGCGCAGGGCGTCACACAACTGGGTGCTCGCGTCCGCCCCGATCATCGGCGCCTCGGTGGGGCCGGGATCCTGCCCGGGGCCGCGGGGTTCGGTCGTGGTGGCGCACCCCAGCAGGCTCGCCGCGGCCAGGGCGGTGAGCACTCCGACGCTGATCGGGCGGTGGTCGGTGCGGCGATGGCGGGTCATGGACTTCCTCCGATCGACAGCTCGGCAGCTGTGTCATCGAGTCGCATGCCCGCGATCGCCGCCGCCAATCAGTTCGGGCAACGGGATCGTCATGTCGGCCGTGCGGGGGGAATGGGTATGCGGGCGGCAGATCGCGTTGACATCGAGAGGAGTTCGATCTCGTGGAGGACATTGTTCGGCCGATGATCGTCGTCGTGGTGACGGTGGCGATCACGGTGTCGGCGGGGCTGGTGATCGACCGGCTGCTGCGCTACGGCGCGCGTCGCCGGCCCGGCACCCATCTGCCGCTGCTGCTGCGCCGCACCCGGCTACCGCTGCAGGTGTTGCTCGGCGTGGTGGTCCTGCGCGCCGCCTATCCCTTGGCGGAGCTGGACTCGCGCCACGACGCCGTGATCGGCAATATCCTTGCCGCCGCGGCGATCCTGGCCGTGACGTGGCTGGTGGTCCGGGTGGCCGACGCCGTCGCGGAGAATCTGTTGCGCCGCTATGCCGCGCGCACCAGCGAGATCTCGCGGGTGCGGCAGTTGCGCACGCAACTGGGGCTCGTG
This sequence comes from Nocardia sp. MH4, assembly GCF_019266065.1. GTDB lineage: Bacteria > Actinomycetota > Actinomycetes > Mycobacteriales > Mycobacteriaceae > Nocardia > Nocardia canadensis. Next base: position 21,636 of record NZ_LPNR01000092.1, on the reverse strand, counting down.
CGCCGGGTCGTCACGTCGATCCTGGTGGTGACGACCGCGGCAGTGGCCATCCTGTTGCTGTTCCCGAGCCTGCGCACGCTGGGTACGTCGCTGCTGGCCTCGGCCGGGGTCATCGGCATCATCGCGGGCGTCGCGGCGCAGTCGACGCTGAGCAATCTCATGGCGGGATTGCAGATCGCCTTCGGTGACTCGGTGAAGATCGGTGACACCGTGGTGGTGGAAGGTGCATGGGGGACCGTGGAGGAGATCACCCTGGCCTTCCTGACGGTGCGGATCTGGGACGACCGCAGGCTGACTATGCCGGTCTCCTACTTCAACAGCAAGCCGTACGAGAACTGGTCGCGAGGCGGGCCCGAGGTCACCGGCACGGTGCTGCTGCACCTGGACCACAGCACCCCGGTGCCGCTGCTGCGGGAGCACCTGCACGACTACCTGCGTGGCTGCCCGGAGTGGGACGGGCGCAGCTGGAATCTGCTGGTCACCGACAGCACGCCGACGAACATCGTGGTGCGGGCGGCGATGTCGACCTCGAACGCCGACGACGCGTGGACGCTGCGGTGCGCGGTGCGGGAGGAACTGCTGGACTGGCTCGGCAGGCGCCACCCGAACGCCCTGCCCAAGATCCCCGCCACGATCATCTCCGCCGGTGACGGTGCGGCGGCGGAGGAGCCCGAACGGCCGGAAGTGCGCGTGCGCTGACGGCCGTGGCCGTTTCGTTCGGCAGGCGTGGGTATGCCCCGAACATGACGTCGTTCTGGTTGACCGATGCAGTTCTGCCCACCCGATTGCCGCTGGCCGGTGATCTCGAAGTCGACACGGTCGTCCTCGGCGCCGGCATCGTCGGCCTCACCACCGCGCTGCTGCTCGCCGAGAGCGGCCGGGAGGTGGCCGTGCTCGAAGCCAGGCAGGTCGGTGCGGGCACCACCGGCGCGTCGACCGCGAAGATCTCGCTGCTGCAGGGGACCAGGGCACAAACGATCGCGCATCGGCACGGGACCGCCGTGCTGGAGCGGTACCTCGCCGCGAATCGGGCGGGCTTCGACTGGTTGCTGGAGTTCTGCGCCACCCACGACATCGCTGTACAGCGGGTTCCCGCGCTCACCTACGCGCAGAACACCGAGGAGCGTGACGCGGTGCGCGCCGAGTACGAAGCGACCCGCGCGGCCGGCCTGCCGACCGAGCTGGTCGACGACCTCGAGGTGCCGTTCCCCGCGTACGGCGCGGTGCGCCTGCGGGAGCAGGCACAGGTCGATCCGGTCGCGGTCCTCGCCGCGCTGGCGGCCGACGTCGAGGCGCACGGCGTGCCGGTGTTCGAGTCGACGCGGGCGCGGCGGTTGCGCCGTCGTCGCGGTGGGGTGGTGATCGGCACGGGTCAGGCGGAGGTCTCGGCGGCGCACGTCGTCGTCGCGACCGGCACCCCGATTTTCGATCGGGGCGGCTACTTCGCGCGGCTGGTCGCCGAGCGGTCCTACGCGGCGGCGTTCGAGCTGACAGGGCCGGTACCCGAGCAGATGTATCTCAGCGCCGGGGGACCGACCAGGTCGCTGCGACGGTATCCGACGGAGACCGGCGAAGTGCTGCTCGTCGGTGGCAGCGGCCACGAGGTGGGGCGTGCCGGGTCCGAGGCCGGTCACGCCGAGGAACTGCTCGACTGGGTGAACCGGTGGTTCCCGGGTGCGCGGTTGCTCGATCGCTGGTCGGCCCAGGATTACCACCCGATCGGCGAATTGCCCTATGTCGGGCCGCTGCTGCCCGGGATGAACGAGGTGTCCGTGGCGACCGGCTTCGCGAAATGGGGCATGACCAACGGCGTCGCGGCGGCGCTGGTCTCGGCGGGGCGGCTCACCGGACGATCACCGCGCTGGGCCGGTGTCTACGACGCCTGGCGGCCGGGCGAGGTGACGGCGCTGCCTGCCGGCGTGCAGGCCAATCTCGCCGTGGCACGGTACCTGTCGACCGGGTGGCTGAACCTGTTCGGGACCGTCGCGGGCCCCGTTCCCCGGGAGGGTTGCGGCCGGGTCGAACGCCGGGGGCTGCACCCGACCGCGGTGTCCACGGTCGACGGTGAGACCACGGCGGTCTCCGCGGTCTGCCCGCATCTGCGGGGCATCGTGGAGTGGAACGACGCGGAGCGGACCTGGGATTGCCCGCTCCACGGATCCCGCTTCGCCCCGGACGGTTCCGTGCTGGAAGGACCCGCGACACAGCCACTTTCGTCACGCTGAGGCGCGCGCACGCACCGCGACACGCAGCGCCACCGGGGGCGAGGGAATCGGTGAGATCGGCATCGTCGGCTCGGTCGCGGCGGTGGGCATCGCGATCCACCACGCCCCGGAGTGCGCGTGACATTCGTCTCTGTGCGCGCCCGCGGTACCCCGTAGCGCGCGTCCGAACCATACGAGGTCATCCCCGCCCGCCGGATCGGATAACATCACTGCACCCTCTCGGTCCAGAAACCGGCCGGCAGAGTGAGTTTGCGCTCTGGCGCTCGGGATCGGAGGCTGCGTGCACACCGTGATTTTGTGCTGTCCGGAAGAAGTCGCGCGGTGAGCACGGATTCGCTGGCCTTGGAGGCCACGTTGCCACCGCGACGGCCGGTCTCGCTGCTGCTCGTCGAGGACGATCCCGGTGACGCGCTGCTGGTGGAGGAGATGGTCGCCGACCTCTCCCCGCGGCCCCGCCTGGACTGGGTCCGCACCCTCGCCGAGGTCGGTGACCGGCTGCGCACCGATGTCCCGGACTGCGTGCTGCTCGACCTCCATCTGCCCGACGCGCACGGGCTCGAGGCGCTGGCCCGGATCAGGGGCCACAACGACCACGTCCCCGTGGTGGTGATGACCGGTCTCGACCAGGAACACACCGGACTGGACGCGCTGGCCTCCGGCGCGCAGGACTATTTGGTGAAGGGCCGGGTCGACCCGGAACTGTTCGGGCGGGCCGTGCGCTACGCCATTCAGCGTAAACAGGCCGAACGCACCAGCGCCGCGCTCCAGGCCAGCCAGATGCGGGCCCAGGAGAACTCCCGGCTCGAACGTGGCCTGCTGCCCACCCCACTGCTCGGCATCGACCGGGCGGTCGATGTGGTGTCGCGATACCGGCCCGGTCGCGATCACTCGTTGCTCGGCGGCGACTTCTACGACGTCGTCCAGTCTCCCGACGGGATCGTGCACGCGATCATCGGTGACGTCTCCGGCCACGGTCCCGACGCCGCCGCCACCGGGGTGGCGTTGCGGCTGGCCTGGCGCACGCTCGTGCTCAGCGGGGTGACCGGCGCCCGGCAACTGGGTCTGCTCGAGGAGGTGTTGCTCGCCGAGCGCGCCGATCAGCAGACCTTCGCGACCGCGACCAGCCTGGTGCTCGATCCCGCGACCGAGACCGTGCTCGTGCGCCGGGCCGGACACCCCGGCATGCTCCGGCACAGCGCGGCAGGCCTGCGCTGGGTGGAGGTGCCGGGCGGACCGGCGCTGGGCTTCGTCCCGGGCGTCGCGCAGTGGCCCGCGCAGGAAGTCGCGCTGTCGGCGGACGCGGGGCTGATGCTGTTCACCGACGGACTGTTCGAGGGACGTGTCGGCGACGGGAGCGAGCGGCTCGGCGAGACCGGCCTGCTGGAGTTGGCTCACTCCCTGCGCGGCGAGCAGCCCGAGGCCTTCGTCGACGCGGTGATCGCGCGCGTGGAGGACTTGTCGTCGGCCGCAGGCGGTTTGGACGACGATGTGGCCATTCTGTACGTGCGGTGGCGTGCAACGATGCGGCGGACCCTGCCGTGACGACCGACGAGAGAGCAGGCCTGGCCATGCCGCGAACCAGCGGGCGTCCCCGTATCGATTCCACCCTGACCGCGCAGGCGTGGTTCCAGCTGGTGCTGGCCCTGATGATCTTGGTGGTGATCGCCGGTGCGGCAGTGGGCGCGCAGATCATCGCGAACACGACCCGGGTCACCGATCGCCTGCTGGAGCAGACCGTGCCTGCCACCGCCGAGGTCTACCGCTTGCAGGGCGCCCTGGTGAACCAGGAGACCGGTATCCGCGGCTACGCGGTGACCGGTGACCCGCAGTTCCTCGAGCCCTACGACGTGGGCAGGCGGGAGGAGACGGCCGCCGCGACGCGCCTGCGCGAGCTGCTCGCCGGGCGTCCGGAACTGCTCGGCGACCTCGATGTGGTGGAGGCCGCGGCGGATCGGTGGCGTACCGATTACACCGACCCCCTCGCCGCGGCGGTCGCCGCGGGTACGCGGGGGATCGACACCGCGACGGCGGTGCGCGGCAAGACCCTCTTCGACGGACTGCGCGCTCGCTTCGTCACCCAGACCGACAATCTGCTGGCCGCCGTCGCCGTCGACAACGCCGAGCTGGACGCCGCGCGTACCCAGCGTGATGTCGTGTTGTCGGCGGTGGTCGCGGTGTTCGTACTGACCGGCGTGCTGCTCGTCGTGCTGGTGCGGCGACTGGTCGTGCGGCCGCTGGGCTATCTCACCGATTCCTCGCGCCGGGTGGCAGCGGGGGACTTCGGTTCGCGGATCGAGGCGGTCGGACCGTCCGACATCGCGCTGGTCTGCGAGGCGGTGGAGAACATGCGGCACCACATCGTCGCCGAACTCGACTCCTCGCGGGTCCAGGAGGCGACTCTGCAGCAGCAGAAGCAGGACCTCGGGGTCCAAGCCGAGGAACTGCGCCGCTCCAATGCCGAACTCGAGCAGTTCGCCTACGTCGCCTCCCACGACCTGCAGGAACCGCTGCGCAAGGTGGCCTCGTTCTGCCAGCTGCTCGACAAGCGCTACGGCGATCAGCTCGACGAGCGCGGTAAGCAGTACATCGATTTCGCGGTCGACGGCGCCAAGCGCATGCAAATCCTGATCAACGACCTGCTCACCTTCTCCCGGGTCGGCCGGGTGTCGGAGGGCACCGAACCGGTCGAGCTCGACGCGACGCTGGACGAGGCGCTGTCGGCGTTGTCGGCCACCATCGAGGAATCCGGCGCCGTGATCGAGCGCCCGGCGACGTTGCCCCGGCTCGTCGGCGAACCGACATTGCTGATCATGTTGTGGCAGAACCTCATCGGCAACGCTGTCAAATTCCGCACCGCCGGCCTCACGCCGGTGGTCCGCGTCTCCTACGAGCCGGCGGCCGACGACCCCCAGGAATGGCAGTTCTCGGTGTCGGACAACGGAATCGGCGTCGCCCCCGAGTTCGTCGAGAAGGTTTTCGTGATCTTCCAGCGCCTGCATCCGCGCGACGCGTACGGCGGGACGGGTATCGGCCTGGCCGTGTGCAAGAAGATCGTGGAGTTCCACGGCGGCCGGATCTGGATCGACACCGACTACCGCGACGGCACCCGGCTGTGTTTCACCCTCCGGGCCGACGCGCCCGCCCTGACCGCACCGCCCATCGAGAAAGAGGTCTCCGCATGACCGATCCCGGCCAGCCGATCGACATCCTGCTCGTCGAGGACGATCCCGGCGACGAGTTGATGACACGGGAAGCGTTCGAGGACAACAAGATCGGCAACACCTTGCACGTGGTCCGCGACGGTGAGGAAGCGCTGGACTTCCTCTACCGTGGTGGCGCCTACGCCGAGGCTCCGCGACCGGATCTGATTCTGCTCGATCTGAATCTGCCCAAGTACGACGGCAGGCAGGTGCTGGAGAAGATCAAGGCCGACCCGGAGCTCTCGCACATCCCGGTGGTCGTGCTCACCACCTCCGCGGCCGAGGAAGACATTCTGCGCAGCTACAAACTGCACGCGAACGCCTATGTCACCAAGCCGGTGGATCTCGATCAGTTCATCGCCGCCATCCGGCAGATCGACGAATTCTTCGTGCAGGTCGTGCGGCTCCCGCGCGTGCGGGAGCCGCGTGTACGGACCTAGCCCGCGGAGCTGCGCGGTTCGTCGGCGATCGCCGCCGCGAGGGTGTCGTAGACGGCGAGCAGCTTGTCCAGCCCGGTCAGCTCGATCGGCCGGGCCACCTCGCGGGAGGCGACGACACGCAGCTGGTCGGGTGCGGACTTGGACACGATCAGCAGTGCGCTGAGCCCCGCCGAGCCGAGGAACCCGACCTGGGTCATGTCCACGACGAGCGTCTTCCCGCGCTGCCGCGCCTGCTCCAGCGCGGCTTGCAGCTGGGGAGCCGATGCCATGTCCACTTCACCGCGGACACTGAGGATTTCGAATCCGTCCTGCGCGCGGCTCTGGACATCGAGCTCACGGAATCTGTCTTCGACGGTCACCGGAAGTCTCCCTGGTTGCGCTTGGCCACTGTGTACCCCTTGCCTCTGGCTTCGCCGGGTCGACGAGTCCTGCGAGCCGATTCTCGCGTAGGCAACCTACCCTATCCGCTCGGCGGTAAACGCCGCCCACGCGCCGTATTCGGCCGCCGCGGGCGACGGGCGGCTCGACCGGGTCAGGTGTCGCATCGTCCGGTCCGTTCGTGGCAGGTCAGCAGCAGATGGTCGAAGGCGCTCACGACCTGTGGCGCCGGTCGCGGCACCGATTTCAGGTCCGAGATCACACAGGTGGCGATGTCACGCAACTTGGTGTTGGTCTCCTGCGAACGCCAGACCAGGACCTTGAACGCCTGCTCGGCGCTGATCCCGTACATGTGCATGAGCACGCCCTTGGCCTGCTCGATGACCGCGCGCGATTCCACCGCGCTCGAGATCGCGGCGTTCACCGCGGCTTTGGTCGCAGCGTCGACCGTCTCGGTCAGGTCCAGGTAGTAGCCGGTGGTGCCGACGGGCACGTCGTCGTCGTCGAGGATGCGGTCGGCGACGACCATCGCCGTGTGCGTCCGGCCGCCGGTATCGAGGAAGCGGTGCCTGCTCGAGAACGGCTCGCCGCGCTCGATGGTCCGGGCGATGAGGTCGGCGACGACGTCACGGTCGTCGGGATGCTTGTGCGACAGCAGCAGCTCGGTGGTGGGTTCGACCTGGCCCGGAGTGTAGCCGTGCATGCGGTAGACCTCGGCCGACCACTCCCAGCGCTGCGTGGTGAACCAGAACGTGAACGCGCCGACCGCCGACGGGGCATGTGCCTCGTCGACCGCGTCGTCCACACCGGGAAAATCGGATGACATCACCATGACACTACCGTCGTCGGGATCGTCGGCCGCCCGCTCGGCCGGGTCCGGCGGGCCCGCGCCGTCACGCCGTGCGGAATCGGCCCGGTCCTCTGCGCGCGGTGTCGTCGGGGGCGTCGAGGTGGTCCATGATCGACTCCCACCAGGACTGCAATGGGCTCGGTTCGGGCCAGCTGATGGTTTCGCCGGCGACCTCGTTGTCGTCCGGGTCGGGCGGTGTCGTCCGGCCGCGCTCGCGCTGGGTCATGCCGGTTCCTCCGTGGCGACCGGCTCCGCCCCCACCGGGTGGTGGACCTGGTGCGGATAGGTCACCAGCTCGCCGGCCGGGTCGACCACCTCGAGGACGCGCCGCGACCACCCACCGTCCTCGACCACGAACAAGGAGCATCCGTGCGCGCGACACCGGGTCGCGGTCCGCACCAGTTCCCCGAAGCCCCGGCACGAGACGAAACCCAGTCCGCGCAGGTCGACGACGAACTGCCCGCCCGGGACCACCGTGTCGGCGCCGTGGTCGAGCATTCGCCGCCAGCGCGGCATCGTGAAGGCGTCGACCTCGCCGCGCGCTCGCAATCGCGTCGATCGGCCGCGATGCTCGAACTCGGCGCTCAGCCGTAGGCAGGCATCGCGAGGCTCATCGAGGAAAGCCGGAAAAGGGCTGTCGACGGCGGTCGGGAACGGGCCGTTGCGGCGCCGGTCGGGGAAGGGCAGAGACATCGGTGTGCTCGATTCGTCGGCACCAGCGGCCTACGGCCGCCCACCCACACCCTGCATGTTGAAGGTCGGGAGGACCTCCCATTGCACCACACATTCCGCCGACGGGTCGCCCAACAGGCGATACGGGCCGGTCAGGCCGCCTCGATATCGCCTGCCTGGGCACGCAGTCGAGTCAGGATCCTGGTGAGTTTGCGCGAGACGCTCATCTGCGACAGACCCACTCGTTCGGCGATGTCGGACTGGGTCAGCGAGTCGTAGTAGCGCCACGACAGCAGCTGCCTGTCCTCGTCCGACAGCTGCGCCAGCAGCGGTCCCACCGTGAGCGCGTCCTCGGTGAGCGCGTAGAACGGGTCCTCGTCACCGATGCTGTCGGCGATGGACATGCCCGGCCCGCCGTCGGCGTCGGGCACCGGGAGATCGAGACTGCGGGTGTGGTGGGCCTCGGAGGCGGTCATCGCTCGGGTGACATCGGTGATGTCGACGCCCAGTTCGTCGGCCAGCTCGTAGGCGGTGGGGGACCGGTCGAGCTCACGGGTGAGCTTCTCGGTGGCGGGCCGGAGCCAGCCGTAGAGCTCCTTGTCGCGGCGCGGCACGTGCAGCGCCCAGGTGCGGTCGCGGAAATGCCGCCGGACCTCGCCCATCACCGTCGGAACCGCGAAGCCGAGGAACGGCGCGCCGTGGGTGACGTCGTAGCGATCGACCGCGATCACCAACCCGACCCGCGCGGTCTGCAGCAGGTCCTCGAAGGTCTCGCCGCGACCGGCGAACCGGCGGGCGACGTTCTCGGCCAACGGCAGGCAGGTATCGATGATCCGATCCCGCAGCGCTTCGTGCTCGGCTGAACGTGGGTCGGTCAGCGACAACTGGACGAACAGCGGTTCTGGCTTGTCGTAGGTGACGGTCTGGCTCATCGGGTCAGCTCCTGGCCTTCAACTGTGAGTACCGGTCGACTGGCAGGCTGGCAAGTCGGAAGGTATGGACCTTGTTGATCGAAGAGTTACCGTTTCGTGTCGTTCCCAAACCTCGTTGTCGATCGTCGGTCCCGGCGAGCCGGTCGATGCGCCGGGGCAGGGATGCGAAGCGGGACAGCCAGGTTGGCCGGCGTTCGCCCGGCTGCCCGAGCTGTCGGAGGCCCGCGTACCCTGTGGCCCGTGGCGGCCCCGCTCGGGCCACGTCAACGCCACGAGGGGAGCCACGATGACGAACCCGCTCGACAGAGCGCTGGCCGAACGGCAGGTCCGGAACACGCGGCTCGGATGGGATGTGCAGGCCGAGATCAGTCAGTTGCTGATGCTGCGCGCCGTCGCCGAGACCGCCGCCATGGTCGCCGGATTCCTGATCGATGAGATCACCGACCTGCGTGTGGCGTTGGACGAGATCGCCACTTGCCTGATGGTGCACGCCGTGCCCGAAACCCGGATCCGGTGTGAGTTCTCCGCCGATAAGCGCGGCATGCGTATGGAGGTGGGCGCGGTGTCGATGGTGGCCGACCCCATCGACGAGACCGGCCTGGGCTGGCAGGTGCTCGAGGCGAGTACCGATCGCCTCGCCGTGGAGACGGGTCCGCTCGACCCCGACACCGGCGGACGTTCGGTCACCGTGGTGTTCGAGCGGGCGCGCACCCGCGCCTGAGGCGCTCCCGGCCGCTCGCGCCATCTCCGCCGCTGCCGCCGCTGCCGTTTCCGCCGAGCGGCTCCGGGTATGTCCGGTCGGACAGCATGATGAGCGCGAGGAGGATTCCGGTGAACGATGTGACACCGAACCGAACACGCGCCGAACACCGCGCGAGGACGACGACGGTGGAGCTCGACCTCGAGACCGTGTCGCTGGGTCAGGTCCGCCATATGGTTCGCCGTCTGCTGACGCAGTGTGCCGGCGTCGGAGTCGAGGACGCGGTGCAGGTGTGTGACGAGTTGGCCAGCAATGCTGTTCGCCACAGCGCGCCGGAGCGATCCTGCCGGTTGATCGTGGCAGGTCCGGCCCGATTCCGGGTGGAAGTCGACGACAGTTCGGCCACCCGACCCCGCATCCGCCGCCCGGACGGCACCGGCGGCACCGGGTTACGGCTGGTCACCCAGCTGTCCGCCCGCTGGGGCGTCGAGTATCGGGAGGCCGGCAAGACGGTCTGGGCGGAACTGGGCACCCCGAACCCGTGCTGAGTGGGGTCGCCGATCCGTCGTGCGGGTCGCCGTGCCGGATCCGGTCGACCGAATCGCCGGTGAGGTCGATGCGGTGCAACGGTCGTGATGGCGGCCCTCGGAGTACCCGCGTCTACCGCCGCGCGGACGGATCGGGGAGGGTGGGCTCCGGAGTGGGGATCGGGGGAATCGGTTCGCCCGGACGAGGTAGGGGCGGCACCGGGTCACCGGGAGTGGGCGGGACGGGGTCCGGCGCGGGACCGGGCGGGAAGGGGGCCGGCGGCGGGGGTTGGGGGGTCGGTTCGACCGGGGTCATGATCGCCTCCTCGACGGTGGTGAACGGCGGATGATCGCCATGTCCCCGCGATGCCCGCGTCCCGCCGCGCGAAACCGGAACGCGCCGCGAATCAAAGGAGCGGACGGCCGCCGGTGACCGCGAGCCTGGCGCCGGAGAGGTAGCTACCGTCGTCGGCGGCGAGCAGGACATAGGCGGGTGCGAGCTCGGCGGGCTGTCCCGCCCTGCCCAGCGGGGTGTCGTCCCCGAACTTCGCGACCTTCTCCGGTGGCATGGTGGACGGAATCAGCGGCATCCAGATCGGGCCGGGCGCCACACTGTTCACCCGGATGCCCTTGTCGCCCAGCAATTGCGCCAGGCTCGCGGACAGATTCGCGATCGCGGCTTCGGTCGCGGCATACGGTGCCGGCGTCGGATTGGGCATGTCGGAATTCACCGACGAACTGCCGATGATCGACGACCCCGGCCGCATGTGCGAAACCGCGGCCTGGACGAGATGGAAGGACGCGTCGGAGCCGTCGTGAATTCGGGCCGGGTAGTTGTCGATTCGATGATCACGGTTTGGCAACGGGCGCCGTGGTCAACCCTGGGTGTATGACCAACTCACGTAATCGGACAACGAGTACGCCGAGCATGGATCTGACCAGCACCATCATCATGTTGGCCACCTGCGTGTTCTTCCTCTTCGGGCTGGTGACACTGACGTCCTCGCTGCCGCTCGCGTTCGCCGGCTCGATCGGGCTGGCCGCCGCGATGGTGACGACCACCAGAGCCCTGGACTCCGCCCGGCCCTCGGTCGACGTCCGCGACAGCTAGCCCGACCGCCGATGTCGGCGGTGGACAGCGCTTCCTCCGCGACCGGGGGACGGCGGGCTCACATCGGGTAGATCCCGTGCTTGCGCGGGTTGAATTCGGGGGTGACCGGAGGTTTGTCGCGCAGCAGGCGCAGGGCGTGGCGGATCTCGAGGCGGGTGCGGGACGGCTCGATGACGGCGTCGATGTAGCCGCGTTCGGCCGCGATCCACGGGGTGGCGACCGTCTCGTTGTACTGGTTGATCATGAAATCGCGGGCGGCGGCGCGATGTTCCTCGGGCACGGCGGCCAGCTGGCGCTTGCCGATGAGGTCGACAGCGCTCTCGGCGCCGATCACCGCGATCCGGGCGGTCGGCCACGCGAAGCTGATGTCGGCGCCGACCTGCCGGGCGGCCATCATGCCGTAGGCGCCACCATAGGACTTGCGCACCACCAGATTGATGATCGGCACCGTCGCCTCGATGATCGCGCGGGGGACCCGACCGCCGCGGATGATCACACCGGCGGCTTCCTGTTCGAGGCCGGGCAGCACGCCGGGGGTGTCGACGACGAAGACCAGCGGGATGTTGAACGCGTCGCAGAGCCGGATGAAGTAGGTGGACTTGTCCGAGCAGGCGGCATCGATCGAACCGCCCAGCACCAGTGGCTGATTGGCGATCACCCCCACCGGGTGGCCGTCGACCCGGGCGAAGCCGGTGATCAGGTTCGGGGCGAACAGGGCCCGGATCTCGTGGAATTCACCGTCGTCGAAGATGCGCAGCAAGATGTCGTGCATGTCGTAGCCTGCGCGGTCGGAATCCGGGATGATCGCGTCGAGTTCCAGGTCGTGGGCGGTGATCTCCGACTCCAGCCCGGGATTGACGATCGGTGGCTGTTCGAGGCAGCTCGTCGGCATGTAGCTCAGGTAGTTGCGGGCCCAGTCGTAAGCCTGCTGCTCGGTGTCGGCGATGTGATGCAGGGTGCCGCGCTTGGCCTGGACCTCGGCGCCACCGAGGTCCTCGGCGGAGATGTCCTCACCGTTGACCGCCTTGATCACCTCCGGCCCGGTGACGAACATGTAGGAATCCTTGGTGCCGATGAGCACATCGGTGTTGATCGGCCCGTAGACCGACCCCGCCGCGCACTTGCCGAGGATGATCGACACCTGCGGCACATAGCCGGACAGTTTTTCCAGCACGCGGGAGATGTCGCCGAAGGAGGCGATCGAGCCGACCGCGTCCTGGATCCGCGCTCCGCCGGAGTCGTTGATCGTCACCACCGGGCAGGCATTGTCGAAGGCGAGTTTCAACGCGCGCATGAACTTGCGCGCCGCGGTGACGCCGACCGACCCGCCGTAGACGGTCTGGTCGTGGGCGATCACCACGACCGGCCGCCCGTGGATGAGTCCCCGACCGGTGACCAGGCCGTCGCCGTAGAGGGCGTCGGGCTGGTCGGGCTGGCGGGCGAACGCGCCGATCTCGACGAAGGTGCCCGGGTCCAGGAGCATGCGCAGACGCTCGCGGACGCTGGGAATGCCCTTCTTCGCGCGCTTGGCGACGCCGGCCTCGCCGGCGGGCTCTGCCGCGATCGCCAGGATGTCGACCAGTTGCTCGAGCTTCGCCTGCGTACTCGCCACGCCTACCGCCACCTTTCAGCTACTACTGTGCTGGCGCAGACGTTAGGCGGATTCGGGGCGCTCGGGCTCGAAGCGCCGAGTCTCAGGGACAGTTCACAGTCGGTCGTCATGTCGTCTTCCCGTCACTGTCCGGTCGAACACAATGGACTACGTCGGCCATGTCGCGCTCAGCAGCGCGCGGGCGCGGGTTCGTTCCGGAAGCGCGCCTCCAGAAAGTTCCAGGCTTCGGGCAGACCCGCGACCGCGGTGGTCATGTGTTCGGCTATCTCGTAGCGGGAGAAGGTGATCGGTGCCCCCGCGCGGCAGTACCGGTCCGCGACGTCGGCGACGGCGTCGAACGGGGTCAGTTCGTCGAAGACGCCCTGCCAGAAGAAGGTGGGGGTTTCGGGGATGCCGGGGTAGTCGCGCAAGCTGTTCTCGCGCAGCACGGCGCGGGCGTCGGGATTGTCCATCAGGCTCTTGGTGGCGGCGAGCTGTTCGGCGTTGCGCAGTGCGCCGTGCAGGAGCAGGAAGCGGCGACATTCGTCGTGGGTGAAGTCCCGGAACCACAGGCCCTCGGCGTTGAGCTGGTCCGAGATCGGCAGTCGCTCGGGGTATTCGCGTTCCAGGCCCATGGCGGCCGCCCACGCGAGACCGAACCCGGGGTGCGGGCCGAAGCCGATGCCCAGGGCCATCTGCTCGAGGTCGGCCGGAATACCGCCCGCGGCGACGCCGGCGAGTGTCAGATCGGGCGCGTAGGTGGGTTGCAGAGCGGCGGCCCACGCCGTGGCCATGCCACCACCGGAGTACCCGGCCAGTGCGATCGGTGACTGACCCAGGCTGAGTTCGGTCGCGCGTTGCAGGGCCTGCACGCTGTCGAGGGTGACCATGCCACTGAGCTTGGCGGCGCCGTAGGCGACGGTCGGGCCGAGGTAGTCCGGCAGCGCGACCGCCCAGCCCCGGCTCAGCGGCAGCACCGCGCCGAAGGCGTCGAGGGTTTCCTCGTTGAGCAACGAGTACGAGGGGTTGCACTTGGTGCCGAGAGAGTTGATCAGGGCCTGGTAGGACACCAGCGGTGGGTTGTGGACGCCGACCGGGATCAGCACGGTGGTCACGCCCATGATGGGGTGCCCCGCGGAATTGGTGGAGCGGAAGGCGACGTGCCAGATGTCGGTGCCCGCGTAGAGCCCGGTGTCGAGCTTGCGCGTACGGACCACGTCACCGGGGGCGAGGTCGCCGAGGGTGTCGGGTGCCGTGAAGAACGGGTCCGGGTTCGGTGTGGGATAGAGGGGTTCGGCGGCCGCCGCGGGGGCGAACAAACCGGCGGACAGAGCGCAGAACAGCACCGTCAGGGCGGCCGTCCAGATCCGGCGCATGGTGGATCCTTGTCATCGGTGGAGCGGGCGGGTGGTCAGCAGTTGGTCGGCGCGGGTTCGCCGCGGAACCGCGCGTCGAGCCATGCCACGGCGGAGGGGAATCCCATGACCGCGGTGGCGAGGTGGTCGGGACTGGGGTAGAGCTCGGACAGGACCGGGGTTCCGGCCCGGCAGTAGCGCTGGTTGGTGTGCACGACCGCGTCGACGGGGATCAGCGGATCGACCGGGGTGTGCCATTCGAAGATCGGCATCGTCGGCACCCCGTCGAAGAGTTCGAGGCTGTTCTCGTCGCCTACCGCCCACGCCCTCGGGTCGTCGATCAGGGACACGGTCGAGGCCAGGTCGCTCGCGCTGTGCATGGCGCCCGCGGCGATGAGTTCGACCGTGCAGCCGTTGGACATCGCCTCGCGCACCGCCAGGCCGGTGTCGTTGAGCTGTCCGCTGATCGGCAGCCGGTCCGGGTATTCGCGTTCCAGCCCGAGCGCCGCGGCCATGGCCAGCCCGAACATGGGGTGCGGAGCCAAGCCCAGGGCGCGGGCCATCGTGGTGATGTTCATCGGCACACCACCCTGCGCGGCCCCGACCAGCCGGAGTTCCGGAGCGTACCGGGGCGCGAGGGCCGCGGCCCAGCCGGTCGCCATTCCGCCGCCGGAATAGCCGAGCATGGCCGCCGGGCTGTCGGCGAGGCCGAGTTCGGGCACCCGGAGCGCGGCGCGGATGCCGTCGAGGGTGATCTGGCCGCCGAGCCGGGCCGCGCCGTAGGCGGCGTTCGGTCCGAGGTGATCGGGCAGCGCGATGCTCCAGCCTCGCAGCAGCATCGTGTTCAGCAGCGGAACGGCCCGGTAGAGCAGGTTCGGGTCGTAGGCGTAGAGGGCGCGCGAGACCGCGCACTGCGTGCCGAGACCGTTGATGATGTGCTGGTAGGACAGCAGCGGCCCGCCGGGGCGGTGGTCGTTCGGGGTGAGGATCGTGGTGGTCGCCGCGATCGGCCTGCCCTGGGAATCGGTGGACCGGAACTTGATCAGCGTGACCGTGGCCGTGGGGAAATACGGCAGCGGATCTTGCGTGCGGACCGCGAGGACCGCCCCGGGATCCCGGCTCGCGAGGTCGGCGGGCGCGGAATAGAAGGGGTCGGGGTCCGGCGTCGGATACAGCGGCACCGCGGCGGTCGCGGGCTGAGCGCCCGCGACGAGCAGGCCGGCCAAGACGGCGCAGGCCAGTGCGCGGGCGTCAGCGATCCTCATGGCTCACCCCCGGCGCGGGAATCCGGAAACCGATACCGGTGGCCCGCTCGGAGACCTCCCACAACTGCTGCCAGCGGGAGCGCTCGCGCGAGAGCGCGCTCGACGGGCACGCGCCGATCGCGCCCCGCGTGTTGAACAGCTTGGTCGGCCCCCAATAGGTGTGCGGGTCCGCGTCGGGCGAGGTCGCGGCGTACAGAATGGATTGTGCCGCGGCGGCGCGTGATTGACCGACGAGGCGGATGAACGGCTCGGCGACGTAGTCGAGCGGGGTCTCGGTGTGGGCGACGAGGCCGGTCGGGGAGACGCCCGGATGCACCACATACGACCGCAGACGCGACCCGTGCTCGTCGAGCCTGCGCTGCAGTTCCCGGCCGAACATCAACGTGGACAGTTTCGATTCGGCGTAGGCCGTCGAGCGCGAGTACCGGCGGCGTTCGAAACGCAGGTCGTCGAGCTGCAGGGAACGCGTCCAACCGTGCGAAATGCTCGACAGCGAGACGACCCGGTCGCGGACTCGGTCCAGCAGGAGCCCGGTCAAGGCGAAATGGCCGAGATGATTGACCCCGAATTGGGTCTCGAAACCATCGGCCGTGCGCGCGAACGGCACATTCATCAGGCCCGCGTTGTTGATCAGCACGTCGAATTCGCCGCATTGCCGGGCGAATCGCGCGACGGCGGTCAGGTCGGCCAGATCCAGTTCGGCCACCGTGACATCGCCCCCCACGCGTGCCGCGATATCGCTGCCGCGCCGCGGATCACGGCAGGCCATGACCACCGAGGCGCCGTGGGCGACGAGAACGCGGGTCACCTCCGCGCCGAGGCCACCGTTGGCCCCAGTGATGACGAATCGCCGGCCGTGCTGATCCGGTATCGGATCGGGAGTCCTTGCCATGGCGCCCGACATTACGAATTGCGGAATCCCGATGGCAATGCGTTTGGAAAACGTCAAACGCGGCGCGGCGCGGGCTGGTCGTTTCCCAAAGACGGCCTGCGCGTCCGGAATTCGGTCATCGGCTGACATAGCGTGACGCCGTCAGTGCCCGAGCAGCTGCCGATTAGCTAGGAGATGTTTGCCGTATGGCTCGCGAAGACGAACTACGCACGTATATGAAGAAGGCCGTCCGGGAATTGCAGGTCACCCGGCAGCGTCTCGACGACGTGGAAGCGCGAGCCACCGAGCCGATCGCCATCGTCGGAATGGCGTGCCGTTACCCGGGCGGGGTCACCTCGCCGGAGCAGCTGTGGCAGGCGGCCGTCGAGGGGCGCAGCCTGGTGTCGGAGTGGCCCGCCGATCGGGGCTGGGACGTCGAGGGACTGTTCGATCCCGAACCCGGGCTGCCAGGCAAGTCGTACGTCCGCACGGGCGGCTTCCTCGACGGCGCCACCGCGTTCGACGCGAACTTCTTCGGCATCAGTCCGCGCGAGGCCCTGGCGATGGACCCGCAGCAGCGGCTGGTGCTCGAGACCGCGTGGGAGGCGTTCGAGCGGGCCGGCATCGATCCGACCACGGTGCGCGGCAGCGCCACCGGTGTGTTCGTCGGCCTGATGCCGGATATGCAGGGCCCGTCCTCGCGCGATATCGACGAACGGGTGCGCGAGACGATCGAGCACTTCCTGATGACCGGGCAGGCCTCCAGCATCGCTTCCGGCCGGGTGTCCTATGTGCTCGGGCTGGAGGGGCCCTCGGTCACCGTGGACACCGCCTGCTCGTCGTCGCTGGTCGCGATCCACCAGGCGGTGCGATCGCTGCGTTCCGGCGAGTCGACGCTGGCGCTGGCCGGCGGTGTCACGGTGATGGCGACACCCGCCGCGTTCGTCGCGTTTTCCACCCAGCGCGCCCTCGCCGCCGACGGCCGGTGCAAGTCCTTCGCCGCGGGCGCCGACGGTACCGCGTGGGGTGAGGGCGTCGGCATGCTGTTGCTCGAGCGGGTCTCCGAGGCCCGGCGTAACGGCCATCGAATCCTGGGCCTGGTGCGCGGCACGGCGGTGAACTCCGACGGCGCGTCCAACGGCCTGACCGCGCCGAACGGACGATCCCAGCAGCGGGTGATCCGCTCGGCGCTGGCCGACGCGGGGCTGGCCTCGCACGAGGTCGACGTCGTCGAGGCGCACGGCACCGGGACCCGGCTGGGCGATCCCATCGAGGCCGAGGCGCTGCTGGCGACCTACGGTGCCGAGCGCGACGGGGCGGAGCCGCTGTTGCTCGGGTCGCTCAAATCGAACATGGGCCATACCCAGGCCGCCGCCGGTGTCGGCGGGTTGATCAAGATGGTCATGGCGATGCGGCACGGGCTCGTGCCGCCGACGATCAATGTCGACGAGCCGACGCCGCACGTGGACTGGTCCGCGGGCGCGGTGCGGCTGGCGACCGAGACCCAGGCGTGGCCCGCGACCGGTCGTCCGCCGCGTGCGGCGGTGTCGTCCTTCGGTATCAGCGGCACCAACGCGCATGTGATCGTCGAGCGCGGCGACTCCGAGCAGGACGTGGCCCGGTCCGCTGATGCCCTTGTGCCGCCGGTGATTCCGTGGGTGCTGAGCGCCCGTTCGGCCGACGGCGTCGTGGCGCAGGCGGCGGCGTTGCTCGGCGCGGTCGAGTCCGGCGTCGCCACCGACGCCGTCGACATCGGCTTCTCGCTGCTGGATACCCGGGCGCGGTTCGACCATCGCGCCGTGATCGTGGGACACGATCTCGACGAGTTGGCCGCGGGACTGCGATCGGTCGCCGAGGATCGGTCCGCGCACAACGTCGTGCGCGGCACGGCCGGTGCGGCGGTGACGGCGGCGATGTTCCCCGGGCAGGGCGCGCAGCGCGTCGGCATGGGGCGCGAGCTCTACGACAGCTATCCCGTGTACCGGACGGCCTTCGACGAGGTCTGCGAGGAGCTGGACAAGCACCTCGAGCTCTCGTTGCTCGACGTGGTCTTCGCCGCGCCGGGCACCGAGCGGGCCGCCCTGCTGGACCGCACCGAGATCACCCAGGTCGCGCTCTTCGCCACCGAGGTGGCGATCTACCGGCTGGCCGAATCCTGGGGCCTGCGACCGGCATTCGTGCTGGGCCATTCGATCGGGGAGATCGTCGCGGCGCAGGTGGCCGGCGTCTGGTCGCTGCCGGACGCGTGCGCGCTGGTGGCGGCCCGAGGACGGCTCATGCAGTCCGGACCGGCGGGTGGGGCGATGATCGCGGTCGCCACGGACGCCGCGACCGCCGCCGAGCTGGTCCGGGAATACGACGACGTGAGCATCGCCGCCGTCAACGGGCCCGCGTCGGTGGTCCTGTCGGGCGCGAGCGCGTCGATCGACGCGCTCGCCGGTCAGCTGACGGCCGAGGACGTGCGCACCACCCGGCTGCTGGTGAGTCACGCGTTCCATTCGGCCCACATGGACGCGGTCCTCGCGGAATTCGACCAGGTATGTCGCGGCCTGACCTATCATCCGCCGACGGTGCCGGTGATCTCGGCGCTCACCGGCAAGGTCGCCGAGGTGACCGAACTGTGCTCCCCGGACTACTGGGTCAACCATCTGCGCGAACCGGTCCGCTACCTGGACGCGGTGCGGTGGGCGCGCGAGCAGGGCGGTGTCGACTGCTTCGCGGAAATGGGGCCGGGCGCCGCCCTGACGGCGATGGTGCACGAGATCGTCGACGACGGTGAGGCGGTGACCGCCGTCGCGCTGCAACGGCCCGGCCTGGCCGGTGACCTCGCGTTCGCCCTGGGACTGTCGGCGTTGTATTCGGCAGGGACGTCGCTGGATCCGGTCTCGGTGTTCGACGGTTCCGGGGCCCGCCGGATCGACTTGCCCACCTACGCCTTTCAGCGTGACCGGTACTGGCTCGAGGTGACCGAGGGCAGCAATGTGCGCGGCGCCGGACTCGACGCCGCGGACCATCCGCTGCTCGGCGCCAAGGTCGATCTCGCCCAGGACGGCGGGCTGCTGCTGACCGGGCGGCTGTCGCCGCACACCCACCCCTGGCTGGCGGGTCACCGGATCGGCGGCGCGATTCTGCTGCCCGGGACGGCCTTCGTCGAACTCGCCTGGCACGCGGGACAACGGGTGGACTGCCCCGAGGTCGGTGAACTCGTGCTCGAAGCGCCGCTGGTGCTGCCCGAGCCGGGCGCGGTGGAGATCCAGGTGCTCGTCGGCGCGGCGCGGGAGTCGGGGGAGCGCACCCTGGGGGTGTACTCCCGCCCGCAGACATCGACCGGGTCCGACCTGCCGTGGACCTGTCACGCCACGGGCACCGTGCGGGCCGCGACCGATCCGGCCGCGGCCGCCACCGGTGCGTGGCCGCCGCCGGGAGCCGTCGCGGTGGCTCTCGGTGACCCGTACGAGGCGATGGCGGCGGCGGGATACGACTACGGCTCCGCCTTCCGCGGGCTCGGCCGGATCTGGCGTCACGGTGCCGAGGTGCTGGCCGAGGTGGCCCTGCCCGAGGCCGACGCCGGCGCGGCCGGGCAGTTCGGTCTGCACCCCGCGCTGCTGGACGCGGCGCTGCACGCGATGATCGCGACCGGCACCGTCGGACCGACCGAGTCCGGCACGGTGCGGCTCCCGTTCGCCTGGGAAGGCGTGTCGCTGTTCGCGGTAGGCGCGGCCGAACTCCGGGTCCGGCTGACCCCCGCCGGAACGGACCGGATCGCGCTCGAACTGACCGATACGACGGGCAGGCCGGTCGCCCGCGCGGAATCGCTGGCGCTGCGCGAGATCTCGCTCGACCTCCTGGAACAGCGGCCGTCGGCGACCGACGGCGGCCTGTTCGAACTGAACTGGGTGACGGTCCCCGCACCCGACGGGATCGGCGACGACGGCGAATGGCACACCCTCGCCGAGGGCGCGGTCGTCGTGGAGCAGTGCGCACGCGGCGCGGGCGACCTCGTCGTCGTGCGGGTGCCCGGTGCCGCCCCCGACCCGGCGACCGCGCACGAGCAGGTGATCGCGGTCCAGGCCGTCGTCCAGGACCTGCTCGCCGACGAACGGTTCACCCGGGCCCGGATCGTGTTCGTGAGCACCGGCGCGGTCGCCGTGCACAGCGCCGAAGACATCGGCGATCTCGCGGGCGCGGCGGTGTGGGGTCTGCTGCGGACCGCACAGAACGAGCACCCCGGCCGGATCACCCTGCTCGATCTCGACGGGCGGACCGACTATCGCGAGGCGGTCCGTGCCGCCGCGGCGCTCACCACCGAACCCCAGCTGGCGATCCGGCACGGCGAATCCCACGCGCCCCGCCTGGTTCGCGCCGGCGCGGATACGGTCGGATCGGCCGACGCGCTCGACGGCGGCGACTGGCAGCTCGTCGATCGCGGTCGCGGCACCCTCAACGGGGACAACATGTTCCTCGCCGAACAGTCCGCGCCCACACCGCTGGCACCGGGGCAGGTCCGCATCGCGGTCCGCGCGGCGGGCGTGAACTTCCGTGACGTCCTGATCGTGCTCGGGATGTACCCGATCCCGAACACCGCCATCGGCGGCGAAGGCGCCGGTGTCGTCATCGAGGTCGCACCCGACGTGGTGGACTTCGCGCCCGGCGACCGGGTGATGGGCATCTTCACCGGCGTGAGCGCCACGGTGGTGGCCGACCGGCGGACGGTGATCCCGATCCCGACGGGCTGGTCGTTCGAGGACGCCGCCGCCGCGCCGATCGTGTTCGCCACCGCCTACTACGCTCTGGTCGACCTGGCCGGGGCGCGGGCAGGGGAGTCGCTGCTCATCCACGCCGCGACCGGCGGTGTCGGGATGGCCGCGGTGCAGCTGGCCCGTCATCTCGGGCTCGACCTGTTCGTCACGGCCAGCCCCGGGAAATGGGATGTGCTGCGGGCGAACGGTTTCGGCGACGAGCGTATCGGCAACACCCGCACCACCGAGTTCGAGGGCAAGTTCCTGGCGGTCACCGGGGGCCGCGGTGTCGACATCGTGCTCGACTCGCTGGCGGGCGAGAAGGTCGACGCGTCGCTGCGCCTGCTGCCGCGTGGGGGGCGCTTCATCGAGATGGGCCTGACCGATCTGCGCGACCCCGACGAGATCGCGGCGCGGTACCCGGGGGTCGGCTACCAGAACTTCCTGCTGATGGAGGCGGGCCCCGACCGGTTGCACGAGATCCTGACCGACCTGCGCGGCCTGTTCGAATCCGGTGTCCTGCGCCCCCTTCCGGTGACGCGCTGGGATGTGCGTCGGGCGCCGGAGGCGTTCCGGCAGCTGAGTCAGGCCCGCCACGTCGGCAAGTACGTGCTGACGGTCCCGGCCCCGCTGGACCCCGACGGCACCGTCCTGGTGACCGGCGGCACCGGCGGCCTGGGCGCGCTCGCCGCCCGGCACCTGGTCACCGCCCACGGCGTGCGGCATCTGCTGCTGGCCAGCCGGCGCGGACCCGCTGCCGACGGCGCCGCCGGGCTCGCC
>NZ_LPNR01000091.1 GCF_019266065.1 Nocardia sp. MH4 | reverse complement strand
GGGGACGTCGTCGTCGGCGGCGGGCTCGGCGGCCGCGTCGCCGGACACAGTCGGAGCGGACACGGCCGGAGCGGACTCGGTCGCGTCGGCACCCGGCTCGGTGGCGGCCGCCTCGCCCGACTCGGCGGGCTTGCGGCGGCGACGCCTGCGGCGGGCCGGTTTGTCGCCCTCGGTGGCGTCGTCGACCGGGGCCGCCGTCTCGTCGGTGCTCGCGTCGGCTTGCGTCGGCTCGGTGGCAGTGGCATCGGCCTTGCCGCCCCTGGTGCGGCGGCGGGAGCGGGTCGACTTGGGGCGCTCGGCGCGCTCCTCGACGACGTCGCCCTCCTCGCGGACCGGCTTCGGCTTGCGGACGACGCCGGTGACGCCCTCCGGGATGCCGAGATCGGCGTAGAGGTGCGGCGAGCGGGAGTAGGTCTCGGCCGGCTCGGGGATGCCCAGGCCCAGCGCCTTGTCGATCGACGCCCAGCGGTGCAGCTCGTCCCAGTCGATCAGGGTGATCGCGACACCGGTGCGGCCCGCGCGGCCGGTGCGGCCGATCCGGTGCACGTAGGTCTTCTCGTCCTCGGGGCACTGGTAGTTGATGACGTGGGTGACGTCGTCGATGTCGATGCCGCGTGCGGCGACGTCGGTGGCCACGAGCACGTCGATGCTGCCCTTGCGGAACTTGGTCAGCGCCTTCTCACGGGCGATCTGGCCCAGGTCGCCGTGCACCGCGCCGACCGCGAAACCGCGCTCGGCCAGATCGTCGGCGACCTTCTGCGCGGTGCGCTTGGTGCGGGTGAAGATCATCGTGGCGCCGCGGCTCTCGGCCTGCAGCACGCGCGCGACCAGCTCGCTCTTGTCCAGCGCGTGCGCGCGGTAGACGAACTGCGCGGTGCGGTCGTGCACGGCGGAATCGTTGGCCAGTTCGGCGCGGATGTGCGTGGGCCTGGTCAGGAACGTGCGGGCCAGGGTGATGATCGGGCCGGGCATGGTGGCCGAGAACAGCATCGTCTGACGCTTGTCGGGCACCATCGACAGGATGCGCTCGATATCGGGCAGGAAGCCCAGGTCGAGCATCTCGTCGGCCTCGTCCAGGACCAGCACGCCGATCTTGCCGAGGATCAGGTGGTTCTGGTTCGCCAGATCCAGCAGGCGGCCGGGGGTGCCGACGACCACGTCCACGCCCTCGCGCAGCGCGGCGATCTGGGTGTCGTACGGGCGGCCACCGTAGATGGCGGCGACCTTCAGCGAACCCTGGTGGTTGGTCAGGTACTTGCTCGCGTTCTCCAGGTCCTTGGTGACCTGGATGCACAGCTCGCGCGTCGGCACGATGACCAGGGCGCGCGGGGTGCCGTCGAGCGGGGTGGTGCCGGTGTCGGCGGTGGCGATGCGGTGCAGCAGCGGGACGCCGAAACCGAAGGTCTTGCCCATGCCGGTGCGGGCCTGACCGATGAGGTCCTCGCCGGCCAGCGCCAGCGGCAGGGTCAGTTCCTGAATCGCGAAGGTGCGTTCGATCCCGATCTCGCCGAGCGCGCGCACGATTTCCTCCCGCACGCCCAATTCGGCGAAACTCGGCGGGATGTGGGTGTTGTCCAGTTCGGCCGTCAGGAGAGTGTCGGTCAAACCGGGTTCCTGTTCGACAGTGATCTTGCTCAGGGTTCGTGCCTTCCTCGTCATTGCATCTCGCACGCACGAGGTGGGGCGGGCCGGTCGGCCCGCGACGACCACATATCCGCCTGTGATACTCACCGGGCCTGCACCGATCGCTAGCGCGTCGTCGGTGCGGCACATCGGTGATGCGGATTCGGTGCGCGCACATTTTCCATGGACATCGCCGCCGTCCGCCCGCGCTGACCGCCGGTGGAGCGCAGCGCCCGCGAGAGCGGGAGTGTCGCGCCCGCAGGGTCTGCCGGGGCGAGGAAACTAGCGTTGTCCACGGTGATTGTAGCGTGATATTGTTCGCAACCCGAATTTCGGCTCGTCGCAGCGCGGGGTGAATACCGGCGCGCCGTCACATTCCGGTGGTCCCGCGGTGTGTCACAGCACAATTCGGCGGCGCGGAATTCGCGCGTGTCCGGCGCGTGTAACAGAACTCACTTGGTACCGCCGGTACCGGGTGTGAGACATTCTTGGGCGTGAGCATCACCGAGACCGTCACCACCGCCGCGCGCAACGCGTGGGCGCTGAGCTTCGGCGCGGGCATCGAAGCGCCGGACCCGGCGCCCTCGACCGTGCTGTGGGACGAGCCGCACCGTCTGCTGCGCCGCTACGATTCCGAATCGTCTTCGGCCACAACGGATTCCGCGGTACTGCTGGTGCCACCGCTGGCCGCGCCCGCGACCTGCTTCGACCTGCGCCCGGACCAGAGCCTGGCGCGGCACCTGGTCTCGACCGGCCGCTCCACCTACCTCGTCGACTACGGCGACATCTCCTTCGCCGATCGCCGGATGGGCTTCGAGGACTGGGTCACCGACATCCTGCCCGAGGCGATCCTGCGCACCAGCGCCGATCGCGGCGGCGCCCCCGTCGACCTGGTCGGCTGGTCCATCGGCGGCGTCTTCGCCCTGCTCACCGCGGCCGCGAACCCGGAACTGCCGATCCGCTCGGTGACCGGCGTCGGCTCGCCGCTGGACTACAACAAGATGCTCGGGATGCCGCAGCTGCGCGCGGTCGCGAGCATCACCGGCGGCCAGGCCACCACCGCGCTGGTGCGGGCGGCGGGTGGCATTCCCGCGCCGCTGGTCAAGATCGGCTACCGGCTCGCGGCCATCGACCGTGAGCTGGCCCGGCCGCTGTTCCTCGCGAACAACATCACTCGCACCGAGACGCTGGCCAAGATGGAATCCATCGACCGGTTCCAGGCCGCCATGCCCGGCTACCCCGGCCGCTTCTACGGTCAGATCTGGGGCCGGTTCATCCTGGCCAACGACATCGGCCGGGGCAGGCTCCAACTGCGCGACCGCGTCATCGAGCTCGCCGACGTGCGGGTGCCGGTGCTGCTGGTCGGCGGCACCGCCGACGTGATCACGCCCAAGGCCGCCGTCGAGGCGGGCCTGCGCACCCTCACCGGATCGCCCTCGGTCACCTACGAGGTCGCGCCGGGCAGTCATCTCGGCATCCTCGCCGGGCCCGACGCCCGTCACACCACCTGGACCTACCTCGACAAGTTCCTGGCGGAGCGCGACTGATCATCGATCGGGACTAAGGTTGACAGTCATGGGAGCACAGACCTCTGCCGCGTCGGATGTTGTCTCGACCGAACCGCTCGCCGCGGATCACCCGGGGGTGACCGAGCTGTTCGCGGTCGTCGCCTACGGTGAGATCTCCGCGTTCTACCGGCTGGCCGAAGAGGCCAAGCTGGCGCCGTCGCTGCGCGGCCGGGTGGCCGTGGCCAAGATGGCCGCCGCCGAGCTGGCGCACTTCGAGACCCTGGAGGCGGCCCTGGCCGCGCGGGGCGCCGACCCCGAGGCCTCGATGGCGCAGTACCAGGGCGCGCTGGACTCCTACCACGCCTCCACCGACCCCTCGACCTGGCTCGAGTCGATGGTCAAGTTCTACGTGGGTGACGGCCTGGCCGCCGACTTCTACACCGAGATCGTCGGCGTGCTCCCCGCCGAGGTCGCCGACGTGGTGCGCGAGGTGCTCGCCGAGACCGGCCACTCCCAGTTCGTCGTCGACGAGGTGCGCAGCGCGGTGGCGGCCAGCCGCTCCGAGCGCGACCGCCTCACCCTCTGGGGCCGCAGGCTGCTCGGCGAGGCGATCACCCAGGCGCAGTACGTGATGGCCCAGCGCGACGAGCTGGCCGAACTGGTGCTGGCCGCGACCGGCGACCTCAACGGCATCGCCACCCTGTTCGACCGCATGCAGGAGCGCCACGCCGCCCGCATGGCCGAACTCGGCTTGTAGGACCTACTCGCCGACCGCGTGCCCGGGCACCAGGCGCAGCTCCGGCGCACGGGTCGCGGCCTCCCTCGGCAACCAGACGACGACCTGCTGATCGCGTTCGGCGGCCAGGGTCTGCACCGTGAAGGTGACGGTGCCGCGGACCGGATGCTCGAAACCGAGCAGGGTGGGAACGTCCTCGGCCAGTCGGTGCGGTTGCCAGCGCCGGGCGAATTCCGGCTCGGCGCACAGGTGGGTGATGATCCCGGCGACCCGGTCGTCCTCGGGGCGGCGCAGCCGGGTCCGGGCCAGCTGGTCGGCCAGATGATCGGCGAGCCGGGCCCAGTCGGTCACCGTGACACGGGCCTGCGCGTGCCGGAAGGTCCAGACGGCCAGGTTCACCTGGTCGGGATCGTCGAGCAGGCCGATCGGGCCGACCAGATCGGCCCACGCGCTGTTCCAGGCCAGCACGTTCGCCCGCGGGCCGAGCACGAACGCGGGCGTCGGCGTCATCGCGTCGACGACGCCGCGCAGCGCGGCGGGCACCTGATCGAGTTCCGGATCGAACGCCGTGCTCGGGCAGCGGGCTTCGGCGCTGCTGGTCAGCGCCAGCCAGCCGAAGTGCGCGCGCTCGGTGTCGTTGAAGCGCAGCGCGGTGGCCAGCGCGTCGACGACGGCCATCGACGGATTGCTGTCACGCCCCTGCTCGAGCCGGGCCAGGTAGTCGGCGCTGACGCCGGCCAGCACCGCGACCTCCTCGCGGCGCAGGCCGGGGGTGCGTCGCCTGCCGCCGCCGGGCAGACCGACCTCCTCGGGCCGCAACTCGGCCCGGCGCGCGACCAGAAGTTCCGCGAACGCCGAGCGGGCGCCGTGCCGCTCTGTCATGTCTTCGCCTGCCATGTCTCGATGGTGCCCGGTCCCCGCTCCCGCAGCCACGCCCTGCGAGGTCCAGGATAAGCGCGGTCTGGTTAGCGGACCACGGTCCGGTGAGGGTGGAGGCATGACTTCCTCGACACAGACCCAGCAGCTGAAGACCGGATCGTGGGCGCTGGACACCCACCACTCCTCGGTCTCGTTCACGGTGCGCCACCTCGGCATCGCCAAGGTGCGCGGCGGCTTCACCCGCTTCGAGACCGAGTTCGTGGTCGACGAGACCGGCGCGGCCACCATCGGCGCCACCATCGCCCTCGACTCGTTCGACACCGGCAACGCCGACCGCGACGCCCACATCCGCGCCGCCGACTTCCTCGACGTCGCCAACCGCCCGACCCTCACCTTCCGCGCCACCGGACCGGTGCGCGTCGCCGAGTCCTTCACCGTCGCGGGCGAGGCCACCCTGGGCACTGTCACCCAGCCGGTCACCCTCGACGTCGAGTGGGGCGGCGTCGCCGACTTCCCCGACGGCACCCGCCACGCCGGCTTCTCCGCCGCCGGCACGATCAAGCGCACCGACTTCGGCGTCGGCGTCCCGATGCCGGGCATGCTGTCCGACACCGTGAAGATCGAGCTCGAGATCGAACTGGTCGAGCCCGCCTGACCCCGTTCGCTCAGAGCGCAGGCGGGCATGACACCGGCGTCGCCCGCCTGCATTAGCCTGGAGTCGACAACACAGGACTCTTACGTTCGGAGGTTTGGCCGTGGAGGTCAAGATCGGTATTTCGGATAGCCCGCGCGAGCTCATCATCAACAGCGCGCAGAGCCCTGACGAGATCGAGGCGCTGGTCTCCGAAGCGCTGAGCGGCGCGAGCGGTGTGGTGTCGCTGACCGACGAGAAGGGGCGCAAGTTCCTGATCCAGTCGGCCAAGGTCGCCTACGTCGAGATCGGCTCGCCCGCCACCGGCCGCGTCGGCTTCGCCACGGTCTGAAGGTCCTGACACCGAAAAGCCCCGCACCGGATTCCGGTGCGGGGCTTTTCGTCTGGTCTGGGCCGGTGCGCTCAGCCGATCGGGTGCAGGGGGACGTGCTTGAGGCCGCCCCAGGCCAGCGCCACGGTGGTGTCGACCGCTTCGTCCTTGGGGATCGGGCGGTCGGCCTCGAGCCAGTAGCGCGCGGTGAACTGGCTGGCGCCGACCAGGCCGACGGCCAGGATGCGGGCCCGGTAGGGGTCCAGGCCGGAGTCGTGGGCGACGAGGTCGAAGACCGCGTCCACACACGCCTCGGTGGCCTGCTCGACCCGGCGCTGCACCTGCGGTTCGCTGGTCAGATCGGATTCGAAGACGAGGCGGAAGCCCTGCATCTCGTTGTCGACGAAATCGAAGTACGCGGCGACCGCCGCGCGCACGCGCTGTTTGTTGTCGGTGGTGGAGCGCAGCGCCTGGCGCACGCTCGACACCAGGATGTCGACATAGTTCTGCAGCACCGCCAGATACAGCTCCAGCTTGCTCGCGAAGTGCTGGTAGAGCACCGGCTTGCTGACGCCGGCCACCTGCGAGATCTCGTCCATGCCCGCGGCGTGGTAGCCACGCTGGACGAACACTTCGCTGGCGGCGAGCAGCAGTTGCTGGCGTCGCTCGTCACGGGGCAGCCGGGTGCCGCGCTTTGCCGGGACCGTTTCCGGCACCGATCGGCGCGAGGTCATGCGGTCCACGAGGTCTGTCATCTCGGCTCTCTTTGTCGTTTACCCCGGCCCAGGGGTGCGGTCCGGTGTCCCACGAACGATACCCGCACGGTGTTCCCATCAAGTTTCGCCCTGGAAATGTAGTACCAGTCCCCAGGGTTCGCCGGGCCGTAACCGCGTGATCTCCTGCGGCCGCCGCGAGGTCGCGCTTGCGCACTGTGAGAATCTGGTGGGGTGACCGACCGACCGGAACGACCATCCGGCGGCGGGCGCGATGTCGCTCGCCCCACGCAACCCACCGAGTCCGGTTCCGTGACGTCGGCGCCAGAAGGGCGAGAACTGCAGGTCTACGACCCGCTCGGGCTCTACCAGCCCGCCGACAAGTCGCGGCAGCCGCTGCGCGCCCACTGGAACCCCACCGACGCCGACACCGGCCGACCGCGCAGCCCGCAGCGGGAGGCCAAGAAGCAGAGCGCGATCGGCCGATTCGTGCGCCGCTACGGCTGGCGCGCCTACGCGCTGCCGGTATTGCTGGCCGTCACCGTGTTCGTCGTCGTCGACGCGATGCGCGCGAGCCCGATGCCCGCCGCGACCGAGCCCGGTTTCGGCGCGCTGAGCCCGAAGATCGCCCAGTCCGGCATCATCGGCGCCCCGCCCGGTGACGGGAAGTTCCCCGCCGATCTGCCGCTGGGCGCGCTGCCCGAGGGCGGCGAGTACGTCGACCGCGCGGCGGGCACCTGGCACGTGGTGCCCGGCACCAGCCCGCAGGTGGGCGCGGGCACCGAGCGTGTGTTCCGCTACACCGTCGAGGTCGAGGACGGCATCGACACCGCGCCCTTCGGCGGCGACGCCGCCGTGGCCAAGATGGTGGAGACCACCCTGGCCAACCCCAAGAGCTGGACCCACGACCCGCGCTTCGGTTTCCAGCGCGTCGACACCGGCGAACCCGATTTCCGGCTCTCGCTGACCTCCCGCGAGAGCACCCGCGCCGCGTGCGGATTCGAGATCCCGATCGACTCGTCCTGCTACAACGCCGACATCGACCGCGTGGTGCTCTCGGAGGTGCGCTGGGTGCGCGGCGCGCTCGCCTTCGACGGCGACATCGGCTCCTACCGGCAGTACCAGATCAACCACGAGGTCGGCCACGCCATCGGCTACCACGGGCACCAGCCCTGCGAGACCGACGGCGGCCTGGCGCCGATCATGATGCAGCAGACCTTCGGCACCAAGAACAACGACATCGCCCTGCTCGACCCGCACGGCGTGGTCCCCGCCGACGGCAAGACCTGCCGCTTCAACCCCTGGCCGTACCCGAGAGGGTGACGGTCGCGGTGATGCGCGACCATGGACGGGAAGAACCCCGCGGCAGGCGACGTTGTCACCAATGCCAACCCGTACGGTTTTCGGCCGCCTCGCCGTCGAGGGGCGAGGCGTAACGGCGTAGCCGGAGCCTCGCCCCTCGACGGCGAGGTCACGAGGCCGAAAACCCGCGGCGCCAGCCGCCAACAAGCACAGGAGCTCTGACGTGTCATTCAACGGGTCCCTGCCGCCGCTCGTCGAGCCGGCCGCGGAACTGACCAAGGACGAGGTCGCTCGCTACAGCAGGCACCTGATCATCCCCGATCTGGGCGTCGACGGTCAGAAGCGCCTGAAGAACGCCAAGGTGCTCGTGATCGGTGCGGGTGGTCTGGGTTCACCCGCCCTGCTGTATCTGGCCGCGGCCGGTGTCGGCACCCTCGGCATCGTCGAGTTCGACGAGGTCGACATGTCGAACCTGCAGCGCCAGATCATCCACGGCGAGTCCGATATCGGCCGTTCGAAGGCCGACAGCGCCCGCGATTCCATCCGGGAGATCAACTCCGGGATCGACGTGCGGCTGCACAAGATCCGCCTGGAACCGGACAACGCGGTCGAGCTGTTCCGCGAGTACGACCTGATCGTGGACGGCACCGACAACTTCGCCACCCGCTACCTGGTCAACGACGCCGCCGTCCTCGCGGGCAAGCCCTATGTGTGGGGCTCGATCTACCGCTTCGAGGGCCAGGTCTCGGTGTTCTGGGAGGACGCTCCCGACGGCCGTGGCATCAACTACCGCGACCTGTACCCGGAGGCCCCGCCGCCGGGCATGGTCCCCTCCTGCGCCGAGGGCGGCGTGCTGGGCGTGCTGTGCGCCTCGATCGGTTCGGTGATGGTGACCGAGGCGATCAAGTTGATCACCGGCATCGGTGAGACGCTGCTCGGCCGGCTGATGGTCTACGACGCACTGGACATGAACTACCGCACCATCAAGCTGCGCCGCGATCCGGAGCGTCAGCCGATCACCGGGCTGATCGATTACGAGGCGTTCTGTGGTGTGGTCTCGGAGGAGGGCATGGCCGCCGCGGCCGGGTCCACGATCACCGCCGCCGAGCTGAAGGATCTGCTCGACGCGGACAAGGTCGAGTTGATCGACGTCCGCGAGCCGGTGGAGTGGGACATCGTCCACATCGACGGCGCGACGTTGATTCCCAAGGACCGCATCCTGTCCGGCGAGGCGCTGGCCGAGTTGCCGCAGAACAAGCCGATCGTGTTGCACTGCAAGACCGGTATCCGTTCGGCGGAAGCCTTGGCGGCGCTCAAGCTGGCCGGTTTCGCCGACGCCACGCATCTGCAGGGCGGCGTCGTCGCCTGGGCCAAGCAGGTCGATCCCTCGCTGCCGGTGTACTGATCCGGTAACCACGCTGTTGCCGACCTCGCCGAAGATTGCGGCGAGGTCGCAAAGTGGAGTGTGCCAGCGTGCCTTCGGGCTCGGGCGGTAGCCGCGGGGTTACGGTACGGCCGTGACCTCAGTCGAACCTCCCGAGCATGTGCGGGCCACATTCGGGCTTCGCGAAGTGACACCGGTCTCCCTCGGTGACTGGGACGGTGGCTGGCGGCTGGGTGACGTGGTGCTGAGTCCGGTCGCCGATCACGCGCGGGCCGCGTGGTCGGCGAAGGTGCGCGAGACGCTCGCGGTCGACGGTCTGCGGGTGGCGCGCCCGGTGCGCGCCACCGATGGCCGGTACGTGGTCTCCGGCTGGCGGGCCGACACTTTCGTCGACGGCGCGCCGGAACCGCGCCACGACGAGGTGGTCTCGGTGTCGCTGCGGTTGCACAAGGCGACAGCGCAATTGGAACGCCCGCGTTTCCTGGTGCAGCCGCCGGTCGCGCCCTGGGTGGACGTCGATGTCTTCGTCGCCGCCGACCGGGCCGCCTGGGAATCGGTGCCGCTGCGCAGTCTGCGCGCGGGCGGCGTCCCGATCGCCGCGACCCCCGACGGGCAGCGCAGCCTCGAATTGATCGGCCAGCTGGCCACCCTGCGCAAGCCGGTGCGCAGCCCCGATCAGCTGGTGCACGGCGACCTCTTCGGCACCGTCCTGTTCGCCGGCGCGCACACGCCCGGCCTCACCGACATCACGCCGTACTGGCGCCCGGCCACCTGGGCGGCCGGCGTGGTCGTCGTGGACGCCCTGGCCTGGGGCGGTGGCGACGACGGACTGCTCGACCGCTGGGCCAGTCTGCCGGAATGGCCGCAGATGTTGTTGCGCGCCTTGATCTTCCGGCTCGCGGTACACGCCTTGCATCCGCGCTCGACCCCGGAGGCCTTTCCTGGTCTGGCCCGCACGGCGGACATGGTCCGATTGGCGCTGTAAGGGCGAATTGCGCCGATCGTGACCGATGGGTCGGATGTGATTTCAAATCCGTTGAGACCCAACGTTTCCTGGGATATCCCGTGCTATCTTCATCGAGCATCGCCGCCATGTGTCCTGCGCCGGACCGGGGGACCCGTGCGGCCCGTCACGAGCGGTGAGGATTGCTGCGGGTGAGAATCCAGCCCAGACAACAGATTCTGGATATTTGGAGCGCCATGCTCTCGGCCTGCTATCGGGACGAGAAATGGCATTGGGACGGTGTCCTCGGCGCCAATTCGATCAGTGATTCCGAACAGTTGCTGTGCCTGCTGTATCCGGCCACCGAGATCGAGAGCTTCGCGCTGGACCGTCCCGAGGCGATGTCCGACGACGTCAGGGTCGTCCTCGAGGCGTTCGGCGGCCAGGCCAGGATCGGGATCACCGTGCTCGGCCTGGTCGAGGAGTACCTGGCGCGCAACACCGCGCCCGACGGCCTGCCCCGGTTCGACGCGGGCAGCTACCTGCGCACCACCGGTGACACCGAGCCGTCGCCCGCCCAGCACGCGCTCGAGGTGGTCGACGGCTACTCCATGTCGGTGACGCTGTGCATCGCGGCGCTGGGCTTCGCGCGCGTGTTCGACCGCTGGGCGCGCACCGAGCGGCGCAAGGACATCAGCGCCAGGATCGCCGAGCTCAGTACCGGTTTGAGTACCCGGCTGACCGCCGCCATGACCGGCCTGGTGCGCAGTTTCGTGGTCAACACGGCCTCGCCGCGCTCGCCGGCCGGCAAGGTGATGCTGGGCATGCTCAACCAGTCGGGGCAGCCGGAGAAGGTCGTCGTCGACGCCGTCGCCCGCAGCCTCGATCGTGTGCGCGCCCGGCTGCGCAACGACGTCACGCTGGGCCGGGCACCGGAATCCGAACTCGACGACGAGGATCTGCTGTTCGAGTGCGGCTGGAGCTGGGGTGTGGTGCAGGGCGCCGACCCGGTCGACTTCGTCCCGGACGCGATCGGTTCCAGCGTCGGCTACGCCGACCCCAGGCCCTACCTCTACTTCACCATCACCGCCCTCGACGGCATCAACGACGTGCTCTCCCAGCGCACCCGGGAACTCGACCTGCTCGACGACACCCAGTACCGCCTGGCCGAGGCGCTGCGCATCCGCTGGGACATCACCCAGCGCTACTGGGCGACCGTCGCGCGATTCGGTAGCGGCACCTGGCCGCTGGAAGACATCCCGTGGCGCACCTCCGACGGCGAGGAATCGGACTACTTCTCCCTGCTCGTGTCCGCGGTGCTGATCCAGGAACTGGTGGCCCGCACCGCCTCCGACGACGACCTGACCCGCGCGATCGGCATCTTCGACGAGCTGGCCCGCCGCGGCCGCATCATCCGCAGGCCCACCCAGGACGACCCGTCGCTGGCCCTGCACCATCCCGGCGTCCGGATGACACTGCGCGGCAGCGAACTCGTCGACGGCGGCGGTTCCCGGCTGGAGTGGATCGCCTCGGACTTCGCGCCGGTTCTGCTCAAGCGCAGCCTGCAGGCGGCCCGGCTGTCGGGCAACATCACCGCGCGCGATCGCCTGATGGAACTCGCCAAGAAGGTGATGGACCACCTGGACCTGCGGATGATCACCGAGGGTGACGCCGCGGGCCTGTGGGACGATCCCGGCGCGGCCTTCGGCGCCGCGGCCCAGCCGGGCCAGACCCTGCCGTCCTGGTACATGACCGAGCGCGTGATCGAATGCCTGGTCACCGCCGACCGCACCTACCGGGAGGCGCCGTTGCGCTCACCGGCCATGGTGGTGCGCGCGGTCGAACTGCTCAACGAGGCCGAGCACCTGCTCAACCAGGAGATGCTCAATGTCAGCGTCGAGGACACCTCGGCCAACCGCATCGCGCTCGACGGTGTCGAGCAGCAGCTGGCCCGGGCCAGAGACGTGGTGAATCTGCAACCGGGAACGGCGTTCACGCTCGCCTCGGCGGCCCTGATCGAACTCGACCGGCTCGCCTACGCTCGTCTCGACGCGATGAGGAGCACGTGATCCCATGATCGTTTTCGCCACCTCGGACAAGGGCGGCACCGGACGGTCGGTGACCAGTTGCAATCTGGCCTACCGGCTGGGATTGCGCGGGATCAGCACGGCCTACCTCGACTTCGACTTCGGCTCGCCGACCGCGGGCGCGCTGTTCGAGATCAGCGCGGTGGAGCGGGGCACCGCCTCCGGCAGCGGCCTGCACTCGTACCTGCGCGGCCACAACAGCCTGCCGCAGCGCATCGACGTGCGGGCCAACACCAACCGGGACGCGTTGCGCAGCCAGCGATCTCGCGGCGGCAAGCTGGTCCTGCTGCCCGGCGACGAGGGCGGCGGCGAGGCCATGTCGGCCAACGACGCGCACGTGGTGCGCCGCTGCCGCGAGCTGCTGCTCGACCTGGACAGCACCTACAAGGTGGTCATCGTCGACCTGAGCGCCGGCCGGTCGGTGGCCATGCAGATCGCGCTGGAAGCGACGCGTCCCCAGGACATGCCGGACAAGGAGGTGTGCTGGCTGGTCTACCACCGCTGGACTCGGCAGCACCTGATGGCCGCCCAGGGCCTGGTGCACGGGCCCAAGGGCCTGCTGAAGACCGGCGTCGAACTCGGCTACGCCCCCGACGACCTGCTGGCCCGGATCCGCTTCGTCCGCACCGCCGTTCCGCGTGTCACCGACGAGCACGCGGCCAACGGCGGACCCCAGGCGGCGTGGCTGCTCAAGCAGAACGACGCGCTGCGCTCGCTGGCGGCCGAGTACCGGCTCGGGGCAGGCGCGCTGCTGGGGGAGACGCCGGTCGAGCCCGTGCTGCAGTGGCGGGAGCAGATCGTGCTCGACGCGGATGTGAACGCGGGTATCGCCAATCGCGCCACCGTCGACGCGTTCGAGGAACTGGCGCGGCGGCTGTGGGATCGCGCGACGTGGGTGCGGGTGTAACCGCAGGAAGACGCCGGGTGGGGACGATGCGCGCAATCGCGACAAAACTTGCGAAAGGGACTGGGGGAGGAGAAAATTCGATCGGGCGTGTCCGATCGATGGGCGCGCCGACGTGATGGCTAGAATCGCGACGATTCTATCCGGACGGGTTGACAGGGGCTGTGGTTGTGGGTGGCGCCGTCTACGCCGAGTCGACGGCGTCAGTGCGTGTCGAGGATGTACCGCTGTCGCATGTGTCCATCGAGGTCGGGCACTTCTACATGTCGGATCTGCTCAACGGTGAAGCGACGATCGCCGCCCAATTCCGGCGCGTGGCACCACTGCTCGAGGCGTTCACCGAGATCGCCAGGCAGGACTTCGCCGAGGCCGCAGGCGGTGCCTCGCGGGTGCGGGTGAGCACCTGCTTCCTGCTCGACGACTACTTCCAGACCGACGCCGATCCGCGCCGGATCGTGCCGAAACTGCTGCGTATCGCGCAGGAGTGCGGCGTCCGGATCGACTACCTGGCCAGTGAGGCCGGGTGCAGCCGGTATCTGCGCCGTCAGCACGACGAACCGCGGATCCCGCTGGCCCAGATGGTCGCCGACTCGATCGTGGCCGAACCGGCGCCGGGCAGTACCGGGCGCAGGCCACCGACCGCGGAATCCGGCTGGCTGTGCAACGGCGAGCGGTCCAGCGACCACGAGCCGGGCCACGCCATGGAGGTCAGCTATCGGCCGCCGGTGGAGTTCGCGGCGCGTAATCACAACATCTTCCTCGACGTCGAGATGTGGCGGGACCGGGGCGCCGGCCAGGACGTGCTGTGGTCGTGTCCGTTCCTGGCCTCGGTCTGGCAACTGCTGCGCCTGGGGATGCTGCGCTACGAGGGCAGAGCCATCGTGGACGCCGAGTACTGGCAGCCGGGCCACGAATGGCCGGCGCGCTGGGCGGACTTCCCGAGCGTGATCCGGCTGCAGGAGCGGGCGGCGCCGTTCGCCGCGTTCCGCTCCCTGTCCCTGCTGCCGCAGCGGTACGTGGGCATCGAGCACGCGGTGCGGATGATCCTCGACCATGTGCAGCCCGACCCCGCCGTCGTCGGGCTGATCACCCGGCGTGCCAGCGAGCAGGGGATCGCGATGACCGACGACGTCACCGACCGGCTCTCGCATTTCTTCCTCAGCAGCCTCTGATCCGATGCCGTCCCCAGCGCAGACGGGCTACGCTGCAGCAATGCAACTCAGCGGTGGACCGCTGGCGCTTCTGGGTGAAGTGCGCACCGGCCTGCTCCCGGAGTCGGCGGCACTGAGCCGCGGGTCGGCCGCGGAATTGCTGACCCTCGTACGGGGCAGGCGCGTGCAATCACGGGAACGGCCGGTCAGCTGGGCGCGGTCACCGGTGATCTCCGAAGGCGTCGACTGCCGGCTCGCCACCCCGACGCGCACCCGGGTGCGCGCGGTCGGGACCGTCGCTGCCCACGCCGTGGTCCTGGGCGGGCGGATCTTGCAGAGCTCGGCCACGGCCACCGTCACCGCCGGGCAGGGCACGCACCGGCGCGGCTGGGGGCACTACCTGAGCCGGATCGGCATCGTCGAGATCCTCACCCGGATAC
Source organism: Nocardia sp. MH4 (assembly GCF_019266065.1). Lineage (GTDB taxonomy): Bacteria > Actinomycetota > Actinomycetes > Mycobacteriales > Mycobacteriaceae > Nocardia > Nocardia canadensis. The sequence goes on along the minus strand of NZ_LPNR01000091.1, from coordinate 56,453 downwards.
CGCCGGACATCGGCGCGCAGCTGGCCGACGGCTTCCTCGGTCCCGGCGACGCGGCGACGGCCACCCTGGACCCGGGCGCGATCGCGGCCCGGCTGCACATGCGGGTCCGCACCGATCCGATGCTGAATCAGAAGCCGCCGATCCAGACCAGCGCGTCGCGGCTGCGCTGGGCCGCGCGGGTGGACCGCGAGCAGGCGCCGAGCATGTCGTTCGTGCTGCTCGACGAGGAGACGCGGCTGGCCTCGGTCGTGGTCGGCGACGAGGCGGAACTGGCGGCGGTGCAGGGCTTCTGTGAGGACCTGGCCATGCACGACTGGCTGTTGACGGTGCTCACCGAGGTGATCGACGAGGCCGAGATGGCCGAGCTGTCGCGTAGCTCGCCCGCCCAGGTGCTCACCCCACTGCTGGAACACCTCGTGCACCTGTGGCTGCCCGGTGCGTTCACCCCCGCCCCGCTGCGTGGCCTGTGGACGGGGTTGGAAGCCGATCCCGGCTTCACCGTGCAGTGGAATTCCCGGATCGGGCAGCTGCGCGACCGGGTCGCGGTGGCGACCCTCGGGGCGCTGACCCGCAGCCAGTCGCGGTGGTGATCACAGCCGGAACAACTGGCGCACCAGCAGCGCGAAGAACACCGAGGTCGACACGATGCCGGCGTAGGACTCCACGATCAGGGTGGCCTGCGCGAACGATCCCAGCTTCGGCAGATCGTCGGTGCCTACCGGATTCAGGAAGTTCAGCAGTCCCACCCGCACGGCGGTGTTGACGCCGATCCCGGTGCTCGACAGATAGAAGACCCCGACGAACAGCGCGATCTCCACCGCGATCCAGGCCAGCAGCAGGAACGGCCGATAGCCGTAGCCGCACAGCAGATCCGAGGTCATCCCGGGCAGCCGCCGCCAGCGCGGACTGCGCGCCCTGGTCTTGGCGCGGGCCATGTTCAGGCCGCAGCGGTCCTGGCCACGCGGGTTCTCGGTGGTGGTGTGCAGGCGGTAGGCCTGCCGGTAGGCGAGCGCGGCGTGCGCGGGCAGCTTGTGCGCCGAGAGTTGTGCGCCGAGTTCCTCGTACACCTCGGCCAGCAGGATGGACTGGGTGCGGCTCAGGCGCAGCGGACCGCGGAATTCGACCTCGGCGGCGAACAGCGCGGTGAGCACGGTCTCGCAGGACAGCTCGCGCCCGGCGTTGTCGAGCATGTCCGGATCGGCGTCGCGGTAGAGATGGGCGAAGACCAGGCTGTCGCCGACCCGCCGGGTCGAGGGCGGCACGTAGTCGGCCAGGAACTGCTCGACGCGATGGTTGAGCTCGTCGAGCAGGGTGTATTCGCCCGCGGGTCCGGGCGCGCGCAGGAAATCGGCGACGACCTCGGCGAAAGCGCCCGCGTGCCTGCGGATCAGGGTGGTCTTGGAGGCGACGAAGTCGCCGAGCCGATCGTGTTCGGCGTAGTCGGTCATCCCTCGTCGACCGGCCCACGGTCCTTGTACCACCGGCGATCGGTGGGATCGGCGTTCGGCCAATCGGGAACGATGCGGTGCACCAAAAGATCTCGCGGTTCCCCCACCCCGAAATACTGGTCCTCGTAGCCCGCCCAGACGAAGCCGGAATTCTTGTACAGCGTCGCCGCGGGCACGTTCGACGGGCGAACCGTGATGAAGACGGCATCGACCTGCGACGAACGACATTGCGCGACAGCGAGATCGAGCAGCGACCGGCCCAGTCCCCGGCCCTGATAATTCGCCGAGACGGCCAGGCCGATCAGCCAGGCGGAATCCGGTCCGACGGCCACCATCGCGTACCCGCAGAGCGAACCATCCACATCGGCCACCAGCCAATGTGATCCGTGGATATCGAACAATTGCCGAATGGCGAAATAGGGGTAGGCCAGTGGCCTGAACTCGCTCGATTCGAGCTCGGCGATGGCGGCCAGATCATCGACCGTTGCGGATCGGAATCGTAACTCTGCCTGCTCGTTCGAGATGTTCAATACCGCTCACCTCTGCCGCCCCGGTGCAAGTCTGGACTCCAGGGTAAGCGCAGATCGGTGATCGCGGCCACAACCACGGACGAAAAGTGTTGTCACACAGCCGAAAGCCACGTTCGGTGAGGGGAGCCGAACGTGGCTTTCGGGGTCGCGCTGGGTGGATCAGACGCTGGCGTAGGCCAGCGAGGGCGCCCGGTCGGTGGCGAAGCTGGTGCGCAGGTAGCACCACCAGGTGACCGCCGCCATCACCAGGAACACCACGGCGTAGGCCCAGAAGGCGGGGGCCATGGTCTTGAGGTGGACGTTGGACAGGCGCAGCGCCTGCTGGACGACGAAGCCACCCGCGGCGCCGACCGCGCCGATGACACCGATGGCGGCGCCGGCCTGACGCTTGGCCGAGATGGCGGCTTCGGCGATGTCGATGCCGTGCTCGGCGGCGTACTTCTTGGAGGTGGCGTTGAAGATCGACGGGATCATCCGGTAGGTGGAACCGTTGCCGATGCCGGCCAGGACGAACAGCGCCAGGAAGGCGACCAGGTAGAGCGGGAAGCTCTTCAGGTCCACCGCGAGGACGATGAACGCGACCGAGATCGACATGCCGCCGAAGACGTAGACGGTGATCTTGGCGCCACCGCCGACCTTGTCGGCGACCCAGCCACCGAACGGACGGCTGAACGAACCGACCAGCGCGCCGAGGAAGGCGAGGTTACCGAGGGTGGTGATCCAGCTGATCTTGGCCAGGTCCGGGAAGGTGGCCTTGATCAGGGTCGGGAAGGCGAAGGAGAAGCCGATGAACGAACCGAAGGTGCCGATGTAGAGGAAGGCCATGATCCAGGTGTGGCGGTTGGTCAGGGCCAGCTTGTAGGACTTGCCGTCGGACTTCGCCTCGGCGATGGAGTCCATGAAGTACAGCGCGCCCACGGTGGCGACGGCGATGAACGGCAGCCAGAACAGCACCGCCAGGGTGATGCCGAAGCGGTAGCCGCCCGCGTCCTTGGCCATCACGTGGGTGCCGAAGGTGATCAGCAGCGGCACGATCAGCTGGGTCTGCGCGACGCCGAGGTTGCCACCGGCGGCGTTGAGGCCCAGCGCGGCGCCCTTCTTGCCCTCGGGGAAGAAGAACGAGATGTTGGCCATCGAGGACGAGAAGTTACCGCCACCGACACCGGCCAGCGAGGCCAGCACGAGGAAGACCCACATCGGCGTTCCGGGCTGGTTGACGAAGTAGAGGATGCCCAGGGTCGGGATGAACAGCATCGCCGCGCTGAAGGCGGTGAAGGCGCGACCACCGAACTTCGGGACGGCGAAGGTGTAGGGGATGCGCAGGGCGGCGCCGACCAGGGTCGGGATGGAGGTCAGCAGCAGGGCGTTGCTGACCGCGGTCGGGTTGCCCTTGCCCAGTCCGGCCAGGAAGTCGAAGCCGGCCGCGCCCATGGCGGTGACGATGGAGCCCCAGATCACCCAGATGCTGAAGCCCAGGTTCTCGGCGAAGACCGAGAACCAGAGGTTCTTGCGGGCGGTCTGCTTGCCGCCGGCTTCCCAGAACGCCGGATTGTCAGGATTCCACTGGGTCAGCCAGCGACCCTTCTTCTGATATTCGAAGGACGGGGATTCCGTCTCCTGGCCGGTGGCGGCGATTGCGGTCATCGGCTTCCTCTCGATCGGGCTCGATAGAGGCGCATCGGATTTCGTGGCGTTCGATGCGCTTCTTGCGGGGTCGAGATAAAGGTAGAAGCCGGTTGTTGCGTGACAATGGCCTCAGGTGACGTTCCAGCCAACTCACGCTCACCGTGGAAAACGCGGACCGGTGACCGGCCGGAAACCTGGATGTAGGACAGCCGCCGTTCGCTGTACTCAGCGATCGGGGTACTCGGCGATCAGCGAGCCGAGGAAACAACGGGTCGCCTGCATCGCCTTGTCGGCGTCACCGTCGATCACGGCCTGCACGAGTTCGGCGTGCTCGGTGTCGTAGGCGTCGTCGGAGCGGGCGGTGCGCGCGTGGATCACCTGCTCGATGATCGGCAGCAGCGAATCGTAGAACTCCAGGTATACCGCGTTGTGGCTCGCGACGACGATCGCGCGGTGCAGTTCCACGTCGGCGGCGATGGCGACCGGGTCGGGTTCGGTCCAGTTGCGGTTGCTGCGCTCGGCGAGCAGTCGGCGCAGGGTGGCGATGTCGGCGTCGTCGCGGCGGCGTGCGGCCAGGCCGGCGGCGGTGGTGTCGAGCGCCTGGCGGAGTTCGAGGATGTCGCGCTCCTCGGCGTCGGCGAAGAACTTGCCCAGGGTGCCGCCGACCTCGGAGGTGGCGATCACATAGGTGCCCGAGCCCTGCCTGCGTTCGAGCATGCCCGCGTGCACGAGGGCCTGGACGCCTTCGCGGACGGTGTTTCGCCCGGTCCCGGTGAGCTCGGTGAGTTCCGGTTCCGTGGGAATTCGCTGGCCCACGGGCCAACGGCCGGAACGGATCTCGGCCCGAAGCTGCTCGGTGACCTGAGCGATGAGGCTGGTTCGCCGGACGGGTTGCACGTCAGCCAGGGTACTCACCCGCCGCCCCGCGAATATCGGCCAGACTCAGGTGCGTGCAGATCTGGGGCCGCGGCAAGCCTTGGGTGCGGGGTCGGGTGAGCCCGTCCCCGTTGAGTTATCCATGTTCTCGCGTTGGAGATCGCTCACAGTCCCTTGGCGTTAGTCATCGGGTCATCCTATGATTTGTCGGTGACCGCGACCCTCCCCGATGCCCGAACTCTGCCCGATTCCGGTACGCGCAGTCGTACCCGCGCGCTGATCGAAGGCCGCCTGCTCGTGCTGGCGGCCATTGTCATGTCCGCGCTGACGTTGCGGGCCGCGGTCACCGCGTTCAGCCCGCTGGCGGAGGAGATCGGCGCCGATATCGGGTATGGGACCGCGATCGTCGGCGTGTTCGGCATGCTGCCGACCGCGATGTTCGCCATCGCCGGGCTGGTGACGCCGCTGCTGGTGCGACGGTTCGGGCTGGAGCGCACGGTGCTCATCGCGATGCTGCTGGCCGGGACGGGGTCGCTCACCCGCGTGTTCTCCGCGGGCACGGGCGAGCTGCTGGCCTTCTCCGGTGTGGTGCTGCTCGGGATGGGTATCGGCAATGTGGTGATCCCGCCGCTGGTGAAGCGGTATTTCGCCGATCAGCTGGCCGCGATCAGCTCCTTGTACATCGTGATGGTGCAGTTGAGCACCGTCGTCCCCGCGTTCGTCGCGGTGCCGCTGGCGGAAGACCACGGGTGGCGGATCTCGATGGGTGTGTGGGCGCTGGTCGGCTTCGCCGCCGCGGTGCCGTGGGTGTTCGTCCTGCGCGACCGCAAGGGCCGCGACCGGCACGACGTCACCGCCCTGCCCGTCGATTCGGCGACGGACATCGGCAGGATCTGGCGTTCGCCGGTGGCCTGGGGGATGGCCGCGATGTTCGGCATGACCTCGCTGACCACTTACGCCATGTTCGCCTGGCTGCCCAAGATCCTGTCCGACGCGGGGGCGAGCGCCGGTTTCGGCGGCAGCATGGTCGGCCTGTTCGCGCTGATGGGCCTGATCCCCGCGCTCGGTGCGCCGACCGTGGTCTCGCGGATGCGCAATCCGTTCCCCGTCGTGGTGGCCTGCATGGTGCTGTTCGTCGTCGCCTTCGCCGGTCTGCTGATCGCGCCCATGGGCGCGCCGGTGCTGTGGGTGGTGCTGCTGGGCCTCGGCCCGAGCACCTTCCCGATGGCGCTGACCCTGATCAACCTGCGCACCCGCACCCCGCGGGGCTCGGCGGCGCTGTCCGGGTTCACTCAGGGCGTCGGGTACGCCGTCGCCTGTGTCGGTCCGTTGCTGTTCGGCATGCTGCACACCTGGACCGGCGGCTGGCCGGCCCCGTTCGCCCTGCTCCTGGTCGCCCTCGGCGTGCTGCTGGCTGGTGCCTGGCAGGCCTGCAAACCGCGGATGCTCGAAGACACCTGGAATTGAGCCGAGAAAATCTCACCGCTCGAGTTGCACGCGTGTGCGTCGAGAGTAATGCTGTGTAGGTCACACCCTCACGGGTGATTCCGACGATTTCTGGCCGCTTCCTTACCTGCGGAAATCGTTGTGTCACACGCCGGAAACAAACGGGCTGATCTCACCTACCCGAAGCGCGGTAGGTGAGAAACCGTTGATTCGCGCGACATTTCCCGCAGCATTCCGGCAATACCCATTTCCTACCGTTGGGCCATCGCACTTTTGGGAGGCCCAACTTGAGCACGCTGAAGCGTAACCACGACATCGAGCACTGGGATGCCGAAGATGTCGCGGCCTGGGAGGCCGGCGGCAAGGACATTGCCAAGCGCAACCTGATCTGGTCGGTCTTCGCCGAGCACATCGGGTTCTCGGTGTGGTCGATCTGGTCGGTGATGGTGCTGTTCATGCCCGCCGACAAGTTCGGCATCGACCCGGCGGGCAAGTTCTTCCTGGTCGCCATGCCGACCCTGGTCGGTGGGTTCCTGCGGATCCCCTACACCGTGGCCACCGCTCGCTTCGGCGGTCGCAACTGGACGATCTTCAGCGCGCTGCTGCTGGTGGTCCCGCTGCTGCTGACGCTGTACTTCGTCACCCAGCCGGGCACCTCGTACACGACCTTCCTGGTCGTCGCCGCGTTCGCCGGTGTCGGCGGCGGCAACTTCGCCTCGTCGATGACCAACATCAACGCCTTCTATCCGCAGCGGCTCAAGGGCTGGGCGCTGGGCATGAACGCGGGCGGCGGCAACGTCGGTGTCCCGGTGATCCAGCTGCTCGGTCTGTTGGTGCTGGTCACCCTCGGCGGCGACTACGCCTACCTCATCTGCGCGATCTACCTGGTCCTCGTCGCTCTCACCGCGGTCGGCGCGGCGTTGTACATGGACAACCTGACCAACCAGAAGGCCGACCTGTCCTCCATGGGCACGGCCCTGCGGGTGCCGCAGTCCTGGGCGATCGCCTTCCTGTACATCGGCACCTTCGGTTCGTTCATCGGCTACAGCTTCGCCTTCGGCCAGGTCCTGCAGATCAGCTTCAAAGCCGGTGGCGACACCGCCGCCCAGGCCGCCGTGCACGCCGCCTCGATCGCCTTCATCGGCCCGCTGCTGGGTTCGCTGGCTCGCCCCTACGGCGGCAAGATGGCCGACCGGATCGGCGGCAGCAAGGTCGCGCTCGGCACCTTCGGCGCCATGATGGCCGCCGCGCTGATCGTGATCTCCGCTTCGACCATGGCCGACCGCAACAACGGCGTCGCCTCCGGCGCCACCATGGCCTTCCTGGTCGTCGGCTTCATCGCCCTGTTCGTGCTCTCCGGTTTCGGCAACGGCGCCGTCACCAAGATCATCCCGTCGGTGTTCGAGGCCAAGTCCAAGAGCCTGCCGCTCCCGCGTGCCGAGCAGGCCGCGTGGTCGCAGAACGCCGGCGGCGCCCTGATCGGCTTCGTCGGCGCGATCGGCTCCCTGGGCGGCGTCGGCATCAACATGGTGCTGCGCTCGTCCTACTCCGCCACCGCCTCGGCCACCACCGCGTTCTGGGTGTTCCTCGCCTTCTACGTGGTCTGCGCGGCCGTCACCTGGACGGTGTTCCTGCGCCGTCCCCGCCTGTCCGTGCCTACCGACTCCGATGTCGTGGTCGAGGCCGAGTCCCTGGTCCTCGAGGCCGAAACCAACGCTTCGTCGGCCAAGACGTCGGCTCGCTGACTACCGACCACTACCAAGGAGGTCACTCTCATGAACAGCACTCGCAAGACAGTGGTCGTGGTCGGCCACGGCATGGTCGGTCACCGCTTCGTCGAGGCCCTGCGCTCGCGCGACGAGGCAGGCGAATGGCAGATCGTCATCCTCTCCGAGGAGAAGCTGCCCGCCTACGACCGCGTCGGCCTGTCCTACTACGTCGGCAGCTGGAAGGCCGAGGAGCTGGCGCTGCCGGGTAACACCTACGACGGCGACGCCCTGGTCGAGCTGCGGCTGGGCCAGCGCGGCGAAGCCATCGACACCGCGGCCAAGACCGTCACCAGCTCCAACGGCGACGTCATCGCCTACGACGCGCTGGTCATGGCGACCGGTTCCTACCCGTTCGTCCCGCCGGTGCCCGGCCACGATCTGCCCGAGTGCTTCGTCTACCGCACCATCGACGACCTCGACGGCATCCGCGCCGCCGCCGAAGCCGCCGGTCCCGGCGCGCACGGCGTCGTCGTCGGTGGCGGTCTGCTCGGCCTGGAAGCCGCCAACGCGCTGCGGCTGATGGGCATGACCCCGCACGTGATCGAGTACAACGACCGCCTGATGCCCGCCCAGGTCGACGCCGGTGGTGGCGCGATCCTGGAGAAGCTGGTCAGCGACATCGGCCTCAACGTGCACACCGGCGTCGGCACCGCCAAGATCGTCTCGATCGAGGAGGAGGGGGCGAACAACGTCACCCTGCACCTGTCGGACGAGTCCGAGATCCACGCCTCGCTGGTGGTGTTCTCGGCCGGTATCCGACCGCACGACGCCCTGGCCAAGGCCGCGGGCCTCGAGATCGGCGCCCGCGGCGGCATCCTGACCGACCTCGCCCTGCAGACCTCGGACCCGAGCGTCTACGCCATCGGTGAGTGCGCCGCGATCGAGGGCATCTGCTACGGCCTGGTCGCCCCCGGCTACACCACCGCCGAGATCGTCGCCGACCGGCTGCTCGGCGGCGCCGGCGAGTTCCCCGGCGCCGACATGTCGACCAAGCTCAAGCTCATGGGCGTCGACGTCGCCTCCTTCGGTGACGCGCACGGCACCACCGAGGGCGCGCTCGAGGTCGTGCTGCACGACGCGGCCAAGGGCACCTACGCCAAGCTGGTCGTCTCCGACGACGCGCAGACCCTGCTCGGCGGCATCCTCGTCGGCGACGCCAGCCAGTACGCGGCCCTGCGTCCGCTGGTCGGCCGTCCGCTGCCCGCCGACGCCGCCGCGCTGATCTCGCCGGCCGGCGCCGAACTGGGCGCCGACGCGCTGCCCGACGACGCCCAGATCTGCTCCTGCAACAACGTCAGCAAGGGCGCGATCTGCGGCGCCATCGCCGAGGGCGCCTGCGACATCCCCGGCATCAAGAGCTGCACCAACGCCGGCACCTCCTGCGGTGGCTGCGTGCCGATGATCAAGAAGCTGCTCGAGCAGTCCGGCGTGGAGATGTCCAAGGCGCTGTGCGAACACTTCACCCAGTCGCGCGCCGAGCTGTTCCAGGTCGTGCAGGTCACCGGCATCCGCACCTTCTCCGAGCTGATCGCCAAGCACGGCAAGGGCACCGGCTGCGATATCTGCAAGCCGACCGTCGCCTCGATCCTGGCCTCGACCTCGAGCGATCACATCCTCGACGGCGAGCAGGCCGCGCTGCAGGACACCAACGACCACTTCCTGGCCAACATGCAGAAGAACGGCACCTACTCGGTGGTGCCGCGGATGCCCGGTGGTGAGGTCACCGCCGAGCAGCTGATCGTCATCGGTGAGGTCGCCAAGGAGTTCGACCTCTACGTCAAGGTCACCGGTGGTCAGCGCATCGACCTGTTCGGCGCGACCGTGGAGCAGCTGCCGCTGATCTGGAAGCGCCTGGTCGACGCGGGCATGGAGTCGGGCCACGCGTACGGCAAGTCGCTGCGCACCGTCAAGAGCTGCGTCGGTTCCACCTGGTGCCGCTACGGCCAGCAGGACTCGGTCGGCATGGCCGTGCTGCTGGAGAAGCGCTACCGCGGCCTGCGCTCGCCGCACAAGCTGAAGCTGGCCGTCTCGGGCTGCGCCCGGGAGTGCGCCGAGGCCCGCGGCAAGGACGTCGGCGTGATCGCCACCGAGCACGGCTGGAACCTCTACGTCGGCGGCAACGGCGGCCTGACTCCCAAGCACGCGGTGCTGCTGGCCGGCGACCTCGACGACGAGACGCTGATCCGCTACATCGACCGCTACCTGATGTTCTACATCCGCACCGCCGACCGCTTGCAGCGCACCGCGCCCTGGCAGGAGGCGCTCGAGGGCGGCATCGACTACCTCAAGGCCGTCGTGTGCGAGGACAGCCTGGGCATCGCCGACGACCTGGAGGCCGCGATGGCCAAGCACGTCGAAGGCTACAAGGACGAGTGGGCGGCCGTGCTCGAGGACGAGAACAAGCTCTCGCGCTTCGTCTCGTTCGTCAACGCCCCTGGCGAAGCCGACCCGACCATCTCGTTCGACGACAGCGGCGAGCGCAAGGTGCCTGTGCTTCTCGGCCTGCCCGGCATGCCCGCCGGTGTTGGCTCCGACACAGCAGCGGCCGGGAAATAAGCGCTTAACCCTGCGGAAACAGGGCGCCTGTACCAATAGGTAAGGCGTTCGGAGGAGGAACCGATGACCGTTATCGACACACCCACCATCACCACGGAGACGGCGACCTGGACACAGGCGTGCCGACTCGACTTCCTGATCCCGGGCCGCGGCGTTGCTGTCCTGCTCAAGGGTGGCAAGCAGGCCGCCCTGTTCCTACTCACGGACGGCACCCTCGCCGCCGTCGGCAACATCGATCCGTTCGGCCGGGCCGCGGTGATGTCGCGCGGCATCGTCGGTGATCGCGGTGGCATTCCGGTCGTCGCCTCGCCCCTGCTCAAGCAGGCTTTCTCGCTGATCGACGGTCGTTGTCTGGACGACCCGACCAAGTCCCTCCCGGTCTACGCCGTGCAACTCGACGGTGGCGTCGTCGCGGTATCCAACGAGCCGGTGCAGGTCGCGGCCCTCGAATCCTCGGACGGCTGATTTCATGACTGCTCCCACCGACAGTGGCCCCGGCCTGGCCGGCTTCACCATCGGCGTGACCGCCGCGCGCCGCGCCGAGGAATTCGGCACCTTGCTCACCCGCAAGGGCGCGACCGTGGTCTCCGCCCCCGCCATCCGCATCATCCCGCTGGCCGACGACACCGAGCTCGAGCGCGTCACCGAGCTGCTGATCGCCGATCCGCCGCAGATCACCGTCGCCACCACCGGCATCGGTTTCCGCGGCTGGATGGAAGCGGCCGAGGGCTGGGGTCTGGCCGAGACGCTGCGTGACACGCTCGCCTCGACCCGGATGCTGGCCCGCGGCCCCAAGGCCAAGGGCGCGATCCGCGCCGCCGAACTGCGCGAGGAATGGTCGCCCGCCTCGGAGTCCTCGGCCGAGGTGCTCGATCACCTGCTCGCCGAGGGCGTCGAAGGCGTCCGCATCGCGGTGCAGCTGCACGGCGCGACCACCGAGTGGGAGCCGGTTCCCGACTTCTGCGAGGTGCTGCGCTGCGCGGGCGCCGACGTGGTCCCGGTCCCGGTGTACCGCTGGGAGCCGCCCGCCGATCGCGGCCCGATGGACGCCATGATCGAGTCGATCATCTCCGGCAGCCTGGACTGTGTCACCTTCACCAGCGCCCCGGCCGTGGCCTCGCTGCTGATGCGGGCCAAGGAGACCGGCCTGCTCGAGTCCGTGCTGCACGCGCTGCGCGGGCGCGTGCTCGCGGCCTGCGTCGGCCCGATCACCGCCGCTCCGCTGGAGGAGCTCGGCGTGCCGACCACCATGCCGGGCCGTGCGCGGCTCGGCGCGCTGGCCCGCCACGTCGCCGAGGAGCTGCCGCGCCGGGCGAGCCGGATCTACGCGGCCGGTCACCTGATCAGCGTGCGTGGTGGCTGCGTCGTCGTCGACGGTGAGGTGCGTCAGCTGGCGCCCGCGCCGATGGCGTTGATGCGGTCGCTGGCCCGTCAGCCCGGCCGGGTCGTCTCCCGCGAGGACCTGCTCTCGGCCCTGCCCGGCGGCGGCGACGACACCCACGCCGTGGAGACCGCGATCGCCCGGCTGCGCGCCGGTCTGGGCACGCCCAAGGCGATCCAGACCGTGGTCAAGCGTGGCTACCGGCTGGCGCTCGATGCCGCGGACTGCTCGGACACCCCGGCGGCCCGCCCGCCGGTGCAGCCGCCGCACCAGGCCGGAATCGGCACGCCCGCCCGGTCGCCGCGCCCGGCGCAACCGATCGGAGTCTGGTGAGCACCGCGCGGCCGGATGAGCCGGCCCTGGTGCTGGTCGCGCACGGCACCCGCAGCGCGCGCGGTGTGGAGATGATCGCCGCGCTCGCCGACGCGGTGGCCGCCGAACTCGGCGCCGCGGTTTCGGGGCGCGGCGCCGAGGGTGCGGACTCCGACGGCGCGGCGCCCAACGCGGCGCTGCGGACCGCCTTCGTCGACGTGCTCGGCCCGTCACCGTCGGAGGTCCTGCGCGACCTCGACGGTCCGGCCGTCGTCGTGCCCGCCTTCCTCGCCTCGGGCTACCACGTCTACCAGGACGTGCCGCGCGAAGTCGCCGAGAGCGGACACGCCGAGGTCGCGGTCACCGCGGCCATGGGCCCCGATCCGGCGCTCACCAGGATCATGGCGGTGCGGCTGCGGGCCGCCGGCTGGCGTCCCGGTGACGCGGTGGTCTTCGCCGCCGCGGGATCTTCGGACGCGCGAGCCCGCCAGGACGTCCGCCGGGCGGCGGGCATGCTGGCCGAACAACTCGGCGTGCCGGTGCGGATCGCCTACGTCGCGACCGGGGCGCCGCGGGTGCCCGAGGTCGTCGCCGAACTGCGGGAAGCGGGTGCGGGGCGGGTCTTCGTCGCCTCCTATCTGCTGGCCCACGGCCTGTTCCACCAGCGCCTGCACGACGCGGGCGCCGACGGGGTGGCCGAGCCGATCGGTGTCCATCCCGCGGTGGTCCGCCTGATCGCGGACCGATACCGCACGGCCGCACGGGAACTCGTCCGCGCCCGGGTGCGCTGACCGAGTTGTCCGCGTCCGCGCCGAGGTCCGCCGCCGCTGTGCGCGACGGCCTCGCGCGGGTGCGCGGACCTCGTCGGACGCGCGTCGCCGCTGCCCGGTGAGTACGGGCTCCGGCGGCTAGAGTTGGGCCCGACTTCACAGCGAGGGGGCACCGTGCAGGATTCGTCGGCGGACCACGAGGATCCGCGACCGCACCAGGACGAGCTGACGTCGTATCCCGACGCGATTCCGCAGGCACCGGCCAACCAGAGCGCGGCGGTGCCACCGTCCCCGAGTGGCGTCGGGGGGCCCACGCCGTATCCGCCCCCGGTGGTACCCCCGAGTTCCGGGGCACCGTACCCGCCCCCGCCGAATGCGGCGAGCGCTCCCTCCCCGAATCCGGCTGCGCACCAGCCATATCCACACGCCACGGGTCACCCGGGCGGGCCCTACCCGCAGGCCGGGCCCGGCGCCGGCCCCGCGATCTATCCGTCGGCGGTGCCGGGCGGGCAGTCGCCCTATCCGCCGGCGACCCCCTTTCCAACGGCAGCGCCGGTCGGCGCGGGCCCGAAAGTGGTTCCGCAGAATGTGCAGATCGCGTTCTACGTGATGCTGGCCGGCGCGGTGGTCACCCTCCTCAGTGCCGCCTACCTGCTGACCACGATCGACCGGATCCGCTCGGACGCGCTCGACGCCTCGGGCGGGGTCTTCCGCGGCGACGACCTCGACGTCGTCGTGTACGCGGGGCTCGCGGGCGGGATCCTGGTCTCGCTGGTGACGGCGGGGCTGTGGGTGTGGATGGCCTTCGCCTGCCGCGCGGGCAAGAACTGGGCCCGTATCACCGGCACGGTGTTCTTCGGCCTCAATGTGTTGTCCTCGGCTGTCAGCGTGATCAGCGTGTTCGCCACCGGATCCCGGACCGACCTGCAATCGATGGCCTTCACCGTGGTGACCGTGATCATCGGCCTCGCCGCGGTGATCCTGCTCTGGAACCCCCGCTCCGCCGCCTTCTTCGCCCCGGCCCCACCGCCGGGATACCAGCCCTACCCGCCTACCGGGCCCTGGTGAAGTTCGCCCGGTAGGTGCTCGGGGGGACGCCGAGCTGGCGGATCATGTGCTGCCGCAACGATTCCGCCGACCCGATCCCGCTGTGCCTGGCCACCTGCTCGATCGGCAGCGACGTCGATTCCAGCAGCTCCCTGGCCCGGTGCAGGCGCTGGTGCACCAGCCATTTCTGCGGGCTGAGCCCGGTCTCCTCGTGGAAGCGCCGGGTCAGCGTGCGCACACTCGTGGTGGCGTGCTCGGCGAGTTCGCGCAGCGACAGGGGAGTGTCGAGCCGGGTCAGTGCCCAGGCACGGGTGGCCGAGAGCGAGAGGTCGTCGTCGGGCGGCAGCGCGGTGTCGACGAACTGGGCCTGCCCGCCGGGACGCACCGGCGTCACCACGGCGGCCCGAGCCGCCTCGTTGGCGACGGTGGCGCCGTAGTCCTGGCGAATCAGGTGCAGGCACAGGTCGATTCCCGCGGCGGCGCCTGCCGAGGTGGTGACCGGGCCGTCCGCGACGAACAGCGCGTCGGTGCGCACCCGGACGCCCGGATGCGCGTCTGCCAGTTCGTCGGCCAGCGCCCAGTGCGTGGTGGCGGCCCGCCCGTCGAGCAGTCCGGCCTGGGCCAGGACGAAAGCGCCGCTACAGATCGAGGTGACCAGGGTGCCCCGGTCGACGGCGGCGCGCAGCGCGGCCAGGATGGCCGGTTCGGCGTCGGTCCGGGCGCCGGTGCTGGGCACGATCACGGTGTCGGCCGACTCGAGGACGTCTAGCCCGTGCGGGATCACCACGTCGAACCCGCCCGAGTTCGCGAGCACCACACCGGGTTCGGCGGTGCACACCAGCACGCGATAGCCGGGCGCGCCGTCGATCGTCACCGATTCCATCAGCGATCCCGGCATGGCCAGATCGAACGACTTCACCGGGGGAACCGCGACGACGGCGACAGTCTTCATGGCCTGATCCTTGGGATAGCTGGCATTCCGGCCACTAGTCTAGCCCGCTCCCGCCCGGCAGCGTTGACAGTGCACCCGGCGAACAGCGCCGAATCGCCTGAAATACATTGCTGGAAAAGAGAATTCACATGACCAAGCATGTCGTGATCGGTCGCGGGGCGACCGCGTCCGCCACTGCGCTGCGCCTCGCCGAGTCCGGCGACCGCGTGACGATGATCAGCCGCGGCGGCCTCGGTCCCGACCACCCCGGCATCGACCGCGTCGCCCTCGACGCCACTGACACCACCGCGCTGATCGCGCACGCCACCGGTGCCGTGACCGTGTTCAACCTCGCCATGCCCGGTTATCACACGTGGCCGGAAACCGTTCCGCCCCTGTTCGGTTCGATCAGGTCCGCCGCCGAGGCCACCGGCGCGAACCTGGTGATGATGGGCAATCTCTACGGCTACGGACCCGTCGACGGCATCGTCGACGAGGCGACACCGCTGGCCGCCGCCGGCAGCAAGGGCGAGGTCAGGGCCAGGATGTGGATCGAGGCGCTGGCCGCGCACGAGGCGGGCAGGCTGCGGGTCACCGAGGTGCGGGCGGGCCAGTTCCTCGGCGCGGGCGCGGTCTCGGTCTTCTCCCTGCTGGTGCAGCCCGCGGTGCTCGCGGGCGCACCGGCGAAGGTGCCGCAGGCGCTGGACCTGGCGCATTCGTTCACCGCGATCGACGACGCCGCCACGGCGCTGGTCGCCGTCGCCCGCGACGACCGCGCGTGGGGTCGTGCCTGGCACGCGCCGATGATCACCACCACCGTGCGCACGGTCGCGGGCCGGCTGGCGGCATTGGCCGGTGCGCCCGAGCCCGACCTCGCCGTGCTGGCGGACGCCGAGATGGCCGAACTGGCGCAGGGTGATCCGTTCTGGGGCGAACTCTTCGAGACCGCGCACATGTCGCACCGGGAGTTCGTTGCCGACGATTCCGCACTGCGCACCACCTTCGGCGTCACCGCCTCCGCGCTCGACGAGGTGCTGCGCGCGGTCCTGCCCGAGGGTGCGACAGCGGGGATGCTCTAGGTTTGCCGACGCCGTGCGCGACGGCGGACACGAGCCCGTCAATGCCGGATATCGGCCGTTCGGTAGGGCATGCTCGGGGTATGCGTCGGCTCCTGTGCGGTGTGCTCGTGCTGCTCGGCTGTGGGTTCGTGATCGCGCCGCGCGCGGTGGCGGAGGCTGGGATCATCGACGTCCGGCCGCTCGGTGGCAGGCAATACGAAGTGGTCGTGTATTCGGCGGCGATGAACCGCCCGATCACGCTGTGGCTGTCGCATCCCGGCGCGGGAGCGCCCGCCCTGTATCTGTTGAACGCGGTCGACGGCGGGGAGAGCGGCGGGCCCTGGATGCGCCGCACCGACGTGGTGGACTTCTTCGCCGACAAGCCGGTCAATGTGGTGGTCCCGATCGGCGGCCGGGCCAGCATGTACACCGACTGGCAGCGCGACGACGCGATCCTGGGCCGCAACAAGTGGACGACCTTCCTCACCGGCGAACTCCCACCGCTGCTCGATCAGCGCTTCGGCATGACCGGCGCCAACGCGGTCGCCGGGCTGTCGATGTCGGCCACCTCGGCGCTGAACCTGGCCATCGCCGCGCCCGGCCTCTACCGCGCGGTCGGCGCGTTCAGCGGGTGCACTCAGACCGCGAACCCCTTGGCGCAGGCGCTGGTTCGCGCCCAGCTGGCGACCTTCGCCGCGGACGCCACCAACATGTGGGGCGGCCCGATCGACCCGGCCTGGATCGGCAACGACCCGGTCGTGCAGGCCGAACGCCTGCGCGGCACCGCGATCTACCTGTCCGCCGGCAACGGCATCCCGGGTCAGCACGAGGCGATCAACGATCCGAGCATCGCGGGCAATCTCGGCGTGCTGGTCGACCGGCTGCTGGTCGGCGGCACGATGGAGGCCGTCGCGGGCAGCTGCACCGGCCCGATGGCGGCCCGGCTGGCCCAGCTCGGCATCCCCGCCGACGTGCGTTTCCGGACCGCGGGCACCCACGCCTGGCCGTATTGGCAGGACGACGTGCACGATTCGTGGCCGATGTTCGCCGCCGCCCTCGGCCTCTGAAAACTGTCGGTGCCCCGGCGCACACTGGGTCCATGGCCTATGACGAGGAACTCGCCGAGCGCATCCGGGAGATCGTCTACCCCGGACCGGATCTGGTCGAGCAACCGATGTTCGGTGGACTCGCGTTCCTGGTCGGCGGCAATATGGCCGTCGCCGCCAGCGGCAAGGGCGGGCTGCTGGTGCGGGTCGACCGGGCCGAGGGGGAGTCGCTCGTCGACGGGCTGTCGGTGTCGCCGATGGTGATGGGCGGGCGGGAGATGGTGGGCTGGCTGCGGGTCGACACCGCCGCCGTCGCCGACGACGCGGTGTTGCGCGAGTGGGTCGAGCGCGGCGTGAACTACGCCAGAACCCTGCCGCGAAAAAAGTAGAGAGAACTTCGATGGATGTGTCGAGACCGCGTGCTCGGCTCCGACCAGTGGGTGACAGCAAGCCCGCGCATCACCCTCCCGAAGGAGCACATCATGTCCGTCAACACCTTCCTCTGGTTCGATACCGACGCCGAAGCGGCCGGTGAGCTCTACGCCGCGACGGTGCCGAATTCGCGCGTCGTCGAGGTCACCCGGCAGGCCGACAGCTCGGCCTTCATCGTCACCCTCGATCTCGACGGTCAGGCCGTCACGCTGATGAACGGCGGACCGGCGCATCCGCACACCGACGCCGCCTCGCTGCAGGTCGTCGTGGACACCCAGGACGAGGTCGACCGGCTGTGGGACACCCTGTCCGAGGGCGGCGAGCCCGGCCCGTGTGGCTGGCTGAAAGACCGTTTCGGGCTGTCCTGGCAGGTCGTGCCTTCGGTGCTGCCGAAGCTGATGAGCGGCGACACCGACCGGGTCATCGCGGTCGGCACCGCGCTGCGGTCGATGTCCAAGCTCGACATCGCCGCTCTGCAACAGGCCTACGACCAGGCCTGAGGCCCGATACGTCGACGGCCGCCGCGGATCGGTAGTCCGCGGCGGCCGTCGAGGCGTGTCGGGTCGGGTCAGCCCGCCGAGCCGGTCAGCAGACCGCCCAGGTCGGCCGAGCCGGTGCCGGTGCCGCCGCCGGGCGTCGTCGGCTTCGTGGTGACCTCGACGGTGACGGTCTTGGAGCTGATCAGTTCCTGCACGGCCTTGATCTCGTGCGAACCGGGGGTCGTCGGGGTCCAGGTGATGGTGGCCTTGCCGTCGGAGACCGAGACCGGCTCGCCGATCTGGGTGCCGTTGTCGGTGAAGGTCACCTTGAACGGGAACGACGTCGCGGTGACATCGGCGGTGACGGTGTAGGCCGTGCCGACGTAGTGGGTGCTGCCGCTGACGGTGACACCCTGGACGAGTGCCGAGGCCTGCGGCGCCACCAGGACGCCTGCCGCGGCGACCGCGGTGAAAGCTGTGAGTCCGAAGCCGGCCCGCCGAGCCTGGTTGGTCTGCATGGTTGTTCTCCTGTATCGCGCTGTCCCACCGCTGTGGGTGTGGCGACACTATCGACCCGGTCGCCGCGCTGTCCGGGAAACAGAAAAACGACTGTTTAAAATTGTCGCGACCGCTTCGTCACAGGTGACGCCGGAATCATCCCGTGCGGATGAGGCGATCGCGGCGGCTGTCGTCGAGACTGGACACATGCCGACGTCGGATGCGGTTCGCTACCAGTTCGTCATCGAGGGCGAACTCACGGAACGTGCTGTCGCCGCGTTCCCGGAGCTTCGGCGTAGCGCCCATTCGCCGACCGGAACCACCACCCTCTACGGCGAGCTGGCCGACAACACCGCCATGCGCGGCGTGCTCGCCCGCATCGATGTCCTCGGGCTCACCCTGCTCGGAATGTCTCGCCTGCCCGATTGATCGTGAGGTTGCCGAACGATAGCCGGTTGCGGCAAACCCTCACGATGACGTCGATCTCATAACGAGCGCGTCGACGCCGCACCACCGGCGAACGCGCTGGTCGCGTTTGGCCTACCGTCGAACCTGCTGGTGGATCGACCCCGCGGGGAGATGACGAGCTGAGGAGTGTGGTGGTGGCAACCTCGTACCGCGCGTTAGCTGACGACGTCTCGGCGGTCGGTGTCCAGATTCCCGAGCTGTCCTTCGCCTCCGTGCGCTCCGGCGACCTCGCCGCCCGGCTCGACCGCGCGCACGCCGCGGGCGGGCACACGGTGCTGGTGTCCGGCCCGGCGGGCAGCGGCAAGACCGTCGCCCTGGTCGACTGGGTGACCCGGTCACGCAAGGCTCGCGCGGCCACCGTCGGCTGGCTCACCGTCACCGCGCGCCTGGCGGACAGCGGCGAGCTGCTCCCCACGATCGCGCGGCTCCTGCACCGCCCCGCCGACGCCGTCGACACGACCCTGCGCACCCCGGCCGACCAGGCCGCCGACCTGGTCGACGCGCTGGCCGCGCGGGCCGAGCACGCCGTCCTGGTGCTCGACGACGCCCACCTGATCACCGACCCGCTGCAGCTGGCGGGCCTGGAGTACCTGCTCGCGCACCTGCCCGGCACGGTCACCGTGCTGCTGGCGGGCCGGTTCGATCCGCCATTGCGCTGGCACGCGCTGGAGCTGGGGGGCAGGCTGACCCGGATCGGTGTGGGCGAACTGGCGCTCTCGCCCGAGCGGATCGTCCAGCTGTTCGCCCAGCACGGCTGCCGGCTCGACGACGACGAGCTCGCCACGGTGCACTCGCTGACCCGCGGCTGGGCCGCGCTGGTCCGGATCGCCGCGATCTACGTGGCCGCCAACGGCGAGGATCGCGATACCGCGCTCACCACGCTGGCCCGGCCGTCACACGCGGTCGCGGATTTCCTGGTCGCGGAGCTGATGCAGTCGCTGCCCACGTCGACCCTGGATTTCCTGCTGGTCACCGCGATTCCCACCCGGTTCTGCCTGCCGCTGGCGGAGGAGCTGGCCGGTGAGAACGCGGCCCGGATCGTCGACGAACTGCTGCGGGCCAACTTCCCCATGCAGACCGTGGCCGACGCGGGTCAGCTCTGGCACAGCTACCACCCGCTGCTGCGGGCGTATCTGCTGGCCGAGGCCGCGCACTCGCGGGCCGACCGCCTGCCCACCGTGCACCGTCGCGTCGCCGAGTGGTTCGGGGCGGCCGCGCTGCCGGGCCCCGCGCTCGAGCACGTCCTGGCCGAACCGGGCGCGCCCGGCCTGGTGTCGTTCCTGCGGGACTGGGGCCCGCGCATGGTCCTCGACGGCGCGGGCCAGCAGGTGCTCGCCGCCATGGAGTATCTGCCGGATGCGACCGAGGACACCTTCGTGCGGCTGCTACGCGCGGCGGTCGCGGTGGAGGCGGGCGAGATCGCCGCCGCCGAGGTCTATCTCGAGGCCGCGCATCTCGGGTCCGAGCAGGTCTCGCGGCTGGTTCCCGATGCCTGGACGGTCTCACTGGACCGGGCGGTCAGCGCGGGGCTGGCTGTGCTGGTGGGGGATTCGGCCTCGATGAGCTGGCCGCTGCCCGCGGTGACCGGCCAACCCGACCTGGATTGCTACGCCGCGCTGCACTGCGGTACCGCCGAGGTCACCGGCGGCGCGATCGACAGCGGCATCGCCGCGTTGCGGCACGCCATCGTGCACGCGGAGGAAGTGGGGCTCGGCAGCGTCGCGGTGCGGGCCCGGACCGCGGTCGCGGTCGCCGCCGGGTACGCGGGCCGGGTCGGAGACCTGCGAGCCCTGGCCGCCGCCGCGCGCGACTGCGCCGATCGCTACGACCTGGCGCAGGCCCCCGAAGGCGTGTTCGCCCGGCTGATCGAGGCCTACGGTGCGTACCAGCAAGGCGAGGCCGTGCAACTGCCACTGCCCGGTCAGCCCGGTGGGCCGGCGGCGGAGGCGAGCGCCCCGGCGCCCGCCCGGCAGGCCGCCGTGATCACCGGCGTGCTGATGTTCGACGCGGCCCCCGATCGCGCGGCCGCCGCGACCCTGCTCTGTACCCAGACCCACCGCCTGCTCGACGACTCCCCGGCGGCCTTCGGCATCGGCACGCTGGTCACCGATGTGCTGTGGGTGCTGCTGCGTCTACAGGCCAAGACCGACGCCCAGCACCTGGTCGATCACGCGACCCGGGTGTTCGGGTCGACCCCGCAGCTGGCCGTCGCCGAGGCGGCCCTGGCCGTCTACACCCATCGGCCCAGCGCGGCGCTGACCATCCTCGAGCCGCTGCTCGGCGGAGCCCCGCGGCTGACGGCGGGCGCCCTGGTCACCGCCAGGCTGCTGGAGGGCGTCGCCGCCGACCGGCTGGACCGGCCGCGCAAGGCCGAGGACGCGTTCGAGCAGGCACTCGCCCTCGCGTGCGGCGAACGGCTGATCCGCCCGTTCCTCGACGTGCCCGGCGCGGCCGAGACCCTCGACCGCCTGGGCGGGCGGTTCGGACGCTTCGACGCCTTCGTCGACCTGGTCCGTTCGCATCGCGCGCCCGCCACCGACGCGCCGCAGCTCACCGAGACCGAGCTGGCGGTGCTGCGCCAGCTCCCGTCCGGCATGACCGCGATCAATATCGCCGCGAACATGGGCGTCTCGGTGAACACCGTGAAGACCCACCTGCGCGGCATCTACCAGAAGCTCGGCGTCAACGCCCGCGCCGACGCGATCGGCAGCGCCCGCCGCGTCGGCCTGATCTGATACCGCCCGAACTCACCCACAACGGGTGATTTCCCGCCCGTCCCGCGCGGATACGGTCGCGGGACCGCCAGGATTCCGACGAGGCAAGGGTGGACCATGGGCACGTATCCGGACTTCGGGAACACGACCGACTTCGACAACGCCAATCGGGGCTTGATCGACAAGCTCGACCCGCCGGTCATCACCGCGGCGGACGGCCGGGTGGTGTGGGATATCGGCGCCTACGATTTCCTCGACGACCGGTGCCCGCCGACGGCCGACCCGAGCCTGTGGCGCCAGAGCCAGTTGTGCAACATCCAGGGCCTTTTCGAGGTCACCGAGGGCATCTACCAGGTGCGCAACTTCGACCTGTCGAACATGACGATCGTCGAGGGCGACCGGGGCGTGATCGTCATCGACCCGCTCATCTCCGCCGAGACCGCGGCCGCCGCACTCGCGATCTATCGCAAGCATCGCGGTGACCGCCCGGTCACCGGCCTGATCTACACGCATTCGCACGCCGACCACTTCGGCGGCGCGCGCGGCGTCGTGCCCGACGGGCATCCGAAGGTGCCGATCATCGCCCCGGAGGGCTTCCTCGAGCACGCCGTCAGCGAGAACGTCTACGCGGGCAACGCGATGACCCGGCGCGCGATCTTCATGTACGGCACCGGCCTGGCCAAGGCTCCCGACGGCCAGCTCGGCTGCGGCCTGGGGATGACTACCTCCACCGGCACGGTCACCCTGATCCCGCCGACCGTGGACATCACCCGCACCGGCCAGGAGGAAGTGGTCGACGGCGTCCGCATCCTCTTCCAGCTCACTCCCGGTACCGAGGCGCCCGCCGAGATGAACTTCCTGTTCCCGGACCGCCGCGCCCTGTGCATGGCCGAGAACGCCACCCACAACATGCACAACGTGCTCACCCTGCGCGGCGCACTCGTCCGCGACTCGCGGATCTGGTCGAGCTATCTGGACGAGGCCATCGCCCTTTTCGCCGACCGGGCCGATGTCGCCTTCGCCTCCCACCACTGGCCGACCTGGGGCGCCGACAATTGGACCGCATGGCTGGCCGGTCAGCGCGACATGTACGCCTACCTGCACGATCAGACCCTGCGCCTGCTCAACCAGGGTCTCAACGGCCCGGAGATCGCGGAGGTCCTCACCTTCCCGCCCGGCTTGGACGGCATCTGGGCCAACCGCGGCTACTACGGCTCGCTCAGCCACAACGTGAAAGCGATCTACCAGCGCTATCTCGGCTGGTTCGACGGCAATCCGGCGCATCTGTGGGAGCACACCGAGGTGGAGCAGGCCAAGCGCTACGTTGCCGACTACGGCGGTGTCGAGGCGGTCGTGGCCAAGGGGCGGGCGTACGCGGCCGAGGGCGACCACCGGTTCGCGGCGACGCTGCTCAATCACGCCGTCTTCGCCGACCCGGGCAACACGGCGGCCAAGGAAGCGCTGGCCGAGGTCTATCAGACCCTCGGCTACGGCAGCGAGAACGGGACCTGGCGCAACTTCTTCCTGGTCGGCGCGACCGAGCTGCGCAACGGCCCGACCCCGGTCACCCTCGACACCGCCGATCCGCAGATGCTGGCGGCGCTGACGATCGACATGATCATCGACTCGATCGCGATCCGGGTCGACGGCCTGCGCGCCGCCGAATCGGACTTCGTGCTGGACCTGAACCTGACCGACAGCGGCACGGTCACCCGGCTGACCATGTCCAACGGCGCGCTCACCCACCGGACCGCCTCCGAGTACGCGCCCTTGCGCGGTCCCGCCGACCTCACCCTGACGCTGACCAAGGCGCAACTGCTGGCCGGGCTCGGTGGCCAGGGCTTCGCAGGCGTCACGGTCGACGGCGACCAGTCGGTCCTGAAAGCCCTGGTCGGCGTGATCGAGACCCCCGACCCGCGGTTCCCGATCGTCACACCCTGAGACCCAGCTCGGGGTTCATGAACAGCGCCCCCGGCCGCCCAGGGCCGGGGCGCTGTCGCGCGGGGTCTCAGCCGAGCAGCTGTGCCTTCGCGGCGGCGAACTCGGCATCGGAGAGCGCACCGGCCGAATGCAGGTCGCTCAGCTCCTTCAACTTCCCGACCAGATCGACCGGTGCGGCGGGTGGTGGCGGTGGTGGCGGCGCGGCATACGCCGGGGGCGGCGGTGCGGCGGCCGCCGGTGGCGGGGCGGCGGTCTGCTGCTCGGCCGAGCGTTTCCTGGCCGCCCGGTTGTTCACGGCGTTGGAGGTGGCGGTCGCGGTGCCTGCGACGACCGCGGTGCGGGCGATCGTGCCCAGGAGTCCCGGCCGTCCGGCGCGGCCCCTTCGTAGTGGCATGCTGGTTCCTCCTCAGCCGGTCGTCGCCGCGGAGACCGCGGACTCGACGACATCGCGCGGCACCTGAACGTGCAGCGTCACCTCACCCCTGGCGTCGCGTACCGCGGCCGCCAGCCGCGCGGCCCAGGTCTGTTCGAAGACCAGGATCACCGCGGTGCTGCCGGGCGCCATCGAGGTGCGCACGACTTCCACGTCGGCCGCGCTGACCAGGTCGATGTCGGCGGCGGTGAGCCCGGTGAGACCCACCTCGACCAGGTCGTCGTCGATCTCCGATTCGGTGATCGTGCCCGCTTCGTCCATCGTCAGCACGATCAGATCGAGCAGCGTCACCAGGCCGTTTC
Organism: Nocardia sp. MH4; assembly: GCF_019266065.1. GTDB lineage: Bacteria > Actinomycetota > Actinomycetes > Mycobacteriales > Mycobacteriaceae > Nocardia > Nocardia canadensis. The sequence continues at coordinate 32,390 of NZ_LPNR01000091.1, read as the reverse complement.
CGACCACCTCGGCGAGCGCGTCGGCGACGGTCGCGTCGACGGCGGTGCCGGGGAAGGTGAGCACGAGGAAATCGACCGGGCCCAGCGCAGGTGTTGATCCCATGGCCTGATCGTGCGCCGATCCGGCGGCGTCCACCTCACCCGAATCGGGTGAACCGGGGTGGCGCCCGGAGTTCTAGCGTGGACGCTATGAATGGCATCGTCGTCGTGATCGTCGGAGCGCTGCTGTGCTTCTACGGGATCCGCTCGGTCCACCTGGGCATCCTGGCGATCGGCTTCGGCCTCGGCTGGATGATCGCCGACCTGTTCAACGCCTCGCTGGCGTGGCTGGTGCTGGTCGGCTTGATCGGCGCGGTGTCGTCGTGGGTGGTGACCTCGCTGGTGTTCCGCTTCGCGTCGTATTTCATCGGCGGCCTGACCGGCGCGATGATCGGCACCAAGTTGGCGACGGTCCTGCAGCCGGGCGACAAGAACGTCGCGCTGAGCATGATCGTCGCGCTGGCCATGTGCGTGGCAGGCGCGTTCCTGGCCGAGAAGTTCCGCGCCCGCGCGCTGCTGTGGCTGACCTCGATCGGCGGCGCCAGCATGGTGGTCAGCGGCCTGGGCCGGATGAGCGATTCGCTGGCGTTCCTGCGCGATCCCGAGCCCGGCTGGCAGCAGGTGACCTCCGTGCTGGCCTGGATCGGGCTGGCGCTGCTCGGCTGGATCACCCAGCGGCACCTGTTCGCCGAGAAGCTCGGGATCCAGCACCTGGCCGGCGGCGACGACGAGATCGATCAGAGCAAACGCAACGGTGGCTGGCCCACCCGCTAGCGCCTACTCGGCCGGCGCCTGCAGCGCGGGGAACCAGACGTCGGTGAGCACGGTGGCGGCCTTCTCGGCCGTGACGTCGATGACGCCCTGCATGGCCCACCGGGTGAAGAACCGCTCCAGCTGGGCGACGAGCAGTTCGATCCGCAGCCTGGCCTCGTCGCGGCGCTGTTCGGGCCAGCGGGCGAGGTAGGCGGGCATGCTGTCGGCCAGCGTCATGATCCCCTCGCGGGCGACCGCGCGGAACTCCGGTTCGAGCGCGGTGGCCTCGTCCCAGGCCGGGAGCATGTCCTTGTTGGTGAGGAACCAGTAGATCGCGCGGGTCATCCACTCCTCGAACGCCGCCCTGGAGCCGGTGGTGAGCACCCGGTCCAGGTCGGCGTAGAACTCCCGGACGCTGGTCAGCGTGCCCTCGTTGGCGATCGCCCGCAGCACCTCGCTCTTGCTCGTGAAGTGCAGGTAGAACGTGGCCCGGCTACAGCCGACGGCGGCGACGATGTCGTCGACCCGGACCGCGGAGTAACCCTCGGTCTCGAACAGTGAGCGCGCGGTTTCCACGATCTTGTTCCTGGTGAGGCGCTTCTGTTCCTCGCGCAGGGAGCCGCGGCGCGCAGCGGGTTCGGTCGGCATGCGTCTCATCTTAGACGATCCGCCCATTCACTAGACACCATGTCTAGCGAGCCGCTACGCTGTGGTTCACGTCACTCGGCGCGGTCATCGGTGACCGCGCTGTTCAGGAGTTGTGCATGAATACACGCGAATTGCCCCGGGTCTGCGTCATCGGCGCCGGACCCTCGGGGATCACCGTCGCCAAAAGGCTGGCCGAGAACGGAATTCCGTTCGACTGCTACGAGGCGTCCGACGAAGTCGGCGGCAACTGGTACTACAAGAACCCCAACGGGATGTCGGCCTGCTATCAGAGTCTGCACATCGACACCTCGAAGTACCGCCTGCAGTTCGAGGACTTCCCGGCGCCCGAGGAATGGCCGCACTTCCCGCACCATTCCCAGCTGCTGCAGTACTTCAAGGACTACGTCGACCATTTCGAGCTGCGCGACCACATCCGGTTCAACACCCTGGTCACCGCCGCCGAGCGCGACGACGCCGGGCTCTGGCGGGTGACCACCGCGGCGGGCGACACCGAGGTCTACGACGCGCTGATCGTGTGCAACGGCCACCACTGGAATCCCCGATTCCCCGACTATCCGGGCGAATTCGACGGCGTGCTGATGCACAGCCACGCCTACAACGACCCGTTCGATCCGGTCGACATGCGCGGCAAGCGGGTCGTGGTGGTGGGGATGGGCAATTCCGGGCTCGATATCGCCTCGGAACTGTCCCAGCGATTCATCGCGGAGAAGCTGTTCGTCTCGGCTCGCCGCGGTGTCTGGGTACTGCCCAAATACGTGAACGGCGAAGTCGGCGACCGGCGTTCGATGCCGTCCTGGATTCCGGCGAAGGTGGCGCTGAAACTCAAGCAGCGATTCGTCCGCAAGAATCGCGGCGACATGCGCAACTACGGCCTGCCGGCACCCGACCACGAGCCCTTCGAGGCGCACCCGTCGGCGAGCGAGGAATTCCTGCACCGGGCCGGCTGCGGCGACGTGGAATGCAAGCCCGCGATCACCCGCTTGGACGGCGACACCGTACATTTCGCCGACGGCAGCAGCGAACAGATCGACGTGATCGTGTGCGCCACCGGCTATCACATCAGTTTCCCGTTCCTCACCGACGCCGCGCTGGTCCCCGACGCCGCCAACCGGTTCCCGTTGTTCCAGATGATGCACAAGCCCGGCGTGGACAATCTGTTCTATCTCGGCCTGGCCCAGCCGATGCCGACGCTGGTGAACTTCGCCGAGCAGCAGAGCAAGCTGGTCGCCGCGTACCTGACCGGCCGCTACCACCTGCCGCCGCGCGCGGAGATCGATACGGTGTTGCGCGAGCAGGAATCCCGGCGCACCGGTCGCTACTACGACTCGCCCCGGCACACCATCCAGATCGAATTCGAGCCGTATGTGCGCGCGATGACCAAGGAGATGGCGCGCGGTGCGAAACGCGCCGCCGCGGCGGGCAATACGCTGCCGGTGCCCGCGCGCGCGACCACCGGGGTCCTCCGATGAGCGCCGCCGGCTTCTGTCGCGACGAATTCGCCGGTGTGCGCGCCGCTTTCGACGAGGAGCTCGACGCGGGCTCCGAAGTCGGCGCGGCACTGTGTGTCACCGTGGACGGTGATCCGGTCCTGGATCTCTGGGGCGGCTACCGCGATCCGGACAGGACCATGCCGTGGGGTGCCGACACCTTGGTCAACGTCTTCTCGGTGACCAAGACGATGACCGCCCTGTGCGCGCTGCTGCTGGTCGACCGCGGCGAGCTCGACCTCGACGCGCGGGTGGCCGCCTACTGGCCGGAGTTCGCGGCCAATGGCAAGGACGCCATCCTGGTCCGGCACCTGCTCTCGCACACCTCGGGTGTGTCCGGCTGGGAGAAGCCGATCGAGCTGTCCGACATCTACGACACCGAGGCCGCCGCCGCCCGGCTGGCGACCCAGGCGCCCTGGTGGGAGCCCGGCACCGCGTCGGGCTATCACGCCATCAACTACGGCCATCTCATCGGTGAGCTGGTGCGCCGCATCACCGGTCGCTCGCTGGGTCGCTTCTTCGCCGAGGAACTGGCGGGCCCGCTGGGCGCCGACTTCCACATCGGCACCGGCCCCGAGCACGCCGACCGGATCGCCACCCTGATCCCGCCGGAGCTGCCCGAGTTCGACCTGTCGACCCTCGACCAGGACAGCGTGCTGATCAAGACGCTCACCAGTCCCTGGCTCGAGATCGGCGAGACGGCGACGCCGCAGTGGCGGGCGGCCGAGATCGGCGGCACCAACGGACACGGCAACGCGCGCTCGGTGGCCCGGATCCAGTCGCTGCTCACCACCGCGGGTGAGCTCAGCGGCAGGCGGTTCCTCTCGCCCGCCACCATCGATCTGATCTTCCGCGAGCAGGCCGACGGCATCGACCTGGCGCTGCTGACTCCGCTGCGTTTCGGCATCGGCTACGGGCTGCCCCGGCCGCAGACCTTCCCGCACATTCCCGACGGCCGGGTGTGCTGGTGGGCGGGCTACGGCGGCTCGATGGTCGTCAACGACCTGGATCGCCGGATCACCTTCGCCTACACCATGAATCGGATGGCGACCGGCCTGATCGGCTCCGATCGCTGCGACCGGTACCTGAAGGCCACCTTCGACGCGGTGGGGGAGCTGCGATGACGATGCGCGCCATGCAGCTGACCGCGCCCGGCACCCTGGAGCTGCGGACGGTGCCGGTGCCCGATCTCGGACCCGACGATCTGCTCCTGCGGGTCGGTGCGGCCGGGATCTGCCACTCGGATTCGTTCGTGCTGAGCCTGCCGTTCCCGATGAGCGAGCAGCCGCTCACCCTCGGTCACGAGATCGCGGGCACCATCGAGGCGGTCGGGTCGCGGGTGGCGGGCCGCCGGGTCGGCGAGCGCGGGCTCGTCTACCTGTGCTGGTCCTGTGGCGAGTGCCGGGAGTGCCTGCACGGCAACGAGAACGTCTGTCTGGCGGCGGGGCGTACGGCCATGCCGCCGTGCCCCGGCCTCGGCCCCGACGGCGGCATGGCCGAGTACGTGCGGATCCCGGTGCGCTCGTTCGTCCCGATCGGCGACATGGATTTCGCGCAGGCTGCCCCGCTGGCCGACGCGGCGCTCACCCCGATGCACGCCATCCGCGGCGCGCTGGATCAGCTGTGGCCGGGCGCGACCGCGGTCGCGATCGGCATCGGCGGCCTCGGCCACGTCGCCGTCCAGCTGCTGAAGGCGCTCACCGAGACCAGGGTGATCGCGGTCGACGTCGATCCCGACAAGCTGGCCCTGGCCACCGCCTGCGGCGCCGACATCGCGCTGACCGCCGGAGACGACACCGCGGCCACCATTCTCGAGCTCACCGGCGGACGCGGCGCCGAGGCGGTGTTCGACTTCGTCGGCGCCGACGCCACGGCCGAGCTGGCCGTGCGAACCGTCGCGCCCAACGGCGCCTACCGGATGGTGGGTCTGGCCGGTGGCATCCCCGGCATCGACTCCGGTCCGGCCGGTGGCCCCGGCCTGCCCTGGGGTGCCACGGTGCGTAAGTCCTACGGCGGCACCAGAAGCGACCTCGTCGACGTCATCGCGCTGGCCGCCGCGGGCAAGGTCCGCGCCGAGGTCGAACGCTTCGACCTCGCCGATGCCCGCACCGCCTTCGACCGGCTCGACGCGGGTGCGATCCGCGGACGCGCCGTCCTCATTCCCTGATGGAGAACAAGACCATGACCGATGTAGTGGACCCACAGGAATTCGTGGCCAAGGTCGCCGCGGGCCTGACCGCGCCCGGCGCGCCCTTCGAACTGACCGTCGAACCGGTGCTCGGCGTGCCGATTCCGGTGCTGGCGCACCGCCGCCGCAGCCTGCGCGAACTGCTCGAACACTCGCTGGGCTGGGGGGAGCGTGACTACCTGATCACCGAGGACCGGCGGCTGTCCTTCACCGAGCACGCCGCGGCGGCGGGCGCGCTGGCCACCGCGCTGGCGACCCGCTACGGCGTCGGCAAGGGCGACCGGGTCGGCATCCTGGCCGCCAACGGCCCGGATTGGGTGATCGCCTTCTGGGCCGCGCAATGCCTGGGCGCCATCCCGGTCGGCTACAACGCCTGGTGGGCGCCGCCGGAGATCGCCTACGGGCTCGAGCACACCGCGCCCACCGTGGTGATCGCCGACGCGAAGCGGGCCGCGCTGCTGGCCGAGACCGGCACCGACATCCCGGTCCTCACCATGGACGACGACCTGCCCGCCCTGATCACCGAGTTCGGCGGCGGCGAGATCCCGAATACGCCGGTGGGCGAAGACGATCCGGCCGTGATCCTCTACACCAGCGGCACCAGCGGCAGGCCCAAGGGCGTGGTGCACTCGCAGCGGAACATGGTGGCCATCAGCGACTATCACCGCTTCACCGACGCGATGCTCGCCGCGTTCGCCGGTCAGCCGCCCAGCGACGCGCCGAGCGATCGCCGCTACCTGGTCACCGCGCCGCTGTTCCACATCGCCAGCCTGCACAACCTGGTCATTCCCCGGCTGGTGACCGGCGCGGCCGCGGTGTTCCCGCACGGCGCGTTCGAGGTCGGCCGGGTGCTGAACCTGGTCGAGCGCGAGCGGGTCACCAACTGGGCCGCCGTGCCGACCATGGCCTCGCGGCTGCTGGATCACGATGTCTCCCAGCACGATCTGTCCTCGCTGGGCGCGCTGTCGCTCAATTCGGCGCCGTCCTCGCCCGCGCTGCTGGCCAGCCTGCGCGAGAAGATCCCGTCCCTGCAGTTCGCGCTGACCACCAGCTACGGGCTCACCGAGAGCGGCACCGCCGCGACGGTGGCCACGCCGCTGGATCTGGTCGCCGACGACGCCTCGGTCGGCAGGCCGATCTTCGGGGTGGCGGTGGAGATCCGCGACGCCGAGGGCGCGGTCGTGCCCGACGGCGAGGAGGGCGAGATCTGCATCCGCAGCCCGTACGTGATGCTCGGCTACTGGAACGACGAGGCCGCGACCGCCAAGGCCATCGACAGTGCACGCTGGCTGCGCTCGGGCGATTTCGGCACTGTCACCGACGGCAGGCTCACCGTGTCCGGCCGGCGCACCGACCTGATCCTGCGCGGCGGCGAGAACGTCTACCCCACCGAGATCGAGAACGTGCTGTCCGAGCATCCCGCCGTCGCCGAGTGCGCGGTCTTCGGCGTCGCCCATCCCGATCTCGGCCAGGAGGTGGCGGCCGTGGTGGTCGCCGAGCCCGGCGCGGTCGAGCCGGACGAACTGCGCGACTTCGTCGCCGCGCGGCTCGCCTACTTCAAGGTGCCCGCCCGATGGCGGTTCACCACCGAAGCCCTGCCGCGCAACGCGACAGGCAAAGTCACCCGACGCGATCTCGCGCTGTAAGAGGGAACGGTTATGTTCGACACCATCATCAAGGGCGGCCGCTGGTTCGACGGCACCGGGGCCGCGTCCGCCATCCGTCACCTCGGCATCAAGGACGGCAAGGTCGCCGAGATCTCGGCGACGCCACTCGACGAGACCGGCTGCGCCCGGGTCGTCGACGCCACCGGCAAGTGGGTCGTGCCCGGCATGATCGACATCCACACCCACTACGACGTCGAGGTACTGCTCGATCCGTCGCTGTCGGAATCGGTGCGCCACGGGGTGACCACCGTGCTGCTCGGTTCGTGCTCGCTGTCGACGGTGCACGTCGACGGCGAGATCGCCGGTGACCTGTTCGGCCGGGTCGAGGCGATTCCGCGCCCCCACGTGGTGCGCGCGGTGGAGGAGACCAAGTCCTGGCACAGCGCGGCCGAATACGCCGCCGCCCTCGACACCTTGCCACTGGGACCCAACGTGGCGAGCTTCATCGGGCACTCCGACATCAGGTCCGCGGTGATGGGCTTGGACCGGGCGACCCGCAAGGACGTCGAGCCCAGTGACATCGAACTCGCCGCGATGGCCACCAAGCTGACCGAGGCGCTCGACGCCGGCTTCGTCGGGATGTCCTCGCAGCGGCTGCTGTTCGACAAACTCGACGGCGAAATGTGCCGCTCACGCACGCTGCCCTCCACGTATTCGACCCGGGCCGAACGCAAGACACTCAACACCATCCTGCGGACTCGCGGTCGCGCACTCCAGGGCGGGCCCGACGTCAACCGGGCCGACACGATGATCGCGATGGCGGCGAGCAGCATCGGCCTGTGGCGCAAGCCGCTGAAGGTGAGCCTGCTCTCCGCCGCCGACATCAAGGCGATTCCCGGTGTGGCCAAGGTGTTTCCGCTGCTGGCCCGCGCGATCAACGCGCTGAAGGGCGACTTCCGGTGGCAGCACCTGCCGGTGCCGTTCGAGGTCTACTCCGACGGCATCGACTTGCCGATCTTCGAGGAATTCGGTTCCGGCGCGGCGGCACTACACCTGTCGAACCACATCGACGAGCAGCGCCACCTCATGCAGGACGAGCAGTACCGGCGCCGGTTCCGCAAGGACTACGACCAGAAGTACGGTCCCCGGGTCTGGCACCGCGATTTCTTCGACGCCGACATCGTCGAGTGCCCCGACCCCACCGTCGTCGGCAAGACCTTCGGCCAGGTCGGCCTCGATCGCGGCGGCGTGCACCCGGTCGACGCCTTCCTCGACCTGGTCGTCGAGCACGGATCGAAGCTGCGCTGGCGCACCACCATCTCCAACCACCGGCCCGCGGTGCTCGATGTCCTCGCCGCCGATCCCGGAATCCAGCTCGGCTTCTCCGACGCGGGCGCGCACCTGCGCAACATGGCCTTCTACAACTTCGGCCTGCGCCTGCTGCGGCGGGTCGCCGACGCGGAGCGCGCGGGCGCCCCGTTCATGACGATCGAGCACGCGGTGCACCGGATCACCGGCGAGCTGGCCGACTGGTACGGGCTCGACGCGGGTCATCTGCGGGTCGGCGACCGCGCCGACGCTGTCGTTATCGACCCGGCCCACCTCGACGACAGCCTCGACGCCTACGCGGAGAATCCGATCCCGGAATTCGACAACCTGCCGCGCATGGTCAACCGCAACGACGAGACCGTGACCGCGGTGTTCGTCGGCGGGCGGTACGTGTTCGGCGCGGGTAGCAAGGATCCCGTGCTCGGCACCGAGCGCGTCGGCCGGTTCCTGCGCGCCGGGTAGCCGGCGCGACCGCCCACCGAATCGCCCGTGGGGCGGGCCGGTGGGCTGTCCGCGTTCCTCGATCTGGGACAGTCGAGGCAAGTCCGGGGTTGTCGACCCCGGGACGCTCCAGCGAGAGGATCGCCATGTCGAACGCGAAACGGATCACCTGGGGCAAGCCACGTCGGCCCAGCGACGCAGATCGCGACGCCCTGCGCGAGGACCTGCTGAGCAAGGCCCGCGCCGTACGCTCCGACGGCTGGTCGGCCCACCGCGAGACCTGGCCCGCGGGCCAGGTAGCCGTCGTCGCCTACCTGCTCGGCGACACCGAGGTCCTCACCGGACTCGACGAGACCGACAAGACCGTCCTGAGCCGCTTCGCCGCCGACCTCTTCGGCTTCACCGGCGGCCGCAAGGACAACGAGAAGGGCCTCGTCGACACCCAGGCCTGGTTCGACGCCGTCCGCGCAACTCTGGGCCCCACTTCGTCCTGAGCTGAGAACAAGCCCACGCCGCGCGTCCACAGCGCGCGCTCCGTGACCGGTGCCGCAGTGCTGGGCATCGACCATCTCGCCGCGACGGCCGCCAACCCCGATGGTCCGTTCGCCGGCGTCGGCCGTGAGGACACGGATGCGTGCTGTACGCCCCCTACGGTGCCGTGGCCTCGGCCAGGTGGAGGGTGATGGGGAACGGCAGGGTCAGGTCGAGGGAGTCATGGTAGATCCCGGTCGGTGCGTACTGACCGGTGGCCGGGTCCAGTTCGAAGACGTAGACGACAGCGCGCCCGTCGACGTTCTCGACGCGCCAGAAGTGCGGGATGCCTGCGTCCGCGTAGAGCACCGGCTTGCGCTTGCGGTCGCGGATGATCGAGTCCGGGGAGACGACCTCGATCGCGAGAAGCACGTCCTGTGGTTCGTAGGTCGTTTGTTCGAGGCCGGTGCTCGCCGCCGCATCGACGATCATGATGTCGGGCTCCGGTCGCTGCCGTGCGGACAGCGTCACGGTCATTTCCCGACGCACGTGGAGATGGCGTGGAGCCTGCGCTTTGAGACTGTCGCGAAGGTAGTCGATGACCAGCATGTGAAACGCCATCTGCGGCTCCCGAAGACGAGGCTCCCGTCGATCAGCTCGGTGTGCGGGGGAAGGCCGGTCAGACGATCCAGATCGGTCCCCTCGCTAGTTGGTGTTCCAGCTGACCGGACCAGTATGGCGCTGGCCCGGGTCAGGGGGTACGAGCGAGCGAATCCGGGCCCTACCAGCGGTCGGGGGTGACCGGGGCGTCCCAGGCCTTGGCGAAGCGGGTCTTGTCCTTGGTGTCGACTTCCTTGCGGCGGTAGACGATGTAGGGGCGGGTGAGGTAGCCGATGGGGGCGCTGAACATGTGCACCAGGCGGGTGTACGGCCAGGCCGCGACCAGGGCCAGCACGACCAGGCCGTGCAGCTGGAAGGTCCACGGGACACCGACCATCAGCCCCGGTTCCGGGTTGATGGTGAACAGGCTGCGGAACCAGGGGGAGACGGTCTCGCGGTAGTTGTAGGTGCCCCAGAGCAGGTTGGAACCCCAGGTGTTGAGCAGACCGGTGACCAGGGCCAGCGTCAGCAGGGTGTACATCATGATGTCGTTGCGGCTGGTCGCCTTGCGCACGGCGGGAACGACGATGCGGCGGTAGCAGAGGATGGCGACACCGGCCACCACCATCAGCCCGGCGACCGAACCCGCGCCCACCGCGACGAGGTGGTAGGCGTGTTCGGAGATACCGAGCGCGCTGGTCCACGACTCGGGGATCAGCAGACCCATCACGTGCCCGCCGAACACCCCGAGCATGCCGAAGTGGAACAGCGGGCTGCCCAGTTGCAGCAGCTTGGACTCGTAGATCTGCGAGGACCGGGTGGTCCAGCCGAACTGGTCGAACCGGTAGCGCCAGATGTGGCCGAGCACGAAGGACGTGGCGGCGATATAGGGCAGGATCAGCCACAGGCCTTCGGGGAGCGGGATGGTGGCGTTCATCGGCGGCCTTCCGTGGCGTCGAACAACGAGGGGTCCATGGCGAAGGGTTCCAGCCCGACTTCCTCCTCGGGCGGCCCCTGCGCGGCGAGCTCGGCGATGCGGCGCCGGTCGGCGGTGGTCACCGGCGGCAGCGTCGTCAGCACCGCGGCGAGCACGCCGCTGTAGGGCGAGTCGTTGTCGCCCAAGGACAGTCGCAGCAGCTCCATGACCGGAACGTGCTCGCCGAGCAGGCGCTCACCGCCGATCGGGTCGACGGTGGCGGCGAACTCCAGCAGTACCGGCAGGTGGTCGGGCAGTTCCTCGTCACCGAGTTCCACCCCCGCCTGCCGGTAGGCGTGCTTGAACCGCAGCAGCGCCATGCCGCGCTTGCGGGTGTCGCCGTAGGCGTAGAAGGTCAGATGCAGGCTGGCCCGGCGGCGCATGTCGAAGGTCTCGACATAGCTCTGCGCCACCTCGATCGAGGGCGTCTCCCGCAGGTAGGTCAGCACCGCGTCGAAGTGCGCCCGCACCTCGGCGGGCAATTCGGCCGCGGCCGTGGACATCTGGTCCAGCAGCGCCAGCGTGGACTCACCGGGGTAGTCCAGCAGCAGCGCGGCCAGCCGCCACACGACCCGCCGATCGTGCTCGGGCATGGCGGTGACCGGCTGGGGTCGCTTGCGGATCGAGAGCAGACTCATTGCGCCGCACCGCTGACCGTGGAGTCGGCCACGGCAGCGCCGTTGCTGCCGTTGCCGTTGCTCCCTGCGTCGGCGCCGTTGCCGTTCGCGGTGGGCGCAAGCTTGTCGCCGCTCGGCACGAGCCCGCTGGTGCTGCGGCCGTCCCAGTTGAGCAGGTTGATCCGGCCCGACTTCTCCTCGGGCGCGGCCTGATTGGTGTCGGCCAGCGAGAACTTCTCCACCACCTGGTCGAACGCGGTCATGCCGGGTCCGCCGTCGGTGTCGAGGCTGCATCCGGTGGCCAGCGAATCCAGTTCGTGCGCACGGGAGGTCGCCCCGGAGGGGATCACGTAGCGGTGCTCGTACTTGGCGATCGCGAGCAGCCGGTACATGGCCTCGATCTCCTCGGGCTCGAGCCCGATCGACGGCGCGATACCGGGCTCGGGCTCCTCGCCGAGGTTGACCGAGCGCATGAACGCGCGCATGCCGGCCAGCCGTTGCAGCGAGGCGCGCACCGGCCCGATCTCCCCGGCGGTGAACAGCTCGGCCAGGTATTCGATCGGGATGCGCAGCGCGTCGATGGCGCCGAACAGGTTGCCCGCGTCCTCACCGTCGTGCCCGGTCTCGCTGAGCACGTCGACCACGGGCGACAGCGGCGGCACGTACCAGACCATCGGCATGGTGCGGTATTCCGGATGCAGTGGCAGCGCCAGCTGGTAGTCCACGATCAGCTTGTAGACCGGCGAATCCTGTGCCGCCTGAATCCATTCCGGCGAGATGCCGGCCTTCTCGGCCTCGGCGATCACGCGCGGGTCGTGCGGGTTGAGGAACACCCCGAGCTGGGACGGGTAGAGGTCCTTGTCGTCGGTCACCGACGCCGCCTCGAGCACCGCGTCGGCGTCGTAGAGCATCACGCCGATGTAGCGCAGCCGCCCGACGCAGGTCTCCGAGCACACGGTCGGGATGCCGACCTCCACGCGCGGGTAGCAGAAGGTGCACTTCTCCGCCTTGCCCGTCTTGTGGTTGAAGTAGATCTTCTTGTACGGGCAGCCGGTGATGCACTGGCGCCAGCCACGGCACTTGTCCTGGTCGACCAGGACGATGCCGTCCTCCTCGCGCTTGTAGATCGCTCCCGACGGGCACGACGCGGCGCACGACGGGTTCAGGCAGTGCTCGCAGATGCGCGGCAGGTAGAACATGAAGGTCTCTTCGAACTCCAGTTTCACCTTGTCCTCGAGCTTGCCGAGCAAGGGGTCCTTGCCGACCGCTTCGGGACCGGAACCGAGGTCGTCGTCCCAGTTGGCGCCCCAGGTGACCTTGGTGTCCTCGCCGGTGATCAGCGACTTCGGCCGCGCGACCGGAGTGGTGTCGGTGGGCGGGGAGGCCAGCAGGTTGTCGTAGTCGTAGCTCCACGGCTCGTAGTAGTCCTCGACCGTGGGCAGGTCCGGGTTGGCGAAGATGTTCATCAGGCGCTTGAACCGCGAGCCCGACTTCAGCGACAGCTTGCCACGCTTGTTCAGCGTCCAGCCGCCCTTCCACTTCTCCTGATCCTGGTACTGACGCGGATAACCCTGTCCCGGACGGGTTTCCACATTGTTGAACCAGACGTACTCGGTGCCGCCGCGGTTGGTCCACGCCTGCTTACAGGTGACGCTGCAGGTGTGGCAGCCGATGCACTTGTCCAGGTTCATGACCATGGCGAGCTGAGCCATTACGCGCATGATTAGTACTCCACGTTCTGGTTGCGTCGGCGAATTGTCGTGACCTCGTCACGCTGGTTTCCGGTGGGGCCGTGGTAGTTCAGCGCGAAGGACTGCTGGGCGTAGCCGCCGATCAGGTGCGACGGCTTGATCAGCACCCGGGTCAGCGCGTTGTGGATACCGCCGCGCTTGCCCTTGGCTTCCTTGGTCGTGGTCTCGGTGCCCTCGATGCGCGGCACGTCCACCGCGCGGTCCTGCGCGTGGTACATGAAGACCGTGCCCTCGGGCATGCGGTGCGAGACGATGGCGCGGGCGACGACGATGCCGTTGCGGTTGATCGCCTCGATCCAATCGTTGTCGGCGACACCGATCTTGGCGGCGTCGCGGTCCGACATCCAGATCGTCTGACCGCCGCGCGAGAGCGTCAGCATGTGCAGGTTGTCCTGGTAGGCCGAGTGGATGGACCACTTGGAGTGCGGCGTCAGGTACCGCACGGTCACCCCGCCACCGGCGACATTGCCGATCGACGGTTCGGCGAACAGCGCGGTCATGTCCAGCGGCGGCCGGAAGATCGGCAGCTGCTCGCCGAGTTCGATCATCCAGTCGTGATCGAGGTAGAAGTGCTGGCGCCCGGTGAGGGTGTGCCACGGCTTGAGCCGCTCGACGTTGATGGTGAACGGCGAGTACCGGCGGCCACCGCTCTCACTGCCCGACCACTCCGGCGAGGTGATCACCGGGACCGGCCTGGCCTGGGTGTCGGCGAAGGTGATCTGCTTGCCCTCGGCCTCGGCCGCGAGGTCGGCCAGCTTGGTGCCGGTGCGGCGCTCGAGCTGGTGGAAGCCCTCGACCGCGAGGCGGCCGTTGGTGGTGCCCGACAGCGCCAGGATGGTCTCGGCGGCGAAGGTGTCCTTGGCCAGCGACGGCCGCCCGGCCGCGATGCCGGAGACGACGGTGCCGTTCTTGCCCGCGAGGTACGCCACCTCTTTGTCCGGGTAGGTGGTGATGCCCTTGGTGGTCACACCCAGGGTGTCGACCAGCGGGCCCAGCGCCGCGAGCTTCTCCGCGATCTTGGTGTAGTCGCGTTCGATCTCGACGATCTTGGGCATGGTCTTGCCCGGAATCGGCTCGCACTCACCGGCTTTCCAGTCCAGCACCTTGCCGCCGGCCTGGGCGAGCGCGTCGGGGGAGTCGTGCTGCAACGGCACCGCGACGATGTCCTTGCGGGTGCCCAGGTGCTTCTCGGCCAGCCAGGAGAAACCGCGCGCGATCCGGTGGAACGCCTCGAAGTCGGTCTTGGCCTCCCACGGCGGGGAGATGGCGGGGGAGAACGCGTGCACGAACGGGTGCATGTCGGTGGAGGACAGGTCGTGCTTCTCGTACCAGGTGGCGGCCGGCAGCACGATATCGGCGAACAGCGTGGTGCTGGTCATGCGGAAGTCCAGCGCCAGCAGCAGATCCAGCTTGCCCTCCGCGCCCTCCTCCCGCCATTCCAGTTCCTGTGGCCGCACGCCGGTGGCGTCGGTGGTCTGCAGGTTGGAGCCGCAGCCGAGCAGGTGCTTCTGGAAGTACTCGTTGCCCTTGCCCGAGGAGCCGAGCAGGTTGGCTCGCCACACGGTGAGCACGCGCGGGAAGTTCTCGGGAGCGTCGGGGTCTTCACAGGCGAACCGCAGGTCACCGGACTTGAGCTGGGAGACGACGTGGTCGGCGGCGGTGGTGCCCGCGGCGGCGGCCTCGTCGCTGAGGTCGAGCGGGTTGCGGTTGAAGGTCGGGTAGCTCGGCATCCAGCCGAGCCTGCTGGCCAGCGCGATGTTGTCGGCGGCGGTGCGGCCCGCGAACTTGCCCTTGCCCAGCGGCGAGGCGAAGGCGTCGGAGGTGAACGGGTCGTAGCGCCATTGGTCGTTGGTCAGGTACCAGAACACGGTGCCCTGCATCTGGCGCGGCGGCCGCTGCCAGTCCGAGGCCGACGCCAGCGTGGCCCAGCCGGTGACGGGACGGCACTTCTCCTGGCCGACATAGTGGGCCCAGCCGCCGCCGTTCTTGCCCTGGCAGCCGGTGAGCAGCGTCAGGGTGAAGAACGCGCGGTAGATCTGATCGGAGTGGAACCAGTGGTTGGTACCCGCGCCCATCAGGATCATCGAGCGACCGCCGGAACGCTCGGCGTTGTCGGCGAACTCGCGACCGATGCGCGCGGCCTGCACGGCGGGCACACCGGTGATGGTCTCCTGCCAGGCCGGGGTGTACGGCGACTCGGCGTCGTCGTAGCCCTTGGCCCACTGGCCGGGCAGACCCTCGCGGCCGAGGCCGTACTGGGCCAGCAGCAGGTCGAACACCGTCGTGACCCGCTTGCCCGCGACGATCTTGGTCGGCACGCCGCGGATGATCGACTCGGCGGAGTCGGTGTCGAAGCGCGGCAGCGCGATCTCGGCGGGCGCGTCGCCCGAGTGGCCGAGCAGGGTGAGCAGCGGGTCGACACCCTCGAGATCGAGGTTCCACTTGCCCGCGTCGCCCTCGCCGAAGCGATGGCCGAGCGAACCGTTGGGCACGACCGGGTTCCCGGCCTGGTCCAGCAGCACCGGCTTGTGCTCGACACCCTCGCCGGTCTGGCCCAGGTCGGCGGCGGTGAGGAACTTGCCGGGCAGCGCGCCGCCCTGGCCGTCCGCCTCGTCGAGGCAGATCAGGAAGGGCAGGTCGGTGTAGGACTTGATGTAGTTCAGAAAGCTCGGCGTCTGCTTCTCGAGGAAGAACTCCTTGAGCACCACGTGGCCCATGGCCATCGCCAGCGCCGCGTCGGTGCCCGGTCGCGCCGCGACCCACTCGTCGGCGAACTTGGTGTTGTCGGCGTAGTCGGGGGAGACCACCACGACCTTCTGGCCGCGGTAACGCGCCTCGGTCATGTAGTGCGCGTCGGGCGTGCGGGTCACCGGGACGTTGGAGCCCCACATGATCAGGTAGCCCGCGTCGAACCAATCGGCCGACTCCGGCACGTCGGTCTGATCGCCGAAGACCTGCGGCGAGGCCACCGGCAGGTCGGCGTACCAGTCGTAGAACGAGAGCATGTAGCCGCCGATGAGCGATACGAACCGGGCGCCGGTGGCGTGGCTGACCATCGACATCGCGGGAATCGGCGAGAAGCCGGCCACGCGGTCGGGTCCGTACTGCTTGATCGTGTAGACGTGCGCGGCCGCGGCGATCTCGGCGGCCTCCCACCACTCGGCCCGGACGAAACCGCCCTTACCGCGCGCGGACTTGTAGGCCTTGGCCTTGGCCGGGTCCTCGACGATCGACTCCCACGCCAGCACCGGGTCCTTGAGCTCGGCCTTGGCCTTGCGGTACAGGTCGAGCAGCGTGCCGCGCACATACGGGTAGCGCACCCGGGCGGGGGAGTAGGTGTACCAGGAGAACGACGCGCCACGCGGACAGCCGCGCGGTTCGTATTCCGGCTTGTCCGAGCCCACCGAGGGGTAGTCGGTCTGCTGCGACTCCCAGGTGATCACGCCGTCCTTGACGTAGATCTTCCAGGAGCACGAACCGGTGCAGTTCACGCCGTGGGTGGAGCGCACCACCTTGTCGTGCGACCAGCGGTCGCGGTAGAACGCGTCGGCGTCGCGACCGCCGACCTTGTACACCGACCGGTTGTCCGGCGAGACCTCACCGCGCTGAAAGTATTTACCGAGGTTCAGCAACGTGTCGCCGATATCGGTGGGCGACGGACCATGAGTGCGCGAATTAACCACGACGCCCCCTTCGAGCTGTGCTTTCGGGCTGATAGGGGCAACTGTAAAGAGACCGGGTGCTCCGGCAAAACGAACTCTTCACATCCTCGGTGACCCCTCGGTGAGCTGTGAGGTCGGCGAAATCTCGTGGTCACGGACGCGGCTCGGGCGGCGGCGCGCGATTCGGGGCCGACCTGGGTCAACGGGCGGCGACCTGGCTGAACGGGAGTCGCGCGGAGCCTGTTCCCGGGCCCGCGGTGATGCTTCGGAAACCGCTGGTTCTCGGGCGGTTTACATTTGTTTACACATCCGGCGGGCTCGCTGAACAGGGAAGATGTGACGGCCCGCACACTGCGCGGGGGTGTCGCGGCAGGGTCGGCGCCCGTGCGGGCGGGGTGGATCGAGGTCGCTCGCGCGTCGACTGGCGTGCGGCGGCGAAGTCTATAGCACTGCTGTACGGAAAGAATTCGAATCCTTTTATTTCGCCTCGGCCCTTGGTGTTTCGTGATCGCGCCCACAGTTGCCGGTCGGTAACTACCCAATAGACAACGCGTCAATATAAAGAAACGGCAACTTTTCCGTTCGGCGATTGGTTCGAGGTTGAAACGTCATCCAGGATGGGGCGGTGCAGACAGGGAGGGTTGGGGTGCTACCGAAGTCATCGTCCGACGGGCCGGCTGGTCCGCCGAAGCCGCCGACACTCGGCGGGTTGCTGCGGCGACTGCGCGACGATCGGCGGATTTCCCGGGAAAAACTGGCTTTCGCGGCCGGTGTCAGCTCGAGCTACATCACGCATCTGGAGAGCGGGGACCGGGACCGGCCGACGCAGGCCGTCGTCGAGGCGTTGGTGCGCTACCTCGACCGGATCACCCCGGTGACCGACATCGAGCGCAGGCATCTGTTCGATCTGGCCGGGCTCGCTCCCGTGGACAATCCGTCGGTCGACGACCTGCGCGCCGAGATCAACGCCGAGATGCGCCGGACGCTGGCCCTCCAGGAGCCGAACCTGGCGGCCTATGTCGACACGCGCTGGAATGTGCTGGCGGGCAACGACTCCTATCATCGCGCGTTCCCCGGCTTGGTCGAGGACGTGAACATCCTGCGCTGGTTCTTCGGCAACCCGCTCTCGCGCAAGGTGATGGTGGAATGGGAGAAGGAGTCGACCCTGACCGTGCACTGGCTGCGCGGTCTGATCGGTCAGCAGGGCGGCGGTGAGTGGGCGGCGGAGCTGCTCGACGAGCTCGCCCAGTATCCGGACTTCCGGCGGATCTGGGACGACGGCGACACCGTCTACGGCCGCGAGCACACCGCCATGCGGCTGTGTGATCTGAACACCGGCGAGTACTACACCGTCGACGTCCAGCTCTTCCGCCTCGACTCGGTGGCCTACCCCGGCCGCATCCAGTACTACCTGGCAGTGCGGGAACCCGACGGCGCCTAGATGCCGGCGACGGCGACCGGTGCCGCGGTGTGTGGTGTGCAGGTGGTGACCAGCTCGATCAGTGCGGCGGCGACGTCGTCGGGGTGGGTCACGGGGGCTCCGTGACCCGCGCCGGGCACCGTCTGCACGCCGCGTGCCCCGGGGAGTCCCGCCGCCAGCCGCGCGCATTTCTCGGCGGTGCTGCTGTGGTCGTATTCGCCGCGCAGGACGAGCGCGGGCACGGTGATCTCGCCGAGCCGCTCCAGCACGGAATCCCGATCGATCAGGCACCGGGCCGCCGGATGCAGGGCCGTGCGATCGTGGGTCAGCCAGCGGGTGATCCACCAGCGCCAGATATCCGGGCGATCGCCCCCGATCAATTGGGGCGCCAATTCTTCGGCCAGTGGCACCAATTCCGCGGTGCCGCACCATTCGTCGAAGAATTCTTCGTAGTAGGTTTCGTCGGCCCGGGTGCACGCGCCCGCCTCGGTGTCGAGCAGGGCGAGTCCGCTGACCCGTCCCGGCGCGAGCAGCGCCATCCGTAAGGCGGCGTATCCGCCCTGGCTCATTCCGCCGACCACCGCGGTTTCGACGCCGACCGCGTCGAGCACGCGCAGACCGTCCTCGGCCAGGTCCCAGTAGTCGAAGCGCGGGTCGGCGCCGTAGCCGGTCCGGCCGTGACCGCGGGCGTCCCAGGCGATGACGTTGATGCCGTTGTGCGCCAATATGGTTCGAATCGGATCGAACATGGATTCGTCCATCAGGAATCCGTGGGCGAGCAGCAGGGTGGGCCCGCGAACCGCGCCGGTACGGAAATGGATGTTCACCGAGTCGGAGTGCACATAAGGCATGTTCGAAACATACAAGTGCTGACGACCATTTCGCCCCGCCGTCAGAAATGTGGTCACCGCCGGTTCTGTGAATTCACTGGCGAGTGTATGTACCTCGAGGGGGTGTGCCGATTTACCGCCTGCTATGGACACATGTGTTCACGGCCGATTGGATCGAAGGACAACGACGTACGGCTCGATCAGAGAATTTCGGGGAGTGAACTGATGAGGGTGACGGAGTACGGAAATCACGCACATATATGGCTTGCCGCCGCGGGCGACGGGCTCTCGGACACCTTCGCGGTGTGCGGTGCGGAAGGCAGGGCCATCTGGTACGGCCCCTATCTCGACGCCGATGTCGACCATCCACGCGGTGACCGCCACGCCGCGGCCATGGGTGCCGCGGGCCGCGCGATCTGGCTGGCCGGCCGGGCCCGCGACGATACGGGCGTCGACAAGGCGACCCTGCACCTGTCGGTCAGCGACGACGAGCTCGACGCCGTCACGCTGGCCTGCACCGCATCGATGGCCGGTCTGGCCCTCGATCTCCTTGTCACCGAGGACAATCCAGCCCAGGACTGGTGCCATGCCTTCGGCAGGCTCGACTGGAACTCGGGCCCACTGACCAGCCTGGTCGATCCCGCCGAGCCGCCGAGCGCGCCGGTGCTCCGCTCGATCACCGGCGGCCTCGAACAGCAGTCCGAACCACAGGAAGGGCCTGTCATGCACGAAAACGCCACGGATCACTGGTCGGAACTGCGCTCGGCGTTGGAGGGGCTGCTGCTGCACGACGCGATCGGCATGGACGCCAAGATGCGCCACGCCGTCTCCGCCGTCGTCCACCTCACCGTCGACACCCCGCACGGCCCACCCGAGGACGCCGAGGAGTTCCTCGGCCGCTTCGACGCCTCCTGGCTGGTGGCGTCCTGGCTCGGCCACGACACCGAGCTCTCCCTGATCGCCACCCTCGCCGCGGGCGAGATCCCGGCCCTGTCCTGGTGCGAACTGATGTTCACCACCACCCTGGCCCCGTGGTCGACCAGCCCCGTCGCCGTGCACGCCCGCCGGGTATTCACCACGGTGCAGCGCGGAAAGCTGGGTGCGGTCCGGGCGCACGTCAGCTGACCGCGCCCGGGCCGATCGGTCAGACCGCCGCGCCGACCTCGACCTCGGCGAACGACCCGACCCAGCGATGCGGCGGGCGCGGCGGGTTGGGTTCGCCCGCGCGGTGCACGCCGACGGCCCGCCATCCGGCGGCCACGGCGGCATCGAGTTCGTCCGGGTGGTCGGACAGGAACAGGATCTGCGCGGCCGGGACGCCGATGCGCTCGGCGATGACGTCGTAGGACGCGGCCTCGCGCTTGGGGCCGGCGCTGACCAGATCGAAGTGATCGGTGATCAAGCCGGACAGGTCGCCGGACTCGGCGAAGGCGAACCAATCCCGTTGGTTGCGTTCGGAACCCGACGAGTACACGTACAGGTCGAGCCCGGCCGCGTGCCAGGCCGACAGCGCGGGCACCACATCGGCGAAGAACCGCCCGTGCAGCGCGCCCGCCCGGAACCCCTGGGCGCAGATCGCGCCCTGCGCGGCCTTGAGCGGCTCGGCCTTGACATCGGAACGCAACCAGCCGATGAGGATCTCGGCGATCCGGTCGGTGCCGGCGCCGGGCTCACCGGCCAGCTCCCTGGTCTGGGCGAGCACGGATTCCGCGGCGCCGGCAGCGTTCTCGGCCAGCCAGGCGGGCAGCCGCTGCTCGGTGTAGCCGTAGAGGTCGTTGCGCACCGAATCGGTGGGGCTGGTGGTGCCCTCGATGTCGAGGACGACGGCGCGGGTCACGACGCGGCGAGCAGTTCGTCCAGCGTCGGGAAGCCCGCGCTGATCTTGTCGCCGGTGAAGTCGCCGATCCAGCCGTCGGCCTCCTCGAAGAAGCGGATGGCGATGAAGTCGGGCCGGGTGCCCATGTCGAACCAGTGCAGGGTGCCCGCGGGGACCGAGAGCAGATCGCCGGCCTCGCAGACCGTCGCCAGCACGGCGTCGCCGAGGTGCAGGTAGAAGCAGCCGCGACCGGCGGCGAAGAAGCGCACCTCGTCCTCGGCGTGGCGGTGCTCGTCGAGGAACTTCGCGCGCGCGCCCGCCGCCGTGGCGGGCCATTCCGGGTTGTCGTCGTCGGGGTGGATCCGGGCGACGTCGATGTGCTCGTAGCGGCCCGCCGCGTTGAGTTCGCCGATCTGCGGAGCGTAGTGGGCGAGCAGGGTGTCGGAGTCGGTGTTCGCGGCGTCGGCCAGCACGTCCCAGCGTGAGAAGGCGATGCCGTGCTTGTCCAGCTCGGCGGCGATCTCGGCGGTATCGGTGGTGCGTACGCGCACGTCGGCGGCGTTGTCGGCGGCCATCACTTGCAGCAGGGTCATTGTCTATCCGATCTCGAGCGGCGTGGCGTCGGTGCGCCCCGTGCGGGCGATCAACTCGCACAGGGCTTCCAGGCATTCGGCGCGATCGCGCGCCTGGGCAAGAGTGTCACCCCAGGTGGTGATCCCGTGCCCGGTGATGAAAAGAATCGGTGGGGCGCCGGGGTTATCGCGCAGATAGGTCTCGATGTCGGCGCCGATGCGCGCGACCTCGGGCCAGTTCGGGAACACCGGGACCGCCACCGCGGCCGGGTCGGCCAGGCCGAAGCCCTTGAGCAGCTCGTATCCGGTGATCGACAGCGTACTCACCGCGTCACCGGGCCGCGCGGCGGTGGTCGCCAGCGCGGTCGCGAACGGCGAGTGCACGTGCACGACGGCCCCGGCCGCGCGGGTGCGGTAGACGGCGGTGTGAATGCTGGTCTCCGCGGACGGTTTCCGGCTCTGGCCCGGGCGCGGCGTCGTGTCGGCCACGGCGACCAGGACCATATCCCGTTCGGTCAGTTCGCCTTTGGACAGCCCGCTCGCGGTGATCAGCGCGTCCTCGTCGAGCCGCACCGAGATATTGCCCGCGGTGCCCGGCATCCAGCCGCGCTCGTAGAGCTGGCGCGCGGTGGCCGCGATCGCCGTGCCCTGGGCGGCATGCGGCTGCGAAATCCCGTAGACCACACCGTTTTCGGTGACGACGGCGGTCACCAGATCGGCGGGGGTCACGTCGAAGGCGGGGTTGAACACGGCGGTACCCGCGGGTGCTGTCGCCACTGCGCCGAACCCGGTGACCTCGGCGGCGGCCCGCTGCTCGACCACGATCTGCGCGCCGGTCGCCATCGCGGTGTCACGGGTGGACTCCGGGGCGACCACGATGAACGGGATGCCGTGGTGGCGGGCGGCCAAAGCCAGGGTGAAGGTGCCGATCTTGTTGGCGACGTCACCGTTGGCCGTGATCCGGTCGGCCCCGACGAGCACGGCGTCGACCTGCCCGGTGGCCATCGCCCAGGCGGCGGCGGAATCGATGGTCAGCCGGTGCGGGATGCCCGCCTCGGCCAGCTCCCACGCGGTGAGCCGGGCGCCCTGCAGCAGCGGCCGGGTCTCGTCGACGATCACGTCCGCGACCGCGTCGCGCTCGTGCAGCACCCGCAGCGCGCCGATCGCGGTGCCGACGGCACTGGTGGCCAGGCGGCCGGTGTTGCAGTGTGTGAGCAGCCGCAGCGGCCCGTCGCCACACAGGCGCTGCACCAGGTCGGCGGCGTGGGTGGCGGCGGCCAGGTTCACCCGGCCGTCCTCGGCGAGCAGGTCGAGGGTCTCGGCCAGCACCGCGTCGGCGCCGTCGGCGATCCGCCCGCGCACCCGCTCGACCGCCCAGGCCAGGTTGACCGCGGTCGGCCTGGCCGCCGCGATCCGATCGGCCTCGGCCTGCACGGCGGCCTCGTCCACCACCCCGCCCGCGGTGTGCGCCCTGGTCGCGATGACCACGCCGAACGCCCCCGCGATCCCGATCGCCGGGGCGCCGCGAATGGCCAGCGTGGTGATCGCGTCGATGATCTCGTCGACGGTACCCAGGCGCAGCTGCCGCGCCTCGTGCGGCAGCCCGCGCTGGTCGATGGTGAGCAGCGCTCCGTCGTCCCAGGTGAGCGAGCTGTCGTCCATCGGTGTCCTTACTTCGGGTCGGTCATCGTGCCTGATAAACGGTATCCGACCTGGTCCGGGCACGAAGCCCGGGCCCGGTCGCCCCGGTCACTCGGCGACGTATTCCGCCTCGCGCTCCACGGCGTCGATCGTGGCCTGCGGTACCTGGATCGGACCGGGGGTGTAGGTGATCGCCCGCAGCGACCCCGTGTACCGGAACGGCCCACGGCGCTCGCGCAGCTCCCCGTCGACCGGACCGCGCGCGTCGACGCCGACCGAGATGCCGGTCCACGGCGCCATCCCGACCAGCTGCACCTGATCGGTGAGCTCGGCGACCACCACCCCGTCGACCTCGACCACGAAGTCCCAGCGCAGGTGCGGCCGGATCGCCGCGCGCACGGTGATCTCCCCGGCCCCGCCCGGTAGCGCGGCCGCCACCGACGCGTAGCGGCCGTAGCTGTTGACGCCGAACACCACCTCGTCGTTCTCGACATAGAGCAGGTAGCCGCCCAGCGGGTCGCCGTGCGCGACGAGCACGCCTTCGTCGCCCGGCCGGAAGCCGGTGACCGTGGGACTGTCCCCGGCGGGCGTCGGCGACTCCGCCCGGCGACCGGTGAGCTCGGCGGTGATGGTGAAATCGCGGTAGGCGATCAGGCGCTGTGAGCGGTAGCGCTCCAGGGTCGGCGTGCCGGGCAGCAGCCGCACCGGTGCGGCGAACCGGGCTTCCTCGGGACGACGCCGGAACAGGTCGGCGCGGGTGAGCAGCGGGAATACGGTATTCGCCCAGGCCGATTCGTCCCAGGCCGCGGCCAGCTCGGCGGCCTTGTCCGGGTATTGCGCCGAGAGATCGTGCAGCTCGGTCGGATCGGCGCGCACATCGAACAGCTGCCAGTGCGGCGCGTCCAGATCGGCCCCGGTCTCGTATAGCGACAGCAGCTTCCACCCATCGCGATAGAATCCGCGATGCCCGGTCATCTCCGAGTACTGCTCGGTGTGGCGGGTCGGCGCGGCCGGATCGCGCAGCAGCTCGGCTGCCGAGACACCGTCGAACTCTTTGGCGGGCAGCCCGTTACGCACCGACGGCCGCTCCAGTCCGGCCAGCTCGAGCAGGGTCGGGGCCAGATCGGTGACATAGGCGTACTCGTGCCGGATGCCGGTGTCGGCGCCGGTGCGCGGCAGGCCCTTCGGCCACGACACCACCAGCGGCACCCGCACGCCACCGGCGAAGGTCTGGCCCTTGTAGAAGCGGAACGGCGTGTTGGACGCCTGACCCCAGCCGCGCGGGTAGTGCACACCCAGCTCGGCGGTGCCGATCAGGTCCTCGTCGTGCGGGACGTCGCCGACCCAGTCCGGATCGTCGATATGGGCGAACTCGGCGAAGTACGAGCGGGTGCCCTCGGGGCCGCCCTCGGCGGTGCCGCCGTTGTCGGAGGTGAACACGATGATGGTGTTGTCGAGTTCGCCCAGGTCCTCGAGCAGATCGACGATGCGGCCCAGGCTCTGGTCGATGCTGTCGACCATGCCCGCGTACACCTCCATGTATTTGGCGTAGCGCCTGCGCTCGTCGTCGGAGAGCGAATCCCATTCCGCGGCTTCGTAACCGGGCTCGGTATTGCGCGGCTTCTGCTGCGTGCCGGGCGGGAACAGGCCCTGGGCCAGCTGTTCGGCGAAACGCTGGCGGCGCAGTTCGTCCCAGCCCTCGGCGTAGCGGCCGCGATACTTCGCCTGATCCTCGGCCTTGGCCTGCAGTGGTCCGTGCATCGCCACGTGCGCGAAGTACAGGAAGAACGGCTTGGTGGCATCGTGGGCGCGCAGGTCCTTGAGGTAGGCCAGCGCCTTGTCGGTGAGATCGTCGGTGAGGTAGTAGCCCTGCGGGTACTCCTCGATATCGACCACCGAACTGTCGGAGACCAGCTGATTCGGGTAGTAGAACGAATTCAGCCCCTCCAGCGATCCGTAGTAGCGGTCGAAACCCCGTTGCGTCGGCCAGGAATCGCGATGCGCCGACGGATTCATCGTGGCGTCCC
Source organism: Nocardia sp. MH4 (assembly GCF_019266065.1). Taxonomy (GTDB): domain Bacteria; phylum Actinomycetota; class Actinomycetes; order Mycobacteriales; family Mycobacteriaceae; genus Nocardia; species Nocardia canadensis. Next base: position 7,494 of record NZ_LPNR01000091.1, on the reverse strand, counting down.
GTACGAGATGCCATTTCCCCACGGCGTAGGTCGCGTATCCGTTACCGCGCAGGATCTCCGGCAGCGTGAGCACGTCGTCGGCCAGTTCCAGGCGCAGTCCGGGATAGCCGGGATCGGCATTGGCGACGAAGCCGAAACCCGCGCGGTGGGAATTGATTCCGGTCAGCAAGGCCGCGCGCGAGGGTGAGCACAGCGGCGTGGTGTGGTAATTCGACAGGCGCACGCCCTGCGCGGCCAGCCGGTCCAGCGTCGGCGTCTCGATCTCGGAGCCGAACGGGCCGATATCGCTGTAGCCCATATCGTCGACGAGCACGACGACGATATTGGGCGCGCCGGCGGGCGCGGTCGGGGGAGAGGTCCATTCCGGGGTCGAATCGGCCGAGGTGCGACCGGCCGAACCACCGAAGGATTCGTAGCCGCGAGCGTGGGGTGGAACAGGCATTCTGGCAGTAAAGGTGACATATTCCCTGGTCACCAGGGTTATATGCATCTTGCGCGGAATCGGTGACCCCTGCGGCGCAACTTGTTAGCGTCACTGCCGTGCCCACGAATCAGCCCTCTCGCTGCTGTTCGTGTCGCGTCCTGCGTGGCTGACGTACGTCTGCTGACGTACGCGGCCGAACGAGCCGATGTGTCCCCTTTCCCCGGTGCGCTCCTGTGCTGCGCGCCGTTCGGCCCGCAGCGCGGGTCGACGTGTCTTCGAGGAATCCCACGATGAGCTTTACCCCCGGCGGCCTCGATCGCCGTAACTTCCTGCGCGCAGGCGGCATCGCCGCGGCGGCCATCTTCGGTGGCGCGGCGCTGGCGGCCTGCACCTCGGCCGTCTCGGAGCAGAAGGCCGGCGGTGACAACGCGACTCCCGTGCGCGGCGGCACCCTGAAGGTGGGTATCCGCGAGGACCTGGTGCCCGCCAACCTGCTGACCAACACCGCCGCGACGCCGGTCGTCATCGGCCTGGTCTACGAATCGCTGATCCGCTACCCGAACGACACGCTGGAACCGCAGCCGCTGCTGGCGAAGTCGTGGCAGCTCGCCGCCGACGGCCGCTCGATCGCGCTCGACCTGCGCGACGACGTGAAGTTCCACTCCGGCAGGCCGTTCACCGCCGAGGACGTGGAGTTCTCCATCCGCACCTACGCCGACGCCAAGTGGTCGGCCCAGCTGCGTAGCACCGCCAGCGCGGTCACCGGCTTCGACATCGTCTCGCCCACCCGCATCGTGTTGCAGCTGGCCCATCCGCTGAGCAACATCTACGACCTGCTCGACACCGTGCCCATCCTGGACAGCGAGACCATCGACAAGCTGGGCACCGGCGACACCTATATCGGCACCGGGCCGTTCAAATACGTCCAGCGCGTACCGAATTCGCAGATCGTCTTCGAGAAGAACCCGAACTACTGGGTCCCCGAGCGCCCCTACCTCGACCGCGTCGAGGTCTCGATCATCCAGGACCCGCAGGCGCTGCTGAACGCGCTCAAGTCCGGGCAGATCGCGGTGGCCAGGGAACTCGGCTACCGCGACGCCGAGAACCTCGCCGAGGCGGGCGGCTACCGGGTGCTCGACCTCGAGGGCGCGGAACTGCAGGCCTACGTCGGCGTCAACGTCACCGAACCGGCGCTGGCCGATGTGCGGGTGCGCCAAGCCATCGCCTACGCCCTGGACCGTGAGCGGATCATCGCCGAGGTCTTCCGCGGCGCGGGCTATCCGCTGAACGTGCCGTGGCCCAAGACCTCGCCCGCCTTCGACGAGTCGCGCAACACCAAGTACAGCCGCGATGTCGCCAAGGCCAAGGATCTGCTCACCCAGGCGGGCAAGCCGCCGAAGCTGCCGCTCACCTTCGCGCCCGGCTACGAGGAGACGGCCCAGATCGTGCAGGCCAACCTCGCCGAGGTCGGTATCGAGGTGACCCTGGACCCGGTCGACGCCGCCACCTTCGTCAAGCAGCTCACCGGTCAGCAGTTCCGTGGCCTGTGGGTGACCGATCACTCGTGGGCGCAGTTCGTGCCGTCGACGCTGACCGTGAGCGCCTACCCGTTCAACGCCCGCCGCAACGCTTCCCGCTACGAATCGCCCGCCTACACCGCGGCGGCCGACGCGGCCTGGCAGCTGCCCCAGGGTACCGGCCCGGACGCGGTGCGCGCCTTCCACACCGTCAGCGACCAACTGCTGGAAGGACTGTTCCTGATCGAGATCGGCGTGCGTTTCCAGCAGTACGCCACGGCGAACAAGGTGCACGAGCTCGCCTGGACCAAGCGCCGTGAGCCCGTGCTCACCGACACCTTCCTGTCATGACCCGCTATCTGCTGCACCGGCTGCCGTCGGCACTGCTCGTGCTGTTCGGCGCCTCGGTGCTGATCTTCCTGCTGCTGCGCCTGGTGCCCGGTGATCCGGCCACGATCCTGGCGGGCAACGACGCGACGCCGCAATCGATCGCGGCGATCCGCCATCAGCTGGGCCTGGACCGGTCCATCCCGGTGCAGTACCTGAACTGGCTCGCTGACCTGTTCACCCTCGATCTCGGGCGTTCCTACATCATCGGCGGGCAGATCACCGATCTGGTCGGCCGCGGTCTCACCAACACCCTGGTCCTGACGGTGACCGCGCTGATCCTGGCCGTCGTGGCGAGTCTGGCGGTCTCGCTGGCGTCGGTGCTGTGGCCGAGCCGGTGGCTGAGCGCCGTTGTCGCCGCGGCCAATACGGTCGCGGTGGCCCTGCCGACCTTCGTCGTCGGGCCGCTGCTGGTGCTGGTCTTCGCGGTCGCGGTCCCGGTGCTGCCCGCCGGTGGTGTGCCGCCGGACGGCTTCATCGCCCGGCCCGATATCGCCGTGCAGTATCTGCTGCTGCCCGCGATCTGCCTCGCGCTGCCGGTGGCGGCGGCGCTGACCCGGTTCCTCACCGAGTCGCTGCGCACCGAACTCACGAAACCGTATGTGCTGACCGCGCGTTCACTCGGCGTCCCGCACCGCGAGATCGTCACCCGAGGCGCGCTGCGCAACGCGCTGCCGACCCTGCTCACCGTGCTCGGCCTGCAGACCGGGCAGTTGCTCGGCGGTGCCGTGCTGGTGGAGGCGGCCTTCGTCTGGCCGGGCATCGGCCAGCTCATCGAACAGGGCATCAGTCGTCGCGACTACCCGCTGGTGCAGGTGCTGTTGCTGCTGTCGGTGGCGGTGTTCGTGGTGATCCAGCTGGTGACCGATATCGCGCACGCCTGGCTGGATCCCCGCATCCGGATCGGAGGACGGTCATGACCGCGACCATCGAGAAACCGGCTGCCGCCCACGAGGAGTCGCCTCGTCGCGCCGGTGCGCTCGCGGCGCTGGGCACGGGGCAGGGGCTCGCCGGTGTCGCGCTGATCGCGGTGATCGCGCTGGCGGGTGTGTTCGCCGGTGTGCTCAGTTCCTACGACCCGCTCGCCCAGATCCCCGGCGCCAATCTGCTCGGCCCGAGCGGGGAGCACTGGCTCGGCACCGATCACCTGAATCGGGATGTCGCGGCGCGGGTGCTCGCAGGCATCCGCGTCGACCTGCTGATCGTGCTGCTCGCGGTGCCGATCGGCGCGCTGATCGGGTCGCTGGCCGGGCTCGCCGCCACCGTGAATCCCTGGGCCGATGTCACCGTGCAGCGGGTGTTCGACCTGATCCTGGCGTTCCCGGCGCTGATCTTCGCGATCGCGCTCGCCGCCGTCACCGGACCCGGCTGGCACGCGGTCGTCATCGTCATCATCGCCACCGAGATCCCGATCTTCGGTCGCCAGATCCGCACCGCCGTCCTGGCGGTGCGCGAGCAGCCGTTCGTCGAGGCGTCCGAGGTGATCGGCGCCGACACCTGGTGGACGCTGCGTAAGCATGTGCTGCCCAACGTGATCGAACCGCTCGGCGTGCAGCTGGCGCTGTCGCTGTCGCTGGCGGTGTTCATCGAGGGCGCGATGAGCTTCATCGGCATCGGGGTGCGTCCGCCGGAACCCTCGCTCGGCTCGCTGATCGGCGAGTCCATCGCCAACCTCGACGCCAACCCGTGGATGGCGATCGGCCCGCTGACCGTCGTGGCCGGGCTGACGCTCGGCTTCCTGTTGATCGCCCAGGCACTGGGCCGGGCAAGGAGGCTGGCATGACCGACGAGCTGGTGCTCGATATCGACGGCTTGACTGTCGGTTTCGGCGATCGAACCGTGGTCGACCGGGTGAGCCTGCGGGTCCGCCGCGGCGAGGTCGTCGCCCTCGTCGGCGAATCCGGCTCCGGGAAGTCGATCACCGCGCGGTCGGTGCTCGGCCTGCTGCCCGGCACCGCGCACGCCACGGGTTCCCTCCGGCTGGCGGGCACCGAGGTCATCGACGCGTCCGAGACGGCCCTGCGAGAACTGCGCGGCACCAAGGCCGCCATGGTGTTCCAGGAGCCGCAGACCGCGCTCAACCCGGTGCAGAAGATCGGTACCCAGATCTGGCAGGCGCTGCGAGCCCACGGCGTCACCGACACGGCCGCCGCCAAGGCCCGCGCGGTCGAACTGCTTGCCGCCGTGGACATCCCGGAGCCGGCGAAGCGGCTGGACTGGTATCCCCACCAGCTCTCCGGCGGGCAGAAGCAGCGCGTGGTGATCGCGCTGGCCCTGTCCGGCGACCCGGACCTGCTCATCGCCGACGAGCCCACCACCGCGCTCGACGTCACCGTCCAGGCGGAGATCCTCGACCTGCTGCGGACCCTGCGGCGCGAGCGGGGCACGGCGATCCTGTTCATCACCCACAACCTCGGCGTGGTCGCCGAGATCGCTGACCGGGTCGTGGTGATGCGGGCCGGGCAGGTCGTCGAAGAACAGACGGTGTTCGGGCTGTTCGGCGCACCGGAGGCGGAGTACACGCGGACCTTGCTGGCGGCGGTGCCGCGGCTGCCCGCGGTGTCCGAGCGTGGGGCCGGGGCCCGTCCGGGTGAGATCGTCGGCGCCGCGAGTGAAGTCGACGCGGCGCAGCCCGATCCCGCCGGAGTGAGCGGTACCGCGAGTGACGGCGACGCCGAGCGCGCCGAGATCGACGGCGACGAGCGTGCTGCGGGTGATGGGGACGAGCGTGCTGCGGGCGACGGTGGCGAGCGTAGTGCGGGCGATGGCGTCGGTGCTGCGGGTGGCGATGTCGTGGGATCGGCTGCGGGTGAGGGCGTGAACTCCGCGGACGATGGTTCGTCCGAGGGAGCGACGGCCGGTGATGCCGAGGAGCCGGAACCGGCTGCCCGCCGGATCCTGCGGCGCGTCGTCGTGCGCGGTCCGGCTGTTGTCGCCGAGAAGGGCGGCGGTACCGACGAACCCGACTATCGCGACGTGTTGCGCATCGACGACCTGTCGGTGACGTACCCGGGACGCCACGGCGCGGCACCTTTCCCCGCGCTGCGCGACATCGCGCTGACGCTGGGCCCGCGCGAGGTGCTGGGCTTGGTCGGCGAATCCGGCTCGGGCAAGAGCACACTGGGCCGCACCGCGCTCGGACTGGTGCCCGCGACATCGGGCACCGTGGAACTGCAGGGTGTCTCCCTGGCCGGGCTGTCACGACGCGAACTACGGGGCCTGCGCAAGAACGTCGCGCTGGTGCATCAGGACGTGAGCGCCTCGCTCGACCCGCGGCGCAGCGTCGCCGACGCGATCGCGGAACCGCTGCAGGTGCATCGCGCCGCCTCGGGCGCGCTGCTGCGGGCCAAGATCGGGGACCTGCTCGAATCGGTGCGGCTACCACGGGATTACGCGCAGCGGCGGCCGGGCGAGCTCTCGGGCGGTCAGCGTCAGCGGGTGGCACTGGCCCGTGCGCTGGCGCTGGCGCCACGGCTACTGGTGGCCGACGAACCGACCAGCGCGCTCGATGTCTCGGTGCAGGCCCAGGTGCTCGACCTCTTCGCCGACCTGAGCGCCGAATACGGCTTCGCCAGCCTGTTCATCAGCCACGATCTGGCGGTAGTGCACCAGGTCGCCGACCGGGTGGTGGTGTTGCGGCAGGGCCGGATCGTCGAAACCGGCGAGGTCGGTGCCGTCTTCGCCGCACCGGCCCAGGAGTACACCCGCCGCCTGCTCGACGCGGTGCCGGCTCCCGACCCGTCGACGGCTCGCCGTGGCCGGGACGGATCCGCGGCGAGCGCGCTCCAGCGCATCGGGGCCTGACGTGGACGAGCCGCCGGAAGGGGAACCGGCGGCTCGTCGACACACGTGGATCAGCGATGGTCGGGGCGGCGCGGTTCACGCCGATCGTCCTGACCTGCTCGCGTCATACCTTGCGAGTTCTCGCCCATCTGCTCCTGCCGCTGTTGCTGCTGCTGCCGCGGCATCTGCTTGGGCATTTTCTTAGGCGTTTTCTTGGACTTGTCAGCCATCTCCACACGGTCCTTTCCGAGGGATAGTGTTTCGCCTAACGCGCCAACGATAGCCAGCGCAAATGCACTTCGGTAGAGGTGTGCGCAAAATGATGGTCCGACCAGGGGAATTCCCGGCGTGTCGATTGTTCGGGAGAATTCTCGAACATTATTTGCCGACGCATTAATCGTGGCAATTCGCCGCCTGGACGGCGGTTTTCCGGTCAATTTTCTTCGGCACGGTAACGACGTTGCGCGCGCAGCAGCATCTGGCGAATTCCCGCGATCATCCGGGTGCGGTCCAACGGCTCGGCGATGATCGGATCGCCCGTCCTGGCGTAGTAGCGCCCGTCCGGGAAGTCCATCCACCAGAACGTGCGCTCCGGTGTCGACGGGCGAGCGTCCACCGCGCCCCCGGCGTAGGCGGCGATCTCGCCGTGTCCCGAACGTGGCCGCCGGAACACCCGGGAGATCTGATCCGCCGCGCTGACCGCGCCCCTGCGGTACTCGAAATGCTCGTCCTCGTCGGCGATCCGCGCGCGCGGGATCTCGATCGGCGCGAGCCTGCCCGGCCCGCGCTCCGGCAGCGCCGCCACCGCGGTCTCGGCGACCTCGTCGATACCGCACCAGGTGAGGACCACGTCGCCGCCGGTGTCGTCGCCGCCGTCCGGCTCCTGGGTCAGCGTGGCGCCCGACGCACCCCGGATCGCGCCGTGGAATCGAATGATCTGCGGACTATCCTGTCCCGCATATCCTTTCGACTCCAGCCGGGCATCGGGATGCAGCAGGGTATCGATGGCGCGCTCGACCATCGGGTCGTACTTGTCGAGCAGCGAGCGCACGGCCAGCTCCTGGTCGCGTTTCAACTCGTCGAAATCGCTGATGCGCGTACGGAATCGCAGCGGATACGGCAGTCGGTCCCGGCCGTAGGCGGCCCACAGGATCTCGAACTCCTGCCCGGTGAACCTACTGCTGGGCACTGTCGTTGTCCGCTCCGATCACCGGCGGCACCGTCCTGATGTCGCCGAGCCCGGTGAGGATCTCCCCGTTCTCCTGATTGACGAGATAGTCGGGGGCGGTGTGGGTTTCGTCGTCGTTCTGCCCACCGCGGCCCGCGCCCGCGCCCATGCCGCCCATCCCCGGCATACCCGCGCGGCCCGCGGCGCCCGCCGCC